>NZ_JBFTPA010000029.1:0-46091 GCF_056398245.1 Paenibacillus sp. 01T47
ATACGATATGATTTCGCAACCGTATTAAGGCTTTCCACTCCATTTAAATAACGCGTGACTGCTTGTATTTTTGTATCTGGACTGAATTTTTTCATAGAAAAACTGCACCTCCAATGTTAGATGGTGTCTAACAATTGGGGTGCAGTTCATATCGGTTGGCTTTTTCAAAATCAAGTCCTGTACAGCTATCTTAAAATCCAGCATAAAACATTAAATATTGATCTGTATTCGCTTTCCAATAATTACGATCATGGCCGCCAGATGAGGTATGAAATTGTACATCAATGCCCTTTGCTTTAAGCTTTGCATATAATTGATCGGTAGAATTAATAACATGCATCATATCTTTATTACCATAATCCAAATAAACCTTTAGATTTTTCAATTCCAGCTGATCTACAAGATAAAGCGGATCTGTCTGCTTTCTCATTTCTTCATCTTTGAATAACCAGCCTAACTTCTCTGTAGAGTCCATAAACATGGCTGGACTATGTCCACCACTTTTGCTGAATAAATCCGGGTGCGTAAATGCTAAAAACAACGCTGCAAAACCGCCCATAGAGAGTCCTCCAATATATCGACCTTCTCTATCGGCGATCGTACTGTAATGGGAATCCACATAACCGATCAAATCCTTGGTCAAGTAATCCTCATATCGCCCGTATTGACGTCCATCCTTGGAATACGTTTGATCAGCGTAATTCGTACCGTAACTGTTGTCATACTGAGGCATAACTATAATTAATGGCTTGATTTTCTGGAGCTTGATCAATTGAGTCGCCTTATCGGACAAGCTCATATCTTTATTCCACGTTTTCTCATTACCTCCTCGACCATGCAGCAAATAAAGGACAGGATAGTCAACGGTTTCCGTATATCCAGCAGGTAAATAAACTTGCAGTTTCATATCTTTATGTAATGCTTCACTATTCATCGTCATTTTTTCCACACGCGCTGCTGGAAGAGCTTTCGAGGACAATGCTTTATTTTCGCTAGTGGCTGCAGTACAGCCGGAATTCGTTAAAACACTGCACAATATCATACTCACAAGTAATATATTCGAGATAAACCTTCTTTCCTTTATTACCATTTTCCACCTACTTATCCTTATTTATATAGCAAAATAATCATACAACCCGTAACTTTGATTAACAATACGTCTAGCGACTATAATCGTGAACGCAGCTAGCTGCACATAGAAAAAGAAATAACCCAAGGGAGATTCTCGTAAAATGGTGTACTACAACCATTACAAAACAAGAATCACACCATGGGTTACACATAACAGCATGTTATATTAGCATAACGGCATTTTATGAATTATAGTTCCAACCATACTTCCATTAGCTGATCCAGCTGCTTTTGGCGCTCCTCCTGCATATTCCAAATGGATTCAAGCGCAGCTGGATCACCCATTGCCGCGATTTGCTCCATTTCCATATTGCCCTCTAGCAGACTAGCTTCAAGCCTCGCGATCTCTTGTTCCAGCTGTTCCTTCGTACGCTCCACTCTTCCACCATGTTTCGGCTTGGTATGCTCAGCTAATTGCCTCGGATCTCGCACAACATGATCTGTTTTAACGGTAACATTGTTCTCGTTCGTTTTATAAGGCTTCCGCTTCGACTTAAAGTCATCGTAATTGCCCAAGTAAGTGTGAATGGCTCCCTCATTAAGCTCCCAAACTCGTTCAGCCAGCCGATTGATAAAATATCGATCATGCGAGATCGCCAGCACCGTTCCATCATAGTTTTCCAATGCTTCCTCCAGCGCCTCGCGGGAGCTGACATCAAGATGATTCGTTGGTTCATCCAGCAGCAATAAATTCGGTTTTTTGCGAATAAGCAGCGCGAGGCGAAGTCGTGACCATTCCCCGCCTGACAGCAAATGAAGTGGTTTAAATACATCCGTTCCATAAAACAAATAGCTGGCCAGTATATTCCTTGCCTCGCCTTCCTCTAAACCGCCCTCCGTTTTAAAAAATTCAAGTACGCTGAGCTGCTTATCGTCAACCTTCTCTTCTTGAGCCAAATAGCCGATATGAAGACGGGCTCCTAGGACTAGCTGTCCATCATCTGGCTGAAGCTCGCCAAGCAGCATCTTAAACAACGTCGTTTTGCCTGAGCCATTGTCCCCGACCAGCACAACCTTCTCACCATAGAATAAGCTGCCCTCAGCTTTATCCAAAATAACCCGATCACCGAATTGTTTAGTTACATTCTCAAAGGTAATCGCCTTACGTCCAGAGCGATCAAGCGCTGTAAGCTCGAAATCAGCGGTCTTCGGATCAAGAACCGGTCGTTTAATCATTTCCAACTTTTCCAAAGCTTTGCGCATGGAAGCGGCGCGTTTAAAAAACTTCTCATTGTCGCCGATACGCCCCCATTCCTCCAAGCGCTTAATCGTTTCCTTCATCTTCTTTATCTGTTTCTGCTGCTCTTGAAAATTCGCAAACTGCTGCAAGAGAAGCTCCTCTTTCTCCTTCACATATCCGCTATAGTTTGTAAGAAAGGTTTGTGCTGTACCATCCTCAAGCTCAATTATTTTGGAGCACACCTCATCAAGAAAATAACGATCATGCGATACGATGACACATGCGCCATCATACTGCTGAATAAATTGCTCCAGCCACTCCATCCCCCGCAAATCCAGATGATTCGTAGGTTCATCAAGCAGCAGCAAAGCCGGTCGGACAATCAACTGGGAGGCAAGTGCAATCCGCGTTTTCTCACCGCCGGACAGGCTGCCAAAGCTTCGTGAATAAACAGCTCGGTCGATACGCAAGCCCGTTGCGACCTGCTCAATTGCCGTATCCATCTCATAACCGCCGCTTCTCTCGAACCTTTCCTGAGCCAGCGAGTATGTTTTCAGCAAACGCTCTAAAGCAGCTGAATCAGCAAGCATTTGCGGACTCGACATCTCTATTTCCATCTGCGTCATCTGATGCTTGCACGCCATTAAGTCTTGATAGCCATAAGCCAAAACTTCATACACGGTCAGCTTATCAAATTCGGCAGGTGTCTGCGGCAAATATCCGATTACCAGCTCCTTCTGTACTGTAAGCATTCCCTCATCTACCTGATCATGACCTGAAATTAGGCGAAGCAATGTCGATTTTCCGCTTCCGTTGCGGCCAATCAACCCGATCTTTTCGCCTGCTTGTATTTGCAGCGTAAGTCCATCAAATATCAGATTCGCGGCGTGGTATTTCTTTATTTCCTGTATATTAACAATAATCATGTGAAGAGCCTCCTGTTAGATGAAGACCCTGACTCTTAAACACAACAAAAAAAGAGCCGCAGCAACAAGCCTGCGACCCTTCGGATGGTAAAGCTATCCGTAGTGGTTAAAGTAGGCGTCTTCTCGCGAATGGTTTAATCGTATGAGCATAATTGGACAGACCTCTCCCGTTCGCGGAAAATGTATGAACAATGCCAGCCATAGCAATCGGCAGCTGGCTAATACGGTTATTGACCATTTCGTGATTCACCTACTTCACCTCCCTTTCATTCATTCCTTTTAAAATAACATAAGGGCAAGTATTCTTGCAATAGCCAAACCAAATTTTGTATTTACAAGGAGTAAGCGTACATGATGTCGAAGATGACATTGTGAAGGAGGCTTATATATGGATAGATTTACACATCTTGGGGTTACGGCATCTTGAAGAAAGACGATAAAGTATTGCTCATCAAAAAAGGCAGAGGGCCGCATACAGGGAAGTGGGATTTCCCAGGAGGGTCGATTGAATTTGGAGAAGAGCCTTATCAAACACTCATTAGAGAGTTTGAAGAAGAGACAGGAATTTCAGCGTTAACTGGCACCATCAAAACGACATTGTCATATACGCTGATCTGGCCCTTTAAAGCGGATAAATTAGAAGAGATGCATCATATCGGCATTATTTATGATGTAAAACTAGTAGATGATACATTTAATTTAAGAACGGATGGCGATGGTCAAGACTCGTTAGGCGCAAAGTGGATTCCTATGCGTGATTTAATAGATATGCCCGTAACTCCGTTTGTAAAAAATATATTTGGCTAGCCGTACATTCCTTATTATTAAACGGAAAGGTGGTATTCAAGTGGAGCTTTATTTTAAAGGCAACTTCTTTAATGCTGGAGAAACAACGATTATGGATGCAAATGGAGCCTCTGCTGGAACTATAGACTTACAAAGCATGTTCAGTGCGATGCTTTCTGTTTATGAATCCGACCTTAGACTCCTCTACAGTGGAAAATTCCGTCTTTTCTCTAGTAAATGGGAAGTTCGTGACGCCGCAGATTCAATCATTGGTGTGCTGAGAACCAGATTTACTTTTTTCAGCAAACGATATGAATACGACGCTGGGGAGCGTGGTCTTTTTCAAATTGAATCTCCTGCCTTCTCTTATGTTTATTCGATCATGGATACGTCAGGGAAAGAGGTTGCTTCCTTTGAAAAAACGAGCACTTGGCTCCAGTCGGGAGCCTTCCGTCTCCACAATCTCTCAACCGTGCTTAATAGCTATGAGCTTATTGCAGTCGTGATGGGTGTTCATAGCATTCAGAAGGCTGCGACAAACGCAGCAGCTACATAGTATTCTTCTTCGTATGAGTAGTTTTACAGCTTTTTGATCATTTTAAAATTGTTTAATTTCACACCTCTCCGTTCCACAACTTGTGACTCGACTTCCCGGTATTCATGACGTTCAAAAAATGGTTTTGCTGTTATGCTCGCATCTGTTTTTATCTCATTTACCCCTAGTCGACCAGCTTCAGCTTCAATTTTTTTCAATAGGGCTGAAGCTACGCCTCTTCTCTGATAATCCTTATGGACATACATTCGATCCAGTTCCCCTCCATATGTCATATCAGCAAATCCTACAATTTGACCGCTGTTCTCAGCGATAAAAGTAATATTTCGAACCATGGATTCCTTCCAAGCTTCGATTTTTTGGTCTGTCTCATCTAGTGGAGCCCAAGCGTTAAGCTGATCTTTTGAATAATGTTGTTTGTTTACTTCATGCACCGTTTCATAGAATAGGGAAACAACCTCACTAATATCCTCTTCAAGGAACCTTCTAATATTCATACTCATTCCTCCAGCTGGATTTTTATGTATAAAAGTAATCGTTTTGCACACTATAAACATATTGCCGTTTTCTATGCGGTCAAAAACAAAAACATGATGAATGGGAGAATACGATGAGAAAAATATCTATGTTAGTCTGTTTGCTATTCCTGACCCAAACATTTGGAATTGTATTAGCACATCCAACTCCAAATGCTGAACCTGCTGGAGTACTTGTCACTATAATTAACAGCGAAGGCCAACATATTGGATCCGCTCAGCTCACCCAAAAAGCTGACAAAGTATATTTGCACATTGAAGCGGAGAAGCTTCCTCCAGGCAAGCATGGTATTCACTTTCACAGCGTGGGCAAATGTGATACTCCTGATTTCAAAACAGCTGAAGCTCATTTCAATCCAGTGAATAAGCAGCATGGCTTTAACAATCCAAAAGGCTACCATAACGGAGACCTCCCCAATATTACGGTAGATGCCGACGGCAAAGTAAAGGCTGATATCGTAAGCAGCGATGTGACGCTCTTGAAAGGCAAACCAAATTCCTTATTAAAGGACGGCGGCACATCCATTATCATCCATGAAAAAGAAGATGATTATGTTACCGATCCATCCGGAAATTCTGGCAATCGTATCGCTTGCGGAGTTATCCAATAAGCTAGCGTGAAAAACGAGAGGCTGTCACAAGGAAATAACCTTGTAACAGCCTTTTTTTGATCTCGATATTTATTTGTTGTAAGCCCGCTGACGCAAGCTTTCGTACAGCAAAACCGTTGCTGCCATCGCTACATTTAACGACTCTGCTTGTCCAACCATCGGAATAATGACCGTTTCATCCATGAGTGCGCGAACTTCAGGAGACAGCCCTTCTGATTCGCTGCCCATCAGCAGCCATGTTGACTGTGTCCAGTCGTAGCCATAGCAGGTATGCTCTGCTTGTAGGCTTGTCCCAATAAGCTTCATGCCTTTTTCTTTCGCTTCGGGCAGAAGTTCTTTTAAATCCGCTTCTATAATAGGCAGATGGAATAAAGAACCCATTGTAGATCTTACGGTTTTCGGATTGTAGAGGTCCACGCAGCCTTTGCCCAAAATAACAGCATCTGCGCCAACCGCATCCGCGCTGCGGATGATCGTTCCCGCATTTCCAGGATCTCGTACGCCGTCAAGCACAACGACAAGCCCGTTTTTGCGATATAATGCCTCTTTATGTACGGACAGCTTTGACAAAATAGCAAATACAGGCGGAGGCGTATCCGTTCCTGTGCATTTTGACATGACCGATCGTGAAGCTTGAACCCACTCCAAACCGAGTGTTGCCTCCGTATCATTCGTTTCTCGCTCCAGCTTAAGCTCTGCGGGAATACCACGTTCTGCATCATAAACAATCGTCGTTACTTTAGCTGTACCTCTCAGCGCTTCCAATACGAGATGAACGCCTTCAATCAGAAATTGGCCGCTGCGATCACGGTATTTTTTGTCTAGCAGCGATGCCCACTGCTTGACTCTGTCATTTTGTACAGATGATAGCAAAGAATCAAAATTTTCATTCATCGTTTGATTTAACCTTCCGAATATGCAATTTCTAAATTTGTTAGATCTGAGTTTTTACCTACAATAACAAGAATATCATCCCTGCCAATTAAATCGTCCGCATATGGAGCGATGTTCATGGTAGAGCCTGTTTTGATAGCCATAACATTACATTTATACTTCGCCCTAATATCGAGCTTCTTCAAGCTTTGTCCAATCATTGGCTCGGGAGCTTTAATTTCAATGATGCTGTAATCGTCTGATATCTCGATATAATCAAGAATGTTAGGCGACACAAGATGATGTGCAACGCGCAGCCCCATATCCCGTTCGGGGAAAACGACCTTATCGGCACCAATTTTGCCTACAACTTTACCATGAAGCTCGTTTTGAGCTTTGACGATTAACGTTTTTACTCCTAAATCCTTCAAAATGAGCGTCGTCAAAATGCTTGACTGAATGTCTTGTCCTATGGCAACGACGACAACATCAAAATTCCGAATACCGAGCGCTCGAAGCGCTTCCTCATCCGTTGAATCAGCGGATACTGCATGAGTTACAAAATTAACGACTTCTTGTACTCGCTGTTCGTTCGAGTCAATAGCTAATACCTCAAAGCCCATATCTGTCAAAGCTTTTGCAATGCTGGAGCCAAAACGCCCCATTCCAATTACTGCGTATTGCTTCTTTGCCATCGATACATAATCCTCCTTACGCGGATGATTGCTGCAGTTATTTAGACAGTATACCATAGCTTGCTCATTCGGATGAAAGAAGCATGCACTGGACATAGTAAATAAGTAAATCCCAATGGGCAGGAGGCTGTTTAGTTTGAAAGAAATTGATCTGCGTCAAGCAATCGTTATGCGTGTGCAGGATAACTCTGCGAAAGATCTATCAGAAGTCATTGAAGACTCAATTGGCTCGGATGAGCGTGCTTTGCCGGGGCTTGGTGTACTTTTTGAGATGATCTGGCAGCAATCCACTGAGCTAGAGCAAGAGCGAATGGTTGATTCCTTATATAGGCATCTTCATCATTCTGAGCATGCTAATCCGTCTCAGTAACGCACAGCTGCAGAATAAACAATTTGGCCTCCGATAATGGTAGCTGTTACCCAAGGCAGGCCATCATAACGATCCACAATAATTAAATCCGCTGCTTTGCCAAGCTCTATGGAACCAATGTCACCATCCACGCCCAATGCCTGCGCTGGATGTAATGAGACCATCCGTACCGCAGCTGGCAAAGCGGCAATCCCTTCATCTGCAAGCTTAAACACAGCTGCCAGCATAGAAGATGGATGGTAGTCTGAGCATAAAATATGGGCAGCACCAGCAGCAATTGCGTCAACCGCCTTTAAATTGTTGTCATGAGACGCGCCTCTTACAACATTAGGAGCACCTACACAAACATGAAGCCCTCGATTAGAAGCATATTTTGCCGTAACCATATTAATTGGAAACTCACAGACAGAAACCCCATAATCAAGCGACTCATCTACCTTCTCCACCGAATCATCGTCATGTGAGGCAACGGCTATGCCAGCTTTAGCTGCTAGTTTGCTCAAATTCTTCAAATGGCCACCGTTTACCAGTTGCCTTTGCTGAATGAGATTATCAACAATTGCACGTACCTCTACAACGCCTACACCCTGATTCTTCATTACATAACGCTCAAATGAGCCGGGTTCACGATATTGGCCTTGCCCGGGTGAATGATCCATAAACGATAAATAATCAATCGCTTTCTCATTCAAAAACCTTTCTACAATGGGCATACCTGCCAGATGTGAAACCTCAAAGCGCAAATGTATACGATTGCGAATCATCGATCGTTTATTGCGATAGCTGTTAATATGCTCAATCATCCCCGTTAGCAAATGATCTCCACGCAGACTAAGCCCTACCCCAAGCGATAATGAATGATACATCGTAGTTATGCCATGCACCGGAAGCTTCCGTTCAAACTCCAGCAATGCCATATCCAAAGGAAACAATGTATTGGGACGCGGCTGCACTTCTTTCTCAATCGCATCGCAATGAATGTCAATTAGACCTGGAAGTATGTATTGCTGCTTCGCATCTATGTTTATAGACTGGGGGTGCAGCTTTATCCAATTGCTGATTGCGAGTTCATCGTGCAGCACAGCAGTTATTCGCCCATCGTTAATAGCAATTGCCCCGTCAGCCATTTGGCCAGGCAAAACGATCTTTCCGTTCGTAATGATCATAGGCTCAGTGCTGGCTCTCAAGCGATTATCCATCGATATACACTTCCCCCGCTCTAAAATGATTGTAATGATTTTACCATATTTTACTTAGAAAAACATACCTAGGAGTTAGATCCTTGATATTTGTAAAAAATACATTAATTCCTCTTTTATACAGATCTAAAGCCTCTATATTATGCTCGAAACAAGCAAAAAAACCGCAAGAATAATTCCTCGCGGCTTTGAAGCATAATAAAGGCAAGAGTCGTCGCCTTTCGTTTCTCATTTTATTCTTCAAGAGGTATTAGCTTGTAAATATCTCCATTTTCAAAAGAATCGATTAAACGATCCAGCCATTTGTAATATTTTAAAGCCTCATCAATCTTTTGTGTATCATTATCAAGCACATCAAGGAAAGCTTGTTCGCTTTCGTATTGAAGCTTTAGAGCATCGATTTCCTTCATTGATCGGTTTAGGGCACTCATATTTTGCTCGACAGCTTTTCTCCATTTAATGGAGAAGTAGTCCGTAAAGTTTTGATGCCAGTTCAGCTCTACTTCATATAAGTCTTTTCTTGAGCCTTTACCCCATACTTTATTTATCATCTTCAGATCATGCAGCGTACGCATGCCAGTACTCATTGAAGTCTTGCTCATGCCCATCGTCTGGCTCATCTCATCAAGTGTAACTGGCTCACGATTAAAGTACATATTGCCGTACAAATGACCAATGGATAACGTAATGCCGTACAAATCCATGTTCTCACCAATTGATTCAATGACGCGGCGCCTTGCTTTATGCAGCTTGGTTAGCTGCTCATCTGTTAATGCTGCAAGCTCATTCATGTCGTTCCTCCTGAGGAGTGTCTTTCCCCCTATCATTCTTACATCAATTATTGTAATCAAATGACCATCCATATGTAAAGAACACGTTTGATACGAAAAAGGGAGTTATTCAGAGTATACAGTATATAAAGTTCGTAAAGTTATAACTGTACGTAGTATACAGAGTCTCACGCCTTTTGACCATAACAAACATAACCAACTAAACTTATGGGAGTCGAAATATTCCAAAGGGGGCACAACATGGCGATTATAGAAGCCAAGAGGCTGACCAAAATTTTCGGAACAGATCCGAAAAAGGCGATCCCGCTGCTGGATAAAGGATGGTCTAAAGAGAAAATTTTTGCAGAAACAAAGCTTACGGTTGGGGTGAACCAAGCCAATTTCTCGATTGAAGAGGGACAAATATTTGTTATTATGGGCTTGTCCGGTAGCGGCAAGTCGACACTTGTACGTCTACTCAATCGATTAATTGAACCTACTTTAGGTCAAGTCCTGTTTAACGGGACAGATGTACTTAAGATGTCACCAGAGCAGCTGCGGCAATTTAGAAGAAAAAATGTAGGTATGGTATTTCAGAAGTTCGCACTGTTTCCGCATCGCACCGTTATTCAAAACATTGAATATGGACTAGAGGTACAGGGCATCGATAAGAAAAAACGCAGAGAAATGGCGATGCATTCGCTAGAGCTTGTTGGATTGAAAGGATGGGCAGACAGCTATCCTGACCAATTAAGCGGCGGTATGCAGCAGCGCGTTGGTCTCGCAAGAGGACTTGCTAACGATCCGGATGTTCTGCTTATGGATGAAGCATTTGGCGCACTCGATCCTTTAATTCGGAAGGATATGCAGGATGAGCTGCTTGAGCTTCAATCCAAAATGAAGAAAACAATTGTTTTCATTACCCATGACTTAAACGAAGCACTGCGGATCGGTGATCAAATCGCTTTGATGAAGGACGGAAGCATCGTGCAAATTGGATCACCTGAAGAAATATTGATGCAGCCAGCGAACAAATATGTTGAGCGTTTCGTCGAGGACGTTGATTTATCCAAAGTATTTACAGCATCACATGTCATGATTAAACCTGAAACGATAACCATCGAGAAAGGTCCGCGTGTTGCTTTGCAATTTATGCGTGACCGCGGAGTATCGAGCCTTTACGTTGTCGACAAAGGTATGCGCCTGCTTGGCGTTATAACGGCAGAAGAAGCAGCGAATGCAATTAAAAACGGCCAAAAGCTTGAAGATGCAATGGAGCGAGAAGCACCATTCGCACAGCCGGATACGCTGCTTAATGAGTTGTTTGAATTAATGAGTAATTCGAAATTCCCCATTTCCATTATTGATGCAAACGGGCGCCTTAAAGGCATCGTCATCAAGGGCGCGGTTCTAGCCGCATTAGCTGGAAATTCCGTATTAGAGGCTGGTGAACGTATTGAATCTACCTAAAATCCCATTAGCTGACTGGATCGAATGGCTGGAAGCTTGGTTTGAAGCTCATTTCGACCCTTTTTTCAAATTAATACGCACAGTTGTCGGCGAAACTGTAAATGGCTTGGATGTCGCTCTCAATTGGTTTCCGGCGCTAGTGCTTATTTTGATATTCACTATTTTGGCTTGGCTTATCGGCAAGTGGAAAATGGGAATATTCACACTTATCGGATTGTTAATTATAGAAAACCTCGGCTTATGGAGCCAAACGATGCAGACACTAGCCCTCGTTTTGACTGCAGCTTTCATATCCGTGCTGATTGGTGTTCCTATTGGAATTTTGTGTGCTCGCTACACCAATTTCCAAAAAATCATTACACCATTGCTTGATCTTATGCAGACGATGCCAGCCTTCGTTTATTTGCTCCCAGCTGTAACGTTTTTCTCCTTGGGTGTTGTTCCTGGCGTGATTTCTTCGATTATTTTTGCAATCCCGCCAACGATACGATTAACGAATCTTGGCATTCGCCAAGTCCCTGCCGAATTAGTAGAAGCAGCAGATGCCTTCGGCTCTACGCCAACGCAAAAATTGTTCAAGCTGCAGCTTCCTATTGCCATGCCAACCATTATGGCCGGCATTAACCAGACCATTATGTTGTCACTATCGATGGTCGTCATTGCATCCATGATTGGTGCTCAAGGTGTAGGAGCTTATGTATATCGTGCAGTGACGCAAGGAAATACCGGCGTTGGGTTTGAAGCTGGTCTTGCTATTGTTATATTAGCCATTATTTTAGACCGACTGACCCAACAAATTATTCGTAAAAGCAAAACCACTTAAACTAATTTTTAAACGTTAAGCGCATGCTCAATGCTAGTTTGCTGCGTTAAATTTGAGCGTATGCTTTCGATGTTAGTTTGCTGCGCAAACTTTAAGCGTATGCTTTCGAAGTATTTTGCTGCGCAAAATTAAAGCGTATGCTTTCGATGTTAGTTTGCTGCGCAAACTTTAAGGAGTGATTTTTTGAAATTTAATAAAATGAGTGTAATTGTTGCTGCTGTTATGACCATGGCTTTAGTCGCTGGATGCTCTTCGAACAATGAAGGCGCAAAGAAAAAAGTAACGCTTGCTTACGTGGCTTGGGATTCTGAGATAGCGAGCACGTATGTTGTGAAGGAAGTACTTGAGCAGAAGCTTAATTACAAAGTTGATATGATGCAAGTTGATGCGGGGCCTATGTGGGCTGGTATTTCTGACGGCAGTGCAGATGCGATGGTAGCTGCATGGCTTCCTACCACACATGCATCGTACATCGAAAAATATAACGGTAAATTTGATGATCTAGGACCAAATCTTGAAGGAACAAAAATTGGTCTAGTCGTTCCTAAATATATGGATGTTAACAGCATTGATGAGCTTAACGATGCCGTTGGCGCTGAAGTAGATCATACGATTATCGGTATTGAGCCGGGTGCTGGTCTCATGATGTCGACAGAGAAAGTATTAGATCAATATAATCTGCGAGATAAATGGAAGCTGCTTGAGAGTTCCTCTGCAGCGATGACTCAGCAGCTTGAGAAGGCTTATGCTAACAAAGAGCCGATTGTTGTGACAGGCTGGACACCGCACTGGATGTTCGCCAAGATGGAGCTCAAATATTTGGCAGATCCTAAAAATGTATATGGCGGAGATGAACAAATTCATACAATCGCCCGTCAAGGACTAAAGGATGATCTGCCTGAAGCTTATGCATTCCTCGATCAGTTTAATTGGACGCCAGATGATATGGCTTCCGTTATGATCAAAATCCAAGAAGGCGAGACGCCAGAAGCAGCTGCCAAAGCATGGGTTGAGCAAAATCCTGACAAGATTGCAGCTTGGATAAAATAATAGCCAACATTCGAAAGAAGCTGTCTCAAAAGTATTCAGATCGATGGATCAATAGCTCACTTTGGACAAAATGTTGGAGAGCATGAAAAAATAGCGCATCAAAGGCTATTCCCGGCGGATTCAATTATTGGTCTCGCCGGCATTGCATAATACCTTAATCATTTCTCTAACGAGCCGTATCATGCTTATTATGCAGAAAACGACTCTTCTTTCATTTTAACGAACCTGATAAACGTTATATCATGATTTACATGGTGTTCCGAGCTGTTTTACTCGAAATAACGATTCTGGAGTTCGTTAAAATTTAAATCCATTACGAATCGTTTAAATAAGACCTACTAGGTTCGTAAGCAATACGTTGGATAAGGTGAGGACATCGTCCGGCCTAAGTTCCAACAAAAACAAAGCAAGAGCTGTTCCAATCGTAGATACATCTACTTTTGGGACAGCTCTTTTTTTAAGTTATTTATTAATGACTTTACATTCTAGCCGTTAATGCTCTTCAGCCTTTATTAATCCAAGCAGAATGGCTGCAAACCAAGCGGCAATGGCGCTGGGCGCTCACAAGTGCTCTTCATAACATAATGCATGCCTTGTTCTGACGCGTCATGGAAGCCATGCATAGCTTCGAGTACATGATAAGCAAGCTCGCCATTAGCGCGATGCTTACGACCGGTTTGAATCGCTTTGGCCATGTCTGCTGCACCGACACCACGAGCGTTCTCTGTGTATCCGTAAGCAAGCGGAATATCTGACCATTCATTTGAGCCCGCACGCCAAATTTTAATTTGTCCGCCAAACCCGTTAGGATCTGGAACAAGAAGTGTGCCCGCGCTGCCGTATATTTCGATTCGAGGAAGCGTTGAGCCGCCTTTCACATCAAAGCTCGTGAGCAATGTTCCGATTGGACCAGATGCAAAGTCCATCACTCCAGCGATATGAGTTGGTACTTCAACCTCTACCTGCTGGCCGTATTTCGGTTTGCTTGTAATCGTTCTCTCTGGGAAAGAGATACGTGCCGAACCCGTTACACGAGTGATTGGTCCAAGCAGCGCTACTAGCGCGGTTAAATAGTATGGCCCCATATCAAACATCGGGCCGCCGCCCTTTTGATAATAAAATTCAGGAGCCGGATGCCATGATTCATGCCCGCCGCACACCATGAATGCAGTCGCGCCAATCGGCGTACCGATCCATCCGTCCTCAAGCAGCTTAATGCTCGTTTGGATGCCGCCGCCAAGGAATGTATCCGGCGCGCTTCCAACATAAAGACCTTTTTTCTCAGCAAGCTCAAGTACCTGCTGCGCCTCTTCACGAGTAACTGCAAATGGCTTCTCAACATAAACATGTTTGCCTGCTTCAAGAGCTTGCAAGCACACCGAAGCATGCGCTTGTGGGATCGTCAAATTGATTATCATTTGAACTTCCGGATCAGCAAGCAGCTCCTCAACCGAACAACCGCGAACGCCAAACTGCTCGCCTTTTGCTTTGGCTCTCTCCACATCTAAATCTGCGCAAGCTACAACCTGCAAGGCATCAAAACGATTGCCGTTTTCAAAATAGATGCCGCTAATATTGCCTGTTCCTATAATGCCTGCTTTGATCTTTTCCATAATCTCTAGTCCCTCTTCTCATATCCTAAGATTATTATAATTGCGATTTACAACTGATTATCTGCCATACCGCTATAAGCAGAAGCTGTTTTGCCTGCTGCCAGCGCATTTGCTTTACCTTCCGCACACCACAAGAAGCCGCGTCTCATAAGCTCTTTCACCGCTTCAATCTCTATAATATTAGCTTGATGACCAAGCGAGTTGTAATATACGCGTCCAACACCCCAACGCTTCGTCCATACAACCGGCATATCGACTGCCTTGTTGAGTGAATGCGGTCCCGGTGTCAGCGGAAAACGTGTTGTCGCCAGCACTTCAACTGCCGGATCCACATGCAAATAATATTGCTCAGAGCTGACAACAAAATCTTCAATGCCTTCTGTCAGCTGACTGGATGAATTATTAATATTAACCGTGTATTCAACACCGTCATTGCCTGGGTGAGCTACCCATTGTCCGCCAGTCATAAACTGCCAGTCTACATTTTCACGGAACGCATCGCACATTCCGCCATGGCATCCTGCCAAGCCTACGCCGCTTTGAACAGCTGCAGATACATTATCGACAAGCTTCTGCTCGATCCGTGCCATCGTCCATACGGGTACGATAAGATCAAGTCCCAACAGTTTTTCTGCATCTGCAAATGCTTCCAATGTGTCGGACACCTCTACCTCAAAGTCCTCAGCTGCAAGCACCTCACGAAAAATTTCTGCTACCTCTTTCGGCTGATGTCCATCCCAGCCGCCCCATACGATTAGTGCTTTTTTCATTACCTTCTCCTGCCTCTCTCCAAGCGCTAAGTAATCTCCTAACTAATAACCCTATATGTCTTACGATAATTCGCTAATTGCTACCCAGCGGCGTTCTGCAATCGAACGATCTACCGCCTCCAGAACCTCTTGGCATTTCACGCCATCTACAAAGTTCGGAACGGGCTGACGATCTTCAGCAAAAGCTTGCATCAGCTCATGCATTTCATGTGTAAACGTGTGCTCGTATCCAATGGTATGTCCAGCTGGCCACCAAGCGTCCATATACGCATGCGATGGATCGGTTGCAAGTACGCGGCGGAAGCCTTGAACATCCTCGGCATCATCGGTGAAATAAACTTGAAGCTCATTCATCCGCTCAAAATCAAACTTGATGCTTCCTTTACTGCCGTTAATTTCAAAAGCGTTCGTACAGCGATGGCCGGCTGCGAAGCGAGTCGCCTCAAAGCTGCCCAGCGCGCCGTTAGCAAAGCGTGTCATAAACATAGTTGCATCATCCACTGTTACTTCTCCGAGCGGTCCACCCTCGCTTCCCTTTGCGCTAAGGCCTGTCATAGCTGAAGCAATCGGACGCTCTTTAACGAAAGTTTCGCTCATGCCGATAACCTCATTGAATTCTCCAACGAGAAAACGCGCCATATCTATCAAATGTGCTCCTAAATCACCATGGGAGCCGGAGCCTGCAATTTCCTTCTGAAGACGCCATACGAGCGGGAAGCTCGGATCGATAATCCAATCTTGCAAAAACACAGCACGGAAATGATAGATTTCGCCGAGCCTGCCATCTGACACCAATTTTTTGGCAAGCTGTACAGCAGGTGCAAATCGATAGTTAAAACCTACCATATGCTTCACGCCTGCTTTTTCTGCAGCATCAAGCATTTCACGAGAGTCTTCAAGCGTAAGCGCCAAAGGCTTCTCACAAAAGATATGTTTGCCAGCTGCCGCTGCTGCTAGAGCGATAGCTTTATGTGCATCACTTGGTGCATTAATATCGATTAAGTCGATATCCTCGCGATTAACGAGTGCATTCCAATCCGTTTCAGCACTTTCCCAGCCGAATTGTGACCGTGCTTGTTCAACGCCTTCTGGATCGCGACCACAAATGGCCGTCATCTCCGGTTTAATCGCATTCGGGAAAAACATCGGAAGCGCGCGGTATGCGTTGCTATGTGCCTTCCCCATAAACTTATAACCAACCATGCCAACTTTTACTTTATCCATAATAATCCGCCTCTCTTAAGCGTAAACGCCTTATGCTGCCTCTAGCGATAAGATCGCGTCCCGCAATTGAAATAGAATGGAGCAGAAAAACTCGTATTCAGGATTTAACGTTTGAGTCTTGACGTTTCTCTTGTGATCAAGCTGACTGGTAAAACATCTGTTTGTGAATCTGTCGTTTTCGTTTTCTGATCCGGGTCCAGCAATCTAGCAGCTGCAAGCTTACCCATTTCATAGAAAGGAACAGCAACGGTTGAAAGCCTTGGACTAATGATGCGCGAGCCGTCTGAGTCATCATATCCAACTAGCGCATAATGCTCGCCAGCTTCAACTCCCAGTTCCCGCAAGCGCTGCATCAGGCCGATTGCCATTCGATCATTAGCCGCAAATACCGCATCGATATTGCCTTCTTTAATTTGTTCCGCCAATTGCTCCGCGAGCTCCGCTCCGCTCTTTCGGCTGTAATTACCGTGATAGATTAGACTAGGCTCATAAGCAAGTCCCGCTTCCATTAGAGCCGCTTTGTAGCCTTCCTGCCTATCGGCACTATTGGAATATTGCAGCGGGCCGTTAACAAAAGCAATTCTGCGGCTGCCCTGACTCAACAAATGCGATACGGCCGCCTTGCTGCCTGAAACATGGTCAGCATCGACAGTACGATAATGCTCCGCATCAAACCGCTGATTCACAAGGCAGAAAGGAAAGTTTTCAGCCTTCAGCTCAGCAAGGGCGGCTCTTTCCTCAGGCACATTTTGTGAGCCTAAAACGATGCAAGCATCAATCTTATGCGTGCGAAATAGCTTAGCGTAATCTCTCGCCCCATCCGGTTCTCTAAAAATAAGAAGCAGGTCATAGCCGCAGCGCTTCGCTGTTTCACCGATTCCACTTAATATTTCCGAAAAATAGTAAGTGGAAAACAAATGAACCTTTGGCACGAATGGCAATATGACGCCAATATTCCCGCTTTTCCTTCGAGCAAATTGCTGAGCAAGCGCATTCGGTACGTATCCAAGCTCAGCCGCGGCTTGTAATACACGTTCACGCGTTTCCTCTTTGATAGGGCCGACGCTGTTCATCACTCTCGAAACAGTCGCCTCTGAAACACCAGCTAGTTTCGCAACTTCTTTCCTGCTAATAATCATTTTCCTCCTGAAAAACTAATATGCTAAGTTGTCATTTCATTTTAATGTACACGCGTACATTATTGCATGAAAACGTTTTAGCGTCAATAAACTTTTTGCATATTTTTCTATCGTTGCCCTCATTACAAAAAAAACGATCCAGAACGCTTGCATCGGCGTCCCAGATCGTTTTTTCTCGTTGTCTCTTATAGTTACCTACTTCTTCGCTATTTCATTAATCCATTCAAAAACAGCGGACAGCGCATTTGCTTCCTCGCTCAAGTTCATCCTATCGATATAGGATTTACGGTTTTGGTACAAACGCTCGACACTCTCAACAAGCGTGCTTGCCGTCAGCTTCTCTTCATACAATACGTCGGCATAACCCGATTTCTCAAAAGACTGGGCATTCAAAATTTGATCGCCTCGGCTCTGTTCCCTTGTTAGAGGAATAAGCAGCATCGGCTTCTTTAAGGATAAAAATTCAAAAATGGAATTAGAGCCTGCTCGTGAAATCACAAGGTCCGTCATCGCCAAAACATCCGGTAATTGCTCATTCACAAATTCGAATTGCTTATAGCCAGGCATAGCAAGCGACGGGTCAACTTGATTTTTACCGCAGAGATGAACGATTTGAAAGCTTTTGGTAAGGCTTGTTAATGACTGTCTGACCGCCTGATTAATTTTGCGTGCACCCAAGCTTCCACCCATAATTAAGATGACAGGCTTGTTTTTGGTAAATCCGCAAAAGGTTCTGCCTCTATCCGCGTTGCCCTGCTTCACTTCCTCACGTATAACTGCCCCTACATGCCTGCTTTTATCAGCCTTCAGCATGCTGCCTGTTTCAGGAAAAGTCGTACATACCCCTGTAGCAAAAGGGATCGATAACCGATTGGCGAGACCTGGCGTCAGATCGGATTCATGAATAAGCAGCGGCACCTTGTTTAGCCATGCGCCAATAACGACAGGTACGGATACAAATCCGCCTTTGGAGAAGATGACGTTCGGTTTATTTTGCTTAATGAGGCGATAAGCTTGATAAAGGCCTTTTACTACCTTGAACGGGTCCTTAATGTTCTGAATATCCATGTACCTTCTCAGCTTTCCCGTCGATATCGGAAAATACTTAACCTCTGGAATCGTTGCGATAAGCTGCCTTTCAATACCGCTCTCCGATCCGATATATTGGACTGACCAGCCCTCTTCCAAAAAATGCGGGATCAAGGCCATATTAACGGTAACGTGTCCGGCTGAGCCTCCCCCGGTGAACATGATTGTTTTCATGAATGACTAGCCACCTATCGTTTTTTATCCAATTATTATACGGGTAAAGATTCGTTTTAGCACTGAAATTCAAGGAGATGGATATAAAAAGCATCCCCAGCCGCAAGCGCTGCTGCGCGATTGGCCGAGGATGCTTTAAACGTGCCTATATCCCTACCCTTAAGGCGCAGTTTCCAGAAACTTAGACGTTGGATTCTTGTCTACTGCCGTACGCATCGCATATTCGTTCTCGAACAAGACGACAAAGTTGCCCTTCTTGTCCTTTACGAGCGTCGTATTGATTCGGAATTTGCTAGGGTCAATATTATCATCAACGATCCAGCGGGCAAATTGGAACTGCATCCGGTGCAATTGAATATCTACGCCGTACTCCGCTTTCATTCGATGCTCAAATACCTCAAATTGCAAGTGACCAACAACGCCGAGAATCGTCTCGTCGAAGTTGCCTGTGGAGTGGAACACTTGAATCGTGCCTTCCTCCGTAAGCTGATCAATGCCTTTTTGGTACTGCTTGTGCTTCAACGCATTTTTAACGGTTACTTTAGCAAAAATTTCAGGCGAGAACGTTGGAAGCTCATCGAACACAACTTCGCCGCCTTGTGATAATGAATCGCCTATTCGGAAAATGCCTGGATCAAACAAACCGATAATATCGCCCGGATACGCCGTATCCACGATATCACGGTCTTGCGCTAGAAACTGCTGCGGCTGCGCAAGCTTAATGTCCTTGCCATTACGCACATGACGAACGCTCATTCCGCGCTCAAATTTGCCGGAGCAAATCCGAAGAAAAGCAATTCGGTCACGATGGGCCGGGTTCATATTCGCTTGAATTTTGAAAACATATCCCGTAAATTTCTCATTCGTCGGATCAACCTGACCTGTCGTGCTGTTGCGCGACGTCGGCTTAGGAGCCAGCTGAAGGAAGTTTTCTAGAAAAGTTTGCACGCCAAAGTTATTAACCGCGCTTCCGAAGAAAAGAGGCGTCAATTCACCCGCTTGCACTTTCTCAAAATCAAATTGATCACCAGCGACATCCAGCAGCTCAAGATCACCAATAAGCTGATCTGTTAAATAATCTCCAGCCATCTCACGAATAACAGGATCATTATAATCGCTAACGGGACGAACCTCGATTGTCGAGTGGTCATTTCCTTGGAAAAGCTCGACCTGTGTTTTCATTCGGTCATAAACACCGCAAAGCTCACGTCCCATGCCAATTGGCCAGTTCATTGGAACAGCGCGAATGCCCAAGACACGCTCAAGCTCCTCCATTAATTCAAACGGACTTTGACCTTCACGGTCCAGCTTGTTAATAAAAGTGAAAATCGGAATGCCGCGTTTGCGGCAAACCTGGAACAGCTTGATCGTTTGTGCCTCGACACCTTTGGCAACGTCAATAAGCATGACGGCGCTGTCGGCTGCGGTAAGCGTACGATATGTGTCCTCACTGAAATCTTGGTGACCAGGCGTATCAAGAATGTTAACGCGATGTCCCAAATAATCGAACTGCATTACGCTGGACGTTACCGAGATACCACGCTGCTTCTCAATTTCCATCCAGTCGGATGTTGCATGACGGCTCGCTTTGCGCGCCTTAACTGACCCTGCAAGCCGAATGGCTCCTCCGAATAGGAGGAGCTTCTCAGTGAGGGTCGTTTTTCCTGCATCCGGGTGAGAGATAATCGCGAATGTGCGGCGCTTATCTACTTCCTGTTTAATTTCTTCACTTAACGATTGGCTCATGCTTGTCTTCCCTTCATTACGTAAGGTATGCGGCAGCGATTATTTTCCGCTGTTCGAAACCCAAATGACGTTATCTTCCTCTTGTCCGTTAACCGGCCACCAATGGAAACCATCTTCTTTTAGCATTTCATCCGCAGCTTCTGGACCCCATGATCCCGCTGGATACAGCTTCAAATCACTTTTCTCTTCACGCCAAGCTTGTGCAATACGATCCACGAAAGCCCAAGCTTGGGATACTTCATCCCAGCGCGTGAAGTAAGTGGAGTCGCCGCGTGCCGCATCATGAATGAGGCGTTCGTACGCTTCAGGCGTATTTAAGCCGATTTGGCAGCTTTGGCAGAACTCCATGGCAACTGGCTGTACCGAATTGTTTTGACCAGGTGTCTTTGCGTTTACTTTAATATATATGCCCTCAAGCGGGTTTACGCGAATAACGAGCAAATTCGGCGCCAAATCATGACGCTGGGCAAATAGAACATTTTGCGGCATCGATTTAAACTCGATGACGACCTCCGTTGTTTTTACAGGTAGACGTTTGCCCGTTCTAATATAGAAAGGCACGCCAGCCCAGCGGAAGTTGTCCACTAATACTTTGGCAGCAAAATAAGTTTCAGTCGTGGAGTCCTCGCCAACAGAATCCTCTTGGCGGTAACCCGTAAGTTCTTTGCCATGATGGCTGCCTTCGCTGTATTGCCCGCGTACGACGTGCGAGCGAACCTCATCACTGGACGTATAATTACGCAGTGAACGAAGCACCTTCACCTTCTCGTCACGAATATCTTCTCCGTGCAAGCGGCTTGGCGGCTCCATAGCAATCATCGTAAGCATTTGCAGCATATGGTTCTGACCCATGTCGCGCAAAGCTCCCGATTTGTCGTAATAGCCTCCGCGTTCCTCAACGCCAACCGTTTCGGATAATGTAATTTGAACATTGGCAATATGGTTATTATTCCACAAAGGCTCAAAAAAAGCATTAGCAAAACGAATAACTTGAATGTTTTGAACCATTTCCTTGCCTAGATAGTGATCGATACGGTATATTTCTTCTTCCTTAAACACTTGGTTAATCTGCTCATTCAGCTTCTGAGCCGATGGAAGATCGTAGCCAAATGGCTTCTCGATTACGACGCGATGCCAACCGTTTGATTCAAGCAATCCGCCGTCGCGCAAATTGAATGATACCGGACCGAAAAGTGAAGGCGCAAGGGCCAAGTAAAAAAGACGGTTGCCGGGAATGTTGAACTTCACGTCAAGCTGCTCAGACAATTTGCTAAGCTCGCGGAAGCCTTCTACATCGTTAATATCGAGTGACATATATACGAAATGTTCTGCAAAACGATTCCAAAGCTCAGCATCGTCCGCTTTGTAACGACAAAACTCTACAATAGATTCATAAAGGTCAGCACGAAATTGTTCATTCGTACGAGGACGTCTTGCTAGACCAACGACGGCAAAGTTTTCCGTAAGCTTGCCTTCTTTATATAAACTGAAAAGGGCTGGAAACAGCTTGCGCCGAGCCAAATCGCCCGTTGCTCCGAAGAGGTAATATACAGCACCTTCTGCAGAGACGGATTCAAGATTATTATTATATGTCATTTGCCTCATTCTTTCCCTATGTATTTTTATACAACTTTACATGATATGTAGTTTAGCATATTCAACTTTAATTCGCTATTCAACATGTCATAAAAAATACTGATAAGATCCGTTACTAATTCTAATCAAAGTATACCCATCTATGGGCTCGCCGTCGCATTGGCACTGTATTCACCCGTAATGACAGGCACACCGATCGTCAATGCCGTTTGATCTGAATTTGTCTCTTTATGCAAAGCGATTTGAAGATTGGCTGTTTTCCCATTTTCAACGGTGATGGCTGAATGCAGCTTTCGGGTATAAAACATGTCGCTTGTCGTGCCTTTATCTTCATAATGATCCACTGCTTTGGCATCTGTCAGCCTAACCAAACGCTGAATGGCTTGACTATTTTTCGTATAACCTTGTACTTTCATACTCGTCGTAAACGCAGGGGAAATACGTGCGATCTGTGCGGAAACTTCTGCTGTCACTTGCAGCAGCTTATTTTTTTTGGTCATTTCTGTTGGGTTAGTTTCTAATATAACCATAAGCTGCTCGCCATTGCTGTCGATCTGCGTGAGACTAATTGAAACTTGTCCGCCGTATGACGGGATAACGCCAGTGACTGTTTTGCCCTCATTCTGGTTCTGTACCAGTATGCTGCTAGCTTTTCCCGGTTCCTGTGAAAACATTTGCTGAGTAAGCTCCTCCATGGCTCCTTCCTTGCCCGTTACATTCCATCGAATCGACCACTGCGCTCCCTCAGAGCTGCTTTTCATTTGGTCGTCGCTCCATAACCACAGCTCTCCCAAATCATGCTGAAGAAGCTGTTCCGCTGAAGTTGCTTCCTTCGGTTCCCTGTCGGCCTGCCACATCGCCCATGCTGCACATATCAAAATCACAAGCATCGCTAGCATGATTCCAACCTTCGTTTGTTTGGCTCGCTGCTTTGCTGACATACGGTGGCGAGCGGGAGGTGTGTTTTTCGGAATATACATTATTATTCACTCCTGTCCTCTTCCAAATGGGTAAACATCCATACACGTTTGCCTGTAGGTGAATACACTGGTTGCAGGAATGCTGGAATAAATGCTTTGAGTCTAGCCTCTCATAGCAAAATGCCAATACAACACGCTCAAGCGCTTATTCCAATTACACTTTGGAGGTGTCATCAGCAAATGGAACGCATTTATCCATTGCACGAAGAAGTCGTCAGTCGTTTTTGCGGGTATCCAGTATGTGTGATTATGGATGACGGCATGCGCCACTTTGGCATACTTAGCTCCTGCGAAAGCGGCAGATTGCATTTAAACGCAGGCTCCGGCGAAACGGAAGCCGCGACCGCAAATGCAAAGCCGCAAGTTTCAAAAAACAAAAAAGGCGGTAAAGGTAAAAAAGAGATGGCTCATAAATCCGCTTCAACGCAAGTTCAAACGCAAGCTTACCCTTATGATCCTTACTATTATGGAGAACGGCCTTATTATCAATGGGGCGACGCGCTCGCTCTTGATTTGGCTTCAATCGCATTCTTGTTTCTATTGCTGTAAATGGCAAAGCGGCGAGCTCAGCGGAGATGCGCCGCTTATTTATTTTATTGATGCTGCTGACAGCTTTCGCCAGTTTTTTTAATCACCGTATAGTACGCTGACACAACATATACCAATGGAGTGAGAAAGGAGTTTTCTAATGAGCACATCGATACGTTCCATTCGAGGCATTGAACGATCCTATGCATACTCCACCGTACAAGCCATTAGCCCTTATGCTTATTATCCTTATCGGGATGGCGAAGCTCAGCAAGCCCCAGAATATAACAAGAGCTTAACGCGCGATTTCCAGCAAGCTGCTAACAGTGCTGCTTCTTGGCTTAATAAGGCTAAACAAGCGCAGTACGACATCGAGCAGATAAACAAGCAATTAAGTAACGAATTGTACACGGACAAGCCAATTGCAGGCAGTTTGCATCGACTTACTGCGATGCTCAATCAGTTGGAGGATCATTACAGAGCACATGCTGATGATTTGAAACCAGAGCTGTGGGAAAGTATTGAGCTGGCTTTGAGGCATCCCGCAGCAGAGGAGATCGGACTGCGACGCAGTACAACAGACGGCAAGTGGATTACGGATTCTACCTATACCATTTCTTCAGAAAATAGAGATCGAACAGCTAGCCTTATTTCTGTTCAGAACGAAATCAGCAAGAGTTTGCTGCCAACTTCCATCCATATGGAGCAAAAACAAAAGCTGTCGTACTCTTCCAGCCGTATGCAGAGGCTAATGCTTGGATCAGAAGGGATGCTTACTGGCATAAAATATGCACTTACCTATGCCGAGCAGCATAAGGCCGTTGATCTGCTCCAGTCACCTCTTACATCAACCCTTCCTTACGCTGCTTACTACAGTTCTATGCAAACCTACTCACCAATTCCATATGTTGGATTAGTCTTGAATCGGTTCCTTTAAAGTTAAATCCGAAAGGGCATGCCACGTTCGCAAAGCTGCTTCTTGTCACTCTATGTAAGTGATATATTCGGCTCCGTACCGAGTATATCCTCCCGTTTTATATAATAAAAACCTTTATTTTCACTAAATTCCATGTTAAGGGATGAGAACGACCTCAATTATATCACCCGCTTCCGCTCCTCTCGAGCCTGACGGAATGATTGCTAATCCTTCTGCATCCGCAATGGAAGCCATCATACTCGATTTGGAATAGGCTAGCGGGTCAGCATGCAAGCTTCCATCTTCCGTGCTGATGAGTGTTGTGCGCACAAAACGATCATGGGGACTTGGCTTATTCACAGCTGTCCGCAGTTTTGCTTTTACTTTACGAGGCAATGCTTCACTTGCTCCCTGCAATCGCAGCAGCACCGGACGAACGAATAATTCAAATCCGACAAAACAAGCACCGGGATTGCCCGACAAGGCGAGCAGCAGCTTGCCGTTGAGCATTGCCGCTGACGTTGGACTGCCCGGTCTCATCGCAACTTTGTCGAAGAACACTCGGCTTGCATCTTCGCTGCCAGATACACTATTGTTCTTTATCGACCTTATGATGTCTGACATGACATCAAAGTCCCCTACAGATACACCGCCTGTTGTGACAATCAAATCAACATCATCCCATACACTCGCCAAAGCAGCCTCAACAGCATCAGGCTTGTCTTCCAATGATCCGCACATAACCGCTACTCCGCCGCTCTGCTCCACCATAGCAGCGACCATAAAGCTGTTGCTGTCGCGGATCTGCCCCGCCGCCAGCGGAGCCTCGACCGCCAGCAACTCGCTGCCGGTCGCAAATATCGCTACGCGCGGGCGCTTGCCAACCGCCACCTCGGCATAGCCGAAGGTGGCTAGCAGCGCAACATGTCCCGGTCGCACAAGCGTTCCGGGACAAGCCAAAACGCCCCCAAGGCGAAACTCCTCGCCTTGGGGCGCAATGTGCTGGCCTGCCGCGCCGGCGTGCTTAATCAGCACCGCCGGCGAGCCATCGGCCAGCATCGCTTCCGCGGTCTGCTCAAGCATGACGACCGCGTCAGCCCCCATAGGCACAGCCGCGCCAGTCATGATGCGCACGGCAGTGCCCTTCTGCACGGTCGCAAGGGCGAGCTCGCCCGCTGCAACCGAATCAACCACGCGCAGCGTCGCCGGCTTACCTGGCGACGCTGACGCGATATCTGCCGCGCGCACGGCGTAGCCGTCGAGGCCCGAGCGCGCGAAGGGCGGCCAGTCGCTTGTCGCAGCTATCGTCTGCGCAAGCCATCGGCCGCCGCTAGCCCGCAGCGGCACAAGCTCGCTGCCGAGGGCTAGCCCATCCGCAGCAGCAAGCAGCCGCTGCTGCGCTTCTTCCACCTTCACAGCCTGCCGTTTGAACCGGCTCATCTGTTTCCTCCCACTCGCCTCACCGCGATCAGCCTTATCGATGCCCTCATTCGTCTCACCGCGATCAGCCTTATCCATGCCCTCACTCGCCTCACCGCGATTAGCCATATCTCTACTCCCGCTCACCTCACCACGATCAACCATATCCATACTTCCGCTCGCCTCGCCACTCTCAGTCATATTCAACCTCCGCTCATCTCGCCGCCTTACGTAACCTTCGGCAGCTTGTTCAGCATCCATTTTACAATGTATGTTAAACTATTGGCAATTACGGTCATCAAGCGCCATGAAGGAGAAGCCCATGCCATTAATCGTTCAAATCGTTGGATACAAAAATACCGGCAAAACCACATTGGTTTGCCGGCTAACAGAACGCTTCAAACAAGCAGGATATAAAGTTGGGACAATCAAACGCGACGCGCATGATTTTCAGATCGATACACCAGGAACGGATACATGGAGGCATCAAGAAGCAGGGGCTGATATAACAGCTATCACATCCTCAAAGCGTACAGCAATTATGAAACAGCATGCTGAACCGCTTCAGCTGTTAATTTCACAAATGACCGAGGCCGACGTTATTCTTATCGAAGGTTTCAAAGATGCCTCATACCCAAAAATCATTATGATCCGAACAGCGGTAGATTCCGAGCTGTTCCACAGTGTTTCAAACCCTCTTGCAGCCGCGGCTTGGGGTAATGCCAGCTCTGGAACAATAGTTCACCCGTCCATCCCAGTAATCGATGTAGATGATATCGAGCAGCTATACCAAAAAGTATTATCGATATCCGCTAAGCCATAGCTCTACACTTATTCGGCAATTCCTTGTCTATGTGCATAAATGGCTGCTTGCGTGCGATCATCCACATCAAGCTTATTAAAAATATTAGTAATATGAAACTTCACTGTTTTCACACCTATAAACAGCTCGTCGGCAATTTCTTGATTGGAGCGTCCCTGTGCAACCCGCTTCAATACATCCATCTCGCGCTCAGTCAGCTCATCATGCAGCGGAGCTTGCTCCTGCTGCTTTGGCTGCCGGAAGCGATTCATCATTTTAGCTGCTACCTGCGACTCCAGTACCGATTGTCCGCGAGCAGCGGCCCTTATCGCATCCGCGATCTCGGTCGCTCGCGAGGTCTTCAGCAAATAACTGAATGCGCCTGCTTCAATAACAGGGTAGAGCTTGCTATCATCCAAATAGCTCGTCAATACAATTACCTTGCATTCCGGGTACAGCTCGAGCAGTTTTGCTGTCGTCTCGACACCATCCATGCCATCCATAACTAAATCCATAAGTACAACGTCCGGTCTGTATGCCTGTGCTAATCGAATGCCGTCCAAGCCGTTGCTCGCTTCACCGACAACCTCAATTCCATCCTCGGTATCAAGCACCGCTGCAAGTCCGATGCGCACCATCTCATGATCATCTACAAGCAGAACCTTTATAGGCCGACTCAATTGCTGGGTTGCTTCCACACCTTACACCGCCCTCATTTTTTCGTAAAGCTCATCATTATCTCTAATTATATTACATTCTCTTATGAAACATCAGTGGGCACCCAAATTTCAATGACAGTTCCCTCGCCAGGTCTTGAAATCATCTGCAAGGAGCCGCCAATTTCAATTACCCGCTCTTCCATAGTTAGTAAGCCATAGGACGTTTGCTTCTTCGCCTCAAGATCGAATCCAACGCCGCTATCCTTCAGACTCATGTGTACTTGATTGCCGAATTGAAGCAATTTGATATCCATGCTTTCCGCTTTCGAATGCCTGAGCGTATTCGATAATGCCTCCTGAGCGATGCGGAATAAATGATCCTCAGCATTAGGAGGAAGCAGGATCGTATCATCAACCTCAAGTGTAATCTTCATCGGTACTTTCTGCTTCAGCTCATCCACTAGAACAGTAAGCGCCTGCCCCAGATTTTTTCCGTCCAAGTGGACGGGCCGAAGATGTAGCAGCAACGCACGCATTTCTGATTGAGCAACGGCAGCCATTTCCTCAATAAGCTGTACCTGACGTTTGGCTCGCTCCCAATCTCGCTCAATCGTTCGACTAACAGCAGTCGCTGTCATCGATATGGCGAATAACTGCTGGCTTACTGCATCATGCAGCTCGCGCGCAAGCCGCTGGCGCTCTTCGATTACTGCGGTGAACTTGACCTTCTTCGCCCAGTTAGGATCAACCTGCTCTTGTTCTGAAATTTCGTTTTCCGTCGTCTCCCCATTGCTTAGCGTAACTGTAAATCGACGTTTTTTTTGCTGCTCGGTCAGCCGCTTCAGCGATTCCTTTAGCTTGGAGTTTTGCAAATAACCGTTTAATGTAGCAGCCGCTAAACCTGCGCCAACGAAAGCTAGTCCGATAATTGCCCATTTCCCTTGAAGCGTGAAGAGATCAACATAACCGATTCCTTGCAATATGATAACAACCAAGCTGACAATGATCAGCAGCCACAATATCGTTTCCGTTACCAGACGCTTGCGGGCCGCATGATTCGAATGGTCGCTCTTATTGCCTTGCTCCATACGGCTCACTTCCTTCTCTTCGCTATTTTAACCACGATGAAGCAAAAAACATATGAAAGAGCAGACCGCAAAACGGTCCGCTTCCTTCATAGCCTATAGTCTTATTCTTCAGTCGGAGCCTTTGTTAATGAAGTTGTTGGGTTTAGCTTGTTTTTGAGTGCTTGCAGCTGCTCATCCACTTTATTTTTTTTCTCAGCATCTGCTGCATTAAAGCTGTTCGAAGAGCTGTTATAGGAGTAAGGCGTGCGCAATACATCTGCTTCAGCCTCTAGCTGCATAATTTTCTCTTCCATCCGGTAGAAGCCGCGTGATGCCGAACCGCTATCAATCGTGTTGTTTGTAGTCAATTGCGCCATTTGCTTTTGAGCTTTTGCTACTTGTGCACGGGAAGCAAGCTCATTGCGCTTGTTGCGAAGCTGGTAGAACTCTTCTTTCATTGCGTGCAGCTGTTGCATCAATTCCTCAGCCTGAGTCTTCGATTGTGCGTGCAAATCAGTATATTCTGTTACCTTTTGGTCAAAATAAAGCTTCTCTTCAAGCAGCTTGCGCGTATGTTCTTCTTGTCCAGCTCTTAGAGCCGCTTCTGCTTTTGATTCACGATCTGCCGCGCTGCGTACTGTTTCTTCCAAGCGCTGCTTCATCCGGCGCTCATTCGCCATTTGTTTAGCTACTGTTACTTCAGCTTGATGAATTTCAGATTCCATGTCACGCAAGTATTGATTCAACATAATAATCGGATCTTCAATTTTGTCCAATGCCTCATTTACCGATGCCTTAGTCATGTCTTTCATGCGTTTGAAAATTCCCATATTAAAAATCCCCCTTCTCGTATTTAGCAATTTTGGCTTTCAATTCTTCAATTTCACGACGTAGTGCTTTTTTCTCCAAATCATCCATCATGCTATCGAACTGTGACTGAGTTGTAGGCTGGGATGAAGGTGCCGGTGCACTCCAAGAGCCTGGCGCTTGCGGCGGGTTTTTGTAAGGACCGCCGAAAGGCGAATTTGTATGTTGATCGAATCCAGGGTTATAACCT
Source organism: Paenibacillus sp. 01T47 (assembly GCF_056398245.1). NCBI lineage: Bacteria > Bacillati > Bacillota > Bacilli > Caryophanales > Paenibacillaceae > Paenibacillus > Paenibacillus sp. 01T47. The sequence continues at coordinate 29,753 of NZ_JBFTPA010000029.1, forward strand.
CCGCCATAACCGTTTCCGTTTCCGTTACCAAAGCCGTTTGGACCAAAGCCGGAGTAGACTGGCGGTTCTTTAGGAACAACCAAGCCTGCAATAATATAGATCAGAATAACAGCTCCGCTTGTGAAGATCGTAACGACTATAAGTAGAATCCGCAGCAGCGTCGCATCCACATTCAACATTTCTGCTAATCCACCGCAAAGACCGAATAATTTTTTGTCTCGAGAAGATCGATACAGTTTTTTCAAGACGACCATCCCTCTTTCTCAAGCTTACGTTTCAGCTGCTCAAGCTCTCGTTCAATAACCGTTTGCAATGTATTGCCCGCTTCGGATACGAATTCTTGACCCATTTTGCGAATGTCGCGAAGACTCTTTGCTTCATGCTCCATGCCGCTTATACGATCCTCCAGCTTTCTAAACACTGAACCCGATTGAATGCCTTGATCACCGAAGCCGCTCGTATATCGAGCGTTCATTCGTTGTTGAAGCCTTAGTGATTCCATACGAGCTGCATAATATTCACGCTTGTCATATACCGATTGGTATTCGCTGCGCATCTCGCGCAGCTGTTCTTCAAGATCAAGCGTGTTTTGACGGCTTTGCTCGAACAGCTCACGGTATTGAATTGAACGCTCTTCGCAGCTAGCTTTCTCATGCAATGCGATTCTTGCCATTTGCTCCTCGCCAGCCTTCAGAGCTGTCAACGCTTGATTCTCACGGCGTTCCTTTTGCTCTTCAGCTTGCAGCCATTGTGCTTTCAGGTGATTGCTATGTCCTGCATACTGCTGATACAACTTCTCAGCTTGGATAATATCTTCTCTTGTCGACCAGAGGAATTGATCAATCAACCGTACTGGATCCTCTGATTTCTCAAGCCGTTCATTTAATGTAGCGACAGTAATGTCGCGAACTCGCTTCATAATGCTCATTCAATGTCCTCCTTAACGTTTTGCGGTGCAAAACCAGCTTCATCTATCTTTACATTTTATAATGATTCGCAGCAACTAGAATGCTCTGCGTTTGTCTTTCTTAAAGAGGCTCACACCAGCAACGATTAAGCCGATTGCTAGAAGCAGTAAGATGATACCGCCGAGTTTACCGAAAATCATCATGCCGCCGATTGCAATAAGTATTCCGCCAATCCATTTCTTATTGTTCGACCAACCGACAACCCCCAATCCGATTAGTATGAACGGGAGCAAAAATCCGAATATTGCACCAAAATGAACTCCGACAAAATTAAGTACCGCGATACTGCCGACGATGACAAGCAACACGCCCAAAGCGCTTTTTCCATTCATCTCCATTTCCAACTCCTTTCGACTATTAGAATTTATTCATTTTTCTTTTCTTGCCTTACGTGTGTTGCTCTTGCTTATGTACTTAGTTTAGATCAATTTCTCCTTTTATAAAACGGACTTTCGGCGGTTTTCTCACTAGACTTAGGTCGAGTGGGCAGCCCGCCTCTAGGGTCAAATGCGGGTTAATACCCATATTTTACAGCTTAAACTACTAATATCCCTGTGTTACGTTATTATCACACAGGAGGTGTATACGCTGCCAATGAAAAACTATTCCATTAAGAAACTCATTGTAGCTGGCTTTTTGACTACCGTATTATTAAATACTGGGACCATTCCTTTCCAAACAAATGGACATGTCTATGCAGCATCATCATCGGTGGAGAAAATAATTGCAACAGGAATGAAATACTTAGGGACACCCTATGAGTTCGGCTCTGATCGAAGCACAACGAAAACATTTGATTGTTCAGATTTCACCAAACACATATTTGAAAAAGCAGCGGGCGTAACGCTTCCTTCTACCTCTGCTCTGCAAGCAGCTTATATTAAGAAAAATTCAGCGATTCAAACAGACTGGAAAAACCTAAAGCGCGGTGACCTCATGTTCTTTATGTCCTATCACGGAAGCAGTACGGCAGGTTATTCGCGTTTAACGAAGTCAAAACAAACGATTACTCATGTAGGCGTTTATTTAGGCAACGGAAAAATGCTGGATACTTATTCTAAGGAAAGCGGCGGTGTACGAATCGACAACATCGACAATACGCATTGGGAGTACCGTTTTGTTTTTGGCGGAAGCGCTCTCTAGCCGTTTTCTTATCATTAAAAAGTGCCGGTCCAGCAACGAAAGCGCATGGCCGGCACAATTTATAAGCTTTGAAGCTTATTTGCTTGTAAGAAATTGATCGAATTGCTTTTGCTTCTCCGCTATTATTTTCTCGATACCTGCCGCTTTCAGCCTCTCGATATACTCGGGCAGTATTTTATCCACATCTACAGATCCTGTTTCAAGCGCAGTTTGGTACTGCCTATCCACATTGCCGACCGCAGCTACTTCAGCCCTTACCGTATCTCCATTAAATACGAAGCCAAGACCTGGTGAAATTTTTGCCTCTTGGTTAAATTGTTTGAAGCTATTCCACTTCATTGGGTCTTCACTTTCCCATACATAATTTAAAAACTGATTGCCGAACATCCAAGTGGTTCCTGGATTATAATTTTGCGTATACTCCGTAGGCCTAATCACATTCTCACTAACCTTTATATAATGCCTGCCTTCAATTCCGTAGTTCAATAAATTGTTTAAGTAAACATCCGTATGCAGCAGATTAATAAACATCATCGCTCGCGCTGGATCTTGTGAGGTCGAAGAGATAGCCAGCATGGCCCCCGCGGTCTCTGACGTTGCTATCGTCTTCACATTTAACGGCAGCTGTGCAAGCTTTCCAATCATACCCGTCTGAATCGCCAGCTCTTCACTTTTGCCGGGCTTCAATGCGCCAGTTATTGAAAAAACATCGCCGGATCTCAGCGCCTCGCTGTTCATCGTCTGATTCGTAGCCGCATCTTTATTAATGTACCCTTTTTGAAAAAACTTGCGTGTTATGTGCAGTGTATCTATATAACGTCCCACTTCATAGGCAGGCAAAACCTTAGTGCTTTCTCCATCCTTCAAAATGACCCCAGGAATCGATGTATCTCCTAATGCATCAAAATTCCCAATGTAATGTGTATTAAATGATTCCCCCATCTTCAGATAAAGGGGGGTGATCTCCGGCTTTTTCTCTCGGACAATCTGATAAACTTCATCTAAATCTTCTATACTTTTCACTTTAGTCATATCTATTCCAAGCTCTTCAGCTATATCCGCGCGATAGATAATGCCTCCCTGCGCAGCAAGCTCCTTGTTTGTTGGAACGGCATAATTATGTCCCTCAATCTTGGCGCCTGCCAGAAATACAGGGTCAAGCGATTGCAAAATGCCTTGGCCATACTGATCTAAAAGCTCATCAACGACTAAGAAAGCACCTTTTGACACATTAATCGCGTGTTTATTCCATTGCGCTGTAAATAAAATATCAATCTTTTCACGTGATGCGATCATCAGATTGACTTTATCGTCCCACGGTCCCCAGTCAATTGGAATAAGGTCTATTTTTGCATTTATTTTCGTTAATAAGTAGTCATTCATGGCCGCTTCTATTTCTTCTTCATCTTTCTGCGGTGCACCTGTATATACAAACTTAAGCGTATACGCTTTTAATTGATGAATGTCAGAGTTATCAGCTTCATCCATTTCTCCCGTATCTAATGAAACGCTTTCATTATTGATTTCAAGTTGGCTCTTGGATTCACTGTTGCTCCATTCCGGTTCTGTGCCTGATTCATTTGAACAAGCTATGACTAGAAAGAAGCAGGTCAGCAGGAGCATCCTTGCACGCATCAAATGGTACATCGATCGAGTCATACCCGCATAGCCCCCTACTGCATGGATGAATTGCATTTGTTAGCTTAATTGTAAGGAATACACAAAAAATTGCAAGCAAGAAAAACCCGCGCCTTTAGAAGGCGCGGGTTTCATTGATCGTAACAACAGGTTGTTTACTTACTGGCTAGGAACGCATCAAATTGCTTTTGTTTCTCCGCAACCACTTTATCAACGCCTGCTTCCTTCAATTTCTTATCATATTCAGCTAACGTTTTATCGACGTCGACCGAGCCTGTTTCAAGCGCTCTTTGATATTGACGGATTACGTTTGCCAATGCTCCAACTTCCGATTTCACTGGCTCGCTGTCGAATACGAAACCAAGGCCTGGAGAAACCTTCGCATTTTGGTTGAACTCTTTAAATTTGGCCCACTTATCTGGGTCCTCTGTATTCCAAACATAGTTCAAGAACTGACTGCCGAACATCCAAGCCGAGCCTGGGTTATAGTTAGCTGTATTTCCTGTAGCTGTTATGATTTCTCCACTGCGTGTATAATGGTCGCCTTCAATACCGAAGTTAAGCAAGTTATTGATTTCCTTGTCAGTATGAAGCAAATTAATTAACATCATCGCACGGTCTGGGTCCTTAGAAGTGGAAGAGATTCCTAGCATCGAACCAGCAGTTTCAGATGTGGCGACTGTTTTTTCTGTCATCATGATTTGAGCAAGCTTCCCAGTCAGGTTAGAAGCGCTTGCAATCTCTGCGTCCTTGCCTGGTTTCATTGGCTCAATTGTAGAGAATACGTTGCCTGCCTTCCAAGCGTCTGCTGAAGCAACTTGTGTAGTCGCAGCATCTGCGTTAATGTAACCTTTCTTGAAATAGTCACGAGTCAGATTTAAATATTGCTTGTAGCGGTCAAGCTGCTCCATAGGCATCACTTTAGTATCGTCTTTATCTTTAAGAATGGCGCCAGGAATCGTTGAATCGCCCAAGAAGTCGTAATTGGCGAAGAAGTGCGAGTTGAAAGCGCCTGCCGTTGTATACAGCGGAATTAATTCCGGCTTTTTCTCCTTAACGACGGCATATACAGCATCAAGATCTTCTGGTGTTTTCACATTGCTCATATCAATGCCGAGCTCATCGGTAACATCTTTGCGGTAGACGATTCCGCCAGCAGCCGCGAGTTCCTTGTTCGTTGGAACACCGTAGTTTTTGCCGCTAATTTTTGCCCCCTCCAGAAACGCAGGGTCTAATGAATCTTTAATGCCTTGACCGTATTTATCAATCAGGTCACCTAGATCCAGAAATGCGCCTTTGGCAACATATTTAGCATGACCATTCCACTGCGCCGTGAACACAATGTCCACTTCTTCCCTCGAAGCAACCATCAAATTGATTTTATCATCCCATGCACCCCAATCAATTGGCCTGAGATCAATCGTTGCGTTGATTTTTTCAGTAAGCAGCTTGTTGAGTGCTTCTTCTACTTTTTTCTCATCCGTTTGCGGTGTGCCAGGATATACGAGAGAAATCTGATATGGCTTCAAATCTGATGCTGGCGGCTCTTCATCCTTAGTGACTGGTTTATCTGTTTCGGCAGCTGGCGCTTTTGTTGGCTCTGCGTTGTTTTTCCCGTTGTTTCCTGAACATGCGGATACAATCAGTACGATGGACATCAGCATGAGAAGAAGCATCGATGTTTTTTGTTTAACTTGCTTCATAGCGGGTGGACCTCCCTCAAAAATTTGGATTATATGCTAAATCGGCGTTGCCGATTACAGCCGTATGATTGCTGATAGCCATGAATTCAACCTTTTACAGCGCCGACAGTCAGCCCTTTTACAAAATATTTTTGAAAGAACGGATATGCAAAAATGATAGGACCGATTCCAACAACAACCATTGCCATACGAACCGTCTCGCTCGGAAACTTAAAGGTGCCTCCAGCCGCAATAATAGCCGCCGCCGCCGTACTGTTATTAGCTAAAAACTGAATGTTCAGCATCGTCTTATACATGAGGTATTGAACAGTTATGTTCGATTCCTTCGTTATGAACACAAGGCTGAGGAACCAATCATTCCAATACGTTAACGTCTGGAAGAGTGCTACTGTGGCAAGTACCGGAAGCGATAACGGCAAAACAATTTTGAAAAAGATCGTCAGCTCTCCCGCTCCATCAATTTTTGCAGACTCCAGAATGGCAACAGGAATGGTCGTTTGGAAAAACGTTCGAATGATTAGAACAAAAAACGCAGCAACTAAAAGCGGTACAATAAGAGCCATTATCGTATCCTTCAAATCGAGCATTTGAACATATACGAGATACCAAGGAACTAAGCCCCCTGAGAAAAGCATCGTAAAAAATACGAAGAAGGTAAAAAACTTGGCATGAGGAAAGTCTGATCTGGATATTGGATAAGCGTACAGCGCCATGATCATTAAGCTAAGTGAAGTTCCGACAATCGTTACAAAGATAGAGATACCATAGGATCGAAAAATTTGGGTAGCATCCTTAAATAGGAACTGGTACGCTGCCAAATCAAACTTTGATGGAATAAATTGATACCCTTCCCTGACAACTGTACTTTCATCGGAGATCGAAACCATAATAATTAAAATGAGCGGTACGATACAAAGCAACGAATACACTATAAAAAATATATTGATGCCTAGAGAAGCCGGAAGTGATAATTGGTTTTTGATATTAGATCCGGAAGGTATTTTCTCAATCTCAGCTGCTTCCATAGGATCACCTCCAAACAAAATTTTCGTAAATATACTTCGATTGCACGACTCTAAAATAACGCATTATCTTTATTAATTCGGCGGACCACCCAATTCGAGAAAAATACTAATGCGAAGCCGATTACGGATTGCAGCAACCCTGCCGCTGAGGATAAGCCAATATCACCAACCGTTAGGAATGTGCGATAAACATAGGTGTCGATAACATTCGTTACCGGGAACAACACACCCGATTCTCTTGGCACTTGGAAAAACAAACCGAAATCCGCGTTAAATATTTTTCCGATCTGGAGCAGCGTCATAATCGTAATGATCGGCATGATGAGCGGGATCGTAATACTCGTCATTTGCTTCCACTTGCTTGCTCCGTCTATGGTTGCGGCTTCGTAATACTCATCATCTATGCCAATGATGGCTGCCATATAAATGACGGTAAAGTACCCCATGCTTTTCCAGGTGTTAACGATTGGCAAAATGTAAGGCCATACTTCCTGAGTGAAATACCATTGAACCTGTTCAAGTCCAAGCGCCGGCAGCAGCGAAGTGTTCAAATACCCATGCTGATCGCTCAAGAAGCCATAGACCAAATAACTAATGACGACCATCGATAAAAAGTAGGGCAGGAACATAATCGTTTGATGAAGCTTAGCGAGAAAACGGCTTCTGATTTCATTAAGCATGATTGCAAAAGAGAGCGGGAATACCAAGTTCAATACGATAAAACCTGAGTTGTACAGCAGCGTATTCCTTGTAATGATCCAAGCGTCTGACGTTTTGAACAAATACTCAAAATTTCTTAACCCGCTCCAGGCGCTTCCAAATATTCCATCCGCGTAATTAATGTTTTTGAACGCAATTATGATTCCGAACATCGGAATGTAATTGTTCAGCAGCAGCAATACGATGGCTGGCAGCATCATTAGGTAGAACATCCAATACTTGCGAAAAATACGGAGTTGAGACATTTTTTTCATTGAACTCTTCGGAATATAGGCAGCTGTTGTTATCGCTTCCGACGTATGTTTCGCCAACGCCTTCCCCCTCCTCTTTCTAAAACTCTTGTGTTTCATCTAGGTATAATTGTATAAAAAAAAGACGCCGACATCTGTCGGCGCCGTGACCATATTAACGGTACAGTGACTTTTCAATCATACATCCTGAAAGTTTTTACGATACTCTTGCGGTGTAAGCCCTGTCGTTTTCTTAAACAGCTTAGAAAAGTGCGAGAAATTACTATATCCCACGTTTATGGCAATATCACTTATTCGGTTATTTGTTTTTTCAAGCTCGATTCTCGCCTTAGCTATACGCATTCGAACCAAATAATCCGTTAAAGAGTAACCCGTTTCCCTTCGGAACAAACGAGATAAATAAGCTGGATTCAAATAAACAGACTCTGCCGCTTGCTCACGACTGAATTCCTCTCCCATATGCTCTTCCATGTAGCGCTGAACCTTCTCCACAACTTGTGACACGTCCTTGCCGTTTTGGTTGGCATAGTCCGTTATCTGCTGGCTCAATTGCTGTGTCCATGTTCGCATGCGCGGCAATGATTTGAGAATGTTCTCGCCTACCTCCCATTCTCTATGTACAAACACGTCCGTCATTTGTACCGACTTTTTATTCAACCATTGGAACACCATATTCATATATCCATAATAAAACGATGCCATATGGGTATAATCAACTTTCAGCTCTAACATCTGGTCGAAGCATTCATCTATTCGCAAGGACAACTCCGTCTGCTTGCCGGACTCCAGCAATAGTGCCCAGTCAGCGAAGGGGGCTTGCTGAAGTGTATTCAGTCCTTGCTTCTGTGTATGATCACGCTCCATTATAATCGCACAAGTATTGCTGACGTTGCTTCTCTCTAAGGTAAGCAGCGTTTGTATTGTAGTACGGAGCTGCTTCACTTCCGCTGCTTCACTTATATAACAGGATAACGAGCAATTCAGCATCGTTTTACATTGATCAATAAATGTTTTGCATCTGGCATGCAGATCATTATTGCCTTGCTTGTCATCGAACACTCCACTATAAAATATTGCATATAAAATCCCGCTGCCATCTTGAACAATATGGCCAGATTCACCTTGAAGCACGATCTCTTCAGCTGCATTCTTAATACCATATGTCATGATCTCCTCATCACGGGCCGACCATTCCTCCCGCCACTGCTCGATGCTGATAAGCACGACGCGAATCAAACTGTCCGATTCAAGCGGTAAACCATAGGTTTGCAATGAGAAATTGAGCTGCTGCGATGCCGCTGATAAACGATAGTGAATGATATCTTGCCAGAACCGCTCAATTAATATAGGCTGCTGCTTGCTCCATTGCTCATAAAATAAGTTGTAAGTCCCGCGAATTTTTGCCAGTTGCTCCAAATCACGAGCTTTTTCCAGCGCCTCATTCACACATGCTTTTAGAGCGTTATGATCAATCGGCTTGAGCAAGTAATCGAAGCAGTCAAGCTGAACCGCCTGCTGCGCATATTTAAAATCCGCATGACCGGTCAAAAAGATTGTTACGCTGGAAGGGGAATGCTCATTCGCCCACTCTAGCAATTCGATTCCGCTTTGATTTGGCATATCAATATCCGATATCATAATGTGAATCGTATGCGCAGTCAGCAACGCCTGGGCCTCTTCCGCATCTATAGCCGTATAAATACTCGCAATCGGCAGCGTTGACCAGTCTATGCCATTCACGATGCCTCGAATTGCTATCTCCTCATCATCTACAACCAATAAGTTATACAACTGCTTTCACTCCCTCCGTAAGCTTAGGAAATACGATAACGACAATTGCTCCAGTGCCCTCCGCTTGATTGCGGAAAGTAATTGATGTCCGCTCGCCATACAGCAGCTGTAGTCTATGAATAACATTCATGATGCCTAAGCTGCTCGATTCCCCTTCCTGCAGCGGTTCTTTGTTTTGCAGCTTCTCCAGCACCTCAGGACTAAAACCCGTACCATTGTCGCTGATCGATAACGTAAATCCATGCTCGGAGTCCATTTCCGCACATATTTTGATTTGGAAAAGCTGCCGCCTGTTTTTGAACCCATGAATGATGGAGTTTTCTACAAAAGGCTGAATGGTTAATGCAGCAATTGGATAATGCAAAATGTCATCGATTCCCTCATAGGTACATTGCAGCTTCTCAGGGAACCTAATCTTTTGAATCGTCATATAGTTTTCGATATGCATTAGTTCTTCCTTAAGTGTAATCGTGTCCCGATTGGCTTTCATAATAAATCGGAAATAATCAGCGAGATGCAGCGACATCTTTTTCACCGATTCCGTATCGCCTAATGCTGCTAAATTATAAATAATATTTAAGCTGTTCATATAAAAATGCGGATTAATTTGCGCTTGGAGCTGCTTAAGCTCTCCTTGTTTTACGCGGAGCTGCTCCTCGTAAACATCAATTTTCAAGGTTTTAATTTGTTCAGCCATGATGTTGAAGGTGTTTCCTAGAAACTCAAATTCAAGCGATTTGTTTTTCTTCAATCTAACATCCAGCATTCCTAAAGAGATTTTCTTCATTCCTAGAATAAGCTCATGCAGCGGCTTAAACAGCATATTCCTCATAAAGAACAAATAAATAAGCAAAATAGCTAGAAACCCAATTGGAGCAAACAACGTCGCATTTCTAAAAAATAATAAATTACGCAGCAGCGTCCGCTCTGGTATAACGACTCGATAAGCGATATCCACCATTTCGCTCATTCTATTCATAACAAGATAGGTTTCGCCTGTATTTCGATCAGTTAGCGATTCATACGGTTTCTTCGATATTTTATAGCTGAGTTCCAGCGGCGCTAAGTTTTCCGTCAATGACTGAACAAGTTGATCGCCAGCGCGTAAATAAATGCCGTTATGGCCGATATCTCCGTCACTCCATTGAATCGATAACATTCTGTTTATATCCTGTACTTTAATGATTGCGCCGACGTATAAATCATCTGACACCTTAATGAAATTAATCAAAAAAAACTTCCCTGGCAACCGCTCATCTGCTCTGACCTCCCATAAATGTTGATCATTCATAAGCAGATTTTCTTCCTTTGTCATTGAATCCATATGCGTCTTTATTATTTTTTTTGTATCGTTATATACGCTTTTTGTTCCAAAAATAATATCTTTATCGTGATATAGAAATACAGCATCAATCAGATTATAGACACCAACGTCGCGATTTAGCTTCCCATCAATTCTAATTTTCGTTAACGTATAACCGTCACTATCCATAGGGAAGGACATTAGCAAACCTACGTCGGTATCAAGCACTGACATTTTATAAAGATAATCATTAATCTGCAATAGATTTTGATCCGTTTGTCCCACGTAAATATCGAGTGTGTTTCGATAGGTCTCAGATACTTTCTCTCGAACGATCTCACGTGAGTAACTGTTGTTAATGAGCATATAAATAACTACCGGCAGCATAACTGCCATAAACCCAATAATAAGACGAGTTCTAATCGATTTACCGAACCTCACGCTCCGCTTCCCCCTAATATCGATTGAATCATAATCATATTACCATTTAAAGCGTTTTCTTGAAATCACTTAAAATCGATATGCCTACCCTTTTTTCAAATCTATTTAAAACATAAAAAAGCGCATATAGGATTTTCACCCCACATGCGCCAACGTCATTCTTTTTTAAATCTCGACTTTCTTTTTTAACAAATAAATCATTAGAAACAAGTAACCTAAAGTAAACGCTAAATCCAGTAAAAATGGTCCGAATAAAAAATCCACATTAAATGATGAACCAAAGGTTACTGATCCGCTATTCGATTGAGGTACATTGACTGAAACTATACCCATCATACCTTCTCTTTGGTCAAATAACTGATACGTTAACCAAGAAGCAATGCTTTGTACTCCAAAGAAAAAGACAATCCCGATCCATGTAGAATGCTTCACTCGGAAGCTGCGTGCCACTGTAATGGAACATAGAATCGAGAGCATAAAGGAGGTGTACATCCAAATATAGCTTATTACCATTCCGAATAAAGCGCCGTTCTCTAAAGAAACATGTTCTTTAAAATATTGAATATCCATATCCGAAAAAGCAATGAAGATCGCGATATGAATAGCTGCTATAATCAAAACGAGCAGCATGATGATCCAGCCTAGAAGGATAGCAGCACCTATTCCATTGATTGGGTGCAGCGGCAGTAAGCGCCGGCTGTAGGATTTAATGTTTCGTTCAAACGTCCGACAGCAATGGATGAACAACAAGATAAAGACCATTACATAGCCGAAAATACTAAACGCAGTAATAAGACCTTCATCCCAGTTGCGCGTCAATCCCGTAATACTGAACGCTGCTTCTAGTATGATAAAGATTGCAAGCGTGCTGAGGATACCATCGTTGCTTCGCTTCCAATCGTATTTCAACAGCTTAATCATTCCCCAAACACCGCCTTAAACATTTCATCAACGCTTTTACCGTGAGTCAGTCGTATATTTTCTACCTCATCCTGCAATACAATCTTACCCTCGCGTATGAAAACAACTTCATCGAAGATCCGCTCAATATCGCGTACAAGATGGGTTGAAATGATTAAGCTGCTTTCTTCGTTATAGTAGTTAACAATCGCATCCAAAATTTTCGTTCTTGCTACTGGATCTACGCCTCCGATTGGCTCATCAAGCAAATACAGCCTCGCATTTCGTGATAATACCAGTGTAAGCTGAAGACGTTCATTCATCCCTTTAGATAACGCGCTTACCCGATCGCGTTTATTCAAATTCATGAAAGCAAGCATTTCATCTGCTTTCTTATGATCAAAATCGGCATAAAAATCCTTATAAAAATCTATTGCGTCCTCTACGCGCATCCAACTCTCTGTGAGCGGTTGATCTGGCATAAAAGATGTAATTGCTTTTGTCTCGTTGCTTACAAGTTGCCCGTTAATCGTTACCATGCCCGAACCTGGATGAATGAGTCCTGCAGCTATTTTCATCAATGTGCTTTTGCCACTGCCATTGCTTCCTAACAGACCAACAATCTTGCCAGGCGCCAACGTGAGTGATACTTGGTCTAGCGCCTTCTTACCGGCGAATGACTTTGATACCTCAGTCAGCTTCAAAATGCTTTCCACAGTCCTATCACTCCTTTTCTTTATCTTCTTCTTTTACCGCTTGTGAAACGATTGTTACGATATCGTTATTTGCAAAGCCCAGCTCCTGCATCCCTTGAATAAAGCGACCGAGCAAATCTCCTGCCATTTCTTTTTTGATATCCATTATTTTCGACTCCTCACTAGTGACATATCGGCCAAGCCCGCGCTTCGTTTCAACGATTTGTTCTCGCTCAAGCTCCTGAAAGGTTCGTTGTATCGTATTCGGGTTGATTTGTAGTTCTAATGCAAGTTCTCGTACCGCCGGTATTTTATCACCAGCCTTCAACTTGCCAATGACAATTTCTTTCTTAATATAATTCATGATCTGCAAGTAGATTGGCAAATTATTATCAAATTCTATGCTCACAATATGTCCTTCTCCCCTCAACTGCCCACTCGAAAACGTTGCATGTTAGGCAATATCCCGTTTTTTAAACGTAACAAAGCTAATGACCAAAAACAAACACACATATGCTGCACACACAACACCAGGGAATAACATTCCGCCAGATGACGATTCATTTCCTGTAAATAACGATAGATCTGTATTCATAAAGAGTAGATATTTGGAGAAATCGTAGCTTGATAATAACATTTTCATTAAGCCTTCCAATAAGACAGCAGTCATGCCTATTCCTATTGTCGCTCCAGATGATCTTGTTAAAATGCCGAACATAAACGTTAAAGTTACATAGATGGTTGTGTAAACCGTTTGAAATAACATTGATTTCGCAACATCCAACCAGGATACTTCCCCTGTCGCTTCAAATCCAAATGCGATTCCTCCTGCTGCAAGAGCAGCAGCTATTGTGAAAATGATGAGCGAACAAACAAAAAATATAACTGCTGTATATTTTGATGCTAAAATTTTGCTTCTACCATGAGCTCGTATGAGCAAAAACTTAACGGTTCCTAATTGATGTTCCTTTGCGACGATACCAGCTGTGAAAATAATGGCTACAATCGTTACGATCTGTCCGACTCCATTTGTTGCCATGATCGATCCAGCAAATTCTAGCATAGTTGGATATTGATCGCCAGACATTTTCCAGATTAAATAGGTGAAACCTACAATCGTAAGGAGCATTACTGCGTATGCAATGAAGAAGCTGCGTTTCTTTGACATTTTCAACCATTCATTTAATACTAGTCCGTTAAAATTAAGCAATGCGACTACCTCCAGTCCATTTCAAAAACTCGTCTTCCAGTGATATCTTCGTTTCAGTGATTCGATAAATTTTAATATTGTCTTCCCCTAGCTTGCTTACAACCTGAGGAATAAGTTCATTCTGAAGAGCTAATACAAGCTCGTTGCTATCTTTTAAAAGCTGAATAACTTCAACCCCATCTATACTTGTAGAAATCTGGCTTGCTCGCTCAATATCATCTACACGAACAACAACGGATAGTTGCTTGGATTGCTCTTCCTTATCGCTTAGTGAACGATGAGTCACATATTTACCTTCTTGAATAACAACGACTCGGCTGCACATGAGCTCCATTTCTGAGAGCAGATGACTCGATACAAGAATCGATATCCCTTCTTGGACTGCTATTCTTTGCAAATATTGCCTCATTTCACGAATGCCTGCTGGATCTAAGCCATTAGTTGGTTCATCCAGTATTAACAACGATGGATTGTCTAATAGTGCTTGTGCAATGCCTAGACGCTGCCTCATTCCAAGAGAGTATGCTTTTACTTTCTTGTTCATTGCTGCCTCTAAACCTACCAGCTCCGTAACTGCTTTTATCCGTTCTTCCGTAATGCCTGATGACATTCTCTGATATTGCTTTAGATTATCATACCCTGTCATATATGGATAAAACTCGGGATTTTCTATAATAGCTCCGATATGCCTAATGGCTCCTGTAAAATCATTACGTATGCTTTTTCCTTGAATAAGCACATCACCCTCGGACATTTGAATCAAACCAACAATCATTCGGATTGTCGTTGTTTTGCCTGCACCATTTGGCCCAAGCAACCCTACGATTTCTCCCTTGTGAATATCAAATGACATTCGATCTACGATTGCTTTGCCTCCAATACGTTTGGTTACATTTTTTAAAGAAAGTACGGGGATTGTTCCCTTTATTTCAGAAGATGATTTCATCATTTCCTTACCTCCATCGTCTTAGTGTTCTAGTTAAATAGTACACTAGGTCTAAACAGATGTAAAGGGGCAATTTTCAGGTCGATTTTACCTATTATAAAACTAAAACACAAAAAAACTCTTAAGATCATAATGATCTTAAGAGTTTGTGTTAGAAAAGTTGGTGCCGATGAGAGGACTCGAACCTCCACGGTTTCCCTCACGATTTTGAGTCGCGCGCGTCTGCCATTCCGCCACATCGGCATTTCAGTAAAGATGGCGTGCCCTAAGAGATTCGAACTCCTGGCCTTTTGATTCGTAGTCAAACGCTCTATCCAGCTGAGCTAAGGGCACATATTTTTTTTTGCAAAAAGAAATCTGTGGAGGCGCCACCCAGACTCGAACTGGGGGTAGAGCTTTTGCAGAGCTCTGCCTTACCACTTGGCTATGGCGCCAAATAAATGGAGCGGAAGACGGGAATCGAACCCGCGACCCTCGCCTTGGCAAGGCGATGCTCTACCGCTGAGCCACTTCCGCATATAAATGGCTGGGGATTCAGGGATCGAACCTGAGAATGACGGAGTCAAAGTCCGTTGCCTTACCGCTTGGCTTTTACAGTCTGCCGTGTTTAGCCACTTCACTAATCCTCCATGTGGTGCCGTCGAGAGGACTTGAACCCCCAACCTACTGATTACAAGTCAGTTGCTCTACCAGTTGAGCTACAACGGCATATTCACTTGTGTTGCTTGTACTGCATCAATGGTGGCTCGGGACGGAATCGAACCGCCGACACGAGGATTTTCAGTCCTCTGCTCTACCGACTGAGCTACCGAGCCTGATGTTGTTTTTAAGTGGCGGAGCTGACGGGATTCGAACCCGCGGTCTCCTGCGTGACAGGCAGGCATGTTGGGCCACTACACCACAGCTCCACATCATGTTCTCGGAAAGTTCCGAAAGGTAAAGAATTTGGTTGCGGGGGCAGGATTTGAACCTGCGGCCTTCGGGTTATGAGCCCGACGAGCTACCGGGCTGCTCCACCCCGCGTCATTATTATTGATTAAATGGTGGAGGATGACGGGATCGAACCGCCGACCCTCTGCTTGTAAGGCAGATGCTCTCCCAGCTGAGCTAATCCTCCATGTTGAGCGACCTTTATATCTTATCATAGGTCATTCTTTTTTGTCAATCTTTTTTTAAAAGAAAAGTTGGTGACCCGTAGGGGACTCGAACCCCTGTTACCTCCGTGAAAGGGAGGTGTCTTAACCACTTGACCAACGGGCCTTGCTGGCAGAGAGGAAGGGATTCGAACCCTCGAGACCCGGTTAGAGCCTACACGATTTCCAATCGTGCTCCTTCGACCACTCGGACACCTCTCTACAATGGCTCCCCGAACAGGACTCGAACCTGTGACAACTCGATTAACAGTCGAGTGCTCTACCAACTGAGCTATCAGGGAATATTAAGCATTCAAAGCAAATTGCGCCCTGAAAACTGGATACGAAAGATTAGGCTTGCTGAAGCCTTTTTAGCTGCTGTCTACTGGATGTATGGGTCACAGTAAACGTGTTTAGGATAAGCCCTCGACCGATTAGTATTCGTCAGCTACACACATTGCTGTGCTTCCAC
>NZ_JBFTPA010000030.1:0-45053 GCF_056398245.1 Paenibacillus sp. 01T47
CAACATGTAAGCGGATTGCCTCCACTTTCGTTGTATCTTCATAATGCTTAAACTTTTGCCCTTTAACCGCCACAAAAATACACCCCCTAGAATTTCATCGGAATAACCTAGGGGTTTTTCCAATGTCTATTCTAAGGGGTGCACTTCACCTTCACTAAACTATTATTATGTTAGGATTAAACGATAAGATAATTCTTTTATACTTTGAGTATTTATGAAAAGCTATTCCACATTTCATAGAATTTTTATCTATCTTCAAATCAAAATATACTTCCTTTGTAGTATTACTCATCAAAACTATATTATCTACATTAACTAGAATATTCCTATCCAAATCTAAAAATTTATATCCACTAGTATTAAGCACAACAGACCAATATTTCAATGTCCCCATCATATAGTAATTCTCATAAGGAGTATGAACTAAAATCCTTTTTTTATTAGACTCGCTTTCCATGTAATTGACTATATCACAGGATATATTATATATTCCTGACTCCCCATAAGCATCTCGCGTGACTGTTAACTTATGCATATATTATAAGAGTACTATAAATTTTAAGGCGACCCAAGTGTTCTAATATAACTATGCTCGCTTTATTTAGAGAGAATCAAACTTATTTCTAATCTTAATATTATTTATAGCCAGGCAACTCTTCCCTACGTTAGTTAGTTTGACTTCAAAAATTTTTTCTTTTGATGCTTCATTTTGTTTATACACAAACCATTTTGTATCAATCTACAATGCCAACTAAGATTGATATTTGTCACCGCCTCTAGCGAGTTTACTAGATAAGAAAAAAATAACCATTAACTCTCCAAGTAACAACTATTAACCAAGATTTAATCATTGAAGTTTCGCTAAGACAAACTCCAATAAATATGAAAACTTGGAGGTATCCTGATGAGCCCCGACGAACTTCGAGCATTAGAGCGTTCAATTGATGAGATAACAGAAATTGCAAAAGGTTTTGGATTAGATTTCTATCAAATGCGCTATGAGATTTGTCCTGCAGAGATCATTTATACATTCGGTGCTTATGGTATGCCTACAAGATTTAGTCATTGGAGTTTTGGAAAAACTTTCCATAAAATGAAACTACAATATGACTTTGGCTTGAGTAAGATTTACGAGCTCGTTATTAACTCCAACCCTTGCTACGCCTTTCTTCTTGAAGGAAATTCTTTAATTCAAAATAAACTCATCGTCGCCCATGTGCTCGCTCACTGTGATTTTTTCAAAAATAACGCTCGCTTTGGTGTAACCAATCGCAATATGGTCGAGAGCATGTCTGCTACAGCGGATCGTATTCATCAATATGAAGTGGATCATGGCACGGAGGCGGTCGAGAAGTTTATCGATGCGATCCTTGCCATTCAAGAGCATGTCGATCCTACGCTCATCAAGCCTTATCAATTAGATAAGAAACGTTATATCGAGATGGTGCAAAAGGACAGCGAGCGCTCGGAGTGGAATATCCCTTCCTCCTCTTATGATGACTTGTGGAATCTGGACCCGGATCGCACAGCTGCCGCCGCATCAGCCGCTCAATCGCAGGCCGCTGACGCCAAACGTTTTCCGCCACGGCCAGAAAAAGATCACATCTGGTTCATTGAGGAATACTCCCCTACTCTGGAGGATTGGCAGCGCGACATTCTATCTATGCTTCGCGATGAAATGCTCTACTTCTGACCGCAAATCGAGACCAAGATTATGAACGAAGGCTGGGCTTCGTACTGGCATCAGCGAATTATTCGCGAGCTTGATCTGACTAGCGATGAAACAATTGAGTTCGCTAAGCTGAACTCCTCTGTCGTGCAGCCATCCCGGCACACCTTGAATCCCTATTATTTGGGCTTGAAAATATTCGAGGATATCGAGCGCCGATTCGATAATCCAACGAAGGAAGAACAAGCACGCTTCGGACGCGTCCCCGGCAAGGGCAGAGAGAAAATGTTCGAGGTACGCGAGCTCGATTCCGATATTTCGTTCATCCGTAACTACCTTACGAAGGATCTGGTTAATGATCTCGATCTGTATATTTTCGAGAAAAAAGGCCCTGAATGGAAAATTACCGATAAGTCGTGGGAGAAAATTCGCGATCAGCTTGTTTATTCGAAAGTAAACGGCGGGTTTCCTAGCTTGATGGTCAAGGATGGGGATTTTAATCGTGTGGGTGAGCTTTATCTTATTCATGAATACGAGGGTATGGAGCTTGATCTGAAGTATGTGGAGCGTACGTTCCCTCATGTCGTTCAGCTTTGGGGGAAGAATGTTCATCTAGAGACATTTGTTGAGGATAAGAAGATTGTGTTTAGCTGTGATGGGAAGAAGACGAGTCGGAAGTTTGTTTGATTTAAGAAGATAGTGCTTCTTAATTCTGCATTTAAAAGCTAACATGCATTACGATGAGACAAAAAACCCGATCTCACTCGATCGGGTTTTCTATTTTTCGGACAGTGGGGGCCAAGGGGGGCGATACCTCTGATATACAGAATATTTTCTCCATCATTTTCATTCGGTACATATTCTTATACTCCGATATTTTAATTCCTATTCTAATGATACCACTTCTTGATTGGGAGAAACATCTTGCTTGGCTTCTTCTAACTTTAATTAGCAACTCGCATCAAGCACATTAAATGTGTATTAACCATCACTCTGCAGGTACATATCCTTACCTTTAAAGTAAGCATCAAATCTAGCCCACCAGTTTATTGGAAGCAAAAGGGGATAGCGATAATCGCTCCCTCGCTTACCTGCTGTCTTGAATGCTAGCAGTACTATTATTCGCTGATAAATCTGCTAGCGGGTCGTAAGGCGCACCTGTAAGCGTACCGACTAATAAAGCAATATCAACTGCATTTTCAGGACTACCCCAAGAGTTTCCAGAGAAAACAAATATAGCACGGTCAACGACAAATCCACGCGAATTATAAGTGACATTATTCGTAATAAGGCCTGTTGAATTTGGGTTTAAATAAGCAGGCTGTCTCAAAGTGTAAAAGGTATTATTACGTACGATCAAATTCGTTGCACTGCCTTGCGAAACAAACGCACGATTCACGACCCACCCTGATGACGGACCAGCTTGAGGCGGGCCAAAGATAACATTATTGATTAGCTTATGGTTCGCTCCAGCAAATTGTATAAAATCAACAGCGTACGGATTATTACTCGTAATAGTCACACCATTGATCGTCACGCCGTTACCAGTAACAAGAAAGAGAATGACTGCCGCTTGCAAAATAATTACCGTACTCGGATAGCCTTTCAACGTAATACCAGCTTTGTTAAGTGTAATTTGAGAAGTGATTGGATACGTCCCGCCTAATACATGAACGGTTCCTGTAGGCGAAACAGCAACAACGCCTTCTTGTATCGTTGCGAAAGGACTGGCCTGAGTACCGTTACCGCCCACCGCCCACGCCTGCACACAAACCTCAAACGGATTAGGTTGAAAAGTACCAGTCGCACGTAGCACCTGTCGCTCCCGTCCCCCCAGCAGGTCCGGTTCCTCCAGTAGCTCCCGCCACTCCCGTTTCTCCAGTCGGACCTATAGAACCCGTAGCGCCTGTCGCACCGCCAGGCGTACCTGCTTCTCCTGTGGCTCCCGTTGCTCCTGTTGCTCCTGTGGCACCAGTATCTAAGTCGAACCTGTTGCTCCAGTTGCTCCTGTTGCTCCTGTTGTTCCTGTTGCTCCTGTTGCTCCTGTGGCACCAGTACCGCCGGTCTCACCTATTGCTCCCGTTGCTCCTGTGGCACCAGTACCGCCGGTTGCTCCTGTGCCTCCAGTAGTACCTGTTGCTCCGGTCATGCCAGTAGGTCCGGTTGGGCCCACGGCTGAAACATCGTTTTGAACGACGACTAGCACTGCTTTAACGGGTACGTTAGCAGAGAGATACACGAGAGCCGTGCCAGCATTCATAAGCGAAACGGAAACGGGGGAGGCAGCAACCTCAATAATTCCTATCCCCGAAACCACCCCCGTCTTCACGGGCGAATCCCCCTTTAAATCATCGCCTTGCGAGGAAGAAAGCGCAAAAACAACTCCATTCGCGGATGATGATGATTGCGTCGCAACCCACCAATTCAAAATATACCTTCCCGTTTAATTCTTTTGCTCTGTTTTGAACGTTTGCGGAATAATTTTAGAAGTATCGGGAGGTGCGTTACTCTCTACCTACCGTAAAGACGCCGCAGCCTTCAACTTCTACTTTTTCGCCAGCATACAATTTTCTTCCTCGTGATTCAAGTTAATGTTTCATCTGAACGGGCAGGGCAGAGTCATAGCGAAAGGACCTATCCCAGCAGTTCTTTAGCTCCGTTCATCACTAAGGGCAAAGACTGTTTAACGAATGATTCCGCACTTATTAGACACCCCTCTTTATTCCAAACGTAAGCCGCCCCATATATCCCCCAACTTAACATGATAGAAGCTGTATTTATTAAGAATTGCGCGTTTGGATTCGATAGCATCTTATCTTTGTCTATAAAAGAAAGAAGTATCGTTTGAATTTTTTCCTTTATTTGAATTTCGAATACAGGTACAAGCGATGTATTTCTTCTTTTGCACATAGTGCTTAGACCCTTGTGAAATTCGCATACCCCCAGAAAAATACTCTGAATTGATTCTTCATTCAATACTTCGTGACCGCTTATTCTACGATTTATGATTGTCATAAATGATTCCATTAGTCTGGCCTCAAGAATTTCGAATTTATCTACAAAGTGCGCATAAAAAGTCGCTCTGTTAACAGTAGCCCGCTCTGCAATATCCCTAATGGTTATCGATTCAAAGTCTTTTTCTTGAATTAATGAAGCAAAAGCGTCTTGAAGGAGTCGCCGTGTACGTATCACACGAGGATCAGCTTCATTTTTTTTAATTGTCATAGTTAAGATCTCCCCAGTAAAACGACATTATAGAAATGGTGTTGTCAATACAACGGTTTATGGTTATTGATGATTGCGTACCATTCGGTTGATATTATAACATACAAATACAACAAATGTTGTTGAAACGACTAGTGTTGTATTAAAAAATGCTAAATGCCATTTTTTACAAAAGGGGGGAGAGAACCATGTCGGTTTCACAACCGTTGCAAACGAGGGAGCACCAACTTTTTTTGATATTATTCGAGAAAGCCTGTCGGTTAGTAGCTATGATCCCGAGATCAAGATCTCGCGGGAAGAATTGACCAAAACATTACGGCAAGCCCCGCGCTGGCTCCTTCTGCTGCTAAAATGAAGCCGTGGCGGTTTCTCGTTATCGACAAAAATAAAATATAGCTATTTAAAACATATCAGGAGAGTGAATGATGAAGAGCACATGGAAAGTTTACGTTCTAGCCTTGATCAGCTTTTTAGTTGGAACATCCAATTACATCGTTTCCGGGATATTAGACCGAATCGCAGAGACGTTGGGAACAAGCGTTGCAGCAGCAGGTCAGCTCATTACGGTTTATTCCCTGGCCTATGCGGTCGGCACTCCTATTTTGATGGCGCTGACGGCCAAAATGGACCGGCTTAAGCTCCTGCTTTATTCGCTGGGCCTCTTTATTGCCGCAAATCTGCTGACATTTATATTGTCCGGCTTCGGTTTCTTCATTGCCGCGAGAATCATTACGGCGTTAGGCGCCGGGGTGGTCACAGTTAACGCGCTCAGCATCGCCGCCAAAATCGCTCAGCCAGGTAAGCAGGCCAGCGCTATCGCCAACGTCACCATGGGCATTACCGCATCGCTCATCATCGGCGTCCCGCTCGGCAGAATGGTAGCCTCGGCTTTTGGCTGGAAAGCGGTATTTCTGGCCATCGCAATCGTCGGGGGCTTGGCCATGCTTGTCATTGCTGCGGTTATACCACGTATGCAGGGCGACAAGCCTGTCCCTTTGATCAAACAATTTGCTTTGTTAAAAAGGCCTCAAGTTTTGGTTGCTTTAGCGATTACTTTTTTCTGGTTAGGAGGATATTCCCTTGCCTATACTTACTTATCACCTTTTCTGCTAGAGGTGACTCATTTAAATGAATCATTGATTAGCGCTGCTCTGTTCGTGTTCGGTGTTGCCAGTTTGATTGGCTCGAAAGTCGGCGGCTACAGTGCGGATAAACGGGGCATCAAATACACGCTCGTTTCAGGGATGGTGCTTCATGTCATTTCGTTGATTTTGCTATCCTTAGTCGGACAGTCGGTCATTGCTGTAATCGCCATTTTGATCCTCTGGTCTTTTGCCGCTTGGACATCAGCTCCCGCGCAGCAATTTAACCTAGTTTCGCTTGTTCCCGAATCCTCGGGCGTCATGCTGAGCTTGAACAGTTCCATGATGCAGCTTGCCATGGCTGTCGGCGCAGGAATCGGCGGGCTGATCGTTAACCGTGTTTCTTTAGCATCCATTACCTGGTTCGGGGTACTCGGCGTACTCATCGCCATCATTGCTGTGTTTGTATTGTCCAGCATGGCATCACGGCATTCGGTGGTTCAATCAGTGCATTAAGTTTTAGATGATTTTTTATGATAGCGAAGAAATAGATGAGGATGTTGGAAAGTGCAAAGAGGATTAAATTAACGGGCACGATAATGAAATCAAACCACAAGAGGCCGCCGCGGGACCGATCAAGGCGGCCTCATTAAGCTAACATTTGGCAGGATATTACAATGATGATGTTGCATATGGTTTCAAATGTGAGCATGTCGAGGTGAAAAAATGAAGATTCGTATTTTGGATTCAGCGGATGCTGAAATTTATCGTGAGTTAAGGTTAAAGTCTCTGAAGGAAAATCCCGAGGCATTTTTGACAACGTATGAAATAGAGAAAGATAAACCAATTGAGCAACTACAACGTAATCTCATTGCTTCAGATAATCGATTTACTTTAGGCGCTTTTATCAACAGTGAACTCATTGGTATTGTAACATTTGTAAGGGAAAGTAACTCCAAGATTTCACATAAGGGTAACGTCTATGCTATGTATGTTTCACCTGAATTTCGAGAAAAAGGAATAGGTAAATCATTGATTCAAGAATTGGTTATTAAAGCGAAACAGTTTGATGGGCTTGAACAGATTAACCTCACAATCATCTCAAATAATGACGCGGCAAAGCGACTTTACGAGACTGCCGGCTTTGTAACTTATGGAACAGAGCAGAATGCACTAAAGACTGGTTATCAATATTGGGATGAAGATTTAATGGTCTTACGATTGCTCTAACGGAGACGAAAGTTGAATGACAGAAAGAAGCAGGCCAAGACTGTATTGTTCCAGTCATGGCCTGCTTTTTGTGATACTCCCACATTAATACATTGAATACATGTAAACAATGTGCAGAGCCTTATATTTCAAGGGTTTTTCACGTTCGAGTATAGATAACGTTAAAATGTTGGCGCGACCCCTATTATGGTTCTGCCTGGCGTACCAATTGCCCCAATCACTTCGCCGGATATACCTACCGGTCCGGACTGGGACTATCAAATCAAATGGGACGGTGTGAGTACCCTGGTCAGACTTGACGGCGTAGGTGGCGTAGAAATATTTTCAAAGCGCGTAGAACTTCGCAATGATCGATTTCCTGAGATTGTAGAACTTTTGAAACCGCTACGAATCGGTGCCTGTGTAATTGATGGAGAAATTGCTTACTTTGACGGTACACGACCAAACTTTCAGCGCGTCCTGATCGGGGTTAGCCGCAAGAAATATGATGACAATCTGATTTTTGTTGCTTTCGACATGCTCTATGATGATGGACAAGATATTCGCTCTCTCCCCTTCAGGGAACGATATGAGCGACTTACAGCTAAACTACCAACAAAGTAGCCACGGTTATTTGTTACTGACCTGGTATATAATGGACCTGCACTATGGAATTGGGTTAATACTCATGAGTGGGAAGGTATCATATCCAAAAAGCTAAACAGCCCCTATGTTGAAGCACTGCGACTTCATCTTCAGGTTCTAGCTGTTGATTGATCTGGTTTGAATTAGGAACCGTCTGTTCAGGATTTATCACCAAAATTAACTCAATCAGTTGCTGCCGCATAATCAATCGAATCCCGTTAGATTTGGCCAATGTATAAGCCTGCTCTGTATAATCACTGTTGGTAACAACCCACGCTTCTGTTGCCCCGTAATGTTTCAATGCTGTATGTACTTCTTGCACGGCCTTTAGACCGACATTTTTGCTGCTGTGGTGTCAGAGGGAAATAAAGTCTTAGACTAGAAAAATTAAGTGTTAGACTGAGAATTATCAAGACCTAAACTTAAGAAAATCAAATAAAATAAATGGTTCTACATATTAGTCATGCATAATATGTGGAACCCTTTATTTTTAACTATCATCACTCGTTAGTAACTCAACGCTCTTCCCCCATTCGACAGGTTGCGTCAGGATTACCCCGTCTGTCTCCACCCATTGGGTTAGGCTGTTCTCTTTGGCTTGAATAACGATAAAATACAGGTCTTCTGAAGCAGACGTATTCCGCAACGCTCTCACTCCATCCGGAGCGATTCGAACTGAAGTTCCTTCGAACACATCTAACTCATTTCCGTCCACTTAAAATTGACCTTGTCCTTTAAGAAAGATGTAGAGTTCCTCATTTTCTTGGTGTTTGTGATAGAAGGGGATTTCCGCCTTTGGGGGCAGATTATTGAGTGAAACTTCCATGCTCGTAAGTTTTAAGGAATCTTTTAGAAAAATTTTTCCTTTTAGCATTCCTTCCGTGACGTTTCCAATTCGAAAATGCACCTGCGTGGTTAACAGAGTAATTCGCTTGATTCGGCTCCAATTTGTACACCTCACCTTAGATTTAATTATATCAGTAACAGAGTGATAATTGTCCTTCGAAGAGCAACCCCAAAGACGCCATTGTCATTGCAGACGTTGATAACCGTGGTTATTACTACGATTACACTCCAGTTGGGGACTTCCAGAGGTTTAGCTAAGACCAATGATAAACTAAAAGGCTGGCAGGATGTTGCCTGTTTCGAGCAAGCTCTTTAAATTGCTGAGAATGACAGGCCAGCCAATATTAAATCCATCAATCTTCCCTTCATCTTTGCGAATATCCTTCTCTATTAAATCCTCGTGTAGGAGTGTCAGTTTAACAGTAGAGTTCAAGGGTGTTAATTCATAACTTGCCGCCGCATCAGCCGCTCAATCACAGGCCGCTGACGCCAAACGTTTTCGCCACGGCCAGAAAAAGATCTCATCTGGTTCATCGAGGAATACTCCCCTACTCTGGAGGATTGGCAGCGCGACATTCTATCTATGCTTCGCGATGAAATGCTCTATTTCTGGCCGCAAATCGAGACCAAGATTATGAACGAAGGCTGGGCTTCGTATTGGCATCAGCGGATCATACGCGAGCTTGATCTGACTAGCGATGAAACGATTGAGTTCGCTAAGCTAAACTCTTCTGTCGTGCAGCCATCCCGGCATACCTTGAATCCCTATTATCTGGGCCTAAAAATATTCGAGGATATCGAGCGACGCTTCGATAACCCAACGAAGGAAGAACAAGCACGCTTCGGACGCGTTCCCTGCAAGGGCAGGGAAAAAATGTTCGAGGTACGCGAGCTTGATTCCGATATTTCGTTCATCCGCAACTACCTGACGAAGGATCTGGTTAATGATCTCGATCTGTACATTTTCGAGAAAAAAGGCCCTGAATGGAAAATTACCGATAAGTCGTGGGAGAAAATTCGCGATCAGCTTGTTTATTCGAAAGTAAACGGCGGATTTCCTAGCTTGATGGTCAAGGATGGGGATTTTAATCGTGTGGGTGAGCTTTATTTAATCCACGAGTATGAGGGTATGGAATTGGATCTGAAGTATGTGGAGCGTACGCTGCCTCATGTCGTTCAGCTTTGGGGCAAGAACGTTCATCTGGAGACTTTTGTTGAAGATAAGAAGATTGTGTTTAGTTGTGATGGGAATAAGACGAGTCGGAAGTTTGTTTGTTACGAGGATAATGCTTCTTAATTCTACATTTAAGAGCTATCATGTATAATGCTAATACCAAAAAACCAATCTCATTTGAAGTGACCCCATAAAGTTAGACAGTTTATTTTGCTAGGCGATTAGTTGGGCATGAGTTTGGTACTGTACCGGACTCATGCCCTTTAGTTTGGATTTAATCCGTTTGTGATTGTAATAATGGATGCATGTGTAGATCTCTTGTTTAAAATGTTCGATACTTTCAAACCCCTTTAAATAAAGGAATTCAGATTTCAAGATACCAAAAATTTCTCAATGACGGCGTTGTCGTTGCAGTTTCCTCAGCGGGACATGCTTTGTTTGATACCACGTTCTTTTTAGAATACTATTCTTCAATTCATCGTATGTGATAGCATCATGCCAAGAAACATTTATAACCCGGAATATTTATCATTCGGGCCTTATCCGACTGAGCTGACCTTCAATTAGGATCACCTCCTGCTCGATTCACATGCAGCGGATCTTCGCGAGAGGAGCGGCTTGCGCTGCAACAGCTATTCGTCATTTTCAGAGAATGTTTTTGCTGCAAGTCTAATAGTTGCAATTTTTTCGGCCTGTTGACTGTAAAGAATCCCGTATCTGACCGACCACGATAGCCTACATCGAGTCAATCTAGGACCGGTATGTGAATCTAAACATGTCGTCCATATGCTATATGGGATGCTTACTGTTATAAAACATCCCTTTTCCTTACACATAGGTTTGTCGAATGTTCAAATATGCAGAACCTCCTGCTTCAGAGGTAATAGTGCATGCGACTCGTCGATATAAATAAAAGCATCGTACCTTTGCGAAATGATAGAAGGAACGTAGTTACCCCGATCATGCCATGAATTGTACACCACGCCAATCGCCCGATGTCCGACTGGTTCAACAAAGAGAGACTCCTCTCGGTCAAAAAGAAGCATTTTATCAAAGGCGCCCGCACGATGCATTATATCCTCCCAGCTGTTCTGCTGGGCATCCGGCACCTTCATGGTCTTGATTTCCCCGCCCCATCGGTCGGACGCGGTAACGGTTCCCCGATGCGTACCAAAACCGACCACATATACTCGCTCTTCACCGTACTTCTCCCGGACCAACTGTCCTACATTTATCATTCCATCTGCGTTCATATCCGTTGCCCGCGCGTCGCCGATATGCGTATTATGCTCCCATACAATGGCCTTGGCTGCTTGGCCGTGATATGATTTAATCCTTTCCAATGCTTCGACCATATGATGGTCCCGTACGTTCCATGAATCGGGTCCTCCTCGCACCATCGACCGGAAGTATCGTTCGGCATTCACCGCGACCAAAGCATTCAGCTCATCGCTTAGCAACGCTTCATCACCGTTATCGCTTCGCTGTCTTCTGGTCTGAAGATTGTCCAGCAGCTTCACAACCTCTTCCTCGCAGCTTTCGGATAAAAATGCGGCGGATACCCCATAATTTTGTGGCTCTCGGCCATAAGGATCAAAGCAGGCAAAAGCTTTGCGAGCTGCATCCAGTTCCGGAGAACCCGTCTTTTCCAAATGCTTTAAAATTTCATCAATGGATTCCCACAAGCTATACACGTCGATGCCATAAAAACCGACCTTATTCTTTACTAATTGAAGCTTATTGTAATCATAAAGCCATTGCGTAAATTGCAAAATTTCTTCGTTTGCCCACATCCAGGTCGGCCAGCGGGTATAATTGCGAAGCGCTTCTCGGGCGTTTGACGCAGACCCGACATATTGTTTCACATAACGATTCAATGTATAACAAGACGGCCAGTCCCCCTCCACTGCGATAAAGGAGAATCCTTTCTCGGCAATCAACTTCTTGGATAACTCTGCTCTCCACGTATATAATTCAGCCGTGCCGTGAGATGCTTCTCCTAGCAATACAAAATCCGCATCCCCGATCGCTTGGACTAATGCGTCAAGATCGTCCACGCCTTCCAGCAGAACCATGGTGTCTCTAATTTTCCCCACTGCATTCTCGCTATTCATTCATGATCATGCCCCTATCCATTAGTGTCGCAGTACGATTTGCCATCATTATATCGTTTCCTGAGAAAACTTCATTATGTAGACAAAAGTGACTGATCTAAAACCTTAATTTTCGTCATCACTCGGCCGGTTTGGGAGTCTTAACTCACTTCTTACGTGCAAAAGACATCGGTATAACACCTTGGGTAGTTTGTTAAAAACGTACTTTGTCAAAGACAAATGAACGTCATAGGAAAGTGCCATTGCGAAAAACCAAGGAGCTAGAAAGGACAAACTATCCAGAAGGGAGCAAATTGAATCAAAAGAAAGAGGCGTGGCTACTTGCATTATTCGGGTTAGGATCAATAACAGGTACAGGATCGGGATTTATTTCTACTTGGTCTAGTTTAATAATCGAAAAAAGCTTATTCTCAGTTATTCTTAATTTCTTCCTAGCAGCTGTCGGTACTTTTTTTAAGTTTTTCAAGCCTTAACGAAAGTGTACGCCGAACACTCGGAGAAGGAATCATTCCTTATGTATCCAAGCTAGCTCATCCACGGTTGGTTATATTTGGTTATCCGAAATGCTTATTTTCGGTTGCCAATTGATAGCCATCGGTATATTTCGAAATTCCGGTCGCATATGCATACGGCCAAGAAAAGTCCCATTCGTATCCGCCCTAGAAGATTTAGAGAGGGTC
The DNA here is from genome assembly GCF_056398245.1 of Paenibacillus sp. 01T47. Classification (NCBI taxonomy): domain Bacteria; kingdom Bacillati; phylum Bacillota; class Bacilli; order Caryophanales; family Paenibacillaceae; genus Paenibacillus; species Paenibacillus sp. 01T47. The sequence continues at coordinate 12,645 of NZ_JBFTPA010000030.1, forward strand.
TTAGGTAGCCGGAATAAAAGAACATATCATGTGACTCCGAGGATCATTTAACTGTAAGGGAGAGCGTATTGTATTTTTGAAACTCTCCGCGCCTGTATAGGTGAGTATGAAGCCTGAACTGCATATGAACTGCGAGGAAAAGGCTGTCGACAATCGGCAGCCTTACGAAAGTTACCTAAATCGAAATTCATTCCTATTCTGTTTCTTTCTTGGTTTCTTGATATGATCGACTAGCAGCTTGGATAATGTTTTCATCGATCTCGGATTCACCTTGAATTTCAACTGCTGCCTCAATTTGATTATTCAACTGCTCTTCGGTTTGTCCTATTTCATGCGCTCCTTGATGGTTTCTGCTTGTTGTCATTTATTATTTCCTCCCACTTTTAATTGGGCTATATAAGCCTTAATCTTACAATAAACAAAATGACAGTTGAATATGCGTCATGGATGGTTCCTCCATCATCAAAGGATCATCTGTATATAATCCATTGGGATCGGCATTCTAATTATGTTCGGCCAACTCTTGAAGGAGGAATGAACTTGACAGCACATTTAGGAGCTCACGAAACGGTGGAAGCTCATGAGATTTTGACGTCCACTATCAATGCAAGCTATATCGTCCTTATGCAAAGGATCCTAGAATAGCTCAAATAATGATTTGCGGTTAGTGAATACAATCTTGTCGTCCAAACATTACAAAACATGAATGGACAAAGACAACAAATGATGTCTCCTTCGGTTAATTACCGATTTCATGCCAATATACGGGCTTGATAATCCCGCTATGCAAAGCCCAAATATGTCCCCAGTACAGTTTGATGACATTTACTTGGACTTCATAAGGCATCGGCAACTATGAAAATAATTGCCACACTGGAATTGCTAACCCGCAGCTTAGAACAATAATGCAACAAGGAGCAATAAACTGCTCTGAGCAGGCATATGAAGTATGGCAATATATGAATCAATCTGGATATTTTCAAGTGCCAGCCATGAAGAAAATGACAATAAATATAGCCACTATAGCCACTATGAAACATCTAATTTTGCATCACCCAATGGCTTTAATCTATTTCAGCCAGAGATAAGAACCCAATAATCAAATTAAATATTCAACTAGACAGACTTGATGAACTAAATATTGGAAAATGAAATTTAGGAGGAGCCTGTAACCAAAAGAAGATTCACCTTATTTATTTTCTTTAATTGAATGAATGACTTTCAAGTGAGTTTTTTTAATTATCAGCTATTTAGTATATTAACCAAGTAATAGAGAACTTAAGAAATAATAGTGGTAGTGGGATTGCTGGCGAAGAAATAATAGGAGGAAATCAATGAAACCTGTCATTGATGTAGCAAAAGGAAAATCAGTCATAAAGCATTCATTAAATGTAATATGCCCTATGGTCGAGATCAATTAATCTTCAAGTGATCTGGCATAAACCGAGATGCATAAGATAAAACCAGTTGTCATTTTAAAACATCCGGACACTACCATCGTACACTTGCTCAGTGAATACAAAGTGAAGGGTATGTTATATACTAGTTAATCCTTTGCAGGCTCAAAGAGCCCGAAGAACAAGTTTGCGCAGGATCCAACCCTATATCAATGGAGGTTCCAGCGACTCCAATGATTAAAATCCATTAACGAAAATCTACCCCTAGTTCACTAATTCTTGGGCTTTTTGAGGGTTGCGAACACATAAAGCGAAATTATTTCACAAAGCTACCTTCAAAAGATGTCTACAAATTTTAAAGAATATTCAGTTTATTCCCTCATTTTTATATCCCCGGTGTTCCGTATATCCACAACCGTCCGAAAATCAATAACTAGCTTAGGAAATAGTTGATTCTCCCATTCATCGATTTGACTCTGCGTGAGCTTCTTTCGAAAGATTACTCCGGTCATCAGAATGTCAGAATGTTCCTGTTTTATCTTGATGAATAGCAATTGAAACCGCTTTTCAAGGAGCTGTTCCAGTTCGCGCTTTAATATCCTGTTGTCCAAGACGTTCTTCGCTTTTGCCTCTAACACGATTGCTTTCAGTTCCATCGTACTTTTAATCTTCGGAGACCCTCCTTCCCATGAAGTCTGATTCTTGACATTCGCATCTACAATTTGTAAGCTAGCAGACTCTGTGACCTCGACGATTCCACTTATGAATCGGCCGTGAAATAGGTTATAAAGCATTGTTTCGTCCGAAGATATGAATCCGACCATTCGGTCATTATGAAATAATGCCGAACCTTCCATCTGAAACATGGTTTCGGTACCCTTATTGATAATGGGAAGCACGATATCCGCTGTAGGGGAAAGGATGTCCCTGTACACCTCCCAAGCATGAGTAAGCGCTATATTAGGGGTCCAGCCCGCGCTCGTATTGAACAAATCCAGCATCTCTGTGCTGCTTTCTTTGCGCTTCTTACTCTGATCGCTTATCAATTTGGCGACATTACCTCTTACAACAGCTAGTGTAACCTTCGATTTAAGTTCGCGTGCCCTCATAATATATTGAGTTATGTCCTCAATTCCCTTCTTTGCGAGAGCTTCGCTTACCAAGACAAGAGAGACATGAAGTAAGTCGATGCTTCTTTCCTCGTTCATCCTCATGCGGTCCAGTGCTTCGCTGAACGTATAGGCCTCTGCGTGAGCAGAGTAAAAACTGCCACTTAGAGGATCTGGTATCCTCAAACTAACAATATATGTGTTTTTTTCTTCATCCAGATCGACCCCCATAATAAGTGGGAGTAAGCGCTTATCTACTGGCTTTGAGTCCCAGCAACCTGTTAATGCCATGAGCATTGTGGTCATCGCAATGAAAGCTTTCGTCCATCGCTTCAATATTGAATTCGCCTCCCCTTGCCCTTCGTTATTCCGACGACAAATATTAGTAGTGGGATAAACCCGATACTGTACAGCCGTAATGGAGTGTCCAAGATAATTAGTTGTTCGATCATCTCCCAATCTGGAATTGATACCGATACCCAATACGCTAACAAGGTTACCGCCCAGCAGAGAACTTTAGTGGAAATCGGAACATACAGTTTGGCAAGCATAGTTGCAACCATCCATTGTAAGATCGAGCTATAGATAAATATAAAGGATAAGGTAGAGACCAAATAAAACATCGTAATTCTGTCAACAAAAAGCCATTCCAAATTTACTGTGTCCAGAGCACTAAGAAAAGGAAAGGGAAACCTCACCGCCGTGGCTGGACCAAAAATCAATAATGGAATATAATTAGCAAGAAAATACAAGGGTAGTAACGCCCCCATCGTACAGTACAGCATCAAGCGGAGACGTTTGGAAGAAAAATTGATTTTTGATGAAGTCATTCCTAGAAACAAGAAAGCCGAATGGGCAAGCATTCCTGTTAGGAAGCTCTCCTTCCTCCAAAAGGACGGTTCAATGTTCAATGGAAAAACAAAGTTCAGATTTGTGTTTTGAAAACAGGTCACTAAAGAAAATAAAATGAAAGGCAGAACGACAAACATAAGGATGACAGACCCCCGCATTATAGCTTTTAAGCCATGTATTGCTGCTTGCAAAGGGATGCCGAGCATGATTAGCAGTATCGCCCAAATCGGAGTCTTAGGCAAAAAAACAACCGTCACCAACTCCGCATGACTTCGGTTCAACAACACAAAACTCATAAAAAAATAAAAGACAAGTGGCAACAGCAAAATTCTTGCGGTCCATATACCGTACCTTCGAACTATCTCCGTCAAGTCTTCTCCCGGGAAAGCGGCGAGTCCGCTAAAATAAAATCGAAGGAAGAGAAGTTCAAGCGTAAACCCTGTCAATATGTACGCCCATTGTCCAAATCTTGCAATTTCGATCATGTTCTCTGGATATAGGAAAAAAATTAAACTGAGATGAACCGCGAAAAACGTAATCGTTATGCTCCAGCTTTTACTCATGACTTTCCTCCGGGTTTATATCTAAGCTTAGATAAGGCACTTGGAATGTGGTGATGCCCGATAGATAAAACAGCAACCAAACCAGACCGGCGAAAATTCCCAAAATACCGAAAATGGAGCCCAAAATAACAATTACATATTTAAACAAGCGAATCATTAAAGCATTCTGTAACCCGACAAATGTAAAGTTCGCGATGATCGATGCGGCTACGACGATCAACAGAAGATTGCTCACCAATTGCGCCTGAACGGCAGCTTGGCCCAAGATGATACCGCCAACCATCGTAATCGTCGGACCGATACTTTTCGGAAGCCGCACGCTTGCGCCTACGATCATTTCGATGACGATTAGCATGAGCAGCATCTCGAAAAGAGGCGGATAAGGGACGCCTTCCCGGCTCTTGGCAACGGACAAAGCCATGTCGATTCGGAATAACTCCGGATTGATGTCGACGAATGCAACATAGAGCCCTGGGACAAGAAGCGCTATAAGCAGGCCCAGAATCCTTAACCCTTGTAGGAAAAGCGTTATGGATTCCTGCATATTCCTGTCGGAATAAATATTCCATAGGTCCATCAATTTCGGAGGGGCTATCAGCGCGTAAGGCATTTGATCAAGCAGCAACAACACTCGACCTTTTAACAAGAGTGCTACAGCCTGTTCCGGCATTTCTGACGTATAAAATAGCGGAACTGGACTCCATTTACGTTGACCCAATATTCGTGCTAGATCTTGGATATTTCCTACCTCTGTCTGACTCTGCTCCTCAAGCAAGGATACGATCTGGATCACTATATTACAGCTGTTCTTGCCCTGAATGTGACATACAGCAACCGATCGTTTTCTGACTACCCCCATTTCAAGTTGGCGAATGGCAAGTCTATCAGACCGCAAATGTATTCTTAGAATGCCGATATTGGAGTCTAGGCTTTCTGTGAAGGCGTCCGAGGCACCTTGAGTGGGACTTTCGCTTTGGGGCGTGTCGATAGACCTCTGCAAAGAACGGGAAGTAGGTTTTAAAGATAGGTTTCCTGTCCGGTGAACAAGGACCAAGTTGCCTATGAGGACTTCATTAACCGCCTCTGATTCGGATATGTTAGACTTGGACTCCATCTGAGGCGCCGTATTATCCCCCCCCTCCTTCGCATCAATCAACTCAGGGATCCTTTTCAACAAATCGAAATTTTGAGAGGTATCAACCAAACTTTTCAAATAACAGAGAGTCACTTGCCCTCCGTTTGTTTCCTTCATTTCGACCGCGAAATCATCGCTATGCGCGAAATGTTGTTTTAAGAACCTAACAAGGTGCGCCATTTTTTCCTAGTTTCCTCCAATCCGGTTGGACTGGTATTATGATTACCAGTTCAATCAAGAATTATTTCCCATAGTGCATCGGAACATCACTATAACACGGATCGATGGAAACCTTTGTAATAGAAATCTTCACAAATCGTGTAAACCCCCAGGGGTGGTGCGGAGCATACTTGCAGTATATGGAAGGAAATGGGGTAGAATTTCACCCCTCTATTTCCTACGCCTTCATGTTGCCTTGTTATTCAACAGTGGTACTGAAACTATCTTTTTCCGTATTTCTGTCAAATTGTACCGAGGGAGGTTAATATCAACAGTCAGCAAAAAACCTCCCCGCAGCACCCTGTAGAGAGGTTCCCACTAATAAAATATCTTCTCATCCCGCTTATCCTTAAGTATTTCCACCGCTTCCCGAAACCTCAGTGAATGCACAATCTCCCGCTCCCGTAAATACTTCAAGCTATCCTGCAGACCCACATCGTCTGTTAGATCAATCAGCCACTGATACGTCGCCCTAGCTTTCTCCTCCGCCGCTATGTCCTCATATAGATCAGCGATCGGATCACCTTTTGCTTGGATACGGCTAGCCGTTAGAAGGCAACTCTACACTTTATCGCTCGATAGAACCATATACTACCATATATATATATGGAGGTTTGTATCTATTTTTATATAACAAATTTTAAACCACTTCAAATAGCTTAGTTAGAAATACCGTTAGGTGGCTTTTGGATACAGAATGTTGAGATCTTATAACGGTTCTTCTTTTATTTCATCAAACGCAGCGGCGTAATCGCAACGGTCGAGGTTTTGAAGCCCGGCATTTTGCAGTTGGGATCAAGCTCGGGACTGGTTGCCTTATTCACGTTCTGAACGCCGCCCCAGTGCATGGGTACAAATAGAATATCCTCCATAATCTTATCGGTGATTCTGCTTCTAACGTTGAAGCTGCCTCTAAGTGAGGTCACCTCCACCCATTCGCCATCCTCTATACGATACTTTTGAGCGGTCTTCGGATGAATTTCAATATAGTTTTCGATATTTCGTGCAGCTAAAGACGGACTTCTACGTGTTTGGACACCCGTCAAGTAGTGAGACAGCACTCTTCCGTTCGTCATTGTTAGTGGATATTCTTCACAAGGTCTCTCCTGAGGAAAGCGATTTGCTACCGGCATAAAGATCGCTTTTCCATCCGAATGGGCAAACGAATCAGCAAACATTATTCCTTGATTTCCGTCCTCATCAATTGAGGCGCATGGCCAATACACGCCTCCCTCACGCCGTAATCTCTCATAAGTAATACCATAATAATCTGCTAATCCACCACGGCTTGCAAGTCGCAGTTCCTCAAAGATCTGTTCGGATGAATGGAAGGAGAAATGCTGTTGTTTCCCCATTCCTGCGGCAATTTGGCATAAAATAGACCAGTCATGCCTTGTCTCTCCGGGCGCAGTGATCGCAGTTTCTCTTAAAAGCACACGGCCTTCTAGATTAGTCAAAGTACCGTCATTTTCCAAGTATGCCGTCACTGGCAATACAACGTCTGCCAATTTCGCTGTTTCTGACAAAAACATGTCTGCAACGACTAAAAAATCTAAGTTTTGTAGCCCTTCCTCAACCAAATTGGCATTTGGATTAGATACGATTGGATTAGAGCCCATCACGAACAACGAACGAATAACGCGCTGATGAACAAGCTCCATCATTTCGTATGCGGACACACCTTTTCGCGGCAGCTCCGCAGGATCAATTCCCCAGACGCTAGCTACATATGCGCGGTCCTGTTCATCCTCTATATTCCTATACCCTGGCAATTGATCGCTTTTTTGACCATGCTCTCTTCCCCCCTGCCCGTTGCCTTGTCCGGTCACGGCGCCGTAGCCGCAGCCGGGTTTGCCGACTTTTCCCGTTGCGATTACGAGGTTCAAGAAGTTTCGTACCGCCATATGGCCATCAGTCTGCTGCTCTACGCCTCTCGCAGTGAAAATAATACCGGATTCCGCGCGTCCATACGCAATAGCCGCTTTTTGGATGGCAGTTTCTTTTAAGCCCGTTATATTTGCCACCTCATCCAGCTGAATGCTGGAGAGATGATCCTTTAATTCTGCAAATCCATTGGTTCTTTTAGTAATAAATTTTTCATCCATCAGCTTCTCATCAAGCAACACTTTCAGCAGTCCATTAGCAAGTGTAGCGTCCGTACCGGGCTTAAGCTGCAAATGGATGTCGGCAATCGCAGCCGTTGCCGTAACTCTCGGATCAATGACGATGATGATGGCTCCGTTTTCTTTTGCTTTTATGAAATAAGGCATCAACGTGGGCTGACATTCAGCTATATTCGTTCCTGCCAAAATAATGCACCGAGCAAGCGGAATATCGGATAATCGGCAGGTCAGCCCTCGATCGATGCCGAAGGTTTTGTTGCCAGCAGACGCTGCAGCTGACATGCAAAACCTACCGTTATAATCGATATACTTTGTTCCCAGCGCAATTCTGGCGAACTTCCCGAGCAAGTAGGCGCTCTCGTTAGTCAGAGATCCACCTCCGTATACACCAAGTGAATCAGGGCCATGATCCTTGCTGCTGATTTGGAATTTACTGCAAATTGCGTTTATTGCTTCCTCCCATGACGAAGCGACAAATTGGCCATCTTTCCTTACTAATGGCTGAAGCAGACGCTCTGGACTAATTGCATGCTGATGTGCATTCATGCCTTTCACGCATAGTCGTCCTTCCGAAGCAGCGTTAGCAATTCCTTCAATCACATAGGAAGGCCTGCTTGATTCTAGGACAGTCGGTTCTTTCGTTATGCGCATCTTGCATTGCACGCTGCAAAACGGACATTGCGTATCCATGACGAAGCCTGAATCCTTGCTCTTATGAATTAACGATTGCTGCATATACCCTCACCAAGTCCTTTCATCCTTTGTTGCACTGCGGCAGCAGTCTTTGCTCTACCAGCAAGCTCCATTCGGCAGCTGCTATCGAGCAGCCTTTCTCTAATCTCTATGATTCCTGCTCTTTCCAGCCATTTCCAAACCGGCTCGCCAAATTCGGCATATTCCCTGTATAGCTGGAGGCAAGCTAAAGACAGCGCTAATGCGAGTGAGTTTGTCTCTGCTACTGCGATAAGCTGCCCTTGCTTAACGGGGTGTTCTGAATGCCCGCCAACATAGATTTCCCACCCCGAAGGCGCTCCGGTGATTCCAATATCATGAACAAGTACTCCGGCCGGATTTTGAATGCTGGGTGAAATAGCCGCTTTCACTGGTGCCGGGAAAGGCAAGCTTGCGCAGCAGCTTTCTAGCTCGCTCCCAAGGGAAACCAAATCAAACTCAGCATGGATACCGCGTATTAAATCTAGATTTGCAGGGGCAGAGTTTATGCTAAAACTGTATTCAGCTGCGATATTTCTATCTAGATTAGCAGCCTGTGGATGATAAATAACTAAATAATAGTGCAGGGCAGAAGAGCAAACGGTGCAGCCGGATAAGATCTTCCAGCCTAATGATGTTTTCATTTCATGAACAGAAGACATCGGATTGGCAGCAATATGATGTTTCAGCGTCTCGTGACTGGCATCGGTGCATCTGCAAATTGGCGGAGCCGATGCTTTCAAAGCATCTTTGCCATGTTGAAGCGCATATTGGACGATCGCTGCGACGATGGGACGGCAGCCTCCGCAGGAGCTTGAGGCTTTCGTATGATCACGAACCTGCTCCAGCGTTAGTAGACCGTCTTCAATTACGGCGCACATGATAGCGGATTTGTCTACTGCATTACAGGCACATACCATCTCACGCTCTTGCATTTGAGCAGCTAGTTCATCTTTTGCACTGCCGCCTCCGGCGCTCGGAGGAGCAATAAGCTCCACAACAGCTGCTCTTCTATTCACTAAGCCAAGCAAGGCGGTTCCTTCCGCTGTATCGCCATACAATATAGCTCCGCGCACCGTACCTTCCTTCATCGTCACTTTTTTGTAAGTTCCGTGAATACCATCAAACTGCTGGATAGCGGTCTCTGCTTCTTCCGGACGAATTTCGCCGACTGAAAAAACCTCGACCCCTGAAACCTTGAGCTGTGCGTATGGAACGGAACCTAAGTAGGGCTCTGAACTATGTCCGCAAATACTTTTGGCCAGCACCTTCCCTTGCTCATAAAGCGGTGCAACTAAACCATAAGCGACGCCACGATGCTCCGCGCATTCACCAACGGCATATATATTGGGTTTGCTCGTTCGCATGTAATCGTCCACGATGATTGCTCTTTTAGTATCGATACCGCTCTTTTTGGCCAGCTCGACGTTTGGACGGATTCCTACGGAAATGACGATTAAATCTGCTTCTAATGAATCGCCGTTCGTGAAGCGTATTCCTTTAGCGCGATTTAATCCGGTAATGCTTTCCGTTTCCTTGCTGAGCCAGAATCGCATCCCTTGCTCTTCCAATTCTTTGCGAAGCATGTCGGATGACATACGATCGAGCTGACGATTCATTAAATAAGGCGCATTGTGAATGACATCTGTTTCCATGCCGAGATTTAACAAGCCTCGTGCAGCTTCAAGCCCTAGCAAGCCGCCGCCGATCACTGCGGCTTTCTTATATTTTTTTGAGTATTCGATCATCATCTTGCAATCGTCAATGTTACGGAACGAGATGACGCCAGATTTATGAACTCCTGCAATGGGCGGAATAAAGGCAGAAGAGCCGGTTGCTATAATGAGATGATCATAATCGGCACGAATGCCGGATATGGTCGTTACATATTGTGAATCTGAATGAATATGAGCGACAGTCTCGCCTTTAAAAAGACTTATTTCCCGTTCCACATACCAAGACCAATCATTAATTACTATGCTTTCAATGGAAGAGTCTCCTTGAAGCACCTTTGATAATAAAATACGGTTATAGTTCGGATGATGCTCATTGCCAAATACCGTAATTTGGAATTTATCTGGCGCAAGCTTGATGATTTCATCCACACATTTAATACCTGCCATTCCATTTCCTATAACGACTAGTTTCTCTCTACTCACCTATGCTCACATCCACTCGTGCAATTTCCTAGATTGTTAAAGAAACAAAACGAACCTCTTGCCCAGCTGACGCGCCAGCCCCCCCGGCTGGTATTTGTACGATAGCATTGGCTCTAGCGAAGGCAGCAACATTACCGGACTTATCATGACGCAGCGGCTCTACCATCCATTCCTTCTCCGAGCGATAGACAAATGCTCTCGCGTATCTTGGATAAGGGGACGGTTTAGCTATGGAATCGATTAAACGCCCTTCCATCCACTCGGTCCGAAAATCATTTCTTCCGATAGCCTTCAATATCGCAGGACGAAGCAGCAGCTCGACACCTGCAAAGCAAGCAGATGGATTCCCGGATAAGCAAATGAGAAGCTTAGATCCAAAATGATAGGCAGAGGTAGGCGTTCCCGGTCGCATGACAACTTTAGTAAACAAAGGTACGCCGCCGATGCTTTCCGCCGCCAGCTTTACGAAGTCGTAATCACCAACCGATACACCTCCTGTGGTTACGATCAATTCTGATTGCTCTAGCGCCGCCTTAAGCGCGTTTTCAATCGTTTTCAGGCAATCGGGTACGGACCTATGACGAATGACTGAGGCTCCAAGATCCCTAAGCCGAGCGCTTACCATGAAGCTGTTCGCGTCAAAAATTTTGCCGGATTGCAAGCTCTCGCCTGGCATGAGCAATTCATCGCCAACCGGAATAATTGTGACGAGAGGTTTTTTATATACCTGTACTTCCGTTTGCCCAAAAGAAGCTAAAATGGCGATTTCTTTCGATTTGATAGCCGTTCCGCGGTATAGCACCTTCATACCATTTCGGATATCCTCGCCCTTTTCGGCAATGTGTTGTCCTTTTACGTAAGCACGATCAATTTGAATGGATAATCCCCGTAGGTCCATACGTTCGCGTGCTGCTTCCTGCACTACAATCGTATCATAGCCAGCAGGCACGGGAGCACCAGTGAAAATACGAACCGCAGTCATCATTTTTGGCTCCATATCGTACATACGCTCTGATTGGCCTGACCGAATTTCTCCTTTAACCTGTAATAACACAGGCATTTCCTTGCTTGCACCTCCCGATGATGCGGCGTAAATGGCGTATCCATCCATTGCGGCTCGGCGAAAAGGTGGCAAGGAGAATGGGCTTTCAAAATCATGAGCAAGTACTCTGGATAGACAATCATCTAACGATACCGTCTCACAAATCGGCTCCTTCATTTCCCTTGTCAATTTCATTAAAGCGTTTGATACGGATGCCGTAAGCGGTTGAATTGGATTTAGGACCGACATGTTATCCCTCCAGCGAATGATTGGTACAAAAATGATCAGAAAAAGCCCTTTCCCGCATCTGGGAAAAGGCATCATTGCCGCAAGAGTTAGCACGCCATTGTGCTGTACTCGTTCTATAATGTATAGATTAGTTCATGTTAATTTACATGTCAATATATATAACACAATCTTAATCAATTTTTCCGAAAAATATTTTATGTAATATATATTGACATAAATATTACACCGCCCTATAATTCGAGTTGGGGTTACAAAGTTTGTGATCCAATGCATAAAAGTGGTCGCACAATGACGTGCCCCCTATGGCAATGAAGCCGCAATCCGTTCCTTAATAAGGACGGATTGCGGCTTTTTTAGTTGATTACAATAGAAAAGGGAGAGATTGGAATGGAGAGAAAAGGATTTTGGCATAGCGGGCACAAACCTACCTTATTCAGTGCTTTTTTGTATTTTGACATGAGTTTTATGATTTGGGTGCTTATTGGTCCTCTCAGCGTTATTATTGCGGCCGATTATCCGATGGATCCTGTTCAAAAAGCAAACCTCGTAGCTCTTCCTATATTAGGAGGTTCAATTTTAAGATTAGTGTTAGGTTTCATGACCGATTATATCGGGCCCAAACGAACGGCTCAGTTCGGAATGCTCTTTACTCTTATTCCATTAATAATGGGCTGGCAATTCGTACATTCCTTGGATCAGCTCTATATCGTAGCTCTACTGCTCGGTGTTGCTGGCGCCTCATTTGCTGCAGCCTTACCGCTTGCCAGCCAGTGGTACTCCAAGGAGCATCAAGGACTTGCAATGGGTATCGCCGGGGCAGGAAATAGCGGTACTGTAATTTCTACTTTGTTTGCTAACCGCTTGGCGCAACATTACGGCAGCTGGGAAATGGTTTTTGGACTTGCTATCATCCCGATCATTATCGTCTTTATTATCTTCACGATCTTTGCCAAAAATAGTCCGAACCGTCCTGCGCCTAAAAAGCTTTCACAATATGCGCAGGTTTTAAAACAAGGCGATGCATGGGTGTTCTGCGCTTTCTATTGCGTAACCTTTGGCGGATTCGTCGGACTCTCCAACTATTTGACCATCTTCTTCAATACACAATATGGGTTATCCCCAGTCAGAGCCGCTGACTTCACAACCTTTTGTGTCATTGCAGGAAGCTTCTTTAGACCTGTTGGCGGATATCTTTCAGACCGGATCGGAGGAGCGCGCATGTTGACGATTCTTTACAGCGGCGCAGGCTTAATGCTTGCAGCAGTAGCAGCCATGCCCCCACTGCCTGTCGTCATTACCTTGCTTTTCATCGGAATGATGTGTCTCGGTGCAGGAAATGGCTCTGTATTCCAGCTTGTACCGCAGCGCTTCGGCAGTGAACTAGGCCTCATGACAGGCATTATTGGGGCTGCTGGCGGATTAGGCGGGTATGCGCTCCCTCTAATTCTCGGAAAGCTTTATCAATCTACCGGCTCATACACTTCCGGCTTCTTGATCCTCAGCTCTGTGACGCTGGCATCCCTTATTTTGTTAACGGTCATGCAAATGAAATGGAAACATAAATGGATGGCTAAAGGCGGCAAAGCCCGTCTAGACGTTGATGCTTCTCAAGTTAACGTTTAATATACAATTAATCAATTAAATAAACCAAATACCCTTAAACTAAGCTGTTTGCTTAATCCAAGGGTATTTTTTTGTCGTTCTAGAGCTTTTTATGTGCAGCCGTATCGGGGTTTGAAGCAGCTTCGCCATCGCCTTAATCCGGTGATCGTTACGCACTCGGCGCGTTCTCTAAATCTGCCTGATCCTCATAAAATGTTAATAGCGCCACCGAGCATCGCGCCTTGCCATTTGCGATAAAGCTCCCATGGAGCGCATGAGTCAAGCAAATGTTGACATGTATAAATACCTTCCTCAATAGAGTCTACCTTGCCTACGAACTGCAGTCGTACCGCTCCATTTAAAAGCACCTGATTGACGAAGGCAATATGTCCTTCCCCTTGCAGGACGGCTTCCGTCATATGAATTTGCTCGGCTGGAGTCCAATCTGTATCAGGGATAGGAGTCTCTAAGCCATACGTGCCGGGATCGATAATTTGAAGCCGAGATTCACCATCTTCTACGGTAAATGTACGAGTCGGACGTTCGATGAACAGATCTTCAGATCCTTCCACTCCTTGAACGATGAGTGCTTTTCTATATCGTAAATTCGTGGCCAATTGGGTCATTCTTGCTAACACTGTATTATGATAAACGCCGAATACCAAATAAGGCGAATGGGTATAATCGATTAGCTTCTCAGCAGTATTGAGCACAGTTCGCATGCCAAGCTCTAATCGAATCGAACGCAATTGCTTTAGTGGTGGGCACCATTGCTCAGCAGGTACATAAAGAACACCCGTATCCTTTGCTGCTTTTAAAATCTGCTCACGTGGAATACACTCTGTATTTATCCCTAATTCAAGGATTATTTCATGCAGCGTAATCCCCCATTTCGGAGGTAACGGCGCTGTTCCATGTAGAGTGACTGGAAGCCCAGCCGCCGCAAGCAGAAATGCTGTTGCAAACGTAGTAAAGAACGATTTCTTCCGCCCGTCATAAGGCCCTGCACAATCTAGTCCTTGTTGTAATGGGCTTCGGTATGCATGCTTGCGACAGACTGTCACGAATGCCTCTAGCTCCTCGACGCTTTCCATCTTCATTCGTTCAGCTATAAAAAAGGCTCCGATTTGCGCCGGGGTTGCTTTCAACTCCAAAATGGAATTTGCGGCTTCGAGCGCTTCCTCATAATTGAGATCTCTGGCACCCCGTTTTCCTCTGGCAACTTCCTTTAATAGATTTGCAATCATCGCATGCCCCCCTTATTTTGAATCCTGTAGTATTTGATAAACCTTAACAATAGACGTTGCCACATCGACCATTCGCTTCCGTTCATTCATCGCTTGCTTGCGCAGTACGTCGTACGCTTCCGCCTCGGAAATGTTTTTGATTTTGCATAAAATCCCCTTTGCCATATCAATCCATTTACGTTCTTCGAGCCTACTCTCCAGCTGTTTACGTTCGTTCTGCCATTGCTGTCTCTCGAAGCATTGTTTAGAAGCGAAATGAAGCGCCCAGTGCAGCTCTTGCTCGCTCATCGTAGCTGTCAGGAGACCATCAATCGATACATCATCTTCGCAGAAGGCTGTAGATAAAGAAGCTATTGGGGTGCTGCACCACCAGAGTAAGGGTAATGCCCTCTGCTTTAGAAGAACCTCACTCCAAGCTTTGGTCTCATTTAATGGCAAGTGCAAAATAATTGCTTCTGCGCTGCTTAATTGTTGAATTGCCTTTTTTGCGTCATTTGTGCTTATGACATGGTAACCGTAGTCTGTAAGCCTATATTTCGGCGTCTGATCTTTGGGAATTTGTTCCTTTCGAGAAACTGCTTCTACTCCCGCTGCTAGTGGACGTTCTACTACTAACAAAGAACGCATATAGAAGCGCTCCCTCCTATTCGACTTAAAGGTATCAACACAAATCAATATCATTGTTACTATATATAACACGAAAACCTCTTTTTTGTCGATAACCAGAAATTTAAGAAGTGTATGTTATATATATTGACATATAATGCTGTGTCATTGTATATTTACGCTATCAGTAACCAAACATTCTCGAATACAATGGTGTATTCGTCTGAAGCGGCAAAGAAGCCTGCTTTCGTATTCTAGGGAGACGCATGTTCTTCCATGAATATGAGGCAGGCTTTTGTTATTTTCACTCATACAGCGACTGAGAGGAGAGGAAGACTATGGTTTCTTCCAAAAAAAAATTAGTACTTATCGGCAACGGCATGGCGGGGGTTAGAACAATTGAGCATCTTCTCAAGCTTTCCCCAGAGAATTACGACATTACGATTTTCGGTTCCGAGCCTCATCCCAACTACAACCGCATCATGTTATCCTC
Source organism: Paenibacillus sp. 01T47 (assembly GCF_056398245.1). NCBI lineage: Bacteria > Bacillati > Bacillota > Bacilli > Caryophanales > Paenibacillaceae > Paenibacillus > Paenibacillus sp. 01T47. Next base: position 28,152 of record NZ_JBFTPA010000030.1, read on the forward strand.
GGTCCTAGCAGGAGGAGCAGATATGAAGGAAATCATTATTAATGGCTGGGAATGGTACAAAGAAAATAACATTACGCTGCATACGGGGCACAAGGTTACAAACATTGATTCAGAGCGCAAAAAGATTACCTCTCATTTAGGCATAGAAGTGGATTACGATGAGCTCATTATCGCAACTGGCTCCAATCCGTTTATGCTACCGCTACCTGGTGCTGACAAGGAAGGTGTTATCGCATTCCGCGACATTAATGATTGTGAAATGATGATCGATGCATCCAAAAATTATAGGAAAGCAGTCGTGATCGGCGGCGGATTGCTTGGGCTTGAAGCCGCTCGAGGACTTCTTCATTTAGGAATGGAAGTAAACGTCGTTCATATTCATCCCTACTTAATGGAACGACAATTGGATGAAGCAGCATCTAAAATGCTGCAACGTGAGCTAGAAGCACAAGGCATGAAGTTTCTTTTGCAGAAAAATACTGCTTCAATTAAGGGTAAACGACGTGCTTCCGGGCTAACCTTTACCGATGGCACAGAGGTTGATGGAGATTTGGTGGTTATGGCAGTAGGCATCAGGCCAAACATCGAGCTGGCTAGAGCCAGCGGGATTGATGTTAATCGCGGCATCATAGTCAATGATTTTATGCAAACCAATATTCCTGGTATTTACGCTGTTGGGGAATGCGCAGAGCATCGCGGCATTACCTATGGCTTGGTAGCTCCGCTTTACGAGCAAGGGGCTGTAATAGCCAAGCATTTGGCAAACATCGAAACGACAGGCTATTCGGGATCAGTCACATCCACCAAGCTCAAGGTATCAGGCGTTGATGTGTTCTCAGCAGGACGTTTCAGTGATGCTCCTGGTACACGCGCGCTAAAAATTCAAGACGATTTGGCAGGTACGTATAAGAAAATTATCATTCAAGACGGAATGCTGATCGGAACAGTACTCTTCGGTGACATATCGGATGGCGCGGAATTGTTTGCTTCTATTAAGAAGAGAGAATCTGTCGCAGGACGCGAGAAGGAGCTGTTGCTCGGTATATCGTCTGACCTGCTAGGTCAGTCCTCGGGTAATAACAGGCTTGAAGCCATGGCAGATGATGAAATCATCTGTGGCTGTAACGGTGTTGCAAAAGGGACGATAGCCGAAGCAATTACAACAAAAGGCTGCAATACCATAGGCGCCATTAAAGCCTGTACGAAAGCTTCCGCTTCTTGCGGCGGTTGTAAGCCTTTAGTTGAAGGACTCCTTAGCCTATACGGTGGCGATGCAATTGGCGAACCGGTAAAAGAGGGTATATGTGGCTGTACAACGCTGAGCCGTGACGAAATTGTTTCAGAAATAACTCGGATGCGTCTGATGAGTACCAAGGAAGTTATGAATGTGCTTGAATGGCATAATCCGGAAGGCTGCACGAAGTGCCGTCCAGCACTAAACTATTACCTAGGCATGTTATATCCCGAAGAATATGTTGATGAGAAGGAATCACGATTCACAAATGAACGCTACCATGCGAACATTCAGAAGGATGGCACATATTCGGTCGTACCGCGTATTTACGGCGGTGTAACATCACCAGCTGACCTTAAGAAAATTGCCGAGGTCGCTGAGAAGTTTGAAGTTCCATTAGTTAAATTCACCGGTGGACAAAGGCTCGATCTACTTGGTGTCAAAAAAGAGGATCTCCCGAAAATATGGGAAGAGCTAGATATGCCATCCGGTCACGCTTACGGCAAGACGCTGCGTACCGTGAAGACCTGCGTCGGATCAACCTTTTGCCGATTTGGCACACAAGATGCTATGAGTATGGGCATACAGTTGGAGAAAGCGTTTGAGCGTTTGACGGCGCCTGCCAAAGTGAAGCTTGCGGTATCCGGCTGTCCCCGCAACTGTGCAGAGGCTACAATCAAGGACGTCGGTATTGTGGCAATCGAAGGAGGCTGGGAAATTCATATCGCTGGTAACGGCGGCGTAAAGGTAAGAGCTACTGACCTTCTCTGCATTGTAAAAACCGAGGATGAGGTTATGGAATGGTCATCTGCATTTTTACAATATTACCGTGAAAACGCGACATGGAATGAGCGTACCGCACAATGGGTGGAACGTATAGGCCTTACTCCGATTAAGAAAGCGCTCGAGAACCGTGAAGATCGACTCGCCCTTGTGGGCCGCATAGAGAAAACTCTCAGCTTAACGACTGACCCTTGGAAACAAATCGTCGAGAATGAAGACTTACGTAAAAATTTCGAGCAGTTGCCTGGCGCACAGCCGGTACAAATATAGGAGGGGTATACCTATGACAACGAAGCTATTGGCAGCTAACCTTTCTGATATTGATATGAAAGGCTCACGCAGAATTAAAATAAAAGATATCGATATTGCGATGTTCCGCCTATCAGACGGAAGTGTACTCGCCGTAGAAAACAGCTGCCCTCATAAAGGCGGTTTGCTATCTGAGGGTATGGTATGTGGTTCAACCATCCATTGTCCGCTTCATGATTGGAAGATTGATCTAAGGAGCGGCAGTGTGCTAGAGCCGGATAACGGTTGCATTAGAACCTTTGAAACAGAAATCGACCACATAAGCGGCTCTATTTATATAAAGATATAAGGTGGAGTGGTGTATGTCGTATGTAAAGCCTACCGAAGTACTGGATGCTATGATTGATGCCGGAACAACAAAGGCAAACCTAAGCGCCTTACAAATGGTCGTTCGCGGTTTTCTCGCGGGAGCGATTCTTTCCTTTGCAACAACACTTGCCTTCACGGCTGTTACCCAGACCACTGTCGGACTCACTGGTGCAATTATTTTCCCAGTCGGCTTTGTCATTATCGTTTTATTAGGTCTTGAGCTCGTAACTGGCACGTTTGCACTCATTCCATTATCGATCCTTGAACGTAAAACAACGATCTCCCGCATGATAGCTAATTATGGTTGGGTTATCTTAGGCCATTTAATCGGTTGTGGATTATACGCTATCCTCTATGGGATGACTATAACGAAGATGGACACTGATATCAGCAACCCGTTAGCACAAATGCTTATTCAGCTTAGCGAGACAAAAACTCTTGGCTACCAGAAGATGGGCTTTGACGGTATCATTCTTGTAACCATTAAGGCTGTGCTATGCAATTGGATGGTGACACTTGGCGTAGTCATGGCGATGACATCTAAATCTACTGGAGGAAAAATACTTGCAATGTGGCTGCCTATATTAACCTTTTTTGCACAAGGCTTCGAGCATGCGGTCGTCAATATGTTTGTGATCCCAGCAGGCATGATGCTTGGTGCTGACGTATCGATGGCAGACTGGTGGCTTTGGAATCAAATTCCGGTATTGGTCGGCAACTTTATAGGCGGTGCTGTGTTTACTGGTATTCTTCTATATCTTTCTCATCGAAAAAAAAGCTCTGCTGCAGTAACGAAGCGTCATACGGAATCATCAGAAATAGAGGTTGCGGCCGCTTCGGAAAGAAGCATCAAATGAAGAAAACTACAAATGGAATCGTCTATATTGTCGGAGCAGGCCCTGGTGATCCCGAGCTTATTACTGTCAAAGCAACGCGCCGTATACAGATAGCCGATATTATATTGTACGATCGGCTTGTAAATGAAAAATTACTTGAATACGCACATCCTGATGCAGAACTAATCTTTTGCGGCAAATCGCCTGGCATTCATGCGATGCCACAGCATCTCATTAACGAGAAACTAATCGAATACGCATTGGAAGGTAAAAGGGTCGTCCGCCTAAAAGGCGGAGATCCGTTTGTTTTCGGACGAGGCGGTGAAGAAGCGTTGGAGCTTGCAGTAAGGGGAATTCATTACGAGATCATTCCAGGAATTACATCTGCTATCGGCGCTGCCGCTGCTGCTGGTATACCGGTCACCCATCGCGATTATGCAGCTTCCTTCGCTTGTGTGACCGGCAGTCGATGCCACGGCGACAAATCACCAATCCGCTGGGATTTACTTGCTCATAGCGTCGATACACTTGCCATTTATATGGGCGTAAGCCAGTTGCCATTCATTAGAGAAGAATTGCTGAAACATGGAAAATCAGCTAAAACCCCGGTGGCAATTATCGAACGAGGCACGCTCGCTAACCAGCGTACAATTATTGGAACACTCGCGGATATTCATACAATCGCTTTATCTATGAAATTGATTAACCCAGCTCTAATTATTATCGGTGAGGTCGTCCATGTCAGGGAACGCCTTCTTTACGCAGAGCAACAGGCGGTTGCTTTCATTGGATAAGTAATCATTAAGCTTAATAACAGTTTTTGCGACTACACTCTACAAAAAGAGGCAAATATCGCAGATTATAACATAGGACCAACCTAATGCCTTAAGATGATTATTACAATTAATGGTTTTTTCACACTATGCTACACTTGTCAGTGGGTCTTTTTAGGAGCATCCTATTATTGTGTTGTACAAAAGTAATTAGCTTCTCAATTCACAAAATGTGATGTCATTCGGAATAAAAAATTATGGAGTAAATCACTGGCCAGAACATAATATCTTGAAATCATTTGTATAGTTTTGATAATCCCCTTGACACCCAAAATAGCCTAATGTCATCATGAGGGAAAGAGTGAACTTGTCTCCAACGTCTTATCCTAACCGTTCGTATTATGAGATCAACCAGTTCTTTCTGGTTGATCCATTTTTCATTTGCATAGAGGATTAATTGCGTATGTGAACAAGTTCCTAAACTGGATTTTCGTATTATTAGTGAAGGAAGAGAGCTTTGATGCAATTCTCAAAAGCATGTCGCCTTATGATCGAATGTAGCCTACGTCTTTTCTATCAATCTATATTCTTGTTAGATCCTCTTGTGTATAGGATTTTACTGTATTCATAAATTCATTCCGATAGGGTTCTGAAAAGTTGAGTTCCTCTTTGAGCGTTGTAAAAGTACGAGCTTCATAAGGGGATTCATAAGCGGTTAGACATTCTTCATTCAACAAAGCAAGATGGTAATAATGTTCACTATCCAGGACATGGCGGATCATCTCTTTTATGTTCATTGCTTATGAATCCGGTCTCCAGTTCAAAAACTCATGCGGAATGCTTCCCCAAATAATCATGCTTCTGCGTCGAATCTCATTTAAATTCTGAATTATGGCTTCTATAGCGTTCATAGCTGCTGAATAGGTTTTGAGAAATCACAAAAAGAAATGGCAAGTCACCTTTAAATTATGAAGTTGGTAATACGGAACCTGATCAGAAAACTGTAAATTTCGTTAATCTTTCTTGAATCTACGCACCCATTAGCCATATGGAACAATTTCAAAAACAGTACCTTGATTAAAATCAGCCACTTTCATAGATCCAAATACTCCTAAATATAGTTTGGTTTGATTCAGATTCGTTCCCAAACTAACATAATAAGCAGATTGAGATCCAAAATTATAATCGGTTTCAATAACACTAAAATCATTTTGCTTACAATCTGTTCTTACCCTTGTAAAAGCTAAAACCCCTCTAATCGGAGGCCCAGATTGTTCTTTCCTTGCTAGATCGGTAAACAGGACGCTTCCCATTAACTCGGGGATTTCATTTCCCATATATGGCTGGACTCCAGTAAGAGCAGTTCCTCCAAACTTATCGGGTCTAGTATCTTTATGAAAATAACTGATTAAAGGTTGAAGACGCCTCGCTGAAGTTTCTACCGTTTCATTGTAATAAGCAATTGTTTTCTCTTCCAAAGTCTGATTTTCAGGGCAGCCCTTTATAAACGAAGTAGGAAAAGCACCTTCCCACCCTCGCCAGCCAAAGTTAATCAAACCTTCTTGGTCAGGTTCTGAATTCATTAAAAAAGAATGAGTAAGCTGAGTAACCGGTATTGGTTTGTAATGAACGAATGAAAATATTGACTCCACCAAATCCTGTCCGACATTTCCTACATATTTGATATACTGACTATAATGTTTTTGAAATGAAATGCCTGGTATATTGCGAACCCCTTTGGCAATTACCGTAAGCGTTTCCTGAATTGATACGGGAAGTTCATTAAAACGTGTGACTACTGGCGAATTATAGATAAATGTATTCTTGACTATATCAATTTCAATTATTTTTCCGAAAATTTCCATTATGTCCTGACTTAAATTAAATGGGTCATATCCTGATCCGCCATCCCCTGTTGTAAAAACAAGCTTTCCTGTTTCAGGTGAAAAATTCAAGCTATTGACACCATTATGATTTAAAAATGGTCTTCTTAAGTTAAGTAATGTCCGTCGTTTTTGGGATTGACCATTCGACTGTAAAATCCATTCTTCTACTGTATCAATATGATCATATTGCGCTTCTCTATTTATCCACTTTAAGTTTAAGGTACTGGGATCACACGGGGTAGGCTTAAAAGATTCAGGAGCACCTGGAAGAGCACCTGGACCTTGCGTTCCAGCTACTGAATAATGAAGATAAAACAGACCGTTATAATAAAATTCGGGATGAAATGCTAGCCCTAGTAATCCCCGCTCATCATATCCACCACTAGATCCACCTAGCTTTATGATTCGCGAGCGAATATCTAAAAAAGTCCTTATATCTCCGTTTCCTACGCAAAAGATCTCTCCTACCTGGGTTGCAATAAATAATCTTTCAATAGAGTCACCTGGGAGTATAGTTGTTTTCAAAACGGTGGGCATATTTAGCCTACTAACAATGGGCCGTAAACTAACCTTTACTTTAGCCAAATCACTCTACTCCCCTTCTAGTTGTTTCCTTTTATCCCTTACACGGATTTTCTTAGTTTCGCTATTAACCGGAGGCTGATTTCCGTCCACATTCCGCTATAAAGCAGACTAAAAAGAAATACATATACGGTTATGTCAATTCGAAAGCTCGTGGCGACCGACGGTCCTAGCAAAGGAAAGCGGAAGGCATATAACACAAGTGTAATTCCAGCCCATAATGCACTTGCAGAAATAAAGATAACCTGAATACGATTTTTGGAGAGAGCAATGAAGATGCCGAGTGCCATCCCAAGCAATCCCGTTGTAAAAGGAAAGACGATTAACTCGCTTGGTTGAATGAGGAACAATAACAAGTTGCTCAATGCATAGGCAGTAAGTCCCGAGCGAAATGAAATGAGGGTCGCGAAAACAATCGGGGCGGTAGAAAGTGGGCTGATCAAGTATCCCACTCCTGGTAAAAAACCTCCCGCAGATTGGAATAATGCGGTTAGGGCACTTAAAAAGGCTATGGTCACTATTAATTTGGTTTGATTTGCGCCAACACTGACTAATGGTGACCCGTACTCTATTTGCGGCAGCGGTTGAGTCCAATATTTTATAAATGGTCCATGCATTATTCAAAGGCCCTCCTTATTTTGGCCATTCGGAGTATAGAGGAACAAACGCAAGCAGAAGGGCCAGGAGCAGCACGATAAAATCGTGCTTGCCTAACTTCAATTGATAAAAAGCGGTTCGGTCGCATCCGGGGTAATAACAGCGGGACTCCATAGCCTCCGACAACCGTTCGGCTCGTCTGAAGATTATGAAAAGTAAGGGGGTCAAAAGTAAAAGCATATCTTTGCCCCTAGCCAGTAAATTCCATCTACCGGGTTGCGGTCCGCGGGCATTCTGTGCTTGCATGATTCGCATAAGATCCTCCAAGAGAAGCGGAAGATAGATAACAGCTATGGTGAACATAAACACAAACGATTCTGTCTTAACTCCCAGGCGTCGCAAAGGAGACAATAACTTTTGCAGCCCCTCCATTTGTTTTTCCGGCGGCGTAGTAGATAACATCAGCGTCATCAACAGAAAAAAAGAAAGCATCTTCAACGTCAGCAGCGCGGCTGCTTCTATTCCATGTAACCGGAATTGAAAGTAATTCAATATCAACAGGACGATGACAAGCCCTTGAATATTTTTCCATACTGTAAGAAGGTGAAGCTTGGAAAGCAAAAACAACAATAAGGCGATAAACGTATGGATCAAGCTCGTTGTTAAAGAATGGGAAGATGCAAGATTTATTGAATAACTAACAACAAACCCGTATTTAGAACGGGGATCAAGCCTGTGCAGTAAGGAATTGCCGGGTACATATTGGAGGGCGGATAAAGGGCCTAAGCTGTTCATTGTCCACCACCTATGTACACATGAGTCGGTCGGTTATGAAGGTGAGAAGCTTGTTTTCTTGAATAAGTTCCGGATCGATTTTCCCTCGGAAAAAGGATTCAAGCTCCTCTTTTAAACGTAGTAACGGTATTGAAGATAAAGGAATATCGGGGTCCTCAAGAGCACGCCGAATTTCGGTTATTTTCAAATCATAGATCAATTGTCCGTGATTTAAAATGACCAGACGGTCTGCATGTTCTAAAGCATCCTGAAGATTATGTGTAATGAAGATTATGGTCATAAGGCGTGTTCGTTGAAGTAAGGTCAGCAAAGCTAGAAACTTCACACGGGTCAATGGATCCAGTCCTACCGTCGGCTCATCTAATATAAGGATCTTTGGCTCTAGGATCAAGGCCCCTGCCAATACAACACGTTTCTTTTCTCCGCCGCTAAGCTGAAAAGGGAAGCGATCCTTATATAGTTCAAAGCTTAAGCCCACATTTTCCATCGCTTCTTTCACTTTTACCGTTATTTCTTGATCATTATAGTTCATCCTGCGAAGCCCATAGCGAATATCCCGAAATACCGTTTCTTCAATTAACTGATGGTCCGGGTATTGGGATACGTAAGTGACTTTGTTCAAGAAATCGGAACGGCTATTTCTGTTGTTCGTCGGGATATGATCCACATTTACGGTTCCCGTATCCGGATGTATTAAACCAGCAGCCAGTTGCCCCAAAGTGGATTTGCCTGACCCGGAAGGTCCCATGACTGCGACAAATTGTCCATCCGGTAAAGAAAAGGTTATATCGTTCACCGCTTTATGCGCCATAGGTGATTTTTTGGCATGCGCATAGCTTACTTTGCTGAAATTGATTCCCATATGGATTTGGCCAATTCCTTTTCTGATCCACAGTATACGGGCAGATCCATACCTTTACTGCGAAGCGCTTTATTGAAACGAACCAGAAACGGCGGAAGTGTCTGAGCCTCTTCGAGAATAAAGGATTGCTTCATTAAAGTGAGGACGTCTCCATCAAAAGTAAGACGTCCATGATTTAGTACCAGGACGCGATCCGCCCTCAAGATGTCTTCCGGATCATGCGTTACCTGGATGATGGTGAATCCCATTCGATGAAGGTCGGACATAACGTCATGCAATTTACCGGCATTTTGCGGATCTAACATGGATGCAGCTTCATCGAAAATGATAACTTGTGGATGCATGACGAGTATGCCTGCGATCGTAACCAATTGCTTTTGCCCGCCGGACAAGGTCCGAACGGACCGGTTCCGCAGCTCTACCAATTGCAGCAATCTCAGTATCCGATCTACTCTTGAAATCATCTCATCTCGCGTGAATCTTAAGTTTTGCAAACCAAACGCGATATCCTCTTCGACAGTACTGCCGACCATCTGTTCTTCAGGGTTTTGGAAAACAACTCCAACCAGCTGACGGATCTTTTGAACATTACCCGGACCGATATTTTCACCGAAAACAAGCACCTTTCCCAGACTTGGTTTCAATAAGCCATTCATTAACTTGACCAAGGTCGATTTTCCCGAACCGTTTCCTCCCACGATGGATACCCATTCACCCGGATTAATGCTGAATTTGAAATCCTTTACTATCCAGTTGCCGTGATCCAAATAGCGGAACGAAACGTCGTCAAATACGACGGATGGCGATTTGGCGGAATCGTTCATCCCGTTACCCCATTCCCGTCTCGTTACCTTCCCCCGCTTTTATAGTGAAAGCGTCGGGCCAGTAACCCTATTTATCGTTTTACAACTCGCCAAGCTATCAATTGGTTTGAAATTCCAGATTGTTTATTCATTTTTCATCATATGAACAAATGGTTGTACCTTATGTTAAACTGTGTGAATCAAACTATAACTTTTCTGCCTACGAGTGTGTGAGTAAAACGGTGAATTTTATTGAAGTTCAATTGACGATTACTTAGAAGTAGATACATATAACGGATGAGCAATTGTAGTTCCGAAAATGAGTATGTCAGGAATTGGGTATCTCGCGTATATCACTGATCCAAGTGGTATGGAAAAAGATAAAAAATTGGGCTCAAAAGGGTCCCCTTGAATTTTGCTTTATTAATGATAATGTGAATCTGGATGGATCGCCCGATTCCTAGAATCGCTTGAGGATGAAGGATATGAAAGAGATGACAATTCAATGTAAGCTAACTGGAGATACATCGTCACGAAATGGCGAATTGGGTTTTCAGCCTTGCAGCATTTTGCTCAAGTCCATATAAAACGCGTACCACCAATGACCGTCCGGATCAGCAAAACCGCAGCAGTACATCCAGTCACCCAGTAACCATAGATGATATTCTTTACCTGGTTATAGTAGCTCCTAAAAAGATACTAAATTTACTTGGAATCAACGTCTTGAATAAAAAGTTGATTTCTATGATAATTTTGCTACTTAACAAAATCTTCAGAATGTGCCACATAATTCTCCTTAACTTTCGACTTTATTATGGACCTTGAAGTAAAAAATCCTGTGCCACTGTGCTCGATAAGATATAATTAAGGGCATAGAACACTTAAAATGCGAAAAAAAGCAGCAGCTTACTAGGATGATAGATTCGTCCTAATCTGCCGCTGCTTCCCCATACTTCTTTTAAAGACTTACGTCAGTTTATGTTATCAAACCCGTACACGGGAAAGATTCAGAACCTGAGTATATGGGTCTAAAAAAGGATTCAATTCAACAAGTAATCGTTATGTTGATTCATTAAATTTAACCCTTTCAATTAGGGCAGTAGGTGAAGGCCAGGGGGGATACAACACTCCCCGCTATACGTCCTTGTGACGCAATAGCTAGTGTAAATGAACCGGGACTTATCCCGAAGTGGATTCTATGCATACTTGAAGCGACTGAACACAGATAAGAATAAGCAGGATCGCTTACCAAACCAGTCATCACTTGACAAGCAACTTGTTCTACAGACGTTCTCTAAGGTCTTTGAGAAGGAAAATGACGTGACTGGGCTGATCTTTCACAGCGATCAGAGCCAGTACACATCCTACGGTTACCATGACATACTACCAAAGGTTGGCGCCCAAATCAGCATGTCCAAGCGGGGCAATTTTTACGACAATGCCTCAAGGGAGAGCTTCTAGTCGCATTTGAAGACAGTAGCGCTCTACCCTTATGATATACGATCAGTAGAAGAACAAAGCTGAATTGAAGAATATATACACTTTTACAACAATAAGCGTCGGCAAAGAAAACTAAACAATTTGGCTCCGATTCTGTCCACTATATGGAATCTTGACCAGCATCATCGGTTTTCCATATGTGTTTTTCCGATGTCTACTATAAGAGAGGCACTTCACTTACTGTGAAGGTTCTTTAGCATGCCTAATTTTAGTATACTGCCTTCGCCAAATAAATTTAAGAGAAAAATGTAAACTTCAATCCCATACCTTTGGCCGTTTTAATCCGGCTACTCTTAAATAATCTAAAAGTTGGCCTGAATGGACTGCTTCATGGTATGCAATTCTTAAAAGCATGTCGCCTAATGATCGAATGTAGCCTACGTCTTTTCTATCAATCTGGATTCTTGTTAAATCCTCTTGTGTATAGGATTTTACTGTATTCATAAATTCATTCCGATAGGTTTCTGAAAAGATGAGTTCCTCTTTGAGCGTTGTAAAAGTACGAGCCTCATAAGGGGATTCATAAGCGGTTAGACTTCCTTCATTCAACAAGGCAAGATGGTAATAATGTTCACTATCCAGGACATGGCGAATCATCTCTTTTATGCTCATTGCTTCTGAATCAGGCCTCCAGTCCAAAAACTCATGCGGAATACTTCCCCAAATAATCATGCTTCTGCGTCGAATCTCATTTAAATTCTGAATTATGGCTTCTATAGCGTTCATAGCTGCTTCCTTTCGACTTCAATTTATTGTACATTATATCAGAACTTACGTTCGTAATACAGCTAAAAAATAGATATTACAAGTAACCAGGATAAATAAGAGTTATCGCCCCCTCGCCTCCATATCCACCATGGAAAACTCCGATCTCATGAAGTCGTTTTTTTTGATTATAATCGTGGTTCAAATTGGGGTTGGCTTGGTCTTTTAGGTCTTCTTGGACTAGCAGGTATGAGAAGCCGAGCAACTGATCGTGACCGTGATCGAGCATAAATACTTTCCCCCTTTGTTAGTCAAAGGGGTTTTCTTTTTATTTTACATTCGAGGTTTAGCAAGATATGGGCTTAGTTTTGTTGTAATTTACGAATGAATTAGACTTGACATTCATTAACGGAACAGGTCGTTAGCGATTGTGTTTTGGGTTTAGGCATTTGCGGTAGAATTAGCAATACCCATCTCTATCGGTCTCAAAAACTTATCACATTTTCTTCATATTTATTGTTATTTGATAAAACTTTCCATAAAATGAAACTCCAATATGACTTCGGCTTAAGTAAGATTTACGAGCTTGTAATTAACTCCAACCCCTGCTACGCATTTCTACTTGAAGGAAATTCTTTAATCCAGAATAAACTCATCGTTGCCCATGTGCTCGCTCACTGTGACTTTTTCAAAAACAATGCTCGCTTTAGTGTTACCAATCGCAATATGGTTGAGAGCATGTCTGCTACAGCGGATCGCATTCATCAATATGAAATGGATCATGGAACAGAAGCAGTCGAAAAGTTTATCGATGCAATACTCGCCATTCAAGAGCATGTCGATCCGACGCTAATAAAGCCCTATCAATTAGATAAGAAACGTTATATCGAAATGGTGCAAAAGGACAGTGAGCGCTCGGAGTGGAATATCCCTTCCTCCTCTTATGATGACTTGTGGAATCTAGACCCGGATCGAACAGCTGCCGCCGCATCAGCCGCTCAATCACAGGCCGCTGACGCCAAACGTTTTCCGCCACGGCCAGAAAAAGATCTCGTATGGTTCATTGAGGAGTACTCCCCTACTCTGGAGGATTGGCAGCGCGACATTCTATCTATGCTTCGCGATGAGATGCTCTATTTCTGGCCGCAAATCGAGACCAAGATTATGAACGAAGGCTGGGCCTCCTACTGGCATCAGCGAATTATTCGCGAGCTTGATTTGACTAGCGATGAAACGATTGAGTTCGCTAAGCTAAACTCCTCTGTCGTGCAGCCATCCCGGCATACCTTGAATCCCTATTATTTAGGTTTAAAAATATTCGAGGATATCGAGCGTCGATTCGATAACCCAACGAAGGAAGAACAAGCACGCTTCGGACGCGTCCCTGGCAAGGGCAGGGAAAAAATGTTCGAGGTACGCGAGCTCGATTCCGATATTTCATTCATCCGCAACTACCTGACGAAGGATCTGGTTAATGATCTTGATCTATACATTTTCGAGAAAAAAGGTCCTGAATGGAAAATTACCGATAAGTCGTGGGAGAAAATTCGCGATCAGCTTGTTTATTCAAAAGTGAACGGTGGGTTTCCTAGCTTGATGGTCAAGGATGGAGATTTTAATCGTGTGGGTGAGCTTTATTTAATCCACGAGTATGAGGGTATGGAATTGGATCTGAAGTATGTGGAGCGTACACTGCCTCATGTCGTTCAGCTTTGGGGCAAAAATGTGCACCTGGAGACATTTGTTGAAGATAAAAAGATCGTGTTCAGCTGTGATGGGAAGAAGACGAGTCGGAAGTTTGTTTAATTTACACGGATATTGTTTCTCAACTCAGCATTAAAGAGCTATCATGCATAGTGTTGAGACAAAAAACCCGATCTTCTCGATCGGGTTTTCTATTTTTTGGACAGAGGGGGCGAAGGGAATGGATACCTCTTATATACAGAATATTTCCTCCATCATATGCAAGTACAAAAATAAGCTATAGTTACCCGTTAGTTGAGAAAAGGCAACTGATCGCCCGACTACCTTTCCATCTGATATTCAAGCTATAAAACATGGTCGGGTGACACAAATCTATTTAAGCTAAACTAAAAATAAAATGTATGAACAACCTTAAATTCAAGATTGGAATATTAGATGCTATGCCAATAGAAAGTATAATGTGAATGCTGATGAAAGCCTAAGGACTTATAAAAAGAATTATCAGAAATAACGTATGCTTTCTTAGCACCTAAGGAACAGCTTCTTTTTAAGGCTTCTAAAACCACCGCTTTACCAAGTCCTTTATGCCGGTACTCTGGAATCGTACATACAGGTTCAACATAAGCATAATCAGTTTTCTGACTATACCATAAGCCGCAGTATGCAATATATTCCCCGTCTTCATTTTCTGCAACAATATGTAGAAATGAATTCAAATTCGTTGCTGACAGCATTTTTTTTTGCTTATGAATAGTTATTTCATCAACAGGCACATGTCCTTCATGGTCAAATGCCTTCCATAGTAATTTCTGATGCTTATATAGATCATTTTTTATATTGAGATTTTTCACTGTTATGCCTTTAGGAGTTATGTAATCAAGGCTAACATTCTCAAGTTCAAGTTCAAGTACATTTTCAGATTGATCATTCTTCACAAATTTCCTTCTACGTAATAAGTCTAGAGTATGAGTATCCGTATCATTCGCCGCAATCCCAAGGCCATCTTCATTACTAAAAGTAGCAATGGCATATTCTAATATTTCTTTTTCTAATTCTACAAACCCTTGCTTTGTTGCAACGAAGGCCTCGCCGAAATAATGGTCATAGATTGCTATACCTACTAACTCATCATTACAATACCACAAGCCAATCTTATCCATTAAGTCACTATTAAAGTCAGGATGAAAAAACATCCATTCCCACCTTGCCCAATTCCAATTTATATGTTTACGGTCATCCTTTGATAATTCAATCAGAAATTCACAAACTTTATCATAATAAGAATTATCGAAATTTCTAAAAACAATTTTCATTTCAATCCCCCATTAAATATTTTTATGTCACAAAAAAATGCTAGTGTATTTCAAAAACTTTAAATAGATTTACTTCTGTATGACACGCAACTTCAACTTACCACATAAAAGTACTATTACTTAAGGTAAATGACAAGTATAACTAACCTGCCCGTTATCTTAATGAAGAGCTACTACATGGCAGCCCTTTCGATGTTCAACTATCGTTTCCAATTAGTTTAAAATTGGAGCTACTATATAATAGTCACTCATAGGATCTTCCGGCAGAGAGGATAATTGCGAAAGTACTCCAATCTGGTTCAAGACTAGCCCCTGTATCCTCAAGCCAAGCCTTCATCCCCTCTAAAAATGATTCCAAATTCGGGTTTTCCCACTCATTTTTATTAGTATCCAAATCACTCTTTAAGGAAGCTACAAAGTGAAGAATATCCTCTTTTGTTTTTACCTCATAAAGCTCATTGTTCTGTATCACCTCAGGAAAGATACTTAGCTAAACTATTTTGTTATTTAATTTTAGCACATATTGGAACTATACTGCCCGTTAGCGCAACGAAGCTGCCAATCCAGATTGAGGTCGAAGTCATTGCAGTTAAACGRACATTTTATGAGCCAACACAATGGCATTAACCGCTGATACAGTATCCTTGGCTACCAGCTGTTCWTCCAGCTTAAAATGAAGTTGTAAGGTAGAGACTGGTGGATTTTTAGTAGAAATCATGAGCCCAACCTCATGAGATGAAAGCACTTTCGCTTGAATGATTTGCAGCCAGGGGATAAGATCCGGTAATGATTTATTCTCCGAAGGGCCGGTTTCCATGCCATCCACCCCAATTGGTGAATGCCCATCGAAATATTCAATCCTGAGCACAGCATAAGAGCGGGTACTGTTCCTCTTCAAGGCCATAGCCGCSTCCATCCGTTGGCGGGAGGTTTTTTTAGAACCGAAAATCACATTCCACAAAACGATTAACATTGAGGGGATGAGGAAGCCGAGCACCGCCAACCATCCACTGGAGGTCTTGACATAGACGGTAAGAAAGAGGGCTGCGGACARAATCGCAAGCAACCATATGTAGAGCTCCTGCCGCCATTTGGCCTGGCGCTTCCCAGATGTTGGAGGAGTGGACTGTGCTGGCTGAATTTCCGGAGCTTSYTCCGGCTGAGCTGCCGTACGTTCTCTCCATGGCAAATGCTCACCATTCAGCATATAGAAGTTATCGGCTGCTCCCTGCCAGACCTTCACCTGCGAGGGATGCGGCGACTGCCAGAGCGTAACGTATTCTTGAATGTCTTTCAGATAGAGGGCGGGATCGCCCGTRAACGAGAAATATTGTGAAAGCTCCAGATGAATAACGGCAGCAGAATGCCGCTGTACATGGGTCGACAAGGTTTCCAGCCACTCATGCACAGGTGCGGCAAGAGAAGGGAAATGGGCCAGCGTGCCGGGTAAGCTCAGGCGCAGCTGCTCTGCAGCATCCGCCCATGGAATCTGCCATTGGAATGCCTYGGAAAAGCATTCCCACTCAGGGAGATCCTCCACATCCGGTTGGTCCATATGGGGTTGAATCCTGCTCCATGCTTGCATAAGCTGCCCGCTATAGCGCTGGAACTGCTCCTGGCTGACCAGACAAAACCATACTGGAGCGAGAAAATTATTCGTCTCGAAAKCTGTATTCTCATAATCGACCGAATCTGTATCGGCGTTTGTAACGWWCAGGAATGTCCGGTTTCCCATAAAAGATCCTTTCCTCCTACCTTTGTTTCACATCCAATAATGGAACCAAAAAGCGATTCTATAAGTTCGTCATTTTATGATGAAAATAAAGTGAGAAGGGCGCCCGCAATTAGAGTGCCCTTCTCTCGTTTGCAATGCAACTGCACCTATTGATCCGTTTGGATTGAGCGGAGTCA
>NZ_JBFTPA010000031.1:0-43294 GCF_056398245.1 Paenibacillus sp. 01T47
ATCCCTTCATCAACTAATTGCTTTTTTCTTAGATGAACCAATTGATGAATATCATTCATATTTGCTTTACGATAGTACATCTACTCACCGCCCCAACAAATGTATATATTGCTGAACGGAGTGTAGCATATTTCACAGTGGAAGTCACCGACTAACGTTAACATAGAAAAGCTTGCAAGTTCGTGTTGGCCATCTTGCAAGCCTAATACCATACAAATATTCAAATCTTCTATATCAATGATCTAAAATGCAGTTTGAATCGGAAGAGGCGCCCTCTTCATACCAAGCAGGGAAGTTCGTTCCCCATACATTGTTATTCAAGTTCACATGCATTCCGCCTTTGAGTGGGGGAAAGGAATGATCAAACTGTAAAAATCTTCGTTCACCGGGGCATACAAGCGCTGCATCCAATGTTTCAATTGCTAAAGCAATAAAAACAGCCCAATTATTAGCATGGTGGCATTAGTCGAATGAAGAATCATCGCCATAAAAAGCTTCCAATTTTTTATTGTTAATGTAGACTTGGCCCTTCTTTATGCTTACAGTTTCACCAGGAAGCCCCACGACTCTTGCAATATCAGTGTCTTGGTTTTTATTTTTCTTTTTTTTAAAAACCACAATATCCCCGCGGGAAACCTTACTCCGCTCATAGTATTTCATGTCCGACATTACTTCGCTGTTCAGGCTAAACGGATGCGCAGACCCGTAATCCGTTTCAGAAACCATTCCGTCCGTTCTTACCTTCGTTTTCGTTAACGCAGGGTCAGTCTTCTCAATCACCTTTATCTTCTCTTCTGTCACGGTGTCAGTAACGGTTTCGGTACAGCCGTTCAAAATCAAAACAATGAGTAGGATGAAACCTAGAACCGTTATGTTATGTCTCAAAACACTACACCCTTTCAATTTCGATTTAGTGTTGTTTACTCTCTATTACATAATAATTAAAAAATATCCGTTTTCGAACATTTTTTATGTTATATTGTTGAACTAATCTGCCCGTTATTTTAATAAAAGACATGCTCTTAACATGACTAAAAAATCAAAAAACCCGACCTCACGAGGTCGGGTTTCTTCATGGTATTGGTGGAGGCGAGGGGATTTGAACCCCTGTCCGAAGATCACGCCACACAGGCTTCTACGGGTGTAGTCACAGTTTTGATGTCACCCAAGCAAACGCCCCGTAACCGGCTTTCGCTAAGGTCAGCCTGATTGTCTTCTTCAGCTCACCGCAGGCGGAGATGAGACAGCGTATTCCACTACTTGTTAGCCCCTAATCCAGTCACATGGACGATGCTGGGTAGAAGCACGCACACAGTTTCTTAGGCTGCGAAAGCGTAGTTTGTTTGTTGTTTGCCGTTTAATAGGCTTTAGCGTTGATGAAGCGGACGACTCCCCGCTACCCGCAACCCGCGCTCGTACAATCCCCGTCGAATCCATAAACGCCCCCAATTTTGCATAAACGGTTAGCTGCAGATTAACACTACTCCAAAGAGTAGATCCACACTAACGTTTAGCTCAATTGAAGCTTTAGGATTAAGGATCAGCATCTGACCAAGCAGGCTGTTCCGATTGTCTAGCACGAATGCACTTGCATTTATTGATTGTCTTGCCGTTGCTACTGTCTTAGTATACCACGAATCAGCTGCTTCCGTGCACAATTGTTATTGGCAATCATGGTCGCTTGCTGCCATGGAAATCTACACCTTAGTTAGAAACCTTCTGTTTCTCACGCAGCACGCGCTGGATATCACGCTGAGCATCACGTTTAGCTGCACTATCGCGCTTGTCGTATTGCTTCTTACCTTTACCGAGACCAATCAATAACTTCGCGTAACCATTGCGCACATAAATCTTCAAGGGTACAATAGCATAACCTTCTTGCTTGGATAAGCCTAGAAGCTTATGAATTTGCATCTTGTGCATCAACAGCTTGCGAGCACGCGTTGGATCGGTAGGGTTGTGAATATTCCCTTGCTCGAACGGACTAATGTGCATATTGTGTATGAAAATTTCGCCGTTACGAATGGTAGCAAATGCATCACTAATATTTGCACGACCTGTTCGCAGTGATTTAATTTCTGTACCCATAAGCACCATGCCAGCTTCGAACGTTTCCTCAATGAAATAGTCATGGGAAGCTTTCTTATTCTGGGCGAGCTGCTTGCCGTCACTCTTCTTACCCATGCTAGTCACCTCGACTTAATTAAGCTAAAATAATGGTTGCACGTATACTGGTGTTCATTGTAACAACTTTAACAACGAAAATCAAGGCGGCCATGGAGCATCCCGCTCTGTCGCTCTGCCAAAAAAGGAGATTTCCCATGCTGCTTGAAATCATTGCTACGACTGCAGATGAAGCGGTTACAGCTGTAGTGCACGGTGCGGACCGTGTAGAGCTTATATCCGCCTTTGAAGAAGGTGGACTAACTCCACAAGAGGACATTACGGTTTCGGTGCTTGAGGCGTTAAAACGGCTCGAGCAAGCTAATCATACACCTATAACTAAAGTATATCCCGTACATGCGATGGTTAGGCCTCATAGCAAGTCCTTTGTTTACGATAAGGCAGATCTTAGTGAAATGACTGCTCAAATGATCAGAATGCGTACATTAGGCGTTCATGCGTTCGTCTTAGGCACGCTTCAGCTTGATGGGACTATTAATACAGATGCTTTAGAACGTTTATTGGAAGCTGCCGGTGATCGTCCTGTTACCTTCCACCGAGCATTTGATGAGGTACCTGACCAAGAAGAGGCGTTAGCCACACTCCTAAAATACCCTCAAATCAAATGGATACTTACCTCAGGCGGTAAACCGAGCGTTCTTGAAGCAACAGATCAAATTAATAGGTTGGTTAAACAAAGTATTGGACATACTGTTACCATACTCCCTGGAAGCGGTCTATCGGTTCCTTCATTGCCTGCCTTTATAAAATCTACCGGAGCACAAGCCGTTCATCTCGGAACTGGTGTTAGAACCGGTGGAACAGATTCTCCTATCGATGGAATGCTCGTTCGTCATGCCCGTCAATTACTTAACGAATTCCTATAAAGAAACAAAACAGAAGCTCCTTTTATGCACAAAAAAACCGCCCTCAACCTAAAAGGTCAAAGGCGGTTTTATCAACGTTCGTAAGCTACTACAGCTTTACAACGTTTTCTGCTTGTGGTCCACGGTTGCCTTGAACAACGTTAAATTCTACGCGTTGTCCTTCTTCAAGAGTTTTGAAGCCTTCGCCAGTGATTGCGGAGAAATGTACGAATACATCGTTGCCGCCTTCAACTTCGATAAAGCCGAAACCTTTTTCTGCGTTAAACCATTTAACTGTACCTTGTTGCATGTGTAAAAACCTCCAAAAAAATAATATTAATATGCGCCTGGTTTGTCTTTAAACAAAAAATTCACACATTGGAAAGGGTTTCATGACTATAATGATACCCTTTTCAATATGTGAATTCAGGTTCATATTATCGATTGATTTGAGTGTACTATACCCAGAATTAAAATGCAAGTGACGAGCTTAAATATATTTTCCCAAATTGCCCAGATCGCGGCGACTTCCAATTATGCCATAGAACGGAAGTCGCCGCCCTTATTTATTTGCGATTTTTCCGGACAAAAGCAGCTGTGGCGTTACCGCCGCCTCCGCTTTTTTTCTTCCGCTTGCTCTTCACCGCATCGCCGCCGCTGCCTTCCACGCTCGGCAATTCCGCGCCTCGCTCACTACCGACCACGCCGCCCTGCGGCGTATGCCGCCGCTTCGCGCCGCCGCCACTTCCATCGTTCCGCCGCTGCCCGGCTCCACGACCATTTCCGCCTGGCCCGCCGCTATTGCGGATGGGCAGGCCCCACATATCCGTACGCGCATTGTTCCCGCGCGATGAATCTCTACCGTTGCCCGGCGACAAATCCGCCTCTTGCCTCGGCCCGCGCTCCGCCGGATTTCCACCGTCGTTCACGTCAGCTCCGGCTGCGCCTTCGCCGCCACGTCCGCGCCGCTTGCCGCCGCGCCCGCTATCAGGTGCATCGATGCGCCATGGATTGGCCTGCTCGACAATGCCAACTACGCTGCGATCGACGCCGCCGCCAAATCCGCCGCGTCCACCTTTGCCTCCGCGACCTTTGCCGCGGCCGCCCTCGGCTGCACCGCCTTGACCTTTACCTCCCGCGTTTGCACCGCGATCCGTTTTACCACGATAACCTTCGGCTGCACCGCCTTGGCCTTTGCCAGCCGCGCTTGCTCCGCGCTCGTTTTTGCCACGGTAAACTTCGCTTGCGCCACCTTGACCTTTGCCAGCACCGCTCGCACCGCGCTCGCCTCTTCCGCGGTTGCCCTCACCTGCACCGCCTTGACCTTTGCCGCCGCGATTGCGATCACCGAAACCACCGCGTTTTTTGCCGCCGCGTTCGCCGCCGCCAAAACCACTGCTTGGTATGCCTTTATAGCCGCTGCGCGGCTTCATATCTACAAGCTCGAAATCAATCGTGTGCTCCGTCATACTCACCCGAGTAACGCGAATTTTAACTTCATCGCCAATTCGGTACACTTTGGACGTACGCTCGCCGACCAATATCATATGCTGCTCATGGAAGTTATAGTAATCATCAGACATGTCGCTCAAACGAATTAATCCTTCGACCGAATTGTCCAATTCGATAAACATGCCGAAGCTCGTTACGCTGCTAATAATGCCTTCGAACTCTTCGCCCACTTTATCGAGCATGAATTCACATTTTTTCAACTGCTCTGTGTCACGCTCTGCATCAACCGCTACACGCTCACGTTCCGAGGAATGCTGCGCAATTTCCGGCATCCTTGCCGTTAGCGACTCATGTCTTGCTTCCGTCAATTGGCCTTTGCCATCAAGCACCTCGCGAATGATACGGTGAATGACCAAGTCAGGATAGCGGCGAATTGGGGATGTAAAGTGTGAATAAAACTCAGCTGCAAGGCCAAAATGCCCCAAGCTCTCCGCATCGTATTTCGCCTGCTTCATCGAACGAAGCATCACCGTGGAAATAACGGTCGCTTCCTTCGTGCCGCGAATGTCCTCAAGCAGCGTTTGCAATGCTTTTGGATGAATGGAATTGCCTTTGCCCTTCACGACATAACCGAAGTTTGCTGCAAACTGAACGAAGTTAAGCAATTTCTCTTGTGACGGATCTTCATGAATCCGGTACAGGAACGGCACACGAAGCCAGTGAAAATGCTCGGCCACCGTTTCATTTGCCACGAGCATAAATTCCTCGATGATTTGCTCCGCTACCGAACGCTCGCGTTTCACAATATCAACCGCTTTGCCGTTCTCATCCACAATAACCTTAGACTCTTGGAAATCGAAGTCAATCGCACCGCGCTTCATTCGTTTCGAACGAAGACGCATCGCTAGATCCTCCATCAAACCAAACATATCAAGCAAGCTGGCGTAACGCTCTTTCAGCTCGGTTTGCGGCTCTTCTTCCGTTGCAGTCAATATTTTTTTCACATTCGTATAGGTCATACGCTCTTTCGTGCGAATCACACTCGTAAACACATCATGACGTACACGCTTAAGCGTCGCCGCATCAAATTCCATTTCACATGAAAGCGTCAGACGATCAACCTGCGGGTTGAGCGAGCATATGCCATTCGACAAACGATGCGGCAGCATCGGAATAACGCGATCCACCAAATATACGCTGCAGCCTCTAAGGTATGCTTCTTGATCGAGCTCTGAATTTTCTTTTACGTAATAGCCGACATCGGCAATATGTACACCTAACAAATAATTGCCGTTCTCCAGACGCTTCACATGCACCGCATCATCTAGATCCTTTGCGTCCTCGCCATCTATCGTCACGATGACCTCATCGCGCAAATCTCGTCTGCCTTGCTGCACAATCTCATCGTCTGTAATGGAATCAGGTGCCGCTTCAGCTTCTCTCATTACTTCATCAGGAAAGCCCTCTGGCAGCTGATGCTTGCGAATAATCGACAGGATGTCGACACCGGGATCATTTTTATGTCCCAAAATTTCGACAATTTCCCCTTCAGCAGCAGAACGCCCTTCTGGATAGGAAACGATTTTAACGACAACCTTCTGTCCGGAGACAGCACCTTGATAGCCGCCTTTTGGAATAAAGATATCCCGATTGATCCGTTTATCATCCGGCACGACAAAAGCATAAACCTCGTGATCCTCGAACGTTCCTACGATTTGCGTAACGGCACGTTCTACAATTCGGACGACCTCGCCCTCCATCCGGCCTCCATGCTCACTTCTCGAAGTGACACGAACCAGAATGATGTCTCCATTCATTGCGCTCTTCAAATCATTGGCGTGCAAATACACATCTCCATGATCCTTCTCATCCGGGATTAGAAAACCGAAGCCCTTGGCATGCGATTGCAGCTTGCCGCGCAATAAGTTCATTCGTTCCGGCACGCCGTAATGATCATTTGGCGTACGAATGATTTTGCCTTCATCCTCTAATTTGTTCAGCAGCTTAAGGAACTCCTTAAACTCCACTGCATCTACGATACCAAAATGTTTCTCAAGCTCTTGGTACGTCATCGGCTTATACGCCGTCTCTCTCATAAAATCAAGCAGTTCCTGCTCGTAATTAATCATTATTAGTTTTTCTCCTCATAAACCTGCCGTATTGCTCTAGCGCCATTTGCAGCAGGTTGATAGATTATCATATAACTTGTAGTATACACGAAATGGAAGCCCAGCATCCGTGAATATGATGAAAATACAAAAAAAGCGAGGAATATCCTCGCTTTCTGCGTGTGTGTTCGTTATTGTTTTACGAAGTAAGATACAACAAGCGCCAATATGAAGAAACCAGCTGCAAGAGCAACTGTCAAACGTTGCAAGAACAAATCCAAACCGCGCGCTTTCTGTTTTCCGAAAAGGTGCTCAGCGCCACCCGTAATCGCTCCGGACAAGCCTGCACTCTTACCTTTTTGCAACAATACGACAGCAATAAGGCCGACAGAAAATATAACAAGCACGATTTTCAATATGATATCCATTCATTCCACCTCCAGCATAGGAGCTCCGTAGAAACACATAAATCGAGTGTACCATAGATGGGCACAAATTACAATAGTACAGGCCTTATTCTCGCTGTTCACGCAAAGCCATGCTCTTTCAAATAGTTAAAATTATTTGCTGCGCTATCAAGGGAGCTTGAGCTAAATTGCTCCTGCTCCACAAACATATACTTAACGCCTGCAGGCTCAAGCTCTTTTAACAGCTCATCATAACCTACCTCGCCTTTGCCGATTTCTGCATCCTTCCGCCCTTTCAAAAAGTCTTTCAAATGCACGCAAGGAACCCGTCCCTTATATTTCTTCAAATAATCAGCTGGTTTATAACCAGCGATATAAATCCAGCCCAAATCAAACTCCATCTGCAAGAGCTCCTCTGGAACATCCGACAATATTTGATCGATAATAGGCTTCTTCTCCACCAGCTTAAATTCAAAATCATGATTATGGTAGCCGTATTGCATACCTGTTGCCTTCACCTGTTTTGCGCATTTTGTGAAAACATCAACTAAATACTGCACATTATCCTTTGTCGGAAGTTCAGGAAGCGGCGACCAAGGCGTAATAATATAAGTCACATCAAGCTCCATGGCATATTCAATTTGTCCTTCAAAATCAGACTCCATTTGTTTGGTATCGCTAAAATTCAAAGGTACATGAACGGAGGGGGCAATTAATCCGAGTCCATCCATCTTGCTTTTCAACTCTTTGGCCGGCATTTTGAAATACCCTGTGAATTCTACCGCTTTATAGCCGATTTTGGCTACCTTCTCCAGGGTGGACAAAAAATCGATCTCCGTTTGATCACGAAGAGAATACATTTGAATGCCTATAACAGGTTTCGCCAATCAAACACACCGCCTAATCGTTGATGCTTTACCCTCTTATTATGTCCTGTATGAGCGAAAAAAAAAGAAGGATATGCCTGATGAGGCATACCCTTCTATATAAGCCGCTAAATGCGTCTTATTTTACGTGTTTCAAGTTGTAGAAAGCTGATTTGCCAGCATATTGAGCTGTCGAACCAAGTTGGTCCTCAATGCGAAGCAATTGGTTGTATTTCGCAACGCGGTCCGTACGGGAAGGAGCGCCTGTTTTGATTTGGCCAGCGTTTGTAGCTACAGCGATGTCAGCAATTGTGCTGTCTTCGCTCTCGCCTGAACGGTGAGAGATAACTGCTGTGTAACCAGCGCGTTTAGCCATTTCGATTGCATCAAAAGTTTCAGTAAGCGTACCGATTTGGTTAACTTTTACAAGGATAGAGTTACCTACGCCTTTGTCGATACCATCGGATAGACGCTCAGTGTTCGTAACGAACAGATCGTCACCAACGAGTTGAACTTTTTTGCCAAGCTTCTCAGTAAGCAATTTCCAACCATCCCAATCGTCTTCAGAACAGCCGTCTTCGATTGTAAGGATTGGGTATTTGTCAGCCCATGAAGCAAGTAGGTCAACGAACTCAGCAGGTGTGAACGATTTGCCTTCGCCTGCAAGCACGTATTTGCCGTCTTTGAAGAACTCAGTGGAAGCAACGTCCATACCTAGGAATACGTCAACGCCTGGCTTGTAGCCTGCACGCTCGATAGCCGAGATAATTGTTGTAATTGCTTCTTCGTTTGAACCAAGGTTAGGAGCAAAGCCGCCTTCGTCGCCAACAGCTGTGTTAAGGCCTTTATCATGCAATACTGCTTTTAGGTTGTGGAAAATTTCTGCGCCGATACGAAGCGCTTCTTTGAAGCTTTCAGCACCAACAGGAAGAACCATAAATTCTTGAACGTCGATGTTGTTGTCAGCGTGCTCGCCGCCGTTGATGATGTTCATCATCGGAACTGGAAGCGTCTTAGCGTTGAATCCGCCAAGGTAAGTGTAAAGAGGTACATCAAGAGCGTCAGCAGCTGCGCGAGCTACTGCCATCGATACAGCTAGAATCGCGTTAGCGCCTAGCTTAGCTTTGTTTGGAGTACCATCAAGCTCGATCATTTTGCGGTCGATAGCTACTTGATCAAGAGCGTCAAGGCCAATGATTTCAGGAGCGATTTCAGTGTTAACATTTTCAACAGCTTTCAAAACGCCTTTACCAAGGTAACGGGATTTGTCGCCGTCACGAAGCTCAACAGCTTCGTATGCGCCAGTGGAAGCGCCGGATGGAACGATTGCACGGCCTTTGCCGCCAGACTCAAGAGAAACCTCTACTTCTACAGTTGGATTCCCGCGGGAATCAAGCACTTCGCGTGCGTATACATCAACGATAATTGACATGAGAGAAAACACTCCTTTTAAAGTTTTATTTTTTGTTGATTAATGTAATGCCCGTCATTTCAGCTGGTTTAGCAAGCTCAAGCAGATCAAGAACCGTTGGTGCGATATCTGCAAGAATACCGCCGTCACGAAGAGTTTCGCCTGCTTTCGTTACGATAAGCGGAACCGGGTTCGTTGTATGTGCCGTAAACGGACGGCCATTCTCGTCGAACACCATGTCAGCATTACCATGGTCAGCCGTGATGATGCAGACGCCGCCTTTGGCTAGTACAGCTTCCACTACTTTGCCAAGGCATTCATCCGTCGCTTCAACCGCTTTGATCGTAGGCTCCAGCATGCCGGAGTGGCCTACCATATCAGGGTTGGCGAAATTCAGAATGATTGCGTCATGCTTGTCAGATTCAATCTCGCGTACCGTGGACTCAGCTAGCTCATATGCGCTCATTTCCGGCTTGAGATCGTACGTTGCGACCTTAGGGGAGTTAATAAGCACACGAGTTTCGCCAGGAAGCTCATGATCGCGTCCGCCGCTGAAGAAAAATGTAACGTGCGGATATTTTTCTGTTTCTGCAGTACGTAATTGAGTCTTGTTGTTTTGCACGAGCACTTCGCCAAGCGTATTATCAAGGTTCTTTGGTGAATACGCAACGAATCCGCCAACGGTTTCACTGAATAGCGTCAAGCAGACGAAATACAGATTAACAGGGCGCTTCTCGCCACGGTCAAAGCCGCGGAAGTCCTCGTTCGTGAATACTTGCGACAATTGAATCGCACGGTCAGGACGGAAGTTGAAGAAAATCACTGCGTCCTCGGATTCAACAAGGCCAACTGGCTTGTTTTCACCGTCTACAATAACCGTTGGCATAACGAATTCATCATAAACCGATTTCTCGTAGGATTCAACTACCGCTTGAATCGGATCGAAATATTGAGGGCCCTCGCCATATACCATAGCGCGGTAGGATTTCTCCGTCCGCTCCCAGCGCTTGTCGCGGTCCATTGCATAGTAACGGCCTTGAACCGTCGCAATGCGGCCTACGCCAACCTCTTCGATTTTGGCTTGAAGACGCTCTAGATAGCCCTTTGCACTGTCCGGGGACACGTCGCGGCCATCAAGGAAAGCATGAATGTACACTTCTTCAAGCTCTTCCTTCTTCGCTAGATCGAGCAATGCGAACAAATGCTCAATGTGGCTATGAACGCCTCCATCCGACAGCAAGCCGTATAGATGAAGCTTTTTGCTATTTGTTTTTACATGGCGAACAGCACCGAGGATCGTCTCATTGTCGTAAAATTCACCATCGCGGATCGATTTACTAATACGAGTCAAATCCTGATAAACGATGCGGCCTGCGCCGATGTTCAAGTGGCCAACCTCGGAGTTGCCCATTTGACCTTCAGGAAGTCCAACCGCTTCGCCGCATGCTGTCAATGTCGTATGCGGATAAGTTGACCAGTAACGGTCATAGTTTGGTTTGTTTGCTTGTGCAACCGCGTTGCCCGTTACATCATCGCGCAAACCGAAGCCGTCGAGAATAATAAGCGCTACAGGTTTCGGAGCAGCCATATTACTTGGCCCCCTCGACCAGTGCGATGTAGGATGCAGGCTCCAAGCTCGCTCCCCCAACAAGTGCACCGTCAATATCAGCTTGACCCATGTACTCAGCTACGTTATTAGGCTTCACGCTGCCGCCGTATTGAATGCGAACCGCATCAGCAGTCGCTTGATCATAAAGACCAGCAACAACGCTGCGGATATAACCGATAACATCTTGTGCATCCTCGGAAGTAGAAGATTTGCCAGTACCGATAGCCCAGATTGGCTCATAAGCGATAACAACTTCAGCTGCTTGTGCTGCAGATAGGCCAACAAAAGCCGCTTCCGTTTGCACTTTGCATACTTCTTTTGTTTGTCCAGCTTCGCGCTCTTCCAGCTTCTCGCCTACACAAACGATAGGAAGCAAGCCATTTTTGAAGGAAGCATGAACCTTCTTGTTTACGATCTCATCTGATTCCGCGAAATAAGCGCGGCGCTCGGAGTGACCGATAATTACGTATTTCACACCAAGATCCTTCAGCATAACGCCGCTGATTTCACCTGTGAATGCACCGTTGTCTTCAAAATGTACGTTTTGTGCTCCAATAGCAATCGACGTACCTTTTGCAGCTTCAACAAGTGCCGGAAGTGTTGTGTATGGCGCGCAGATCACGCTCTCTACACCTGCAACTTCAGCTTTACCTTTAATTTCGGAGAAAAATGTTACAGCCTCGGATACCGTTTTAAACATTTTCCAGTTACCTGCAATAATCGGTGTTCTGTTGCTCATGCGTAATCCTCCTCAAATCTATATAGTTGGGTAAATGTATTATTTATCGTTAAGAGCAACTACGCCTGGAAGCACTTTGCCTTCCATAAACTCTAGGGAAGCGCCGCCGCCTGTCGAGATGAAGTCCATTTTGTCAGCTAGGTGGAATTTCTCAGCTGCTGCTGCGGAATCGCCGCCGCCAATTACAGTATAGCCAGCTGTTTCTGCGCAAGCGCGAGCAACGGCTTGTGTACCATGGGAGAATGGCTCGATTTCGAATACACCCATAGGTCCGTTCCATACAACCAGCTTGGAGTTTTTGATCACATCAGCATAAAGTTCACGTGTTTTAGGACCGATGTCGATACCTTCCCAATCAGCAGGGATGCTGTCAACGTCAACGATTTGCGTGTTAGCGTTAGCGCTGAAATCGTCAGTTACAACGATATCAACTGGGATCAAGAAGTTTTTGCCTAGTTTTTTCGCTTTTTCCATGAACTCGAGAGCCAAATCAAGCTTGCTGTTGTCTACAAGCGATTTGCCGATTTCATGACCTTGTGCTTTGAAGAATGTATAAGACAAGCCGCCGCCAATGATGACATTGTCAGCAATTTCAAGCATTTTATCGATTACAGCGATTTTGTCTTTAACTTTCGAACCGCCAACGATTGCTGTGAAAGGACGCTCTGGGTTGTTAAGCGCTTTGCCTAGTACTTCAAGCTCTCTCTCCATAAGAAGGCCTGATACAGCTGGCAAAATGTGTGCAATGCCTTCTGTCGAAGCGTGAGCGCGGTGAGCAGCGCCGAATGCATCGTTTACGAACAGGTCAGCAAGTTTTGCAAAAGCTTTCGCTAGTTCTGGATCGTTTTTCTCTTCGCCTTCATAGAAACGTACGTTTTCAAGCAATAGCACATCACCGTTGTTTAGTGCAGCAACTTGTGCTTCGACAGCTTCACCGATAGCTTCGTTCGCTTTCGTTACTTGCTTGCCTAGCAGCTCAGATAGACGTGCTGCGGAAGCTGTGTGGCGAAGCTCTTCTACTACTTGACCGTTTGGACGTCCAAGATGGCTTGCAAGAATAACTTTTGCGCCTTTTTCGATCAAAAAGTTGATTGTAGGAAGCGTTTCACGAATACGTTTGTCATCCGTAATTTTTCCATCTTCAAGCGGCACGTTAAAATCAACGCGAACAAATACTCGTTTACCAGCTAGTTCTGCAACATCACGTACACTTTTCTTATTCATCTATGAAGCCTCCCGAAAATGTGTTATGGAAAGGTATAACGGTAGAATACAAAAAAAAGAAGGGCGTTCCTTCAAAGAAGAAACGCCCCCATGACTTACGACTCTAGAAGCCGCAAATCAAAAACCTTAGCTCCGCATGCGCGGTATGCTGCGGTCTTTAGTCCGTCTTCTTTGCTTACAGACCTTTGCTAGCAATGTAAGCAGCAAGATCAACTACGCGGTTAGAGTAGCCCCACTCGTTGTCGTACCATGAAATAACTTTAACCATGTTGCCTTCAACAACCATAGTCGAAAGACCATCAATTGTAGAAGAAGCAGGATCAGTGTTGTAGTCGCTAGATACAAGCGGCAATTCGTTGTAGTTCATGATGCCTTTAAGAGCGCCTTCTGAAGCTTCTTTGAATGCAGCGTTAACTTCTTCAACAGTTACATTAACTTTAAGCTCAGCAACAAGGTCAGTTACGGAAACGTTAGGCGTAGGAACACGCATAGCCATACCGTTCAATTTACCTTTAAGCTCTGGAAGAACTAGTGAAACAGCTTTCGCTGCGCCAGTTGAAGAAGGAATGATGTTCTCAGCAGCTGCGCGAGCACGACGCAAGTCTTTGTGAGGAACGTCAAGAACGGATTGGTCATTTGTGTATGAGTGAATTGTAGTCATCATACCTTTAACGATTCCGAATTTGTCGTTCAATACTTTTGCGAAAGGAGCAAGGCAGTTCGTTGTGCAAGAAGCGTTGGAAATAATGGTGTGTGCCGCAGCGTCGTATTTATCTTCGTTAACGCCGATAACCACTGTAATATCTTCGTTCGTTGCAGGTGCGGAGATGATAACTTTTTTAGCGCCGCCTTGCAAGTGAAGCTCAGCTTTTTCTTTCGCTGTGAAAATACCAGTTGATTCAACTACGATTTCAACGCCTACCGAACTCCAAGGAAGGTCTGCAGGGTTGCGCTCTGCGAATACTTTGATTTCGCGGCCATTTACGATAAGCGCGCCTTCTTTAGCTTCTACAGTACCGTCAAGTTGACCGTGTGTTGTATCGTATTTCAGAAGATGTGCCAGTGTTGCAGTATCCGTAAGATCATTTACTGCCACGATTTGAACATCAGGGTTGTTCAGTGCTGCGCGGAATACGTTACGGCCGATGCGACCAAAACCATTAATACCAACTTTAACCATTTTTGTTTCCTCCTAAGCGTTTTTAAAAGATTTATGAATATATTTCAAGACATTTTGCAGGTATGCCTTAACAGCAATTTGCAAATTGTCATGATTCCTTATTGCCTTCTTCTTGACTGTGCTTCTCTTGATCGATCAAAGCTACGATTTCAAGTGCCGCTGCTTCATCCGTTACGAGTACATCATTGTGTCCAAAGCGCATCACTGCCGCTATAGCCTCGCCTTTGCTCTTGCCGCCAGCAACACCTATAACAACTTCAGTTTTAACAATATCCTCGAGCCGTAACCCCACCGTTTGCATTTTGTGCACGACAGCGCCTTTTCGGTCAAAATAAAACCCGAACGACTCCGCCAAAGCACCCTCAGCTTCCATAGCATCAATAACTTCACGCTCTAGCCGCCTGCGTCTTGCCATAACCATAGCATCTCCGATACCATGTACAACGATGCGAGCACTGCGGATGACATCCACAATTTCTCGAATGTTCGGCTCCTGCATAATAGATGCAAAAGCTTCCTCTCCCAGATGATCCGGCACATGTAGAAGTCTATACTGCGCTCCTGTACGCTTAGCCATCATGGAAGCAATCGTATTCGCTTGGTAATCCAAGCTCTCCCCTAGACCGCCTCTAGCCGGTACGAACAAGTTCGTATTCAGCTGAGAAGAACTAATCAGTTGATTCGACAGCTGTGCAATCGTCGTTCCGCCTGTTACAGCTACAACGTCGTTAGGCTGCATTACCTTGATAAGCACCTGACATCCCGCACGTCCAAGCTCTCGCTTTGTTTGGGCAGAGACTTCCGAATCGCCAGCAACTATAATGACCTGCGATAGGCCGTAGTGGCTGCGAATCGTTTCCTCCAGTTCGGATAGTCCGAACATTGTCTTGTAGAATGGCTCAAGCTGCTCTAATAGAAGCTTGCCTGAATCGCTAATCCGCATGCCTCCCGAATGAATCTCGAGCAACCCCTGCGTCTTTAGGAAATCGGTCTCTGCCCGAAGCATACGCTCCGTCATCGATAATACAGAAGCCAACGTTCGACGTCCGATTAAATCCGATACCATTACTTGATGCAAAATCGAATATCGTTTCTTCATGACCTCTAGCAGATCAGGCACAAGCTGCTGCTGCAGTTCAATGATCTGACGCATTTCTCATCCTTCACTCCATCGGCCTATAGCGTATTCGGTTCAAAATACGTTGGACTCAATATGTCCCGCGGTATCATTTCAAGTCCCACCTTTAGTTTATCGGAAATAACCGATTGTAGCAATAGCCGATTATCAATTGGAAACGGTTTCCGACGCATTTTTAACAAATTTAATTTTTGAACATCGCTTGCTTTAAAATCTTTAATATCATATAATCATTTTTGCGACTATTTTCTTACAGAAGCAGATAGCAGCAACAGCAGCTTTTCCTTATGCGCCCGTGGTCCAATGGATATGACGCAGCCCTCCGAAGGCTGAGATCTAGGTTCGATTCCTTGCGGGCGCGCCATTACTTTTTATTATCGCAAGTTCAAACTCTATATTGATACACACGAACCGTTCCTATACGCTGGAACGTTTTTTTTATTTTAAGCAACACCCAAGTGATTAATCTCCCGCTACAACATCCAACCTATGCCTCATGGAAAACACTCCAAATTGCGCTTGTATATTTCATCCAATCCACTTCAAACCCATTTTTTTCGTATACGCAGCAAGGGAATTACAGACCTGTTTGACTATCTTTGACTTTTGACTTTTCATCCGTTATTATGAGAATACGATTTAACCATTCATTGTTTTTTAGGAGGGGGCTTACGTTGGATATGAATTTCGTTCCTATGGTTATTGAGCAAAACAATCGGGGTGAGCGTGCGTATGACATTTACTCTCGCCTACTGAAAGATCGCATTATTTTTCTAGGATCAGGTGTAAACGACGTGGTGGCAAACTCCATCATCGCTCAATTGTTATTCCTGGCGGCAGACGACCCTGAGAAGGACATTTCTCTTTATATTAACAGCCCGGGCGGCTCAATTACGGCAGGCATGGCTATTTACGATACGATGCAATATATTAAACCTGATGTATCTACGATTTGTGTAGGTATGGCTGCTTCTATGGGTGCTTTCTTGCTTACTGCAGGTGCAATTGGCAAACGTTATGCGCTTCCGAACAGCGAAGTCATGATCCATCAGCCACTTGGCGGTGCAGAAGGCCAAGCAAGCGATATCGCCATTCGTGCGAAACGCATTATCGGCATGCGCGACAAGCTGAACGGTATTTTGGCAGAGCGCAGTGGACAATCGCTTGAACGTATCGAGAAAGATACAGACCGCGATTACTTCATGAGTGCAGCAGAAGCCAAAGAATATGGCTTGGTTGATAAAGTAATTGAGAAACTCGCATAATTCATTCCGCTAGGTCATAGGTTTGAACGCAAAAAAGAGCAAGTTCGGATTCATCCGAGCCTGCTCTTTTTTTTAGTGCAAACACATTCGTAAGATTATTGTACATTCCATATAAAAAAAGAGCTGCCGCCGCAAGCTCATAATGAACCTGCGTGACTTCTCTCCTTCTTCATTATTGGTTCTCCAGCTCTTCTTTGCTTACCAAAGCGACTAAAGCGTTTACAGCCTGTTCTGCGTCCGAACCCTCGGCACTAATGGATACTTCAGTGCCAGAACTGATAGCCAAACTCATAATACCCATTATGGATTTAGCATTTACTTTTTTGTCGTCTTTCTCTACAAATACTTCGGAGGAAAATTTGTTCGCTTCTTGTACGAATAATGCTGCTGGTCTTGCATGTAGTCCAGTCTTAAGACGAACAACAACCGGAAGCCTTGTCATGGAAACCATACCCCCTATATTTTTCTCAATCATTAGCATGCGGCAAAAGCTTATACGGCTCTGTTTGCCGTCTTCTGGCTGCAAAAGCTCGTTTCCGGACAAAGATAAGATGTGTAAGTATCAATGCTGCTTATTCTTATCTTTAAAAATTGCGTCATTTTAAATTATTATATCATTATACCAGCTGATGCACTAGGATAAAAGTTCAGACACCGCGGATTTTTTCCGCAAGTGCGTCGATTTTGCGCAAACGATGGTTTACGCCCGACTTACTGACCTTTCCTCCGAGCATTTCGCCGACCTCAGTCAAATTCATATCCGGATGCTGAAGCCTTATCTCAGCTACTTCCTTCAGCTTATCAGGCAAGCTATCCAGTCCTACTTCACGTTGAAGCAGCTTAATGTTCTCGATCTGACGAACAGCTGCACCGATCGTTTTATTTAGATTGGCCGTTTCGCAGTTTACGATCCGGTTTACTGAATTGCGCATGTCGCGCATGATTCGAACATCTTCAAACTTGAACAGAGCTTGGTGCGCACCAATAATATTGAGGAGCTCAATTATTTTCTCGCCCTCTTTGATGTAGAAGATAAATCCCTTTTTTCGCTCAATGCATCTCGCGTTAAGATCAAATTTGTTCGCAAGGTCAACTAACGACTCACAATGCTCTTGGTACATCGAAGAGATTTCCAAATGATAAGATGAACCTTCTGGATTGTTAACCGATCCGCCAGCAAGAAACGCACCCCGTAGATAGGAGCGTTTGCAGCAAGGCTTGCGAATGATTTCCTTATCGATGCCTAAATTGAACATAAAACCTTCCGATACAATTTTGAGCTCGCTTAATATTTCCTGAACTCTAGCCGGTATACGGACAATATACACGTTGTTTTTTTTCAATCTCATCTTTTTACGGACAAGCAGTTCTACATGCACATCATAATGTTTTTTGAGCAGGGAATAAATCCTTCTGGCAATCGCGGCATTTTCCGTTGAGATGTCCAAAACGACTTTGCGGCTAGATACGCTAACCGAACCATTCATCCGTATGAGTGCAGATAGCTCCGCTATCTCACAGCAGCTGTCCGCTTCAATTAATGTCAGCTCTTTCTTTGTTTGGGCCGCAAATGACATTGTGTATCACCTCTTTCGTAACATCCAGTTCTCTACCAGCTTATAAATATGATGGCTTAAGCGTTCGGCATCATGCCGAAGAAAAGTGCGAAACAATACTAGCCGATCCGCAATGACTTCATAACCCTTTTGCGTAACTGCATCTAAATCCAAATGGACGGCCTTTGCGCCAAGCTCAGCATATCTGCTTTCGATTTGCGGCGGAATTTCGCCGTCATTTACAATGACATAATCGAATAGATGTTGACCGATATGAGCATGAATGGCATCAAGGTGATCGCCTACCGAATAATTATCAGTTTCCCCAGGCTGGGTCATAACATTACATACAAATAATTTTACGGCTTCTGATTCCACGATGGCAGTTGCCAGTTTAGGAACTAGCAAGTTTGGAATAATACTTGTATATAAGCTGCCCGGTCCAATCAATATAGCATCGGCCTGTTCAATGGCCTCGACTGCCTCTCGCAGCGGTTCGACATCGGCTGGTTCCAAAAACACTCGTTTAATGACCTTGCCAGCTTTCGGAATCATGGATTCCCCTGTGACAATGCTGCCATCAGCCATTTCCGCTTTAAGTACGATAGCCTGATTCGCTGCGGGCAGAACCCGTCCTCGAACCGCTAACACACGGCTCAGCTCACGAATCCCAGTTACAAAGTCGCCGGATATATCGGTCATTGCTGCCAGCATAAGATTGCCAAGGCTGTGGCCTGCAAGTCCCGGTACCGTTTTGAAACGATACTGAAGAACCTCAGTCAGCAGCGGCTCAGCATCCGCTAATGCCATAAGTACGTTCCGAATGTCACCCGGAGGCGGAATTTGCAGCTCATTGCGTAAAATGCCTGAGCTCCCGCCATCATCGGCAACCGTAACAATCGCGGTAATATCGAGCGGCTTCTCCTTAAGACCTCGCAGCATAACAGAGAGACCTGTACCGCCGCCAATTACGACGATTTTAGGCCGTCTCATTATCTTGTGTCTACTTTGCATTTTCTCACCTCGTCAATGCTTGTCACGTTCGGCATCGCGATGGCTGACACGCACACGTTCCGTATCACTGCTGCCGAGCATGCGTCCCAAATATTCTGCTATAGCAACGGAACGATGCTTACCGCCAGTACAGCCAATACCGATAACAACCTGACTTTTCCCTTCCTTACGATAAAGCGGAATAAGGAATTGCAACATATCCAGCAGCTTCGTTAGAAATTGCTGAGTTTCAGGCCATTTCATAACGTATTCATATACATCGGGATTTTGACCAGTATTTGGGCGCAGATGCTCGACATAATGCGGATTAGGCAAGAAACGAACATCATAGATCAAATCCGCATCGATAGGAATGCCATATTTAAAGCCAAAGGAAGTTACATTTATCGACAAGCTGTTTTGCTCTAGGTGTGTAAAATGAGAAATAATACGTTCCTTCAATTGTGCTGGTTTCAAAATACTCGTATCAATAACCTGTGATGCCCAGCCCTTTAAATCCTCAAGCAGGCGACGTTCGTTGCGAATGCCCTCAAGCGGCATGCCCTCAGGCGCCAGCGGATGACGACGTCGGCTTTCCTTATAGCGCTGAACCAAGACAGAATCAGTTGCATCCAAAAATAAGATTTCACAGCTAATCGTATAATGCTCCTTGATATAGGCCAACGACTCCGAAAGCGCCGTGAAAAATTCACGCCCGCGCAAATCGATAACAAGCGCAACGTTGCCGATTTTACCGTTCGACTGATCGATCAACTCTGCAAATTTAGGAATAAGAACGGGCGGCAGATTATCTACGCAGAAGAAACCGAGATCCTCCAGGCTTTGGACAGCAATGGTCTTGCCCGCGCCAGACATCCCGGTTATTATGACAAGCTTTGCTACTGCTGCTGTCGTTTCCATGAATAAACCTCCTAAAGACTTTGCGAATGCAAAGTCACTTCGTAAGGATACGCTTAGACTTTGCGAATGCAAAGTCACTTCGTAAGGATACACTTAGACTTTGCGAATGCAAAGTCACTTCGTAAGGATATGCTTAAGGTTTGCTAGGGCAAACCTACTTCGTAAGAATACGCTTAAGGTTTGCGAACGCAAACCTACTTCGTAAGAATAGGCTAAGACTTTGCAGATGCAAAGTCTCTTCGTCATTTACAACTATGAAATTAACCTCTTAGAATAAGGCCGGCTGCGCCTACAACGCCAGCGTTGTTGCCTAGTGTTGCCGCTACGATTTGCACATTTTCTTTCGCTTGATCCTGTGTATACTTGTCGAATACTTCACGAATTTGCTCGAATAAAAATTCTCCAGCCTTCGAAACGCCGCCTCCAATGATGAAATATTGCGGATTCAATACAATAGCGATCATCGCCATTGATTTACCCAAATAATAAGCAGCACGGTTTACGATGCGAGTTGCTACTTCGTCTCCTGCTTTAGCCGCATCAAGAACATCCTTCGCCATAATATCCTCAACAAGTGAAAGCGATGTACGATCGCCGCGTTCCACCGCATCCTTTGCCATACGGATAATACCTGTTGCAGAGGATACCGTTTCCAAGCAGCCAATTTTGCCGCAGCCGCATACAATAGCTTCAAGATCAGGCACGATAGCCATATGACCAAGCTCGCCAGCCATACCCATAGAACCTTCAACGATTTTACCATCTATAATTATGCCGCCGCCTACGCCTGTGCCGAGTGTGTAGCATACGCAGTGCGCGATGCCTTTGCCCGCTCCGCCCCAAGCTTCGCCTAGTGCAGCAACATTCGCATCATTATTAACTTTAACTGTCTTATTCAGCTCTTGCTCCAAATAAGCCTTAAGATTGACGTTCTCGATTTTTAAGTTTGGTGCAAATTTCACAATTCCGTTTGGAATATCTAAGAAACCAGCAATACCAACGCCTACCCCGTCAACTTGCTCCCAATCATAGTCCGATTCCACTACGATTTGTTGTGCATATTTCGCAATATTTTGAAGGATAGTGTCCGTTCCTTTACTCGCCTCCGTCGGCCCCTCGTACGTCTGGAGCAATTGCCCATCCGAATTACAAATACCTACTTTAATAGCAGTTCCGCCGACATCGACTCCAACGTAAATCTTCTCAGACATCACTAGTCCACCTCATCAATATGTTAATCTTCTCTTGTAACACTATAAGCGACCTTCATCCTCTGGTCAAGATAGAGGAATACTGGCAAATCAACCATTCTGGGCTTGGAAAAAACGCCTTCAGCATTTAATGAAAAAGCTATACCTTCAAGCATGTCGCTCTGCTGGTATAGCCCCTTCTTTATCTTATGTTGCAACTCGTCAAGTATTAAAGCGATTTGCTCCAGTCATGCGTAATTGCACCCTCCAAATATCTTTCACAATCCAGTGCAGCCATACAACCGCTGCCTGCTGCTGTAATTGCTTGACGATATTTGCTGTCTTGAACATCTCCACAAGCGAACACGCCCGGTACATTCGTTTCAGATGTACCTGGTTTTACAACAATGTAACCATGATCGTCTGTATCGATTTGACCTGCTAGGAATTTCGTGTTTGGCGTATGGCCGATAGCGATAAAGATTCCGTCTGTCTCAATAACATCCTCTTCACCTGTCTCGTTGTCACGAACTTTAAGTCCAGTAACACCCATGCCAGTTGCTACAACCTCAACCGGTGTGCGGTTTAAGCTCCAGCTGATTTTCTCGTTCTCACGAGCGCGATCCTGCATGATTTTGGATGCGCGAAGCTCATCACGACGGTTAACAAGCTCTACGTTTGAAGCAAAACGAGTAAGGAAGTTTGCTTCCTCCATCGCAGAGTCGCCGCCGCCCACTACGATAATTTTTTTACCGCGGAAGAAGAAGCCATCGCAAGTTGCGCAAGTGCTTACGCCCCGGCCAACGTTTTCTTTCTCGCCTGGAATGCCGAGGTATCTAGCCGATGCACCAGTAGAAATAATAATGCTCTCCCCAACAAGCTCGCCGTGGCCTTCCACTTGAAGCTTGAATGGACGCTCTGACATATCCACGCTATTAACCCAACCCGTAATAAACTTAGCGCCAAAGCGCTCCGCTTGCTTACGCATGTTTTCCATCAGCTCAGGACCCATAATCCCTTCCGGGAAACCAGGGAAATTCTCTACCTCTGTTGTTGTCGTCAATTGACCGCCCGGTTCTGGACCTTCAATAATGAGTGGGCTCATGTTAGCGCGAGCCAAATAAATAGCTGCTGTAAGCCCCGCAGGACCAGTACCGATAATAATTGATTTGTACATAAGCTTCACCTCGTAAAAGTTTATTCGTCCTGTAATTCTTGCGTAAAGAAGACGGAACTCATCGACTTCATCTTTTCTTTGATGCCGCAAACTTCATCAATAATCTTGACGTTCTTGCTGACTGTCGCAATAGATGTACCGTATCTGGTTGAAACTTCGTGATAGGAAATAGCACGACGATGCATTTTTGCAGTCAAATATTCTAATGCGGCTGCCCAGCTCTCCGGCTTCGTAAGCTTCGGAGCATCTGGATATACTCGCGTCAAAAATTCCACCCATAAGGTCATCAAATCATGCTGCTGAACCAAATCATACTGCTTGCTCATGCGATCAAGAGCGATATCTGCAACAGACTGCCACTTATCTTCCCATACAGGCAGACTTGAAGGGACCCGGTTCGGCTCAATGACCGTTTCTTTGCCTTCCAGCACCACATGTAAAGGCTCTTGTACGCCCATTGTCCGGAGTACAAAGATGGCAATCCGTTTGAGATAATCATCCTCTTCCTTCTCGAGCAAAAACGTCTGAAGAACATCCTTCACTTCGCTGTCGGCGATCATCCCTAGAGCCTGAATAACCTGCAGCTTCGTGTCCTGGTCACCATGACGCAGCGCCCAGAAGAACGACGAGCGTACTAAAGGATCGCGCTTCAGATGATCGGGAATGCCATCGGAGGATTTCTCCCATAGCTTAAACTGCTCTTCGAACGGCAAATGATAGTGATAGCTGATGGCAGCCGTCTGCTGCCCGCTTCGTACCAGCTCAAGCTGCTCCATATAATAAAGAGGAATGCTTGATTTTGGATCGAGCTTGATTGTCTGCTTCCATAGGCGCTCTGCTTCCTGCAAACGTCCGATATTGCAAGCTGCAACAGCCGCGTAATGATACAGGCTTGGATCCTGAGTGAGCTCTGAGTCTTTGAGAAGTCTGGTGAAATGCTTATAAGCAGCACCATGCTCTCCTAAGATGCCCATTGTTGTTGCCAGTTTAAACACATGCTCTTGATGGAACGGTACCGTCTTCGCAAGCAGCTCAACAAGCGGCTTCAAGCTTTTTTCATCGTTCTTGTGCTGATAAAAAATAGCAAGGTTGCACAGCGCATGCAGGTTGCCCGCTTCAAGATCAAGCACTTCATGGATCGTATCCATCGCTTTATCGAACATGCCCATATAGTAGTAGGCCAATGCCAAATTATTTCGAGCAGCTAAAAAATCTGGCTGTCCTTCGATAATTTTCTCCAAAATGCGCACAGCCTCAGTGAATTTACCTTCCTCCAGCAGCGTGCGCGCCAAATCATGCTCGACCATGCCTTCACGAGACTTAATGTTGGTTAGACGAGTAGGACGCTCCAGTTCAAAATGCAGTAGATCCATCATATCTTCCGCTTCATCCAGAAACTGTCCTTCGGAGTCCTCTTCCAAATATCGAATAAGCGAGCCCTCGGCTGCTTCATATTGTTCTAAATTAGCAAAATTGTTCGCCATATAGAAATGGCACTCCGTCATCGTCGGATCAAGCTCATCTACAATCCAACCGAGGATTTTATTGGATTCCTCATAGTTGCCCATTTCAGAAAGAATGCCGGCCATATTACAATGGTTTACCGGATTCTCCGGCTCGTATTCGACGGCGCGACGAAAATATTTAAGTGCCTTGTCATAATGGAGCCGATCAAGCGATCGAACCGCACGTTCGAAAAAAAACGTAGCGTCCCATTGAACCGGTATGACTTTCGTCTGTTGATCTACGGCAACTCGTTTCTTTTCTTTCACCCGCAAGGCACCTCCCGTTACTTCCGATTTTATACGATTATACCATAGCAATACACCTGAGAACATGAAAGAATATGTGGGAAAATCGCGGATGGCAAATACACCACCCGCGATTTCCCGCGGCATTACTATTCATTTCGTTAGTTCTGCATTCCATTTGAACGTTTAGACACCATTGCTTTTGAACAATGTGCTAATGGAGCCGCCCTCCAAAATAATGCGTGTTGCTTCTGCAAGCAACGGCGCAACGGAAAGCACCTTGAAGCGTTCAGGAGTCGATTCCGGCAAGCTGATTGAGTCTGTTACGATGACTTCTCTAATATTGGGATGATCCAAACGCTCAATGGCAGAGCCGGAGAATAACGGATGCGTTGCGCATACAAATACATCCTCAGCGCCGCGCTCCTTCAAGCTTTCCACAACGTTAACAATCGTAGATCCCGTATCGATGAGATCCTCGATAATAATCGGAGTTTGACCTTCGACATCACCGATAACATGTGTGATAACTGATTCATTATGCGCAGGGCGTTTCTTGATCATAATCGCAAACGATGTATCCAAGTAGTTCGCTAGCTTCTCAGCAGTTGAAGCACGTCCTGCATCCGGCGATACAACAACCGGGTTCTTGATGTTTTTCGACTTCAAATAATCGCTGATTAAATCTAGCGCAGTCATATGATCGACTGGAATGTTGAAGAAGCCTTGAATAGCTGGAGCATGTAGGTCGATTGTAATCACTCGGTTCGCTCCTACTGTCGTGAGCACATCCGCCAGCATTTTCGCTGAAATCGGCTCCCGAGGTGCTGCTTTGCGCTCCTGACGCGCATAACCGTAATAAGGCATGATGATGTTGACCGTTCTTGCGGAAGCACGCTTCGCCGCATCAATCATAACAAGCAATTCGACAAAATGCTCGTTGATTGGATGTGAGAATGATTGTACGAGAAATACATCGCAATTCCGAATCGTTTCCTCGTAATGCACGTAAATCTCTCCGCTTTTAAAACGGGACATCTTGATCGCACCTAGCGTCAGACCAAGCTCTGCACTAATTTTCTGAGCCAATACCGGATTAGACGAACCCGAAAAAATACGCACCTTGTCGCTTAACATGATACCCTCCTGAGCGTTAAAACCAATTAATTTGACGGAACAAGTACTCGTCTTTGCCGGATCATTCGACAAAGCTTATTTGATCATCTATATTATACATGGAATTTACGATATTTCAAAAATCAATCATCACTAATTTTCGACAATTAAATGTCGCAAGCTGCTTAAAGCCAACTTCTTTGAGCAAATCGTACGCTTGATCCAAATATTGGCCTAGTCTTTCAGGCTGGTGAGCATCCGAACCAACCGTCAGCGGAATGCCTAGTTCCAGTGCATATTCCAGCATTCTACGGCTCGGAAACATCTCTGCTGCAGGTGTGCGAAGGCCCGATGCGTTGAGCTCAATCGCAAGTCCATGCTTCTTGACTGCCTCTAGTGCAGCGTTCTCCAAATGGGTAACATTTTCCTCCGGCTGAAAGCCAAAACGCTTGATGACATCAATATGTCCAATGTAGTCATAGAACCCGCTTGCGGCTGCTTTGCCCACGGCTGCGTAGTACTGTTCGTATACAGCCATACGATTGCGGCCTTCCCAGCCTCCCGTTTGCCGGAAATCGGTGATGTCCCACTCCTCAAGAAAATGAACAGAGCCAATCACATAGTCCCAAGGGTACGCGTTCACGATCGCAGCGATCTGCTCCTCGCAGCCTTCGATATAATCGCCTTCAAGCCCAACACGTATGTCGATTTGTCCCTTATACTTTTCCTTAAGCGCAAGGCATTCCTCCACATAACGCGGAAGCTCATCCATCGGCATAGCCATTTCCGGATAATAAGTCGCAGGGTCAACATGGAGCAGTGGCATATGATCGGAAAGGCCGAGCTGCACGAGTCCGATCTCTATGCCCTTCTTTACATATTCCTCTAGCTCTCCAACGGCATGACCACAGCGAGCATGATGCGTATGGTAATCGATAAACATGTGCGTACCGGCCTTT
Organism: Paenibacillus sp. 01T47; assembly: GCF_056398245.1. Classification (NCBI taxonomy): domain Bacteria; kingdom Bacillati; phylum Bacillota; class Bacilli; order Caryophanales; family Paenibacillaceae; genus Paenibacillus; species Paenibacillus sp. 01T47. The sequence goes on from NZ_JBFTPA010000031.1 coordinate 26,092, forward strand.
CTGCTGTCATTTATCATTCAGCTTCCATTATCTCATTTTATTTGTTGTTGGCTTGCCGTGACGATTGTTAATTTCGCTGATTACATCATCTAGCGGCAATCCGCGTTCACGAAGCAATACCATCAGGTGAAAAATAAGATCGCCAACCTCGCTGCGAAGCTCGTCGTTATCTTTATTCTTCGCTGCTATGATCACCTCGGATGCTTCTTCGCCTACTTTTTTCAAAATCTTATCTACACCTTTATCGAACAGGTATGAGGTGTAAGAGCCTTCAGGGCGCTCTGCGTAACGCTCGGCAATCACGCTCTCTAGTTGTCCAAGCGTAGCAAAGCGGTCTGCAGCGGATTGTCCAGCCTCTGAAGAAGCATCTGTGTTCCCAGCTACTTCAACCGAATTAAAGAAGCAGCTATAGCGCCCTGTGTGGCAAGCTGGACCTTTTTGCTCCACCTTAACGAGCAATGTATCACCGTCGCAATCATAAGCCAAAGAGACGATGCGCTGCGTATTACCGCTTGTCGCTCCTTTGTTCCAAAGCTCATTACGCGATCGGCTCCAATACCAAGTCACGCCGGATTCAACGGATAGCTGAAGTGATTCCTTATTCATATAAGCCATCATAAGCACTTCTTTGCTTTGCACATCTTGAACAATAGCTGGTACTAGCCCCGCATTGTCCCATTTAATTTTTGAGATAAGTTCATTATGATTGTTTTCCGTCATCGTACCTCTACTCCCTTCAAGCGCAAGTCGTCCTTCACTTCACGAATCGTCATTTCTTTATAGTGAAAAATCGTCGCAGCTAGAGCCGCATCCGCATGTGCCATTTGGAATACATCGTTAAAATGCTCGACTCTACCCGCTCCGCCCGAAGCAATGACAGGAATGCCTAGCGAATCTGACACCGCCTGCGTGAGCTTGATGTCGAAGCCGTCTTTGGTGCCATCGGCATCCATGCTAGTCAGCAAAATTTCACCTGCGCCTAGCTTCTCCACTTCACGTGCCCATTCGAGCGCCTTAATGCCAGTCGTTTTGCGTCCGCCGTGCGTGTAAACTTCCCATTCGCCCCACTCAGCATTAAACTTCGCATCAATCGCCACCACGATGCACTGTGATCCAAACTTGCGTGACCCCTCTTGAATGAGTGCCTTATTTAAAACCGCAGCTGTATTTACGCCGATTTTGTCCGCGCCGGCGCGCAGCAGCCGCTTCATGTCATCGACATGAGAAATGCCGCCGCCTACCGTAAACGGAATCGTAATTTCCCCAGCGGTCCGCTTGACCACTTCAATCATCGTCGCACGCCCTTCAACGGAAGCCGATATATCTAGAAATACAAGCTCATCTGCGCCCTCTTGGTCATAAGTGGCCGCCAGCTCGACTGGGTCGCCCGCATCGCGCAGGTTCACAAAATTAACACCCTTCACAACGCGGCCATCCTTCACGTCAAGACAAGGAATGATACGTTTCGCCAGCATATTGCACTCTCCTTTATGCCCGTAGTCGAGCTTAATTGTCTCTTTGGTAGTGCTTAGTAATACTTCGGAATACTTAGAGTTACTTTGATAAAATTGCTTGGATTAAGGAAGAAGCATCCTTACCAAGCAGCGAGTCTTAAACGATTTAATTGTTTAAGTAAGTAACTTGCTTGAATATCTATTGAAGCTTGTTATGCTTCGTTAATTTTAGTTAGTGCAAGAAAGTTGCCCAGTAGCTGCATGCCAAGCTCTCCGCTTTTTTCGGGGTGAAATTGCATGCCATATACGTTTCCGCGACCAACAATTGCTGTTACCTGCTGATAATAGTCTGTTGTTGCGAGCAGGTCGGAGCTTACCTCCGGCTTCGCATGGAACGAGTGTACGAAATAAACATGCCCTTCGGTCAACCCATTAAATAGAGGCGACTGCTCTTGAAGGAAAGACAGCTTGTTCCAGCCCATATGCGGTATCTTGTAATCCCCTGTGAAACGGCTAACTTTGCCGGGAAGAAGATTCAATCCCTCATTCGTTCCATATTCGTCACTTTCAGTGAAGAGAAGCTGCATGCCAAGGCAAATGCCGAGCAGCGGCTTACCAGAAGCTGCATACGCTTTAGTCACTTCATCCATCTTCGTTTCCCGCAGGTTTTGCATGGCATCGCCAAACGCACCAACGCCAGGAAGAATCGCTCCGTCTGAAGCTGCAATCGTCTCGGGATCGTCTGTTATAACCGCCTCGTATCCAAGACGCTCAACCGCTTTGCTTACGCTGTGGAGGTTACCCATCCCATAATCAATAATCGCGATCATACTAGAGCACTCCTTTCGTTGAAGGCACTCCTTGTACGCGAGGATCAATGCTTGTTGCTTCATCAAGCGCTCGTCCAAGCGCTTTGAACACCGCTTCAATCATGTGGTGCGTGTTTTTGCCGTAATGTACGATTACATGAAGCGTGATGCGTGATTCAAGTGCAAGCTTCCACAAAAACTCATGAACAAGCTCTGTCGAGAAGCTGCCTACTTGTGTAGATGGGTATTCGGCACGGTATTCAAAGTGTGGGCGGTTGCTCACATCAATAATAACCTGAGCCAGCGCCTCATCCATTGGTACAAATACACTAGCATAACGCTTAATGCCGCGTTTGTCGCCAAGCGCTTCACGAAGCGTTTGACCGATGCAAATTCCGATATCCTCTACCGTATGGTGATCATCGATGTCGATGTCGCCGCGTGCTTCTAATTCCAGATTAAACTGGCCGTGCTTAATAAATAGATCCAGCATATGGTTAAAGAAAGGGACATCTGTATCAATCTTTGCTTCACCTGTTCCATCTACTGCAAAAGTAAGCTTAATATCCGTTTCATTCGTCTTGCGTGCCACCGATGCTTCACGTACACGATTTTCCGACACTTTCATTCCTTCTTCCTATATGATTATGTTTGTTTTCATTATCTCAAATGCCCTGCCGCATTAGGGAATTCCAGCACATGCCGCTAAAGAGCATAAGAGTTATTACCTAGGTAATAACTCTCCTATACTTAATTGTTTGCCTAACAAATTTATCCATTTACGTTAAAATGTTTACCCGCGTTCCTTCTCAAGACGAACCTCGATTGCACGAGCGTGCCCTTCAAGTCCTTCATGACGAGCCAGCGTCATGATTTTATCGCCATTAGCCATCAACGCTTCTTTACTGTAGTAAATCAAGCTCGATTTCTTCAAGAAATCATCAACATTAACTGGCGATGAGAACCGTGCTGTGCCGTTTGTTGGAATGATGTGGTTAGGTCCAGCAAAATAATCCCCGACCGGCTCCGAGCTGTAAGGCCCAAGGAAAATAGCACCTGCGTTCTGAATGTAGCCGAGCAAACGCATCGGATCAACCGTCAGCACCTCTAAGTGTTCAGGCGCGATCTGATTAATAACGTCGATACCCGCTTCGAGCGAGTCGACCAGCAGTACAGCGCCATAGTTGTCGATGGAGCTGCGTGCAATGTCTTGACGCGGCAGGGTGGACAGCTGACGCTCCACCTCCGCTGCTACAGCTTCCGCAAGCTGCTGCGATGGCGTTACAAGGATCGCCGATGACATCTCATCGTGCTCCGCCTGCGACAGCAGATCCGCGGCTACATACGCGGGATCAGCTGAATCGTCAGCAAGCACGACGATTTCACTTGGCCCGGCGATACTGTCGATATCGACGGCACCGAATACGGCGCGCTTCGCAAGCGCCACATAAATATTGCCCGGTCCGCATATTTTATCGACCGGAGCAATCGTGGCCGTGCCGTACGCAAGCGCGGCTATGGCCTGTGCGCCGCCGACCCGGTACATCTCCTTGACGCCCGATTCCGCGGCGGCAACGAGAATATACGGGTCGATGCCTTCCGTGCCGCCAGTTGCCGGCGGCGTCACCATAACAATTTCCGGCACCCCAGCTACCTGTGCCGGTATAACATTCATCAGCACGGACGACGGATAAGCCGCCTTGCCTCCGGGCACATATACGCCGACCCGCTTGAGCGGTCGCATAATTTGCCCGAGCAGCGTTCCGTCCTGCTGCAAATCCATCCACGAGGTACGCATTTGCTTCTCGTGGAATACCCGAATGTTCACGGCTGCTTCGCGAATAGCCGTGAGAAAGTCGGCGTCAACATGCTCATACGCCGCCTGTATTTCCTCCTGCGTCACACGCAGCGACGCAGCGTCGAGCTTAACGCGGTCATGCTGCTCCGTATACCTCAGCAGTGCTGCATCCCCCTCAGACTTTACGTCTGCGACGATCTTCAAAGCAGACTCATTTTGCTCAGGTGTCCCATACTCCACCTCACGCTTCAAACCAAATTGCTCCGCTCGCATAATACGCATATCATCCACTCCTTCCAATACTCACAAGGCTATCTATCCGTTCAGTCCAGTATGCACTTCACTTGTCATGCCTCGTCTAAACATGAAATGCTGCAAGCCCTGCACTGCGTTTGTTCCGCTTCGGTGACAATCGCCATGCATTTCCCGCTCTTTCTGGACTCGCTTTATCCGCTCATTCTCTCTTCTTACTTACCTAATTCTGATCTCTCTTCTACCCCCGCTTAGCCAACGCTTCCTGCAAGCGATCACACAGTCCTTGAATCGCTTCATTCTTCATCCGGTAGCTTACTCGATTCGCGATTAAGCGGCTCGTAATACCGAAGATAGATTCCATCTCCACAAGCCCATTCTCACGAAGAGTTTGGCCGGTTTCCACCATATCGACGATGCGGTCAGCTAACCCGATCATTGGCGCAAGCTCGATGGAGCCATTTAGCTTAATGACCTCCACCTGCTGCCCGAGCTCACGGAAATACGCCGAAGCCACATTCGGGTATTTGGTCGCTACACGCGGATTCATAGTCGGCTTCCAATCCGGCATGCCAATAACAGACATCCGGCATTTGGCAATGCCAAGATCAAGCAGCTCATAAACATCTTTATTTTCCTCCATGAGCACGTCTTTGCCCACGATTCCGATGTCCGCTACGCCGTATTCCACATAAGTCGGTACGTCAACAGGCTTTGCCATAATGAACTCCATCCCTACCTCTGGAAGCTCAATGATCAGCTTGCGCGTATCATCAAAGTCGCTAGGAATCGGAAGCCCCGCTTCACGGAACAGCTTGGAAGCTACCTTATAAATGCGGCCCTTCGGCATCGCCACTTTCAATATATCTTTTGTCGCTCCGCTCATGTGGCGCTGCCTCCTTTAATTCCGCTTCCGTCAAATGTCAGCAATGCTGTGTAGGCTACGCCTTTATAAGTAAACGATTGCTGCTGTGCCTTATTTTTAAGCTCATCAAGAATTGCGTTATTCGCATCTACCCGCTCTGTTACAACGCTCGCACCCTGCCCGCGCAGTTCCTGTGCTTTAACAAGCGCCTCATTGCGTCCAGCAGTATCATAGATAACCAGTGTGCGTTCCGTTTCACTCTCAGCGCCATCGCCAAGCAGCTCCAGAATACGCGTCGTCTTGAGTGCAAATCCCGTTGCAGGAGCCGGTCTGCCGAACTGGGCCAGCAGGTTGTCATAACGGCCTCCACTTACAACCGGGAAGCCTAGATCAGCTGCATAACCCTCGAAAGTCATCCCTGTGTAATAGGAGAAGTCACCAATCATCGTCAGATCGATAAGCACATGCTCACAAACCCCGTACGCCTTCAGCACATCCCATATTTCGCACAAATGTTGAATGGACGCCCGCGCTTTATCATCCACATTCAGCTGCAGCGCTTGATCACAAATCTCTTGCCCGCCGCGTAGACGCAAAACACCCTCCAGCTCTTGCTGAACGGATTCATCCACGGATAATCCACGAAGCTGCTCGCGGTAACCTACAAAATCACGGCCTAACAAGCAGCTCTTCAACTGCTCCTGCGCTTCTGCACGGCCTGGCAAGGATTGCTCCAGCAAGCCGTTTAGGAACCCAACATGCCCAATAGCGATCTTGAAGCGCTCAACACCGGCAGCTTTAAGCGACGCGATTGCAAGAGCAACAACCTCTGCATCCGCTTCTGCTGAAGAATCACCAACTAGCTCTACGCCCGTTTGGAAAAATTCTGCCTCGCGGCCCGCCTCTTCCTCTATCGCCCGAAACACATTAGAGTGATACGACAGACGCTGCGGAAAATCCGCTTGCTTCAATAAGGATGACACCACACGAGCGATTGGCGACGTCATATCAGAGCGCAGCACCAGCGTTGTTCCACGATTGTTAAGCAGCTTGAATAACTTCTGATCGGATGTAGAGCTGGCTACACCTACTGTATCGTAATATTCCATTGTTGGAGTTATAATTTGTTCGTAGCCCCAGCCCTGCATGCAGGTAAGAACCTGACGTTCAATATGACGCAGCTTAGCCACTGCACTTGGCAAATAATCTTTAACGCCTATCGGCTTCTCAAATACTTTTGGTTTAGACATCCAATATCACCTTCGTTTACTTTATTGGTTTAAAGCGATACCATGTTACCATGCTAACAAATTAAAGAGTTTAGTCGTAATATTAGCATGAAAAGCTTATTTTCGTCAAGTTGAAATCGATCCGTTTTACGTCAAAAAAGAAAGCCTCGACCGGCTGCGAGACGAACTCGCACGGACGAAGCTTTCCATAGCCCATTAGTTTAAAATGTTGCGCACATTCTCATCAAATTCGCTTGGCACGACCATTTCGCTTCGTCTAATTTCCCGCATCGGATTGCCTCCTACAAATGCATAAGCAGGCACATCCTTATGGACAACTGATCCAGCAGCTACAATGGCATGATCGCCGATTGTTACACCTGGCAATATCGTCGTATTTGCTCCTATCATAACCTGAGAGCCTATCACGACGTCGCCGAGGCGATACTCCTTGATCAAATATTCATGAGTTAGAATGGTTGTATTATATCCGATAATTGTATTATTGCCTACCGTTATACGCTCGGGAAAAAAGACATCGACCATGACCATAAGTGCAAAAGCGGTATGTTCTCCGACCTTCATGCCGAGCAAACGGCGGTAAATCCAATTTTTTAACGGAAGAATCGGACAATAGCGCGCTAGCTGGATGCAAATGAAATTACGAACCGATTTAAATCGGCTGACCGTTGAATATACTTGCCACAGCGCGTTTGGCCCTTCCACCGGATATCGTTCAACTTTACGCAAATGTTTCCCGCTCCATTCCGACAAAGGAATAGAGATCGCGCATGTCGTGAATGACATGATGGGCTCCGGCATCCTTAAGGATTTGCTCGCCTTTTAGCGACCAAGCGACACCAACTGCTATCGCACCTGCTGCAATCGCCGACTCGATATCCACTGTGCTGTCTCCAACCATAATGGTCGTTGCCGGATCTGCGCCGAGCAGACCGATTGCTTTGCTCACTGGTTCTGGATGCGGCTTAGCATGAACAACATCATCAATCGTTACAATGGTATCCACGAAGTCGAACAGCCCAACGTATTTCAAGCCGCGTTCCGTTGTCAGACGCATTTTTGTCGTAACGACGCCAATTTGGATACCTTGTTTATGCATCCGCTCAATAACTTCTATGACGTAATCAAATGGTTTTACATATTCATCATGCAAACGCAGATTAACTTCGCGATACGCTGCCACAAGATGTGTTACTTCATCCAATCCCGAGAATAGCTTCATTTGATCCGTAAGCGGCTGCCCCATGCTTGGAATAATGTGCTCTCTTCCGAATCCTTCTGGTGCTACGCCTTGTAAAGACTCTATGAACGAGCGGATGATAAGCTCATTGGTGTCGATAATCGTGCCGTCCAAATCGAACAGCATCGTTTTGATATTGCCCGTCATCGATAAACCTCCCTAAATTACATTTAACGCTTGCCAGCCTCATCATCTTTTTTAGTGCCAACAGGTTGGTCTTTGCCCTTTTTCTCAGAATCCGATCCCACGTTACGCTCTGGCTTGCTAGTCGTAATTGGATCAAGGTAATGAGCGGATGCAAGTCCCGTCTTACGTCGCACGATAATAAGTACAACCGCACCAACGATTAAAAGCAGCGCCAGTACTTGTGAAATCCTTATGTTGCCGTACGCAGGATCCAAGTAACCTTGTTTGAACAATACCTCCATTGGAGTCCAGAGGCCATTAATAAACGATGCCAGCCACGATGGTCCTCTAAATGCAAGACTGTCCGTACGAAGCGCTTCTATAAAGAAACGGCCGATTGAATACCAGATAAAGTAGCTGGCCATCAGCTCGCCTGCGCGCAAAAACTTTTGGCGGCGAAGGATGAACAATATAGCAATACCGACCAAGCTCCATACGGATTCATACAAGAAAGCCGGGTGACGGTATTCACCTTGAATAAGCATTTGATCCACGATAAACGATGGTAAATGAAGTGTATTGCGAAGGAAAGACTCGCTAACCACGCCGCCATACGCCTCTTGGTTCATGAAATTTCCCCAACGACCAATCATTTGACCTGCAAGCAGTCCAGGTACACAAATGTCTACCAAGCGCCAGAAGTTATAGCCTTTATAGCGGAAATAGAAGAACCCGCAAATAAAAGCTCCGATTATCGCACCATATATCGCGATACCGCCATTCCATATTTTAAACACATCTACAAAGTTGCCTTTATAATCTTCCCATTTGAACGCTACATAATAAATTCGCGCTCCAATAATGGCGGAAGGGACGCCCAGCAGCAACAAATCCATGAAAAAATCCGGCTTAATTCCGAATCGTTTACCTTCTTGCACCGCGAGAAGCAGCCCCACTAATGCCGCTGTTCCCAAAATAATGCCATACCAATGCACTTCAATAGAGCCTAATGTGAAGGCAATTGGGTTTAATATCAATGTCTTCATTTAGTTATATCCCCTTTAGGTTCAATCGTATTCGTCCATATCGTCAGCGATCGTTTCCGTAAGCTTATTCGTAAACTGCAGCGCCGCATTGTAACCCATTCGTTTCAAGCGGAAATTCATTGCTGCCACCTCGATGATGACCGCTAAGTTACGACCGGGTCTTACTGGCACAGTTACGAGCGGAATGTCCGTCTCGATAATACGGGTCGTTTCTTCATCCAATCCAAGGCGATCATACTGCTTGTCCTGCTGCCAGTTTTCCAGCTTAATGACAAGGCCGATACGCTTCTGCGTCCGAACTGCCCCTGCGCCAAAAAGTGTCATTACATTAATAATACCCAGCCCTCTAATCTCGAGCAGGTGACGAATAAGCTCTGGCGCACTGCCGTGCAGCTGCGCATCGGAGGTTTGCATAATTTCTACTGCATCATCAGCGACAAGCCGGTGTCCGCGTTTGACAAGCTCTAGCGCCGTCTCGCTTTTACCGATGCCGCTTCCTCCAGTAATAAGCATTCCAACGCCATATACGTCAACAAGAACGCCATGAATCGTTGCTGTCGGAGCTAGCTTTCTCTCCAAAAAGTCCGTAATTCTGCTGGACAAAATGGTTGTAGCCACATTGCTTCTAAGCAGCGGAATTTGTTTCTCATTACATTGATCTACAAGCTCTTGAGGCGCTTCCAGCCCTCTTGTCAAAATAATGCAAGGTGTATCCTCGTTGCATAAACGAACCATACGATCCTTGCGCTCTTCACCGTCCAGCATATTTAGGAACGAGATTTCCGTTCTTCCAAGCAGCTGTACGCGCTCACTTGGATGGTAGTGGAAATATCCAGCCATTTCGAGTCCAGGCCGATACAAATCATCTACTGTAATGGCGCGCTTCATTCCATCCTCGCCCGCAATAATCTCAAGCTGAAATTGTTTAACGAGCTCAGATACTTTCACTTTTTTCGGCATCGTAGGGCCTCCCTCATATGACAACTGCTATTGTGTATATGTATGATATTTTCCAATGTCTTCATCGTAAAGGAAAAAGGCGCTGAACGCAACGTTTCCTCCGCTGCTCAGCGCCTTCGACTTATTTTATCGGTATACTTATCGGTTTTAATACATAACCAGGGTACTGCTCAATACTGAATGTTAACGGCTGCTTGTAATCTGCTGCTGGAATTTGATAAACATAGGTCACTTTATCTTCATTTGAATTCCACTGCACCCCCCGATTATCTGAAATAGGGTAAGATACACCAGCACCGTCCTTAAAGGTGCCGCCGTGCGGAAATAATGTATACCCCGGCTTCTTATCGATCTCATCCTGACTTAGCAAATCAAACTTCACTTCATACTCACCATTTAGCAGCTCTTTGCTGGCTAATAGAAGCCTATTATTCGGTGATGATAAAGTTTCTATTTTATCCGTATCCACCGTGATGCTTAAATTGTTTTCCGACAAATACAAACCGTCCGCAATTAAAGTTAACTTTTTGGGCTTAACGAAATAACTGCTCTTAAAGTGAAGGGTAATTGATGAATTAGAATCGCCAAACGCAGAATTCGACTCATATCGCCTGCCTTTCTCATCGACAAGCGCTATATTTATAAAACCATTTGCGTGTTTGTCATTATTTACATCTGCTTTGATTGTCACTGCTATTTGAAGCGGTGTTATGACAGCATTTTTCACCATAAAACGTTGTCCTCCGACCTCAACCTTTTGCTCGATCGAGATTTCTTCACGCATCCCCTCGAATCTTTTATGCTCAATTGGAAAATCAACCTTTAGCCACTGACCGCCAAGCAATAGGCTGAATTGCAAGCTCTCCGGCATTTTAGAACCTTCGCCCATTAGTATATCTAAATATTGATGCACAGGAACGCTTGAACCCTCGGTATCATCATTCGGATAATGCGATGAACCAATGGAAGCGACCAAATCCTTACCATCACTCGTTTTTAATTTATACTCCAGAAATCCTGTATTGCCGTTAATTCCTGGTCCCTCTACTGTATACAGAATAGCCATACGCTGATCATCGGCTATAATACCATCAACCGTAAAGGTGTAGCCGTTTTTCTCGTCCGAGAGCTTTACGGGCTGTATGAAATCATTTTCCATCGCAGTAATCAAGGACTTATCTCCTTGAATCAACTCAACAAACCCGCTGAATCCCGGAATTTCCTTCACAATCGACGCAAAGACAGGAGATACGCGAACGAACGCGGTTAGAAGCAGGATTACACTTAGCCCTGCAGCAATCATGCTCACACTCCATCTTTTTCTGTTTCTACGTATGGATCGCTTCCGCCCCTGCTCAATTCCACTTCGTATTGCTGCATCCAGCGCCAGCTCCGGCATCACAACAAGCTCCTGATTCACATGGTCAATGTCACTTCGCAGCGCCTGATTGGCTTGCCTGAACGGCGTCTCCTTGGCCTCGCTCATTTCGTATCTCCTCCTTCATATATGCCATATCTGCTCTTAGTCCTTTTAATGCTTTGTTCAGCCACGTTCGAATGGTCCCATCAGGCTTCTCCAATAGCTCAGCAATTTCAGTAATCGTCATATCTCGATAATATTTGAGTGTTATCACCATACGATAGTTAACCGGAAGCAGTTGAATCTGCGCAGCCATATCAAGGCGTGCTGCTGTCTCATCGTACTCAACTGTCTTTTCCCTCAAATCATATTGCTCGGCTATCGAATCGGTAGGACGCTCCCTTGTTTGCTTCTTCTTAGCATCCATACACACACGGATCAAAATACGAATGGCCCACGTTGTAAAAAATTTCGGCTCCCTTAATGTATGCTTTTTCGTCCATATCCGGCAAACCGTTTCTTGTATAGCCTCCAATGCATCCGACTCATTTCGCATATATGAATAAGCAATCCCATACATTTGATGCTTATCTAGATCAATACGCTGCAGCAGCGCCGTTTCATCGCCCCGTATAGCCGCTTCAGCCCACTCATCCTTATTCATGCCTCTTCCCTCCTGCCCAGGCTGCCTCTCATTTCTTCTACATTATTATTCCTGTTTTGTATTAGACAGCCGAAGCATGGAAACAGTTTTGTTTGACTCCTATTTATTTAATCGCAACAGCCATTTCGACAAAAACGACCTCTAGTTTAAATAAAAAAAGAACGATCGGATAATCCGACCGTTCTTCTTCCATACTATTTATTAAGCTTCAAAAATGTTAAGTTCTGTCGTTTTGTCGAACAAGTGTACTTTGTTCATGTCAAGCGCAAGCTTAACAGTTGTGCCATCACGTAGACCAGAGCGGCCGTCAACACGAGCGATAACTGTGTCAGTGCCGATACCGTTCAGGTACAAGTACATCTCGTGACCAAGGTTCTCAGCAACCTCAACATTTGCGTTCACGATTGTTTGTGGGGATGCTTCCAAGAATACTGGCTCTTCGTGAAGATCCTCTGGACGAATGCCAAGAATCACTTCTTTGCCGATGTAACCTTTCGAGCGAAGCGATGCTGCTTTGCCTTCTGGAACAACTACATCAACGCCGCTTGCTTTGAAGCGAAGCGCGCCGCCTTGCTCTGTAAGCGAACCGCTGATAAAGTTCATCGATGGAGCGCCGATAAAGCCAGCTACGAAGATGTTAACCGGGTGGTTATACAGTTCTTCTGGTGAAGCTGTTTGTTGAATGAAACCGTCTTTCATAACAACGATACGGTCACCCATTGTCATTGCCTCGATTTGGTCATGCGTTACATAGATAGTTGTTGTTTCAAGACGTTTTGTAAGCTTGCTGATTTCAGCGCGCATTTGTCCACGAAGTTTCGCGTCCAAGTTGGAAAGCGGCTCATCCATCAAGAATACTTGTGGCTCACGAACGATTGCGCGTCCTAGAGCGACACGTTGACGTTGACCACCGGAAAGTGCTTTTGGTTTACGGTCAAGCAAATGCTCGATATCTAGAATTTTAGCAGCTTCACGAACACGTTTGTCGATGTCTGCTTTTTTGAATTTACGAAGTTTAAGGCCGAAAGCCATGTTTTGGTAAACGTTCATGTGCGGGTACAACGCGTAGGATTGGAATACCATCGCGATGTCGCGGTCTTTAGGAGCTACATCGTTCACAAGGCGGTCGCCGATGAACAATTTGCCTTCGGAAATTTCTTCAAGGCCTGCAATCATACGAAGAGTTGTCGATTTACCGCAACCAGATGGTCCGACCAATACGAGAAACTCTTTGTCTTTAATATCTAAGTTAACGTCAGTAACCGATGCTTTGTCAGTACCCGGGTATTTTTTGTAAATGCCTTCTAAACGTACGCCTGCCATGATAATTTTCCCCCTAGAAAGAAATTTCGTTATGCCTATATCTTATCCCACTGGGGAGCTTGTGACTATGCACATACTTTACAAAAAAACTAATTTCTTTTCGTAACTTTGTACAATAGTAATATAATTTTGACTAGTACGGCATCCCTAAACTGACGAACATCTAAACCAGTCTCTTGTTTAAGCTTGTCTAAACGATATAATAATGTATTTCTATGAATGTATAATTTCTTCGCTGTCTCACTAACATTACAATCAAGCGTAAAAAATGTTTCCAATGTACTCAGCATTTCTGATTCAACGAATAGATCCGCTCTTTTTAACGACTGCTCCAAATATCTCGCACGATGGACTTCAGGAATTGCATTCAACAAACGTTCCAACTGAAGCATCCACGGCAAATAAATATTCGTTCCTACGTGGAATTTTCGGCCAAGATTAATCGTCTCCCGCAGCAGCATTGTCGTCTCAATCATACCTTTTGCTGGTGATGATGGATGAGCAACTGCGATGTGGCATTCACCAATCCACTCACTGGCAAGCATCTCATGCAATCCAAGCCCAATCGAAGCTAGACTATCCTCAATCGTCTCTTCCTCCTGCTCATCGAAAGCATCGGAATCCTCATCTCTCAGCAAGGACATCGAACCCCATATCAGCCATTCCTGGCTCTTGAGCGGAATAAGCAAGACATCGTCGGACATAAATGAACGCAGAAGTTTTTCTAATTCAGAATAGGTTGCATGCTTCGTGCCTGACTGCTCTGTAACGAGTAAGAAAGGTATCATTTCATTAAATAAGCGACTGCCAACGGTTAAATGATCAGGTAAGGAATATGCGGGCTCATCCGATTCCAACTGCTTCTGAATCCAATCTCCAAGCTTAAGCGCTTGCCTCTCTGATTCAGAGAGCGCCGCATTTTTTTTCTCCATTAAATGTCCGCGGTTAAGCTGCAAAGTCCAGCTTATCAATTCCTTCTCTGTTGCCTGAAGCGATGGACAATCGATTTCTAATAAATCCACTTCATATTCCGCAGATGAAATGACAATCCACGTTTTTTCGTCTTTTTCTACGCGTTGGCCCTCTATAGGAGAAGATCCTATATGATCGCCTAACCACACCACATCAGCATTGCTAATTAAATCGTTCCACTCCGCTATAGATTTCGAAACAGCATGTACCGGACAGTTCAAAATGTGCTTCAGCGGCTTCAACCAGTCTGTCGTGCTCATTTCTCTATCTCCAATCTCCACAAGCATTTGCGGCTGCGTGCTTCCTCCTATGGGAGGACACCTATTGCGATTAGCAGCTCCATATAAGCGGATTAATAAGTAAAAAAAGTTTATTCGCACCTTAATGTGGAATAACGCTTTTTCCCGTCATTGTACCACAAGAGCTTGCTTAATTCAGCCTATTACCAGTAAAAGAATGATTGACAAGAGCGCGAATAACGCAGCAATTAAATATAGAAACGAAACCGTTTGAACCTGACTCAGTCCCCATTTCATCAAAAGATGATGCGTATGCAGCTTGTCCGCATGATGCAAGCCTTTACCGCTTATAAGCCTGCGCAGCATGACATAAGCCGTGTCAAATATAGGCAATCCAAGCGCCAGTAATGGAACTAGCAAGGTAATGAATGTTGCTTTCTTAAACGCTCCATCAACAGCAATTACAGCAAGCGTAAAGCCTAGGAAGGTTGCTCCTGCGTCACCCATAAAAATTCTGGCTGGATAAAAATTATGAACCAAAAAACCAAAGCATGCTCCGGCTACAATAATGGCAAGAATAGCGGTGCTTGGCTGACCTTTGACGAGCGCCACCGTCAATAGCGTTAGTGCTGACAGCGTACATACCCCTGAAGCCAGCCCATCTACGCCATCAATAAAGTTAATCATATTGATTAACGCGAAAACCCATAGCATCGTTGTCAGCCACGACACCCAATCGGGAAATGAAATAAACAAATGTGTAAACGGATTGGTGATACCCGCAATTTTGATGTGAAATAAGCTTGGGATTGACGCAGCACCCATATAGAGAATGACACGCGGCCATATAGGAAAGTCTTTCCCTTTTGCCTTTGACGCATCATCAAGAAGTCCAATAATTACGAGTACTGTTCCACCCGTAACTATGGTCCAAGTGAGCGGAGTGAACCCGATAAAAATAAACATCGTAACGATGCAGC
Organism: Paenibacillus sp. 01T47; assembly: GCF_056398245.1. Lineage (NCBI taxonomy): Bacteria > Bacillati > Bacillota > Bacilli > Caryophanales > Paenibacillaceae > Paenibacillus > Paenibacillus sp. 01T47. The sequence continues at coordinate 41,430 of NZ_JBFTPA010000031.1, forward strand.
CAACAAAAATAGCCGCGCCACCCATGAGAGGGATCGGCTTGTTATGTATTTTTCTCTGATTAGGACGATCGACAAAACCAAGTCGCAGCGCAAATACACGAAGCGGTGGTACGCTTGCAAATACGATCGCGAAGCTAATTAAAACCGCTAATCCGTATACCATTGCAACTACCCCTTTTTCTATTTCATTCCTATATGTATACATTGTTCCCTTATATCGATAAAATACAAGAAACAAATCAAACCTGTTTGACCAAATAACATCTGCCATGGTACTATCTATTCAAAGTTTACTTATCGGATTAATGTAATTTTTTATCCTACTATTTATTTGAAAAAGAGGAGTGCACCCATGTCCAAGATTGTAATTATTTCAGGCAGTCCAAATGCTTCATCCCGTTTAAATGGCATAACACAGTACGTAGAGCAACAATTGATAACAAAAAGTCTTTCGGTTGATACCATAACCGTGGTTTCTTTGCCAGCCGAAGATCTAATTCACGCTCGTTTTGGCAGCCCTGCTATTATAGAAGCCAATCAGCTTGTCGAGAATGCGGATGCTGTTATTATTGCAAGCCCAGTTTACAAGGCATCTTATACAGGCGTTCTAAAAACGTTTCTAGATCTACTGCCGCAGAAAGGACTTGATGGTAAAATCATTGCTCCTCTGTTTATCGGCGGCACCATCGCTCATCTACTCTCTATTGACTATTCCCTCAAGCCGGTACTCGCATCCATGGGCGCGAAATTATATGTAAGCGGAGTGTACGCCGTTGATTCCCAAATCGAGCGTTCACAAGAGCCAAATGAAGCTCCAGTATTTGAATTAAATGATGAACTTAAACTTCGTCTAAACGAAACGGTAAACGAGCTTGTTTATGAATTGAATCTACGGAGTAAAAACTAAGATTCATTCATTATCTGGTTTTAACTATGCAAAAAAAGAGTTTGCCCACTTTAATGATGGGCAAACTCTTTTTTATTTCGATTATAATCAAACAAAAAAACCGTAGATCCTAAGATCTGCGGTTGTATAGGTTTGTTTAGAAAAAAATGGTGAGCCATGTAGGATTCGAACCTACGACACCCTGATTAAAAGTCAGGTGCTCTACCAACTGAGCTAATGGCTCTTGCTGTAAAAGAAATGGTGGAGGATGATGGATTCGAACCACCGAACTCAGAGAGAGCAGATTTACAGTCTGCCGTGTTTAGCCACTTCACTAATCCTCCATACTATTACTTATTTCTCGTCGTAACGAAAAATAAAGTGGTGGCTCGGGACGGAATCGAACCGCCGACACGAGGATTTTCAGTCCTCTGCTCTACCGACTGAGCTACCGAGCCTTACTTTAAAGAAAAATGGCGGAGCTGACGGGATTCGAACCCGCGGTCTCCTGCGTGACAGGCAGGCATGTTGGGCCACTACACCACAGCTCCAAGTGGATCCGGTCATAAAACCGAATAAGTACATATGGTGGAGGATGACGGGATCGAACCGCCGACCCTCTGCTTGTAAGGCAGATGCTCTCCCAGCTGAGCTAATCCTCCAGATGTTACGATAAAAAAGGTAATGGTAGCGGCGAAGGGGATCGAACCCCCGACCTCACGGGTATGAACCGTACGCTCTAGCCAGCTGAGCTACACCGCCACGCTTGTCCCCCGAATAGTTGTCGATTGCAGCGTTCGGGGACGCTTGCAAAGTCAGAACATTACGCCCTGAAAACTGGATACGAAAGATTAGGCTTGCTGAAGCCTTAATGCTGCTGTCTACTGGATGTATGGGTCACAGTAAACGTGTTTAGGATAAGCCCTCGACCGATTAGTATTCGTCAGCTACACACATTGCTGTGCTTCCACCCCGAACC
>NZ_JBFTPA010000032.1:0-41807 GCF_056398245.1 Paenibacillus sp. 01T47
GCCATAGAGCCAAGTTCACCACTTTCGATCTCTCCGATTATGGTAAGTTTCTCTGATGCGGAATATTTAACTTTAGACATGAAAATGCTCCCCTCATAGCAACAGGTTTTTTATTATTTCACCTGTCTACTATTTGGGGAGCATATCAGAATGGGCAGTCTTTTTATTATGTAATTTATTGCTAGATCTCAATAAAGTAAAGCAAGGGAGAGATGCTTATGGATTACAAAATTGTTTTTTTCGATGTAGATGGAACGATTACGCACCAAGCAGCTGATTTTGTTACCAAAAAGTCGAGCGAGGACGGAATTGAGTTTGCGCTCAAAAAGTATGGGAATATATAACCCTTTCCTTCTTATATGAAGATGTGCGGCTTTTTTGATGATGGTTTGGTACGTAAGGGTTGACACCGCTAAGCGATTTCGTGATGATGGAGTAGAGCATGTAGCGGAAGGAGCTGACCGAGATGAATTTAATAGTGGAACAACCAGCAGCTCGCTGGTACAAAAAAGAAATGGGTCTTTCCGATGGTGAAGCGATTCGTATTTACGTTCGCCTGGGCGGCTGCGGCAGCGTTCATCCAGGACTTTCACTTGGCATTATGAAGGATGAGCCCAAGACAGCGGGACTTCGTGATGTCGTAGAAGGTATTACCTATTTTATAGAAGATGATAATCTGTGGTATTTGGATAATAAGACGCTTCGCATTTCTTTTGACGAGAAGTATGAAGAAATTAAAATGGTTGTGGAATAACCACATGGCATAGCAGGACAACAAAAAAGGAGCAGCTCCAATAGGTCATAAACCTTAAGGAGCTGCTCCTTTTTTGCGTGTTGGCGCTTATTTGCTACTTATCAAGAGGCGATTCTGCTTCAGTTTTGTCCTGGCATGAGCTTTTTGAGCAATTGCAGCATTTGCTGTTATGACGATGACCAGCTGCCTTGTCTTTATCATGTGGTACTCCGTTTTCTGTATTCTCCTTGTTATCCTCATTTAAAGATGCCTGTATGTCCACTTTGTTTACCGCCATCCTCTCATTTGCCGATCACTTATTTCTATTATAAAAGAATGATCATGGAGGCCACATCGGGGAACCTCCCTATTTGCTAAGCAGCTTTCGCATAGAAACCCTTAGCTATAGTTCAGGGAGTTCCCCGACATACAAATGGAAGAGAATCCCCTAAACTAAAGGTGTAGCAAACGAAAGCGAGCACAGCATTAACGATTAACACCACACATTAGGAGGATTTCATATGGAGCATGCTCCTTTGAGAAGGGTTGAACAGCTTGCTTTGAAGAAGCAAAAGGTGTTTCTGACAAGCAAGCTGAGATATATATTGCGAGCCATGTTAGCGAGTATGTTTATCGGATTTGGCGTAATCGTAGCGTTTAAGACAGGCAGCTTTTTCTATGAGTCACATAGTCCGCTAACCTATCCCATGGCGGCGATAACGTTTGGTGCAGCAATCATTCTAATCGCATATGGCGGAGGAGATCTTTTTACAGGAAACACCTTCTATTTCACCTTTGCAGCTCTTAGAGGCAAAATGCGCTGGCTAAACGTTGTAAAGCTATGGTGTGCAAGCTACGCAGGCAACTTTCTAGGTGCAGTTGCTTTCGCCCTTCTCATATGGGCAACCGGATTGTTCAGCGATGCATCCGTTAATGGATTTTTACTCAGTGTCGTAGAGAAGAAGCTTCACGCTCCGGTATGGGAATTGTTTTTCCGAGGTGTATTGTGTAACTGGCTGGTCTGCTTAGCGTTTTTTGTTCCGATGTCACTGCGCGGAGATGGGCCGAAATTGTTTGCTATGATGCTATTCGTATTCTGCTTCTTTATTTCAGGCTACGAGCACAGCATCGCTAATCTTTGCACCTTTGCCATTGCGCTTGTGCTGAATCATCCGGGAACCATTTCACTCGAAGGCATGATTCATAATCTTGTACCTGTAACACTAGGTAATTTAATCGGTGGCTCCGTCCTTATGGGCGTTATGTATTATTTCGTAAACAAACCATTTGAAGAGGTGGAATAACAATGAAAAAATCAAAAGTTGTCGTAATTGGTGTAGGAGCAGTAGGATCCACAACAGCCTATACGCTGCTGCTTCGCAGCCGGATGGATGAGCTTGTGTTAATAGATGCGAATGCAGGCAAAGCAGTTGGGGATGCGCTTGATATGAATCACGGGATGCCATTCCTTGGTCAGACTAAAGTATGGGCAGGCACTTATGAGGACTGTAAGGATGCGGATATCGTCATCATTACAGCTGGAGCAGCACAGAAGCCTGGGGAGCCAAGGCTGAATCTATTAAAGCGCAACATTGCCATCTATGAAAGCATCGTATCCGAAGTATTGAAATACAATGATGACGGCATTCTATTAATCGCGACGAATCCGGTAGATATTATGAGTTACTTCTGCCAGAAAAAGTCGGGCTGGCCAACTCACCGTGTAATCGGTTCAGGCACATTGCTCGATAGTGCTCGTTTCCGCTACCTGATCGGCGAGCGATTGCAGCTTGACCCGCGCAGCGTACATGCCCATATCATTGGGGAGCATGGGGATTCCGAGCTTCCATTATGGAGCTTGGCAAACGTAGCTGGTTCGTCCATCTCGCTTAGCGAGGAAGAAAAGTCAGACATCTTTACGCATACGAGAGATGCAGCCTACGAAATCATAGAAGCGAAAGGTGCCACTTATTACGCTATTGCGTTAGCACTGGATCGCATTGTAACTGCGATACTGTCCAATGAGTCGGCTGTACTCAATGTATCCACGTTAGTAGAAAACTACCACGGCATATCGGATGTATACATGGGTGTTCCGTGCGTCGTTGATCGCAATGGAGTAAGAGAGGTGCTGGACATTCCGATTACAGAGGAAGAAAAAGCGCTGCTGCACCGTTCGGCAAACAAGCTGAAGGAACTGATTGAAACGATCTCGGTTTAGACAAAAATAAGAGGAGCTGATCGTCATGGTAACCAAATGGCTAAGCGAAAACAAATATGCAGCGGGCTTAATGCTTGTACTGCGGGTGTACTTGGGATGGCAATGGCTGAGCGCTGGTTGGCATAAGCTTGGCGGATTTGATGCCAGTGGATTTTTAAAAGGAGCTATCGGCAACCCTGTCATGGATAAAGCGACAAACGAATTAGTTTATCCGACGTTCACTGCATTTCTAGAACATGTTGCTCTTCCGAATGCAGGCATCATTAACTTTCTCATTCCCGTTGGTGAATGTTTGGTAGGGCTTGGACTTATCGTTGGCGCACTTACGACAGCTGCAGCATTCTTCGGATTATTAATGAACTTCATGTTTATGTTTGCTGGTACGGTATCGACTAACCCTTGGATGCTGCTGATCGGAATTATTGTATTCATCGCTGGCACGAACGCAGGTAAATTCGGTATTGATTACTTTGCCCTTCCTTATCTGCGCAAATTATTTAAGAAAGGCAACCGCGGCGATAGCGGGTATGCGGACAACAATACAATCCCTCGTTAGGTCGAAACGAATGTAATGAAGAAGGGGTGCTACTCAGGTAGGTTTATCTACTTTGGGGGCAACCCTTTTTTTTGCTCGATTGACATGAACTCCTTAGTTTGTTACTTTAATTATATATATTCGTATTGGTTTAGTTGGATTTAAGTGAGTGGAGGTGTGTCAAATCAACATTGAGAATATAGAAGCATTTGTCTATGTCATCCATTGTGGAAGCTTTAATAAAGCAGCTGACGCGTTGTATTTGTCTCAGCCTTCTGTAACAGCAAGAATTAAGTCCCTTGAGCAGGAGCTCGATTGCAAGCTGTTCGATCGAAATGGCAAACAGATTCAAATAACGGAAGACGGTAAACGATTTCTCCCTTATGCCCAGCAGCTGCTGCTCATCTATCAGAAGGGCAAGCAGCATATTAATCAGAAGAAGTCTTTGCCGAACGAGTTCCGAATTGGCTGTACCGTGTCTGTCTCCAATTATATTATTCCTGACTTATTACCTCGCTTAAAGCAGAAATTCCCACACACTCACTATAAAATCGTCACAAGCACCACGGATGAGATTGTGAATAAAGTGCTGAGCAAGGAAGTAGATATTGGCTTTGTTCGCAAGGTGAATCATCCTAATCTGCAGTCGACCAAATTCTATGAAGATCCAATACGGCTGCATGTGTATCATGGGCATCCGTTCTTAACAACGGATACGCTGACGGTTGAGGCGATCGCTGAGCAGCCGCTCGTTTTTTTTGAATGCGGCTCATTGGATTGGCTTCGTATTCATCGTATATTCGAGAATTTGGAGCTGCCGCCGAACATTCAAATTCAGACGGATAATTCTGAGATGGCCAAAAAGCTTGTCATTCAGAAAGCAGGCATCGCGTTTCTTCCAGGCTTATGCGCCCAGCAGGAGCTGCAGGATGGGAAGCTTTATCCGATACGCGTCCCCGAGACGGAAGGCATTTTTTTACAGACGAACCTCATTTCGCATCATGGAGAGCATCTGGAATTTGTACATGCCATTACCGAAATAGGCAAGCAATTAGCAGATGCGGAGCTAAGCTTATCAGCAAATATAAATCTGTAATACAAAAACTCTATTATTCGAAAAGCGAAGGGTATGGTACATTCATAATTACAGTTAAGCCGATATGAATAGTGCACTTAATCACATTCGTCCGCTGCTCCTACTGAAGCAGCGGACGTTTTTTGTTGATAAAAGCATCATTGGATTATTCGATTTTCTTATAGAAGATCTCTATAAGCTAGAGGATTGACGAAGCTGGTAGTCCGGTGGTAAAGTGAATTCAACATAATCCTTACTTAACAGGTAGGAATTATAAGGATTTAAACATTTGATGATTTGGGGGAAAAAGAAAATGAAAAAACGATTCGTTTTATCGATTGCACTCGTCCTTGCCCTTACAGTTGCTGGCTGCGGAAGCAATAAAAACAACACCGGCGGCAGTGCGGAAACAGGAAGCGGAGAGGCTTCCAAATCCGTAACAAAAATTGTTGTTGGCACAGGAACACAATTCCCTAAAGTTTGCTTTATAGATGAGAATGGTAAGCTTACTGGTTTCGATGTAGAGCTTGTAAGAGAAATTGATAAACGTCTTCCAGATTATGAATTTGACATTCAAACGCTTGAATTTACGAACCTGCTGTTAAGCTTGGAAACGAAAAAAATTGATATGATTGCACATGAGATGGAGCAAAATCCGGAACGCGTACAGAAGTACCTCTTTAATAAAGAGCCTTATGCGCACTGGAGAAACAAGATCATCGTAGACAAGGACAATAATTCAGTTCAAACGTTGGCTGATCTAAAAGGTAAAAAAGTGCTAACAACGGCAACAAGCGCAGCGGCAACGATTCTTGAGAATTACAATAAGGAAAACGGAAACGCGCTTGAGCTTGTGTATCAAAATGGCGGTGCAAACGACAACGTATCGCAAGTAACCTCGGGCCGAGTAGATGCCTTCCTCGCTGCTGACTTTACTTTATCGTTAGTTGATCCGAAGAAAGAGCTTAAAGCAGTAGGACCTGCACTGAGCGAGGCAGACATCTTGTTCATGTTCCGCAAGGACGATCCGGAGCAGCAAAAGCTTTCTGATGCTGTTGATGTGGTAATCAAAGAACTGAAAGCAGACGGTGCGCTGGCTAAGCTTAGCTCAGAATGGCTGGGCGATGATTTTACATCCCAAGAAAAATAAACCCAATTGAAAGGTGAGATGGCTAAGGTGGGAGAACCTTTTGATATCAGCTATGTGTTCGAGTATCTAATAAAGCTGCTGCCTACCTTGAAAGTCACTCTTCTTATTGTGGTGAGTTCCATTGTACTTGGGGTTGGCGTCGGATTTATCGTCGCCTTTCCCCAGCTTTATAAGATTCCGGTTCTAAGACGGTTTTCGCAGGTGTATTTATCTTTTTTTAGAGGGACGCCTATACTCATTCAGCTATTTCTGTTTTATTACGGCTTGCCTGAGGTTTTGAAGCTTTTTCATTTGGATGTAGCTAAAGTGCCGGCATTATATTTTGTCATCCTTACTTATGCGCTGCATAGCGGAGCCTATATAGCGGAGATGATTCGCGCGGCTGTCGGGGCAGTGGATCGGGGGCAGGTTGAAGCAGCTTATGCGGTAGGAATGACGGGTTTCCAAGCTTTTACCCGAATTGTACTACCTCAAGCCGTTTCCATTGCATTGCCGGTATTCTCTAATCTTGTCATTGCAAATTTGAAGGATACATCACTCGCCTTTTCATTAGGTATTATGGAATTAACAGGAAAATCACAGACACTGGCTGTTATGTCCAGGCATTTCCTCGAAACGTATGTTTCGCTCGCGATTATCTACTTTATTTTGAGCTTTGGGCTTGAGAAGCTGTTCCATTTGATCGAACGCAGGTTATTGAAGCATGAGCGCCGCATCGCGGTAGAAGACAAAGAACCTCTTATCAAAAAAGATAAATCAAGGCGGTTTGCAGCCGGAATAGGCTTTGGCAGAGGAGGAAGGGAAAATGAAGCTTGATTTCGCATTCATATGGACGGCGTTTGTTCAGCTTTTGAGCGCGGTGCCGACGGCATTGGCGATTACGTTCGTTTCTGTTTTTTGCGGCTTCCTCATTGGGACATCTGTAGCTGTCATTAGACTTTATAAGATTCCAGTCCTTTATCCTATCGCCGTTTCCTATGTTACCGTCATCCGCGGAACGCCTATGCTAACGCATTTATTGCTTATTTATTTCGGTTTGCCGATTATCGTTGATGGTATAGCTGAGGCGTTAGGCTTATCGTTCCGTTCCGTCTCGATTCCCATGATAGGATTCGCTTATATTTCTTTCTCGATTACGGCTGGCGCATACATGTCCGAGGTTGTCAGATCGGGAATGCTTGCGGTTAACCGCGGACAAATGGAAGCAGCGTATTCGATTGGAATGACGACCTCGCAGGCGATGCGCAGAATTGTTTTGCCCCAAGCCTTTGCTGCCAGCTTGCCTAACTTATCGAACTCGGTAATTGGCATGCTGCACGGATCAACGCTTGCTTTTACAGTGTCCGTCGTTGACATTAATGCTAAAGCGCAAATCGTTGCTTCAACAAACTGGAAGTTTTTTGAGGCTTACCTTGCCGCAGCTCTTATTTTCTGGGGATTAACCTTTTTCATCGAGCGACTGACCGCGTTAGCCGAGAAGCGCTTTAACCTGTACAACAGAGGCGGTGTCTCATGATTAAGCTGACGCAAATTAGGAAGAGCTTTGGACGCAATGAAGTGCTCAAAGGAATCGATCTTACAGTCAAAAAAGGCGAGGTCGTTGCGATACTCGGGCCAAGCGGCTCCGGGAAAACAACGCTGCTGCGCTGCATCAATTATTTAGAGAAGCCTAGCGACGGTCAAATTTCGATTGGTGATTTCACCGTTAATTGCAAGCGTCCCGATAAAAAAGGAATCCATACGCTTCGGCAAAAAAGCGCAATGGTTTTCCAGCAATATAATTTATTTAAGCATAAGACGGCAATTGAAAATGTAATGGAAGGTCTCCTCATCGTTAAGAAACTTCCGAAGGAAGAGGCGCGGCAAAAAAGCGAGGAGCTGCTTGAAAAGGTTGGTCTTGGCAATAAGCTGCATGCCTATCCGAGCGAGCTGTCTGGCGGACAACAGCAGCGTGTAGGCATCGCTCGCGCGCTGGCGCTGAATCCAGAAGTTATTTTGTTCGATGAGCCGACTTCGGCGCTTGATCCAGAGCTGGTTGGCGAGGTGCTTAGCGTAATTCGCAAAATCGCAAAAGAAGGCATCACGATGATTATCGTGACCCATGAAATGAGCTTTGCGCAGGATGTTGCCAGCCATGTTGTCTTTATGGATGGCGGAGCGATCGTTGAAGAGGGCAGGCCTAACGATATTTTCACCAATCCACAAGAAGAACGAACCAAACAATTTTTGAAACGGATCACACCTGAGGGTGTCTATTCCATCTAACACATAGAGGAGCGAATCAATATGTCACTCAAAATTGGCATTCTGGATCAAAGTATAATTTTTCCCGGTCAAACTGCTGCTGAAGCCTTGGCGAATACCGTGAGGCTGGCGCAATTGGCAGAAACGCTTGGTTTCGAGCGCTTCTGGGTATCTGAGCATCATGATTCTCTCGGGATGGCGGGGTCCTCGCCAGAGGTGCTTATTGCTTATTTGCTGGCTCAAACATCATCCATTCGCATTGGTTCAGGCGGCGTAATGCTCCAGCATTACAGCCCTTATAAAGTGGCAGAAAATTTTAATGTGCTTGCTTCACTCGCGCCAGGAAGAGTTGAACTTGGCATCGGGCGAGCGCCAGGCGGATTGCCGCGTTCTACGAAAGCTTTGCAGAAGGGCGTAGCGGAAGCCGATACTTTAGCTGAGAAGCTGACAGAGCTGGAGCAGCTGCTCCATGATAAGACTGGCGAAGAGCATCCGCTGGCTGGGCTTGTTGCAAGTCCGCTACCGAAGCAGCCTGCTGACATTTTTTTGCTTGGCACAAGCTTATCAAGCGCAGAGCTGGCTGCGGAGAAGGGTTATCCGTATGCTTTTGCATTATTCATTAATAACGATCCAGATACGGCTCAAAAGGCGATAAATACGTATCGGAATAAATTTAATCGATCCTTTGGCGGAGAGCCTAAAGCGATTCTAGCGTTGTCAGTAATAGCGTCCGATTCGGAAGAAGAAGCGAATGAGCTGGCAGGTCATTTTAAAAATGTGAGAGTTACACTGGCAAGCGGCAAAACAGTAAACGTAGGCACGCTGGAACAAGCGAAGGAATTTGCTAGGCAGGCGGGAGAGGCGTTTACAGCGGAGGAAAGGGATGCCGATATTACTCGGGGCACCAAGGAGACGGTTCGCAAACGGCTGCTTGAAATTGGGGAGCAGTATGGCGTGGATGAATTTATTTTTACGACGATTATTCCTGATTTCGCCAAGCGTGTACGATCCTTCGAGCTGCTTAAGGAAGCCTTTGAAGGAGAATTGGTATGAGCGATTTCTCAGTTGAATTCATAGAGGAGAAGTTGATAGCCATTCGAAGGCAGCTGCATCAGCATCCTGAGCTTTCTCATGAGGAGTTCGAGACGACGGCTTCCATACGCGGTTGGTTAACGGAGGCGGGCATTCGAGTTGTTGATTATGGACTTCAAACCGGTGTCATTGCAGAGATTGGTGGATTGCATGGCGGCCCGATTGTCGCGGTTCGCGCGGATATAGACGCACTGCCGATACAGGAGGAGACGGGTCTTGCATTTGCTTCAAAAAATCCGGGTAAAATGCATGCCTGCGGTCATGATTTCCACACGGCCTCAATCATAGGAACTGCGCTTTTGCTCAAGGAAAGGGAGCAGGAGCTGCAAGGAACGGTACGCTTGTTGTTCCAGCCTGCGGAAGAAAAAGCAAAAGGTGCTCAGAAGCTTATTGCAAGCGGAGCTTTGGAAGGCGTGAGCGCGGTATTCGGCATGCATAACAAGCCGGATCTCCCAGTTGGAACGATTGGTATTACAGACGGGCCGATCATGGCGGCAGCTGATGGTTTTGTCGTTGAAGTGGAAGGTCGCGGCAGTCATGCCGCAGTACCTGAAGCGGGTCTTGATCCGATCGTAACCGCGGCGCATATGATTACGGCGCTGCAATCGATCGTAAGCCGCAGCGTAAGTGCGCTGGACAGTGCGGTTGTTAGTGTGACAAGGCTTCATGCGGGAACCGCTTGGAATATTATTTCGGACAAAGCGGTATTTGACGGTACGCTGCGTACGTTTGAAGAGCATGTCCGCACGAAAGTGCGCGAGCGCTTTGATCAGGTCGTAAATGGTGTAGCATCGGCGTTTGCAACGAGTGCGAAAGTGAAGTGGCTGGAAGGGCCGCCGGCAGTTGTCAATGATCAGAAATGGGCCGATCAAGCTTCGATAACAGCGAATGCTCTTGGCCTTGCAGTGGTGAAGCCGACGCCTTCTCCGGCAGGCGAGGATTTTGCGTTTTATTTGAAGGAAACCGAAGGGGTGTTTGTGTTTTTTGGCACAGCCGGCTCACAGGAATGGCATCATCCAGCCTTTGATTTAGATGAGAAAGCATTGCCGATTGCAGCTTCTTTTTTTGCTTCCCTTGCTGTGGATGCTCTGCGAAAGCTGACGAGCGAGAATACGCTGGGAGGACGACAACATTCCGAAATCATATGACGTGATCATCGTTGGGGCAGGCTCTATGGGGATGAGCGCAGGTTATGAGCTCGCAGCCCGCGGAGCAAGGGTACTGCTCATTGATGCTTTTGATCCGCCGCATAATATGGGAAGCCATCACGGCGAGCCGCGTCTAATCCGGCATGCCTATCATGGCGGCGATACTTATGTGAAGATGGCGCTTCGTGCTGATGAGAGGTGGCTGGCACTCGAGAAAGCGACGGGGGAAAAGCTGCTGGAGCGATCGGGCGTGCTCAATATGGCAGAATCGAGCTTTTACAATTATGAAGGCAGATTAGGCGATGCTATTGCGAATGGCGTTCAAGTGGAGCTGCTGCGTGCGGAAGAAATTAATCGGCGTTTTCCAGGTGTTCAATTAGCTGACTCCTTCCAAGGGATGTACGAGCCGAATGCGGGTTACTTATACAGTGAAAAATGTGTAGCTGCTTATAAGCAGCAAGCTATAGCAGCCGGAGCGGAGCTTCTGGTAAACAGCTTCGTTACAGATATTCAGGCGAATGCTTCAAGCGTCACCGTTCATACGAAAGAAGCTGCTTATACCGCACAGCAAATCATTATTACCGCCGGCGCATGGTTTGGCATGCTCGCGAAGCATGTTAAGCTTCCCATTCGTGCAGTTCGCAAAGTAGTTGGGTGGTTTGAAACGCGTTCACCCGCTTTTGATGCAGGCGTATTTCCCGGTTTCACTTGGGGAGGAGCGATGGGAGGCTACTACGGCTTTCCGAGCATTGGCGGCGCAGGAATTAAAATTGGCAGACACGATACAGGCGTGGAATGGCAGCCAGGTGAGCCGATTGCTCCATTTGGTGCTTATCCGGAAGATGAAGAGGATCTTCGCCGCGCGCTTGCCGCTTTTGTTCCGGATGCGGCCGGCAAGCTTTTGCGGGGTGCAGTATGCAAATACGAGTTTACGCCTGATGAGGATTTCATTATTGATGCTCATCCTGAGCATCATAATGTGCTGCTTGCTGGCGGTTTTTCCGGTCATGGCTTTAAATTTGCGAGCGTGGTAGGCGAGATTTTGGCTGACAAAATACAAAAAAAGAATACAGGCTATGATCTGAGATTATTCGAGCTTGATCGTTTTAGCAGGGCATAACGCTATTACTTTTGTTATTCACGAGGAGGATTTTAAATGAGCGAACCCATTGTCGATATTCATGCATTTGTGAACGTATATGATCAAATTGAGCAGGAATTGGAAGGGCTGTCGGATCACCAGCTGAAATGGAAGGCTGCCCCTGAGTCATGGAGTGTGACCGAGGTGCTCGCTCATCTCGTTGATCACAGCATTATCGTATCCTTTCGCATTCGTGAAATCTTGTCTGGCTCCGAGACAAGGCTGCCTTCCTTTAAACAGGATGCTTGGGTGTCTGGCCAAAGGGCAAATGAAGGCGATGTTAAAGATATTTTGCTTGCTGCACGTTCACTTGTTCAATATAACAGCCTGTTGTTTAATCGTTTGACTGAGGAAGAATGGAGCAAGACCGGCATTAACTTTAAAGGTGAGCCCGTATCAATAGCTGTGATCGTACCGGCATTTGTGAAGCACGTGCAAGGTCACTTAGGTCAAATTCGTCGAATCAAGCAGGGAGAGCTGGACTCTCGCAATTAGATTAATGCCATTTTTTAAGGTATAGCCATTGTGATCATATAAAGGGAGAGCAGGTGAAGAAGCATGTCTGATACAGCTGTCATTATTCGTAATGCTGAGCTTGAGGATCTAGATGCTACACGGGAAGTACTTATTGATGCTTATGGCCAATATGAGCAAGTGCTGTCTGAAGCGGCATGGAATCAATATAAAGAAAGCATATTGGAATCTGTTGAAGGAGCAGCAACGAAGGCGCGTTTAGTCGCGGTGCTGGGCGGGAAGATCGTTGGAAGTGTGTTCTTGTTTGATTCCTCTGAAGCGGCCTATGGACGGCCGGAGCTTCAAATTCATTCACCGATTATTCGCCTGCTCGCTGTATCGCAGGCAGCACGCGGCTTCGGCGTAGCGACGGAGCTTATCCGTGCCAGTGCAAAGCTTGCAAAGGAATGGGGAGCGGAGACGCTGCATCTTCATACTTCAGACATGATGGATTCAGCTGTAAGGCTGTACGAGCGCCTCGGCTTCGAGCGCGCATTCGATAAGGATTTAATGAACGGGGAAACGCTCGTTAAGAGCTATCGGCTTCAATTAAAGGAAGCATCGTTATTGCAGCTAACTTAGCAGGACTGCTGCTTTTGCTGTCAGAAGATCAATCATACTATGTTCATTAGGAGGCTGTTTATTATGGCGAACCGCAAGCAACTTAAGTTTGGCGCATTGATTCATGGTGTGGGAGGCAATATCTCGGCATGGCGGCATCCGGAAGTACCGGCTGATGCGAGCGTGAACTTTAAATTTTATACGGAGCAGGCACAGACTGCTGAAGCGGGTAAGTTTGATCTTGTATTTATCGCTGATGGTCTATATATAAACGAAAAATCGATTCCGCATTTTTTAAACCGCTTTGAGCCGATTACGATATTGTCCGCGCTGGCAGCTGTTACGTCCAAAATTGGATTGGTTGGCACATTATCGAGCTCATATAGTGAGCCGTTTACGGTTGCAAGACAATTTGGTTCTTTAGATCATATTAGCGGCGGTCGTGCTGGATGGAATGTCGTTACATCTCCGCTTGAGGGCTCGGCAAGTAATTTCAGCAAAACGGATCATCCGACACATGATGAGCGCTACAAAATTGCCGAAGAGTATTTGGAAGTGACACGCGGCTTGTGGGATTCTTGGGAGGACGATGCTTTCGTCAGAGACAAAGAGTCAGGTGTGTTCTTTGATCCGTCTAAGCTGCACCGTCTAGATCATAAAGGCGAGTATTTCTCCGTTCAAGGCCCGCTTAATATTGCTCGCTCGAAGCAAGGGCATCCGGTTATTTTTCAAGCTGGCTCTTCTGAGAGCGGCAAGAAGCTGGCTGGCAAAGCAGCAGATGCGGTATTCACAGGCCATGACAATATCGAAGATGCCAAAGCATTTTATAAAGACGTGAAGGATCGTACGGTGGCTGAAGGCCGTTCGGTGGATGATATCGTTATTCTTCCTGGCATTGGTCCGATTATTGGACGCACGGAAGAGGAAGCTGAGCGCAAGTACCAAGAGCTCGCAGAGTTAGTGACGATCGAGAATGCTTTGAACTATTTAGGGCGTTTCTTCGAGCATCATGACTTCTCTCAATATCCGCTTGATGAGCAGTTTCCAGAGCTTGGTGACCTCGGTCAAAACAGCTTCCGCAGCGGCACGGACAAAATTAAAAAAGTAGCGAAAGAGAAAAATCTTACGCTGCGCCAGGTTGCGCTCCAATCCGCGACTCCGCGTCCGCAATTCATCGGTACGCCTGAGAAAATTGCAGATCTGATTGAGGAGTGGCATGAAGAGGGAGCAGCAGACGGCTTCATTATTCATTCTTCGATTCCAAGCGGCTTGAATGATTTTGTTGAGCTGGTTGTTCCAATTCTCCAAGAGCGCGGCATTTATCGCACTGATTATGAATCGGATACGCTGCGCGGCAATCTCGGCTTACAGATTCCGGCGAATCGCTATACGAAAGAGAAAGTGAATAGCTAATTAATTTTAAAATGAATAGTCCTTCCTTTCAGGTTGTGATAATGACAAGTCTTGAGAGGGTATAGAGAGGGTTGCTTGGGTAGACTTGTATTGTGCGTTCCGTTAAATGGAGGTGCAATACGATGAAATACGAATTGGGCGATTGCCTGCTGGAGCAGCGATTAAGCGAACGCGGGTTATCGCAGGCGCAGCTTGCAGATGCACTGATGGTGAGACCCGAGAGGATCGGCGACTATATCGACAACAAACGAATCATGCCGCTTAAGGTAGCGATTTCGATAGCTGCAACGATTAAATGTGATGTACCCGAACTCTATGAGTTGCGGACATCCAATGAAGTAGAATAATGATTCAAAGAAAAATAGCCCTGTAGGTCTTCTACGACCTGCCGGGCTATTTACGTTATAGAATAAATGCGGATGGAGTATGGTCTGAATGATAGGTTTGATCTCAAATTCTGATGTTCATGATATAATTCACACATATTGTACGGAGGCGACAAACTTAGGAGCTGACATCATATTATGAATATGGAAAATCACCTTATACTGTGGAACCTTGTTTCGCTGAAAATATGGGATGTGCAGCGAGCCGAGCTTACGATTGGCGGCAATTTACACACCTCACAGCTTACGTCGAGTACGTTATTATACACAATAAATGGCCGTGCTAGGCTCCTTCTGGACGGGGCTGGGCATCAATTGGAGAGTGGGTATATATGCCACGCCGGCAAAGGCGCAGTTGTTACAATTTGTGATATCACCGACCATTTAGAATATTATATGATTCAGTATACAGCTACTCTACCGCTGCCATGCAGCCAAGACTTACTTCAATTGCTGGCTAGCACGGAACCATTTGAAATCCAATATGGTTTTGCGGCGAGTCCTGCTGCTCCGCTGCTCCAGTCCTTGTCCCGTATGGAGCAGGAATGGAACCAGCCGGAAGCGATGGCGAAGCTGCAGGTGAAGTCGTTATTTTATCAGTTCATTTGCGAACTGATGGGACAATTGCAGCACCGGCGGATGGAGCAGGCTTCACCGGATGTGGTGCTTGAGGCTGCTAGATATATGGATGCACACTATGCCGAACCGATTACAGCAGACACACTAGCTGCACTATTGAATTGCAGTTCTCGGACATTGCAGCGGATGTTCAATAAGCGGTTGTCTCTTGGACCGATTGACTACCTGATGCAAATCCGTATAGACAAGGCCAAGGAGCTGCTGTCTCGTACGAATATAGGGCTTAAAAATATTGCTGAAGCAGTTGGTTATGAGGACAGCTATTATTTCAGCCGTTTATTTAAGCGTTATACGGGCGTTTCTCCAAGCATGTACCGAGAAACGATGCATCATCTCAAAGTTGATGATTCGGAGAATGGTAAGTTATTCGCACCTAAGCTGGAATTGGAAAGCGGCGAAAAGAAGGCGGCATCAGATCCGCTGGATGCTGCTATCCGCCGCTCACAGCGGACGATTGTTCATCTCAAAGGCGAGCTGCTGCTCCAGCGGCAGCCACAGAAAATTGCTGTGCTGGACCCGCAGTTTATGGACCATATGCTGGCTCTAGGTGAGCTGCCGGCGGGCAGCGTCATCGTAAACGGGGATCATAGCAGCGTTCCTGAGTATCTATTAGACAAGCAGCGTTCGATTCAGGCCTTGGGAACGATGGCTGAACCCGATCTGGAAGCTTTGCGTGCTTTAGAGCCCGATTTGATTATCTGCACTGAGTTCCAGCAAAACATTTATAGAAGCCTCACCCATATTGCACCGACCATCATGCTAGAGCGAAATCGCGATTGGAGAGAAACCTTGCGAACCATCGGGCGGATTACGGGAAAGAAGCTTGAGGCAGAGCAGGTCTTACAGCAGTATAAGCACAAAATCAGCGGGCTAAAATTGGCACTGGCAGACAAGCTGCGTGGACAGTCAGTCATGATGATTCGTCCGCGGGATAATATCATTAGGCTGCACACAAGCGCTCATCGTACGGCAGCCATTCTATACAGCGATCTGGGGCTTCAACCGCCGAAGCTAGCGGTTGACCGCAAAAGGACCAGCTCTTTAATAGCTTTGGAAGGGCTGCCGGAGCTGGATGTTGACCATTATTTCGTATTGACCGACAACAAATATAAAGCTTGGTCGGAAGAGCTTCAGACCACAGCGACATGGAAAAATCTGCGTGCCGTGCAGCAGCAGCATGTTTACCACGCCAAATCGAGCATATGGATTGCCTATTACGGCCCAATCGCGATGAACCAGGTGGTCGATCAAGTGGCGGAGGTTTTCTTAAACGCCAAATAATTTGATATAACGGAAATAGTGAAGCATGACTAGCGCTTCGATTTCCATTTCTTATATAAACACGGTTGCATCCGAATCTACGTATTCGAGCAACGGTGTTTTTTTGTCGCTACAATCCATGGGCAGTGGCGCAAATATCCATTGAAGATAAGAGAGGGAGTCGTTATAGTGTTGTAAGTGAAGATGATTGTCATTCTCAACAAGAAAAAGGGGAGAGATTATACATATGTATTCAAAAATCAAATGGATTTGGATGATTAGCCTGATAGTAAGTTTGGTTATGATTCTGGGCGCATGCTCAGACAGTTCAAATAAAGGCAGCAGCAATGCTGGGGGAGGAACGACGAATCAACCTCAAGCCCAAAATGGTGAGTCCGCAAACAGCGGCTCCGGAACAGAACCGGCCCTTGCAGCACCAGTCACGATCAAACATTTGAAGGGTGAATTAACTCTCGAGAGTGTACCTAAGAAAATCGTCGTGTTGGACGTCCAGTACGCGGATCAAATGCTGGCGCTGGGCTTTCAGCCGGCGGGTAGCGTAATAGCCGAAACCGACAACGGACTTCCTCCTTATCTGGGCGATAAGATGGGCAATATCCCGTTACTTGGCACGTATGTAGAACCGAATTTGGAAGGAATCATTGCGATAGAGCCGGATCTCATCATTGCAACAGAATTCCATGATGATATTTACGAAGATTTACTTAAAATCGCACCGACGATCACACTAGAGCGCAATGAGGACTGGCGGACCGTACTTTTGAAATTTGGGCAAATCTTGAATAAGCCGCAAGAGGCGCAGGCGCTGGTTGATGGTTACAAGCAAAAGATAAGCGATCTGAAAGCAGCATTGGCAGATAAAATGAAGGGACAAACGGTTGCGTTGATTAGGCCTAGAGATGAAATGATTCGTCTCCAAACGACATCCCATCGCACTTCACAGATTTTGTACGACGATCTAGGCCTGACTCCACCTAAAATGGCAGTTAACAGTAAGGACTCAAGTATGATGATTTCTCTTGAAGTTATCCCAGAACTGGCTGCCGATCATTTATTTTTACTTCAGGATGAAACGAATTTGGAGCTAACGACTGAATTTCAAAACACATCGATCTGGAAAAGCATGAGTGCGGTTAAGGAAAATCGGGTATACGAGGAAAACACAGCGCAGTGGATTGGTTATTATGGACCGATTGCCATCAATTTGATTGTTGATCAGATCGCGGAGGCGCTCAATTAAATCCTTTTTGAACGAAAAATGCCAGAGGGGGATTGTGTATGAACAAGCAGTCGCAGCTCGCGCAGGATGAGAGGGATTATTTGAGCCAACATTTTGGCTTGTGTGAATATGATGGAACTCGCTCCGTCGGATCGGTGAGAGCTTCGGACTTGCTCGACATGGAGATGTGCACCGACTATTTGGACAGGCTGACCGTCATTCTACAGTACCCATCGAGGATGGTCACAGCATCGCAGTTTTTTAAAAGGTACGCCTTTTTAACTACAGCACCGCTGCTGTACGCCATGACAGTTTACAACAAGGGACTGAATTTATCTGCACGTAATTGTATTCTTGGATCGTCACCGGGCCACTCTTGGCTGGAGCATGTCAGTCTTGCCGATAATGATGCTGCAATGCCTGAAGCCAGCGAGCGGCATGTTTGGCGCAATACAGTTATGCAAGCTCTTTTTGCTGAGAACTTAGGAAAATTAGTTGCGGTCATGTCTAGAGCAGCGAACGTGCCAAAACCGATATTATGGGAAAATGTTGCGGTTCGTATATTCTCGCTCTACGAGAAACGAATTGGATTAACAGGTGAACAGCAAGAGCAATCCCGAGCTCGAGCAGACTTTCAGTATGTGATTCATCAGGCTCCTGGTGCTTTATTTGGGGAAAAACAAAATCCGCTAAGCCGCTTTTATGTCGAACCGACCTGCTCATCCGTTTCTAATACGGCGATGCGGGTTCGCAAAACCTGCTGCTTCTATTATGAGGTCACAAGCGACAAAGAATACTGCACCAACTGCCCGAAGCTGTAGTGTTAAGGGGCACAAGTATTGTTCATCCAATTAACAGCATAAGCCTTAATAAATAGCGCTGTCCAGCTCCCTGGGCGGCGTTTTTCTTGCTGCAGCTCTCTCAAATTAATAGCAGGGGTTCGCATGTGCAATATATTCATTAATTCGTGTGGCCAAACTTGTTCAATCCTTTTCCTTGCTATAACATGATGAAATAAGATAGGCCTTACACAGGTGTAAGGCGATAATGAAACGAAGGTGGGGAATGTATGAAGCTAACGGAGCCCGAAATCGAAAAAAGCTTGGCGGCATGTGAAGGCTGGAAGCGGGAGGATGGTAAATGGATGATCAAAAAATATCGCTTTAAATCTTTTCCAAGCGCTATCGCTTTCGTAAACGAGGTAGCGCAAGCATCCGAGCGTCTGAACCACCATCCATTCATAGCTATCGATTATAAAATGGTAACGCTCCGAATGACGACATGGCATGATGGCGGCCTTACGGAGCTGGATTTTACAGCAGCAGCAGCTTTTGACCTTGCTTATGCCAGCGCTTGAATATATCCTTGATTAAGCTGAATTTTCTAAGTAAATGTATGGAGAAAGATTAGCAGGCTGCCCCAGACGATAAGTCCATTAGGCAGCCTGCTCTTTTTTATGAAAAACTAAACACCTGAATACGCTAAAAAACCGCCATCAACTGGAATCGTTGTACCAGTGACAAAACCTGCCGTTGTCTCGTCAGCGAGCCATAATAGAGTGCCCAGCAAATCTTCGGGTTTGCCGAAACGGCGCATCGGAGTATGGGAAATAATTTTGCCCGAGCGTTCGGTTAAATGACCATCCTCGTCCAATAGCAGCTTTCTGTTTTGCTCAGTCAGGAAAAACCCGGGAGCAATAGCGTTAACTCGAATGCCGGATTCAGCTAGATGAACGGCCAGCCACTGCGTGAAATTGACGATAGCTGCTTTGGCTGCACTATAGGCAGGTACTTTGGTCATCGGCGATGGAGCGCTCATCGATGAAATATTTATGATTGTTGCGCCCTGACGGCCAAGCATTTGTTCTGTAAAGATTTGCGTTGGAATAAGTGTGCCGATAAAGTTGAGATCCATGACACTGCGGAATCCTTCAGTGCTCAAATTAAACAGCGTCGTTATATTTTCTGCGTGAAGATGCTCTGGCTTAAAGGTCTCGTTCGTCGTATTCGCGCTAGGATGATTGCCGCCTGCACCATTAATTAATATATCGCATGGACCAAGCTTATCGAGCACAGCCGCTGCCGCTGCTTTCGTGCTTTCAGCGTTGGTGACGTCACATGCGACAGCGATGGCGATCCCGCCGGCAGCCTGTATCTCCTCAGCCACAGCAATCCCTTTCTCAGCGGTGCGATTGAGTATGGCGATTTTGGCACCTTGTCTAGCAAGCTCAAGCGCCATGACTCGGCAAAGTACGCCAGCACCGCCAGTGATGACAGCGACCTTGCCTTCAAATGACTCATGCTTAGGCAGCTGTGTCATGATTTGCCCTCCAAACCTGCAGTCGAAGCGGCTGCAAGCTGATACGCGTCCCAAAGCCCCCATAAATACATAATGCCGAGCGCGCGATCGTATAGGCCATATCCCGGTCTGCACTGCTCATCAAAAATATGACGCCCATGATCAGGCCTTGCATATCCTGTGTAGCCCACCTCGTGATAAGCTCTCACAATGCCTGCGATATCAACGGTTCCATCTTCTGTACGGTGAGACGTCTCGATAAAGTCTCCGTTCTCATACACGCGGACGTTGCGGATATGGGCAAATGGGATACGATCTGCAAACTCATGAATCATAGAAATAATATCATTGCTAGGATTTGCGCCGAGCGAGCCGCTGCAAAGCGTGATTCCGTTAAACGGACTATCATAAAGCTTAAGGAAGGTTCTGAAGTTTTCCTGTCCTGTCATAATACGCGGCAATCCGAACACAGACCATGGCGGATCATCCGGATGAATGGCCATTCGAATGCCATTGCGTGCTGCCACAGGTATAATTTCATTTAAGAAGTAACGAAGATTTTCCCATAGATGCTCTTCGGTCACGCCTTGATAAGCCTCAAACAGCTTCGTCAAATGCTGCAGCCGCTCAGGCTCCCAACCCGGCATAGTTAGCGCGGAGTTCGCGTTAATCTCTTCAACAAATTGGAATGGATCGGCATCAGCTATTCGGCTATTTTCATAAAATAAAGCGGTTGCACCATTGCCCATCGGCTTGTGCAAATCGGTGCGCAGCCAATCGAAGATGGGCATGAAGTTATAGCAAATAACTTTAACGCCAACGCTGCCGAGCTTCTCAATTGTTTTCTTATAATTGTCTATGTATAAATCACGCGAAGGCAAACCAAGCTTAATGTCCTCGTGCACGTTAACGCTTTCAACGACATCGATATGCAAACCGTATTGCTCTGCTTGCTGCTTTACCTCCAAAATTCGCTCCAGCGGCCATTCCTCTCCTGCCGCAACATCATGAAGCGACCAGACGATACCGTCTGTACCAGGAATTTGTTTAATATAGCTAAGGGGAACCGTATCGTTGCCTTCTCCGAACCATCTAAAAGTCATTTTCATGCGTATCAATCCTCCCGTTTTATTTGTAGTAATGAGGATACTTTTCCTTAAGCACGGCCTGATCGGATATGTTCTGAGTAAGATGCTCCGTCATGAGCCGTTCAGCAGTATCCGCATCTTGAGCTTCTACAGCTTCTGCCATCATGCGATGCTGCGCATAAAGATTTTCCCAGTGGAGATCATCCACCAGACGCAGCATACGGCTTCGATTGAGATGCCCATTCATTTGCTGCATATTCGACCAGGTGTTGCTCTTGCTGCAGCCTTCAAATAAGATGCGATGAAAAGCCTCGTCAAGCGAAAACATACTTTGGTTATCTTTGTTGTGAATGCTTTCCTGCTGAAGGTGCAGGTTGTTCTGAAGCTTGAGAAGGTAGGGCGCAGGAAAATCGCTGCACGCTAACCGAATGACAGCCCTCTCTAGATGCTCTCGCATAAATCTTGCTTCCTCTACGAGTGCAGTGTCGATTAATGAAACGAGTGTTCCCCGCTGTGGAAGCACTTGAACAAGACCCTCTTGTGCGAGTCTAAGGAAGCTTTCCCTTACGGGAGTACGGCTGACCTTGAACAAAATGGAGGTCTCATTCTCTGAAAGAGCTGTTCCAGGCGGCAGTTCCAGCTTCAAAATCTGTTCTCTTAGCTGCATATAAACGGAGTCTCTAGTGGATAGGGGCTGTTGACGTACATGGTAATCCATCGGCTCATTCCTTTCATCTTCACACTACCATACTACCATACAAGTATACAAGTGAGTAAGCGTAAATTTAAAATGCCAGAAGGGCTGCCCCAAAAGTAGATGATCTACTTCTGAGACAGCCCTTCAATATGGTTCCATACGTTTATTTTGCGCTAATCGGCATTACTCCAAGTTGTTTCATTACCGCTAATAGGACAAGCAGGGAATTTTTCTCCCTTTTGGAGCTTATCTTTCTTGCCTGACTCTGAAATGTAGTTCCCAGCATGCTTAACAATTTCTCCCGTTCGATAAGAAGTATTCGTACTACTCATAGTAACTAGCACCTCCAGTTATTTTGTAGCAGGTAGATAGGGGGTTACCTGCTTATTCTTATTTACCCCGCTTAGCATAATATGAAACATTTTGTAGTGAAAAAAGATAACTTAGCTGCTTGCGGCATTTTCCGTTTTTGCTTCAGTTCTCGTTTTCTCACGCTCTAATAGCGTTTTCAAATACGTCGACATCACTCTCGCTAGCTGATCGGATACTTCCATAAGACTCATATGTCCGACATTTTCAAAAGTAGTCTCCAGAATATGAGGGTATTTGAACGTCGTTTCTGGTTGATCCAGACTCGTAACCGTGAACGTATCATTAGGTTTAATGACACCATCCTCTGCGCCTGCTACTAGCAAAATAGGGTATTTGGCTTCAGCCAGCACATGGCTGCGGTCGGGACGCATCTTCATCCCCTCTAATGTAGCAATAGCAGCGTGTGCCTCCATCTCCTGACCTACTCCAATTAGCTGATTGACCTCGTCGCGCATTTCTCCGACTTTATCATCGGTAAATAGATTAGGAATGATGCTGTACAAGTATTTTGAAATGCCTTTTTCGTGAATCGCTTCAATATCTGTATCACGTTTCTCCTTTGTTACCTCGGAGTCGGGAAGCACAGTCGAATGGATAAGGGCAAAACCTGCGAGCTTGTCCGGATATTTTTCTGCAAAGGCAGCTGTTACATAACCGCCCAAGGAATGACCGAACATAACAACCTTCTCAATTGCAAGTGCTTCCAAAAGTGCTGCAATATCCTCGGCCATAGTCTCCATTGTATACGGGCCCTCAGGAGCAGATGAACCGCCGTGACCGCGGAGATCAGGGATGATGACGCGATATTGATCACCTAATACAGGACAGATTTTTTGCCAGTATTGAGATGAGCCGCAAAAGCCGTGGAGCAATACAATGACGTCTCCTTTACTACTGCCACATTCTTCATAGACTAAATCGATGCCATTAACGTGTATACGCTGCTTTTCCATCGATCATCACCAGCCTTTTCTATTATCGATTTGTTTTGGTGTAGTCTCTTAACCTATTCCAGAGCTTCTGAAACATTTGAAAAAACGGATTATTTATTACTTCATTAATAGCCCTATTTTCAATTCGGAAGTCTGAGAATGGGTTGTTTCAAAGGTCAATAGGCTGGTTAATAACATGACAAGTTAACAAATTAACCAATCAACAAAAACAGCTTCAAAGGAAGGATGATTCCGATGTTAGGATGGGCATTATTATTTTTCATCTTTGCCATTGTCGCAGGCATTTTCGGATTTCTAGGCATTGCCTCCGCATTAGCCGGGATAGCAAAAATATTATTCGTCGTATTCGTTATTCTCTTTATTGTTTCCCTCATCGTTGGTAGAAGACGAGTCAGTTAACTTCATCTAACAAAGTAAAACAACACTAATCTAAACAAAACGATTCCAAACAAAAACGGAGGAGGAATTTATTATGAATCACTTATCCAATACGAAGGTACACACGGTAAACAACGCTGTCGAGGTGCAAGAGCAGGTTTATAAATTTCAAACGGAAGGTTATGCGAAGGACAAAATTTTTGTACTGACGCATGACAAGGACCGGACAAATCGTATTGCTGACAACACGGACGCTGAGAAAATCGGCATTTCCGAGGAAGGTCTAGGATCGGCGATCGCAAACATTTTCCGTTCGACCGGAGATGAGCTGCGGGCGAAGATGAGATCACTTGGTATTTCGGAGCAAGAGTCACAGCGTCTTGAGCGCGAGATGGATCAGGATAAAATCTTGGTCATCGCATGGGGCGGTAAAGAATATACAGGTGAAGAATTTGACCCTGCCGTATACTACTACCCTCAATACATGGGTTAACAACAGGCTCCACAACTACCAAGAATTCAATCAGGGCCTATCCGCGAGGGTAGGCCCTTTATTAGAAAGCTAAGTTTCAATTTTATAAGTAAGCTTATAAGTTAATATGCTGCTTGGTAATTTTACTTATAAAAATTTGACTCTACTACCGCTTACGCTCAGAATATAAGTAGTAGTTATTGGAGCTAAAGGAGCCTGCATATGAGTATTATAATTGTAGATGATAATGCTACTAACCAGATTATTATTAAAGCTATTTTAAATAAAGAAGGTTATAAAAATTTGAAAATCGCGTCCTCGGCAAAAGAGCTTTATACGATGCTGGACATTGATTGTACGTTATCGACTGAATCAAACGTAGATTTGATTTTGATGGATATGATGATGCCGGAGATTGATGGCTTAGAAGCTTGCAAACGAATATTGCAGGTGGAGCGCTATAAGGATGTACCGATTATTTTTGTTACTGCGCTTGGCGATTCCAGCAAGATGGCGGAAGCGCTTGATGCCGGTGCCAGTGATTACGTGATGAAGCCGATCAACAAGATGGAGCTGCTCGCAAGGATTCGATCTGCTTTAAGGCTCAAGCGAGAAATTGATTGGCACAAAGAAAGAGACAGGCAGATTAAAGCAAAGCTGGAGTTAGCCAAGAAGGTGCAAAGAAATGTATTAAGCCAGCCGATCAACGATGATCATGTGGCGATAAGCGCTGTATATCAGCCTTCTTCGGAGCTTGCGGGCGATTTTTACGCATGGTACCCGATTGATGAGGATCGTTACGGCGTTATTTTGCTGGATATGATGGGACATGGCATTTCTTCTTCACTGGTTTGCATGTATATCTCCTCGGTGCTTAAGGATACAATTACGCATATTACCGATCCAAGTCTTGTTATGCGCGAGCTGAATCGGTATATGAACCAGCTGTATAAGAAGGAAGAACTGCTAAATTATTATTTTACCGCCATTTATTTAGTGCTGGATACGAATAAGCGGGTCATTGAATATGTAAATGCCGGACATCCTCCGGGAAAAGTGCTAATTGGCGACGAGACAACCTTGTTGACTGCAGGCTGCTGTGCGATTGGGTTGTTTGAAAATATAGACATCCAAAAGGGCAGCATCTCTTACGAGGATCATATGAAGATCGTTCTTTATACGGATGGATTAAGTGAATCTCTTGGAGATAAAGAAGAGGATAAGCTTAATAGGCTTGTCGCACAGCTAATAAAAAAAGATGCGAGTGAGCATGCAGAAATGGTCAGTGCGTTTTTATCGGAGCATGCGAGTGTCAGCCAGAAGGACGATATATGCTTAGTCATGATTGAAACCAAATAAATTTCCGGCTTGGAGATATCATTATATTTTAAAAATAAATGTTTAACCTGTTTCAAAGCAATCCGAACGGTTTATATGTAAGTATAAGCAAAAGGAAGCTCGACAATCCCGCATAGGAGGGAGATAATTATGAGGACGTTTATTCTTATTGGTTGTTTAATCGGAGGTATATTCGCATACACGGGAGATATTGGACAGGTCACCGCAACATATTCGCCAGTGACGGCTTCAAGCCCAGTGAAGGCGATAAAGGCTGAGGAAGCAACTCATGAAATTGTAATCGCTTCTGCATCTCCCTCTACTGTAACGGAAGTTACCTATGCAGCAGAATCAACACCGGTTGTGAAGGCAAAAAAACCAAAATTTACGCTTCAAACGGTTAACGGCATCACGCTTTATGATGATCCAAGCCTTGTGATTCAGAAGCTGGGTAAACCAAAAAGCAAAACGGCGGACCCGGATTTAACCGATCTGATCACCTATGAATACCCGAATATGAATGTCATCTTTAGTGGTGAGTTCATACAATCTGTTGAAATGGCGGAGAATACCAAAACGCTGCTGATTGATGGAAGTGAAGTTGCAGCGACAGTAGATGCTGTAAAGGATGCGTTAGGGGAACCCGATTATGTGACGGAGGACGGTATCGTATTCGAGCGAGATGAAGCCTTATTAAAGCTTTTCATTGATGCGGATACGCAGAAGCTGACGTCCATTCATTACTTCCACAGCTTCTCTATGTAATAAATCGCTTGTACAGCTTGTACAAGGAGAAGGATCTTGATACTATTTATTAAACAAAAGTGAGCGGAGTGAATGGAATGAAAGCTGAGCAATTTCAAGTCAAGCAAGAAGAGACACAAAATCAAATTATTCTTCATGTAAGCGGAGAGTTGGACTTATCTGTAGTGCCGCAGCTGCGGGCAGCTCTGGAGCCGGTTATGAACCGCGAAGATAAAGCATTGATTCTAAATCTTAAACATTTAAAATATATCGACAGTACCGGAATCGGCATTATCGTTTCGGTGCTAAAACTTCGTGATGAGCTAAAAGCACCGTTTTTCGTGCGGGATATTCCTTCCGCGGTTAAGCGTCTGTTTGACATCACAGGCATTTCCAGATATTTAATAGAAGGGACAGAGGCCCAAGCATGAATGCCATTCGTTTACAAATACCGGCCCATGCGGACTATATCGATCTGGTCAGAATCTGTCTATTCGGAATTGCCTCAAAGATGAGTTATGCATATGAAGAAATGGAAGATATGAAGGTGGCTGTTTCTGAAGCCTGCAACAACGCAGTTATTCATGGCGTTCAGAACTCCGAGCAAGAGGTTATCGACGTTTCCTTTGAACCAACTGAAACGGGATTAACGATCAAAGTAAAGAACAGTGGATCAGCTTTCCCTTTATCGGATGCACTCGATAAAGCAGCTCCGCTCCCAGATGCGGATGTTAGCGGGCTTCGTGTTGGCGGCCTAGGCATTTATTTAATGCAGGCGCTGATGGACGAGGTAGAAGTTCATCCATTGGAGAATGGAACGGAAGTCGTCCTAACCAAATATTTGGATGCAGCAGCAGAGGATTAGTGAGATTAAGGTTACAAAAACATCAAAAAAAGCGGTGCAGGAATAATTCCTGCACCGCTTTTTTTTTGATTCTGATCTAGAGCTGCTGGATAATTTCCCATTGACTTCCAAGTGTATTACATGCATAATACGCTTATAAAGTGTATTACGCGCGTAATACACATTTGCGATGAATGTGAGGTATGACTATGAACACGATCGAAGGCTGGACGGAAGTTGCGTTCAATAATCGGGACCCTGTTTATTTGCAGGTGGTCCGTCATTTTAAAGAACGAATCGCAACGGGCAAGCTTGCCGCTGGCCAGGAAACTCCCTCGAGAAGGGAGCTGGGCACGCTTATGAAAATTAATCCCAATACGGTACAGAAAGCGTATAAGGAAATGGAGGAGCAGCAATTGATTATTACGGAAGGAAACTCACCTAGCCGAATTACGAATGATAAAGAACTGCTGAATCAAATAAGATCGGAGCTCATTGGCGAGGCGGTAGGTGCTTTTGTGGCGTCGGTGCGCAAAATTGATGTACCTATCGAAGAGCTGCTGCAGCTGGTTAAAAACAAATATGAGGAAGGTGAGCCGGAGCATGATTGAGGTAAAAGATATGCATAAGCGGTATCGACGCCGCGATGTTCTGAATGGCGTTTCTTTTACCGTGCAAAAGGGAGAAATCGCTTGCCTTATCGGCGTGAATGGAGCCGGTAAGTCAACAATTCTGAAGGCAATCATGGGACTGACTCCAATATCAACAGGCTCGATCCTTATTGATGAACAACTTTTAAGTCCAAGCTTGTATGAGAAAATAGCGTTCGTGCCCGATCATTTGACGATGCCAACCAGCATGAAAATATCCGAAGCGATCAGGTTTATGGCTGACTTTTATGAAAGCTGGAATCCAAAACGCGCAAGTGAGCTCATGCAGTTTTTTAAGCTGGAGTATTCGGATAAAATCGGGAACCTGTCGAAAGGAACAGCCGCTAAATTCAATCTCATGCTGGGGTTAGGACAAGATGCTGATTATATCTTAATGGACGAACCGTTTTCCGGCATTGACTTGTTCAGCAGAGAAACGATAGTGGACGTGTTTACGAGTGAATTGATTGAGGGGCGTGGCGTTTTGCTCACAACGCATGAAATCGGAGAGATGGAGCAGCTCATTGATAAAGCTATATTATTGCAGAACGGAAAAATTAACCGAGAGTTCTACTGCGAAGAAATGCGCAGCGAGCAAGGGAAATCAGTCATTGATGTGATGAGAGAGGTGTACCGAGGATGAACCGTTATTTGAAGCTTGTTCATATGGAAGTACATCGTTTCCGCTGGGTGCTCGCTATTCTAATGGCAATTGTTGCGATTACCCAATTTGCTTCGCTCATTTGGGCGACGACCAAAGAATTGTCATTTCGAGAAAAGCTGTTGTTAGAGACTGTAGACAAAAGTCTCCTGGGTGGTTTTTCTCCTCAATATTTATCGTTTGAATGGGCCATTTTCAGCTCGCAGATGGGTTATATTTTGCCGATGTTCCTTTGTATAGGTGTACTTGCCTTATATGTTTTTGTTATCTGGTACCGTGATTGGTTTGGTCGTTCTACTTTTGTATATCGATTGCTTATGCTGCCAACGGCTAGAAGGAATCTTTATTTAGCCAAAATATCGGCATTTCTCCTGTTCGTTCTTGCGTTTATTTCGTTTCAATTACTATTGCTCCCGATTCAGCATATCGTATTCAACCTCATCGTTCCGGCTGATCAGCGAATAGACTCCCATATCGTTGAAGCGATCATCAGCAATCAAGCACTTGTATGGCTTATTCCGCAGCAGTTTGAACAGTTTGTTTATTTATACGGCTTTGGAGCCATCGTTGTAGTCGCTGTGTTTACTGCCATTTTGCTGGAGCGAAGCTATCGCCGTTTAGGCATTTTGTATGGCGTGCTTTATTTGGCCGGTTGTGTGTTCGTTGTGGCAGCTCCATTTTTATTTTTGTATATGGATCAGTACTATAGTTATTTGTATCCCTATGAAATATTTGCGCTTGGGCTAACCCTGTGCATTCTTGTGCTCGGCATTTCGGTGTGGCTCGGCATGCGGCTGATGGCCAAAAAGATTACGGTGTAAGGAGAATGTTCATGAGACGTTATTGGTTATCGATCTTAATGGTTGTGCTCGTTGTAAGCGGAATAGCCACTTATTATTCATATGGCAGATTAGATTTCTTGCCTGATTATAAGCTGGAAACGATACAAGGCGATGCCAAGGAAGGCGCTGTTATCGAATTATCAGGCTCTCAATATTTAGAGAGACGCTCCGAAGCTCTAAATATTAATTTCAAAGGAAGCGAATATTACAGGTCGAACGAAAATATGCGTAAAAATGTGCTTAGCGGAGACTCATGGTTCTATAAGCAGCCTGACATTAAGCAAATGATAAAAGATCATAAGTCATTTATGCGGGGTAAACTTAATGCACAAGGCTTTTACAGAGACGAGGAGTGGGTTGTCTATGCAGAAGTTAAAGCAGAAAAAAAGGGCTCAGAAGCCGCAATTGCGGTATTTCAGCTGCAGCTGCTTGAAGAATCAACAGACAAAGTATCGAAACTTAAAGTGACTTATGAGCTGCCGAAAGCTGTGAAAACGACAAGAGTGAACAATTTCAGCAATAATTATATGAATTTAGTGGATGTTCAAAAGGTAGATGAAGAGATTCATTTGCTCGTCAGTACATATGATTACGACAATGAGAGCAGCAGGTACGAGATATTTGTCATCGATATGAAAAGCGGGAAGCTGCTGCGTAATACGAACATCGAGTCACTGGGCATCAAGTCCACAAGTAATAAAAAAGATGTTCAAATCCAAATTGGGCATATGGGGGATTCAAGTGGCCAATACAGTTCTCCTTTCGAGAAAATAATCTTTATTGTAAGGGAAGAGAAAATTAGCCAAGAAGATCGAGAAGCGAACAAGGTACCAGAAACGCTAAGCGAGAAATATTTTGCCTATTCCTACCGTACGGGCTTAATGACTGAATTGACTAATTTAGTGATTAAGGAAGCGTGGACGAGCCTGCAAGGCGATGAGTATTATGTAGCAAAAAGTGGACCTGAACACATCACCTTATCGCGGTATCATTTATCAACTAATAAATTCGAGCAAGCTTATGCCAAATTATCCGCAGAGCAGTTGAACGTAGACGAGATCAAATTTCTGTTGATTAACTCAAATCGTGTATACGTTATGACTCAACATGCAGATGTTGCCGGAGCATCTGTGCTCGATCTTGCAACAGGGGAGTTACTCTATACTGGCCGTGTTGTTGAAATCGGCAATGGCAAGCAAACACCAGAAGAATTAAAGGAGAATTTACATTTAAATAATATGGAAATTGTCGGAAAAATAAATGGATGAGGAAATGTTATGAGCAGAGCCATTCTAACACCTTGCAAGCTCCAGCAATTAAAAGGAGTTGAGCCATACGCCTATCAGGTTGCTCACTTTATTTTGCAAGATGCATATCTCGCTGAAGAGGCAGCAAAAGCTGCTTTATTGCAATTATGCCTTGCTCTCAAGCCATTCGAGGGAACGGCGGAGGAGCTTCAATGCCTAGCGAAAAAATTAACGATTAGCGCCTCGATTAAAGCAGCAGGTTCGGTTTCGATTAGCCGATAGGAGACAAACGAAATCATCCATACGTTAAAACGAAAAGAGCCAAAATCCTTAGGAAAGGATTTTGGCTCTTATTTGTTTCGTGAGCTGAAGCAGCTTTAGCTAATTACTTATTTTGCGGAAAATTCGTTCTGACTGATTAAAATCCTCGTATTTGATTTTATGAACCGAGATTAATGATTCCATATTGCCTAGTGCCAAGAAGCCTTGTAGAGCGAGGCTTTCAAAAAACAAAGAATGAACACGGCTTTGCAGATCCGGGTCAAAATAAATGAGAACGTTCCGGCACAAAATAACATGAAACTCATTGAAAGAACGATCCGTTGCCAAGTTATGCTGGGCAAACATCATATTTTCTTTGATATAAGGATGGAATAAGGCATGCTCATAATCAGTCGTATAATAAGAGGAAAATTCTTTTGTACCGCCAGCCTGCAAGTAATTTTTGGTGAATCCTTGCATTCGTTTGAGCGGGAACTTCCCTTGTTTTGCACTCTCGATAACATGCTCATTCATATCCGTTGCATAAATCTTCGCTTTATCCAGCAAGCCCTCCTCTTGGAGCAGGATAGCCATCGAATAAACCTCTTCTCCAGTCGCACAGCCCGCATGCCAAATGCGAATTTCAGGAAGGTTCCTAAGAAAAGGAATAACATCCTTGCGGAACGCAGCAAAGAAATTTGGATCACGGAACATTTCCGTTACTCGTATGGAGAAATCATTAAGCAATATATGAATAAATCCAGGCTCATGGAGCACCTTCTCAAGGAGAGAGGTGATCGTGGGCAAGCCTTCAAGATTCATTCGATGCGTAATGCGTCTGCGAAGCGATGAACGCAAGTAATTGCGGAAGTCATAACCATAGACGCGGTAAATACCGTCCAATAACAAATCGATTTCGATTCGTTCCAGATCATCGAGCGTTAATTCATTATAATCTACAGCTTCTTCATTTCCTTGACTGGTCAATTGCCCACCTGCTTCGTCAACCATACCCGCATGAGCGAGAAAAGCTGGTCCATATTTAGAGGTTTGCTAATATAATCGGAAGCACCGGCTTCTAAACATTTGTCGCGATCGCTTTTCATCGCTTTCGCCGTAAGCGCAATAATTGGCGTATCCTTCATTTCGGTATCCTGACGTATGATTTTCATCGTTTCAAATCCATCCATAATTGGCATCATAATGTCCATGAGAACAATATCGAAGTCGGATTGTTCTTTTATAATGTCCAAACATTGTCTACCATTGCTTGCTACGGTTACGTTAAATGCTTTGTTCTCAAGCGCTTTGACGAGAGCGAATACATTACGGGAATCATCCTCGACGAGCAGCACCTTTTTCCCTTTAAATAGAGTGCATTCATCTTCCGATAAATCGGAAATCGTATGATCGGAAATATCAGGTGCGGCATCGATGACCACAGTTTCTGAAGCTGCTGCAACCTCTTGATTAAGGGATACAAGCTGTTCTTTCTCCATATCAGGCAGACTTGGTACATAGAGAGTAAAAGTACTCCCTTTTTTTGGCGAGCTTTCAAGGACGATACTGCCGCCCAGAAGCTTAGTAAATTCATTGCAAATGGATAAACCTAA
Source organism: Paenibacillus sp. 01T47 (assembly GCF_056398245.1). NCBI lineage: Bacteria > Bacillati > Bacillota > Bacilli > Caryophanales > Paenibacillaceae > Paenibacillus > Paenibacillus sp. 01T47. The sequence goes on from NZ_JBFTPA010000032.1 coordinate 31,810, forward strand.
TCCTGTTCCGCCATATTGACGATTCGTTTCGCCATCGACCTGCTGGAACGCTTCAAATATTAGCTGCTGTTTATCCAGTGGAATGCCTATTCCGGTGTCGGTCACAGATATGGCCAAAACGTCTTTATTTATATGTGCTGGTACAAGTTTTTGTACTTCATGCGAGCCAGCCTTTTGGATGTCGAGAGTAACTGATCCTTTTTCCGTAAATTTAAAAGCATTGGACAGTAGATTTTTCAAAATTTGCTGCAGCCGCTGACCATCTGTATAAAGCAATTGAGGGACATTAGCATTGACGTTAATATGGAAAGCTATTTCTTTCTGCTCAGCGACAGGTTGGAATAGCAGCTTCATATGTTCAGGAATTTCACTTACGTTTACTTCATCCATCGTCAAGATGAGCTTTCCGGCCTCGACTTTAGACAAATCAAGAATGTCATCTATTAGTGTTAATAGATCTTTACCGGATGTATTAATGACTTTAGCATACCCTTCTTCATCCGAATTAAGCGTATGGTTCTCATTTTCCGCAAGGAGCTGAGAGAGAATTAAGATGCTGTTTAATGGAGTACGAAGCTCATGCGACATATTAGCCAAGAAATTGGATTTGTACTGCGAGCTTTGTTTAAGCTGCTCCGAATAGGCCTCGAGCTCTTCTTTTGCTTTTTCCAATTCCTTTGTTTTCTGTTCGGCAAATAGATTCTGTTCCTCTAAATGCTCGGTAGTCATGCGCATTTCCTCTTGCTGCATCTGAAGCTCTTCAGACTGTGTCTGCAGCTCCTCGGTTTGCGTCTGAAGCTCCTCCGTCATCACTTGCGATTCGCTAAGCAGCCTCTCGATTTCCATTCGGCCAACAACGCTGTTAATCGCAACGCCAAAATGAGTATCGATTTGCTCAAGCAGCTTTAGGTGCTGAGAAGTGAACGACTCGGTGGAAGCAAATTCAACGACAGCTACTACTTTGCCTTCATACTCGAAAGGCACGATTAGGATGCTCTTAGGTTGAAGCGTTCCAAGACCCGAGGTTAAGTTAATTCGATGCTCTGGAGCCGTGTTCAACAAAAACGTACGTTTCTCCACTGCCGCTTGACCGATAAGGCCTTCGCCCAATCGGAAGCTTTCTAGTCCTGACTGATCGCCATGGGCTGCATAGGAAGCCATTTTCACAAGTCTCTGCTGCTCGCCTGCACCTTGGCGGAGATAAAATAAGCCATAGGCTGCACCTAGAATTGGAGCAAGCTTCGTGAGAAAAGAATCTGCTAGCGTTGATGTATCATTAATGCCTTGATTCATCGTTGCCACCTCGGCAACTTTTGTTTTGATCCAATCTTGGTCGTTTATATTATCAAGCAAACTATTGGTAGCTTCAGTGAGATCTTTAATTTCATCTCGTGTATTTACTTTAATACGAGTGGATAAATCTCCTCCGGAGGATGCGATATCGTTTATCGTCTTCACAACCTGTTGGATCGTTTTGACGATTGCGCCGGAAACAAATGAAACGATGATGAAAGCAATAACTGACACAATAAGCAGCATGAGATACAAGCTAATAATGAGTATGTCATTTCGATTTTCCAATTCAGCAATATGCTCTTTCGTTGAAGTGATTTCATTCTGTCGCAAGGTTTCTAACTGTATCCGAAGAGAATCAATTTGGTCTTTTCCAATATCGTCATTATAGAAATCAATAATACCTTGCGTATCGTTATTTTTGCGCATGGTTAAAGTAGGCTCACCGGCAATTTCGATCCAATTTTGTATGGTCAGTTTTATTTCTTCCATACTTTTGAGAGTAGTTGGATTATCGGACAAATACTGGTACAGTGCGTTATAGTTGGCTTCCCATTCGCTTTTTCCACGAATATAGGGCTCTAAATAAAGGTCATTGCCCGTAATCACATAACCACGCTGGCTAGTCTCCATGCTTACGACATTATAGCGAATACTGGTAATCAGATTATGCACTTCGATGTCTCGACTTGTAATTGATTCAATTTCTGTTTGCAAGGATGATATTCTCTCGCTGACGACAAGGATGGAAACGCCCAAGCAGAGTATGATCAGAAAATAGCCGAGTAAAATCTTTGAGCGGATTTTGAAACGTAAATTACCCAATAGAATAAACTCCTTTATATGAAAGAATTCTAGTAACAGTCTCTCTTTATTATAGCATGAATGAGTGCATAGAATATTCCTGCCTCTTATATGAGAAAAACCGCTTTTTGTTTCAAAGAATGAAATAGCGGGTATGTAATGAAAAAAAGGAAGTGATGACTGATGGATCTACTTATGCAAATCAGTATTGCGGTTATAGCGATTGCTTTTCTTGTTCTCTTGTATTCACTAATTCAAACGTTGAAAGTATTGCGAGGTGCACTTGATGAAATGAGGCAAACCGTTGGCTCGCTGCGAACAGAAGTGACTCAAATTAGTGTTGAGGTGAAGGAGGCCATTCATAATACGAATGCAATGACACTTGATGTACGAACGAAGCTAAGCTCGCTCGATGTGTTGTTCGCATCCGTCAATGATCTTGGTCACGCCTTACACTCATTTACTGGAGCGGCTAAGGAATCGGCAGCAAGCGTAGTTGCTTCGATAAAAGGTGAAGGCAAGAAGAAATCAGCGTCTGAACCTAGCTTAATAAGTACGATATATGATGGTGCGATTTCCACAATAAGGATATGGAATAAAGTTAAGAAAATATAAGCTATAATAGGAACATAGAAGAGAGGACAGAAGCGACTATGAACTCATTCATTCGTTTATCGATTCCGGCGAGAGCAGAATTTATTGATATTGTTAGACTTACATTATTTGGCGTTGCGAACAAAGCAGGTTTTTCCTATGAGGAAATTGAAGATATGAAGGTTGCTGTAACCGAGGCTTGTACGAACGTTGTACTCCATGCATACAGCAATAGCCAGCCTGGTGTAGTGGATATTAGCTTTGAGCTTGAGGAAGAAGGGCTTTCTATTCGCATTAAGGACGAGGGTACGAGCTTTAAATATGAGCCATCCGCAAGTAAAACCGAGTCTCTGCACAATAAAGAACTAAGTGAAGTAACGGCTGGCGGACTTGGGCTGTTTATGATGCATGCATTGATGGATAAAGTGGAAGTGTTTTCTGAGAGAGGCACTGAGGTAATTTTGACCAAGCTATTTGGTAGGAAAGAGGAGATGGCATGAACGCAAATTCATCCTTCCTGGATCCAGAACATATGATTGAAAAAATAAAATTGTATCAGCAATCGAATTGTAATGAAGTTGCAACCGTATTGCTGCAGCATTTTGAGCCCATTGTGAAGATGGCAGCTGCAAAGATGTCGCGCAGCAGACCAGATCTCTATGAGGATTTATACCAAGTCGGTCAGTTGTCTATGCTGCGTTTATTTAGGCAGTATGACAGCTCGCGTGAAATCCCATTTGAGGGATATGCAATGAAGAGCATTATCGGGCATTTGAAAAACTATTTGCGAGACAAGTCTTGGTATATCCAGGTGCCGAGACGGATTAAGGAAAAAGGCTTGCTGATTCAGCAAGCCATCGATCACTTAACCGTTGAGCTCGGCCACTCGCCCAAAATGGAAGAAATTGCGGTTCATTTGGGGCTTTCGGTGGAAGAAACGATAGAGATACTTTCTTGCCGCGAATCCTATCATTATGTATCGCTTGATACTCCATTATCAAGCGAAGGGGAAAGCGCTGCTACTATAGGCGATCTAATTGGCTCAGACAAGGACGATTATCAGAATGTTGATAATCGTCTAGACTTGGAGGAGGCGATGGATCAACTGAAAGCAGAGGAGAAGAAGGTACTTATTCTTGCTTATCATAATGGTCAATCTCAGCGTGATATAGCCGATCAGCTTGGCGTATCGCAGATGAGCGTTTCTCGCATACAAAAGCGGGCGATTGAAAAGCTGAAGGTACTGCTCGCAGATCATAGCGCTGAATTTGGAATGTAAAGCACTTTTATTAATTTTTAATATATTAAAAACCCCCTTTCCATCTTGATGGAAAGGGGGTTTTTGTTATAAGCCTTATTGTTATTGAACCGGATCGGGTACCATGCCATTCTCAATGACTTGTGCATTGGTTTCCATGTTCTCCATATCCTCGCCAAGCTTAATCATCTCTTCTTCTGTAGGTGCCATTGAATTTGTAGTTGATTCAAGCTCGTCTTTCATTTCATTACCTCCCAGTTGTTGCAAGTCCATCCTTGACATCATCTTTAGCAGAGGAAATGGAATCCATAATATGCTGATTTGATTTTTTGGCGTGATCTACCAAGTCGCCAGCTTCCTCTTTGATATTAGTTGCTATATCCTTCGTGTTTTGTCCGACGGCAGCAGCTAAATCCTTTGTATTATTTCCCACCGTAGTGACAATTTCCTTTGTCTTTTCGCTAATCGTCTTGAACTTGTTGGAGAGATCCTCCCGCAGGTTTGCACCTGTTTTTGGTGCGAACAGCAGAGCTGAAATAGCACCGATAGCACCTCCTACAATTGCGCCAATCAATACGCCGTTACTAGAGTTTTCTCGTGACATTTGTCATCTCTCCTCGATTTGTATTTGTCGATCAAGTTGATCAACGTTGTTTGAATTTCTTAGTTATATATAAACGAAAACAAACGTTTTGAAACAAATCAATAAGGAAACTATTGACAATTAAAGGGAGACGATGCTACGATTTGTTTCGATTTCTCACTTACTTGCTAGGAATTATGTGATATAAACGGTTGAGTAAATCGATTGCATGGAATAATTTATATAAAAAGATTGAGAAGGAGGGCGTTTATATTTAGTAAGATGAAAAATTGGAAGAAGCTTTAGAAAAGTTTTTAAAAATAATATATTTATTCTCTTAAATTGGTTAATTATTGAGTTAATTATTCCGATAAAAAAATTGCCTGCCTATTTCACCTATGTAGAAACTCGCAAAAATAGAGAGATAGAGGAGAGAAATCATGTTTAAACGAGTGGAGAATGAGCTGGAGCTGGCTATGTTTAACGGCATTTGGACAACCGTCTGGATGGAGAAAGGTTTTGAACTTGAATTTTCTGAAAACACTCTTGAGAGATTCGTCATTGTGACAGAGGAAGGACATTATGTAGGGACATCTGAAATTAAGCCCTATTGCTTGACTTCAAGCTCCATTAACGATGCAGGTCCGTTTCAAACGCATCCGAAAATTATTGAAGCAGGCGACGCTGTAGCTGAAATTGACAAAATTGCACTGCTCCGATCCTATAGAGGAAGGCATATCTCAGATTTGCTCTCGTCGGCAGTCTACATAGCAGAGAAGCTGCAGCTGAAATATTTTGTCTCGTTGCTTGAGCCGAAATTTATGAGGGCACTTCGCATTTCATATCAAGTACCATTAGAAAAAGTAGGAGAGAAGGTGTTCTATAAGGGAGATGACGTCATTCCCGTATTGTTCGATATGGAAAAGATGTATCGCAACAAAAATAGTTATCAATGGCTCGTCTATCCGCAAGAAGCGGTTTTGGCTGCAAACGGTGCAGGAGGAACTGGACGTACCGTTTAAACGTATGAAAACATGAGTTAACTCAGAAAAGGCGGAAATGTCATGAAAAAAGAATTAACAGAACTAGACAAACGGAATCGATTGTTAATAAAAATCCTGTGGAGTTTGCTTGCTCTCGGGATCGTTACAGATCTTGCTATTGGGCTTGATGCAAAGATGGTTCTTCTTCTTGCGGGAGTCGGTATATTTTTGTGCGGTGCAGCTACTTTCATGACATACCGTGGCATTTTTACACAATCTATTAAATTTTTTGTACCCTTTATATTGACCATTATCGTTACTTTATTAATCGTATCGGATCCGAATCCTATTGTGAGCACGTACTTTTTAGTTTATGTAAACCTCGCAATCATTACTCTTTACGCAGACTATAGACCGATTATTTTGACAGGTGTTTTGGGAGCCGCAGTAAGCACATATTTATTTTTTGATCCTGTGCTGCAGCCTAAGCTATTCCCAAATGAATCGCTTGTTTATTTATTTTTGTATCTCTTATTTGCTACGGTTGCGCTCGCATTCTCAGCCGGCTTCAGCGGCAAATTGCAGCGGCAGGTAACAGACAAGCAGCGGGAAGCTTTAGCTTCTAAGGATATGGCAGAGGCGCTGCTCGCTAAACTAAACTCTTCTATTATTGTATTAACGGAGTTCAGCAGCAGCCAGCAGCTGACGGTTCGTTCCACTGGAGAAATATCGAAAGAGGTAACAGCAACGTTCTCCGAAATGTCGGCTGCGATCGAGAAGCAGACAGGGACTATTATGAACATTAGTGAATCCTCGCAGGTCATTGATACTTCGGTTAAAACGCTTTTGGAAGGTACGGAGCAACTGAAGCAATTTTCTACGGTTAATGCAGATTTGACGGAGAACAATCGGGAGAAAATGGCTGTGTTATCGTCAGAGGTAGAAAGTGTTCGCTCTATCATTACACATACCGTGGACATGATGATTGAACTCAATGAGCAAAATGATCGTGTAAGCTCAATTGTAGAAACGATTAGTACGATTGCTGAGCAGACGAATCTACTTGCGCTTAATGCTGCGATTGAAGCAGCTCGCGCAGGCGAGCACGGCAGAGGCTTTGCTGTCGTATCAGGCGAGGTGCGCAAGCTTGCAGATAATGCGAGAGCGGCGACGAATGAAATATCTGAAATTTTGACGGGTATTCGTTCACAAATCAGTGCTGTACACGCGCAAGTTGAAAGTGGCCAAGCAGCAGTGACGACGAGCAGAGATGTGTCTTTGCAGGTTGAGAAGCTTATTGATCAGATAAACGAGAATACGGAGCTTGTGAAAAGGCATTCTGATTCAGTTGGCAGCTCTGCCAATGAACTGCATGAGCGTTATGCGAGCATGTCGAGTGAAATGCTCAATATCGCAGCTACTACGGAACAAAATATGGCTTCTGTTGAAGAGGTTCATGCCAGCATGGAAACACAGGATATGAAGATTCATACGATGGTAGAAGAATATGCTCAGCTTGATCAATTGCTTTCAGAGCTTAAGCAAATGGCGGCGAAGCATTAAGCTGATTTATCATAACATCATTCGTTTTATAGAAAACGTCAATAGAAGGAGTACTGCTTACCTCGAATGGGGTTGGCGGCTCCTGAAATGGCGTTTTTTTTTGTTAGTTTTATATGAATATGGATGAATAACTAACGGACAAATATGGAGTCACAAACCTCTGTTATCGGTGAGCAGTTAATAGAGTGATTTTGTGTATTAAATGATTTCTAAATGTTTATTACTTAGGTTCACGGCATGATAGCCATTATAATGACAAGAACAATGAAATGGTGGTTATAGCCGTTGAAGGAGATAATATATGATTGATTTTTTTCGTTTTGATACAGATGAGAATAGGATATCACTGCTAGCTCGAGCGAGGAAAGTTGCGTTATCGGCACTGCAAGAGTATGACTTGGAATGGGTGAGCATTCGATTTATTCAGCTGTCGGACACAATCACGTATAAAATTGAGACAGATACAGCGGAAAAATATTTGCTTCGAATTCATTCGGATCGACTCAGCATAGAGGAAATTCGTTCAGAGCTTGCTTTGCTTCAGGCCTTAAATAAATCGGAGGATTTGCATGTGCCAGAAGCGCTGGCAAGCTGCAGCGGCGCTTCTGTTTTGCAGATCGATACGGAAGCCGGCTATCGTCGTCCGTATGTTACTCTGATGCGATGGGTAGATGGCGAGCACGCTAGCGGGGAGTTTTCGGATCATACGGTTCATCTTATGGGTGTCATGATGGGAAGGCTTCACAAAGCGGCTGCAAATTTTGTCCCGCCTTCTGATTTTGTTCGTCCTGTTTGGGGAGCAGAGAGCTTTAGTCATCAAATGGCTAAGCTGGAACAGTATTATGGATGTTTTTTATCGGGAGAGGCATGGAGATCATATCAAGCAGCGGCTGAGAAAATCATATCGGAACTGGCTGTAATGGAACGCAGCGGCGATAACTACGGACTCATTCATGCGGATTTGCATAGCGGCAACATCGTTTTTAACGAGGATCTGCCGTATCCCATTGATTTTGGCAGATGCGGTTTTGGTTATTTTCTGTACGATATGGCAGGCTCGCTATTAGAGCTTTATCCGAAGCATCGCTGGCTGTTTATGCAAGGCTACGAGAGTGTAAGAAAGCTGGAAACGGACTATGTTAAGAGGCTTGAATGTTTTTTCGTCATGTTCATGATCGAGAATTATTGCCATCATGCCTCAGACCCAAGAGAAACAGCCAGTTTAATTGCAGAACAGCCGTATGCTCAGGCGTATATAAGAGATTATTTAAACGATACACGGTTTTTATTCCAAGTTATCGAACCTATGGAAATCGATAGAACAGCAATTTTAGGGAGGAAGGAAAATGGAGAGTGAAGGTGAAAATATGATATTAGTCCCATAAAGGCTGATCGTTGTGAAGTCCGTGCGCTGCGCGGGCTTTTTTGTGAAGGGAGAGAAGCATCAAAATAATAAAACAGATAAGGCAATTGTGAAACATTGTAAATTAAATAAACGTTTAATACTTATCTAAGCAAACAAGGCGGTGTTTAATTGGAGATAGTCAAACATTTTTTTCTTTGGATTTTTATGATTATATTGTTTGTTGCGGCAGCGGTGGTCTTGGAATTATTCGAGGGGAGCAAAATTATGACAACCGAATATTATGGTCTCCGTAATATCGGGCTGACGTTCGTTTTGCTGATGGTTGTTTACGCCTTCCTTTTTTATCCGATTACATTGCTGCCAATCTCTTTAGTTGTTCATAAGCTGGTGAAATCACTAATGATTAAGGCTTCAATCTATATCCTGTTTGGTGGATTGGTGGGCGTATATATGTTTCATTATTTATATGATAATTTTGTCTCGGGATACGAGTTGAATAGAAATAGCTCTATTATAATATTTGCGGTTGTGGGTTTGTTATATGCCCTAGCAGAAAATATGCTGCACCGCCGAATGAGGGAATGATATGGAAACATGTTTTTTGTTGACTGGGAAGCCGCGAGTAGGCAAATCGACTGCCATTGTACAGCTTATTAACCGAATAGGCGCTGAGCATGTTGGAGGATTTTATACGGAAGAAATACGGAGCGAAACGGATCGTATTGGATTTAACTGCGTAACATTGGATGGAGTAAGCAAAAGAATAGCAAGTGTAGATAGTACAAGTTCCATAAGAATAGGAAGATATGGCGTTGAATTAGAAGCTTTTGAGAATTTAGCTCTAACGTCAATTAGACATTCCTTGAAGACGAAGAAGGTAACGGTTATTGATGAAATTGGCTACATGCAAATGTTATCGGTACCTTTTCGGAAAATGGTTTATGACATGGTTTCAAGCTCGCAGCATCTCATCATAGGGACGATTTGCTTGGATAGCCATTCCGAAATTGACAAGATAAAGGAGCTGCCAGGCATCAAGCTGTACGTTATGAATGAAGAAAATAGAGAATTAACAACAGAGGCATTGGCGAACGATCTTTTTAGGGTGTTGTAGGTGGTTCATTGTACGATAAAGAAGCTTCCTAATCCACGTTCTAAGTGGGTGGGGATGCTTTTTTTGAATCTGCAGATTTGCTCGATAATGAGTATGTGTAAGGTTAATCGTATTTTGAGTAATCGTATCTTCTAACAGGAAAAACTCCTGTTAATTTCTCAGTTTATACGTCAAATGCTCAATTAACAGGAAAATCTCCCGTTAATTTCGCGAAATTAGCTCTATTTCAGGAAAATGAAGAAAATTAACTGGAGAATTTCCATGTAATTAGTTAAATTAGACTCTTTTTGAGGTCAAGTCCATATTTATGTGTAAAATCCCATCTACGTTGTCTGAGATTAGACTAACAGTTTTTTCTCCATTCATGGTAAGCAGTCATCTCCATGAATTTACGACTTGACTCCCAATGTGCTTCAATCTCCATGAGCACGGCGCCGATC
>NZ_JBFTPA010000033.1:0-41682 GCF_056398245.1 Paenibacillus sp. 01T47
TAAGCGTGAAGCCCCCCTCAAGATGAGATTTCCCAGTATGTAAGACCCCTTGAAGACGACGAGGTTGATAGGTTCGGGGTGGAAGCACAGCAATGTGTGTAGCTGACGAATACTAATCGGTCGAGGGCTTATCCTAAACACGTTTACTGYGACCCATACATCCAGTAGACAGCAGCATWAAGGCTTCAGCAAGCCTAATCTTTCGTATCCAGTTTTCAGCGTGCAACACGCTACGTTTGGTGGCGATGGCGGAGGGGAACCACGCGTTCCCATACCGAACACGACCGTTAAGCCCTTCAGCGCCGATGGTACTTAGACCGCAGGGTCTTGGGAGAGTAGGACGTCGCCAAGCACGAGAGACCTATCGCATGTGATGCGATAGGTTTTTTGTTTCTTCCGTATCTAATTTCGATTAAAAATTGAGGCCTTAGAACGCTCTGCATGAGCTTCTAAGGCCTCTTTGTTATCTGCGGTAATAAGATGCTTCTCTAGACTGAAGCCTAAGTACGCCGTCCTTCTGCTCCTTACGGAAAGAGAAGGACAGAAGCATACGCGGGATCAGCAGCCATAGGTGCCAACTTACAATGCTAATCATCAATGATTCTTTGATCCATGGATATAGAAGCGCAATGGCACAAAGGCCGATCCAGAACATATGACGATGAACTCGGCGAAATAGGAACAGCTTGATATCATTAGCCGGTTTAAATCCAATCCATGGGGGTGTAATACGCCACACCCATTGCCTGTCAGCTGCTTCGTCCACTCGGATAAAAGTAAGCAGTATAATCGCGATATGGATGATCTGTACGACTGCAAAGCCGAAAAGCCATGAAAATAGACCATCCATTTCATACATAAGCATTTGGAAAGCCAATAATACGGCTGCAATAAGCAAATGGCTCTGAATAAGCTCAGGGCGAATGATTTTTCGTTTTACAAGCTGATATTGATAAATTGTAGCATTTTGTTGTTCAGATAATTTTTGACGCATATTTACTTTTCCTTTCCTTCTCAGAGATACTGTGACTCTCGTTAACTATATCGGTATTTACAAGCATTCTGTCCATAGCTTTATGAAACATTTTTACATATGCTGTAACCATTAGCCCATACGGGGCATACGATATATAAATATTTGAAATGCGCTATGAAACAAGTATAAATAGATAGACTATGTGTCATAATAATAGTTAATAAGGGACGATCAGAAAGCGGGGATTGTTATGGACGATAATCGCGAGTATCAGTGTATTATTTGTAACGAGGAAAAGGCTGAAGGTCAGGGTATTCGGATAGTGACCGGTTTTATCTGTGATACCTGTGAAGCGGAAATGATAAGAACAGATGTTAAAGATGCCAAATATCCTTTTTTCATTAATCAAATGAAGCAAATATTTTTGGGTAAAAATGCATGAGCGGTTTCTGATTACAGAAGCTGCTCTTTTTTTGTAGTGTTTATTGAATATTATATATAATAGAAATAGGAATGAATGTTTACTGGAGAGGATTGTACATAAACAATGAAGCCCTTTATTGCTCCGTTATTTGAAGCGCTTGTGAATCATACCCGTACTAAGCCAGTCGGATTTCACGTACCCGGCCATCATGGGGGACAAGCACTTAAGCAACCATCATGGAATGATCAATTAAATGATGATGTAGTCGATTATTTTTATAAAATAATGCAGCTTGATTTAACTGAAATATCATCAACCGACGATTTGCATCATCCTGAAGCTTCTATTAAAGAAGCACAGCAATTGGCTGCAAAAACATTTGGTTCAGAGGAGACTTACTTTTTGGTTGGAGGAAGCACCTCTGGGAATATGGCGCTACTGCTCGCCGCATGTGATCCAGATGATATTGTTATCGTTCAGCGGAATGTACATAAATCCATTATAAATGGTTTGAAGCTTGCTGGGGCCAAAGCAGTGTTCCTCTCGCCTCAGATTGAACCGTTATCGGGGTTAGCAACGATTCCTTCTGTCCAGCAAGTGGAAGAAGCGCTTATTGAATATCCTGATGCAAAAGCTGTCTTTTTGACTAACCCGAATTATTACGGTATTAGTGTGAAACTTAAATCATATGTTGAGACTGTCCATCGGTATAATAAGCCGATTTTCATAGATGAAGCACATGGTGCGCATTATGGCTTGGAGCCAGCTTTTCCGCAGTCGGCAATGTCAGAGGGAGCAGACGGCGTTGTACAGTCAGCGCATAAAACATTGCCGACACTTACGATGGGGGCGCTTCTTCACATTCAAGGCAAAAGAATATCAAGGGAATTGCTGCGTCAGTCGCTTGCGATGATTCAAAGCTCAAGCCCGTCGTTTCCGATTTTGGCTTCAATAGATATTTCCCGAGCAATGATTGATGCTTTGGGTGCTGATCTTTTTAAACAAAGTCTTGAATCAGCGGCGTTTTTCCGTCAATGGCTGCATCGTCACTCATCCGTTATACGGGAGATGAAAATCGATGAAAATAGCGAATCAGACTTGCGATCAGATCCGCTGCGACTAGTGTTATACGATTCTAGCGGTAAGCGAACCGGTTATGAGCTGCTGAAGCACCTGGAGCAGCATGGCTGTTTTGCTGAGATGGCAGATCCTAAGTATATTGTACTTGTTGTCGGTATTCAGACATCATTAGAGGACATAAAGAGGCTGCAGGAGGCTGTTGAGGCACTTGAGTCCAATGCTACGACAAATAAAAACTCTGATGGGCTGATGGCTGATGATAAAGAGGGGTGTGCGCTGCCAGCAGCTTCAATAATTACCTGCCATGAGAGCCGTTCGATATCAGAGCCTGTTTCGTTTGCGAGATCTAGGTTTAAGAACAAATCAAGTGAGCGAATACAGCTGAAAGATGCTGTACATCATATATCAGCAGAGATGGTCATACCTTATCCGCCTGGCATCGCTATTTTGTATCCAGGAGAGAGAATCACGGCAGAGTTAATTGAGCATATACAACAGCTTGCCGAGATGGGTGCAAAGTTTCAAGGCGCTGCTGATGGAATGATGAATACCATAGCTGTTTACCCTGAATAAGCTGAAATAGCAGAACGATTATGAACTTGAAGTAAATGTTGATTGTACTAGGAGTACCGCTTTGTTAATATAGAAGAAAGTATAGTTAACATAACGTTAGGAGAAGCCTTAGTTTGAAAAAAGGTGTATTCATTACCATAGAAGGCGGCGAAGGAGCCGGCAAATCGACACTGATTGAACAATTGACGAATATAATGCTTCAAAGGGGAAAGTCGATCACGACGACGAGAGAACCAGGAGGCATTCCCATTGCAGAACAGATTCGCGCCGTTATATTGGATCGCGAGAATACTGCAATGGATGCAAGAACAGAAGCACTGCTTTATGCAGCTGCGAGAAGACAGCATTTGGTGGAAAAGGTCGTTCCAGCATTGGAGAAAGGCGAGTTTGTTATTTGTGACCGCTTCGTAGATAGCAGCTTGGCTTATCAAGGTTATGCGCGTGGGCTTGGGATAGATGAGGTCTGGGCCATCAATCAATTCGCGATTAAAGAAGTGATGCCTGATCTGACGATCTACATGGATGTGTCTCCGGAAGTAGGTCTCGGACGTATCGCACAAGCATCAGAGAGAGAAATCAATCGTTTAGACCTAGAGAAGCAGTCTTTCCATGAGAAGGTGCGAGAAGGCTATATGAAGCTGTTGCAGCAGAACCCGGAACGAATCGTGCTTGTAAATGCCGAAAATAGTGCGGATTTGGTGTTTGCTGACGTTTTATCAGCAATTGATGAGCGTTTTGCAGGATTTTTTGCAACCGATGTCAAACTTTAAAGTATAGACGAAATTCTATGCAACAAGAGATTTGTCGTTATGGGGCTTGAGATTCAATAAATAGTTTAATGGTTAAAATTGCAAGTTATTAATAACCTATTCTAATAGTAGTCAAGGGGGAATGAAGATGAAATTAGTAATCGCGGTTATTCAAGATAAGGATAGCAACAGACTGTCAAATGCACTTGTTCGTGAAGGGTTTAGAGCAACGAAGCTGGCAAGTACGGGTGGATTTCTAAGAGCAGGCAATACTACCTTTATGATTGGTATTGAGGACGAGAGAGTACATGAGGTTCTTCAAGTCATTAATGCAAATTGCAAAGTAAGAGACCAATTGGTTACTCCTGTATCACCGATGGGCGGATCAACAGATTCCTATATTCCTTTCCCTGTTGAAGTACAGGTTGGTGGAGCAGCTGTATTCGTAATGCCTGTTGAACGATTTGAGCATTTCTGAATGGGCGTGATATAGGGTGAAAATTGATCAAGGCTTTCGACCATTGGGACAAAACCGTACAAACAACGAAGCCACAAACAAACAGATACAGCCAAGAAGCTTTGCTGATGTGATGGTTCAGCAGGATGCTGATCGTACACAAGAGCAGCTTCAACTGAAGCTGCAGGACATTCATAGACAAGGTGATCGGCTTGCTAGAGTGATGACTGTCCGTGAATTGAAAATTTATCGTCAAATGATCAAGCAATTTTTGGAGGACACCATCCGGCGCGGCGTTGTGCTGAAGGAAGTCAAAGGCTTCGATCGCAGAGGACGAATTAAACGATATAAACTGCTGGATGAGATCGATGCGACACTCGTCTCCATGGCTGAGGATTTACTCGACAGTGAGCAAGGAAGAATTGACTTGCTTAACAGGATCGGTGAGATACGAGGCCTTCTTATTAATTTATTGTTTTGATGATAAGAGAGCAGGGAAAGGTAAGGAACGGCGATGAGCTTCGAAAATATTCCGGGGCAATGGAAAGCGCAGCGGATTTTGACCCACGCTTTGCAGAGCGGTAAAATTTCTCATGCCTATTTATTTAATGGTCCTTCAGGTACGGGAAGAATGGCGATGGCTCGCGAATTTTCAAAGGCATTGTTCTGTACGGCAGGTATTGCCGCTGCTTGCGGGGAATGCTTGGAGTGCAGAAAATTTGAACATGGCAATCAGACAGACTTAACGACGATAGCGCCAGATGGCCAGTCCATAAAAATTGATCAAATTCGCGAGCTGCAGCGAGACTTTTCTTATCGCAATAGCGGGACGAAGCGCAAAGTGTATATGATAGAGCAAGCTGACAAAATGACGCTGCAGGCTGCGAATAGTTTACTGAAATTTTTGGAAGAACCGTTGTCGCCAGTTGTTGCTATTCTGATTACGGATAATGGACAAGCTGTTCTTCCTACTATTCGTTCTCGAACGCAGTGGGTGCCTTTCCTGCCGATGTCGCCTGAGATTATGCTGCAAACTCTTATTGCTGAGGGTGCTCCATCTATTTTAGCCCGAACCGTTGTTCAATTAACATCAGGTTTAGACGGTGCAAGACAATTTCTCCAGCAGAATCAGTTTGCAGAAATCAGAACCCTAGTGATACAATTAGGCAAGGAGAGTTTGACCCGATTCACCGCGGCGATGATCACTGCTGGACAACAGCTATTTAAAACAGATTTGGTAGAGCATACGCAACTGCTGTTGTCGTTATTAGTTATATGGTTTAAAGATTTGATACAGTTCCAGGCCGGCAGGCAGGACAACATCGTTTTTATAGATCAGTTGGATTGGATAAGTAAACATGCATTTAATCGTTCGTTCGCAGGTTGGGTGTCCTGCATCGAGCATACGTTAGAAGCGAGTAAGCGTATGCGAGCGAATGTTACGCCCCAGCTCGCATTTGAGCAACTATTGGTAAACTTACAGGAGGGCTAATTCTTGTATAATGTCATCGGCGTCCGCTTCAAGAAAGCGGGCAAGATCTATTACTTTGATCCGGTTGAGCATCCCGTGGATAAGGAACAACATGTTATTGTTGAAACAGCACGCGGAATCGAATACGGTAAAGTGGTGGTGGGACAGAAGCAAGTCGGTGAATCGGATGTTGTTCTTCCTCTTAAGAAAGTGATACGTATTGCAAGCGATGTGGATGCAAAAGTTGTTGAAGAAAATCGCGCCGCAGCCAAAAATGCGTTTTCTACTTGTCTTGAAAAAATTAAAGGTCATCAGCTTCGCATGAAGTTAGTTGACGTTGAGTTTACGTTTGACCGTAACAAAATTATTTTTTATTTTACGGCAGAAGGCCGAGTTGACTTTCGCGAGCTAGTAAAAGATTTAGCCAGCGTATTTCGAACTCGGATTGAACTCAGACAAATCGGAGTTCGGGACGAAGCAAAGATGCTCGGTGGTATTGGTCCATGTGGACGAGTGCTTTGCTGCTCCTCTTGGCTGGGTGATTTTGAGCCCGTATCGATCAAGATGGCCAAGGATCAGAACTTATCGCTTAATCCGACAAAAATTTCTGGATTATGCGGTCGTCTCATGTGCTGTCTGAAATATGAGCATGACAATTACGAAAGCATTCGAGAAGAACTTCCGGCAATTGGAAAATTCGTAGTCACCTCATATGGTGAAGGTAAGGTAACTGGTATTAATACATCCACCAAAAGTGTGTATGTGCAATTATTTGATACACCAGGTAAACCGAAAGAACTGTCGATGGATGATGTCGTCATCAAATAAGCGGCAGAGTGCGATTCTCACGGGTGAGGTTACACTCACGCTTGAAGCTCTGGGGTGGGAACTTGGAGAAGAACAATATTTTTGCGAAAATGGACGAGCTGGATAACCAAGTAGGTGTGTTCCATAAGGAGCTTACGGACTTGAAGCAGAAGGTAAAAGAGCTGCTCGAGGATAATAAGCGTCTAAGTGAGGAGAACAACCAGCTGCGTCAGTTGTTTAAGAGAGAGGCTGAGCTAGAGCATGAAGTTGTTGCAGCTCCAGCCAAAGGAATTAAACCGGGAGTAAGCAAAGAGGAACAGGTCATCACTGACCATGCATTCGCGGAAGCGGGAGCAGCTATTGGTGAAGGCCATGACAACTTAACTCGGTTGTATCACGAAGGATTCCACATATGCAACGTTTATTACGGGCATTTGCGGACGGAAGGCGACTGTTTATTCTGTCTATCCTTTCTTAATAAATAGTGGAATCCGTACGACATGCCGCCCTTGCCGCAAGGGGCGGTATTTTTATTAAATATACAATCAAGGAGCGGCCCAAATCGTGTCGGAACATATAACCTTAGCAGAAAACGAACGTCTCGATGATCTTATGACAGAAAATGGTTTAAAAATTATACAAAGCCGGGAAGTGTTCAGCTTTTCACTTGATGCCGTATTATTGTCACGGTTTGCAAGTGTGCCAAAGCACGGGCGAATTGCTGATTTATGTACGGGCAATGGTGTTATACCGATGCTTCTTACAACGAGAACAAATGCGCAAATTGATGCGGTTGAGATTCAACCGAGATTGGCGGATATGGCTAGAAGAAGCGTAATGCTGAATAAGCTGACGGAGCAAATAAACGTTATTGAGCAGGATTTGAAATTATATCCTAAGATTGCGGGTAACGGGGTATATGATGCGATAACGGTAAACCCGCCTTACATGCCAATAACAGCAGGTGAACAAAACGAAAACGAACATTATGCGATCGCAAGGCATGAGATTCATTGTACGCTGGATGATGTCGCAGAAGCATGTTCTAGGCTGGTGCGCCCTGGCGGCAAGGTCTCGATGGTTCATCGTCCTTCGCGTCTGCTTGATATTGTGGAAACGATGCGCAAATGGAGACTTGAGCCGAAGCGGATTCAATTTGTGCATCCTCATGCAAATGCAGAGGCAAACATGGTATTAATAGAAGCAATGCGTGATGGGAAGCCTGACATCAAGCTTCTTCCACCAATAATGGTATATGAGAATGGGGTGCAGATCGTTTGAATATACAAAAAAGCTTTGCCGATGCTTCCAAAGAAAATGTTGGAAGCCTTTATTTG
The DNA here is from genome assembly GCF_056398245.1 of Paenibacillus sp. 01T47. Classification (NCBI taxonomy): domain Bacteria; kingdom Bacillati; phylum Bacillota; class Bacilli; order Caryophanales; family Paenibacillaceae; genus Paenibacillus; species Paenibacillus sp. 01T47. Next base: position 7,875 of record NZ_JBFTPA010000033.1, read on the forward strand.
GTCGCGACACCAATTGGAAATTTAGAAGATATGACTTTCCGTGCGATTCGTACATTGAAGGAAGTACAGCTTATCGCTGCTGAAGATACGAGGCAAACACGGAAGCTGCTTACACATTTCGAGATTGGAACTCGTATTGTCAGCTATCATGAGCACAATAAACAAGCCAGCGGCCCTGAGCTGATCAGATTGCTTCTAGATGGGCAATCCATCGCATTAGTTAGTGATGCGGGTCTGCCGGCTATTTCGGATCCAGGTGCGGATCTCGTGAAGGACGCTATTGAAAATGGTATTTCCGTTATTCCTATTCCAGGAGCGAATGCAGCATTGTCTGCACTTATTATATCGGGTCTGCCTACGGACCGATTTTTGTTTGCTGGATTTCCGCCGCGCGAGCGAAAGTCATTAATGAAATGGCTGCTCGATATGCAAGCACAGAAAGGGACCCTGCTTTTCTACGAGTCACCCCATCGTATAAACAAAACACTTGATGCACTTCAGGAATGTCTCGGCGATCGCCAAATAGCATGTATCAGAGAACTGACAAAACGCCATGAAGAAGCGGTCCGCGGCCGAATTTCAGAATGTATAGCATGGTTTGAGGAGCATCCGCCGCTCGGAGAATTTTGTGTTGTGGTGGAAGGATCAGAGGGTGAAGGGGCAAGTGAGCTGCCAGCGGCAGATATTTGGTGGTCTGAGCTTGATCTTGCTGCCCATGTTGCTCATTATGAGGAACAATTTGATCGTAAGGAAGCCATTAAGAAGGTTGCGCTCGATCGAGGTTTGCCTAAACGCGAAGTATATAATGAAGTAAATAGATAGATGATTATCATATATGTGAAATAGTAGACAAAAAAAAGACCTTCCTGGCCGGGTTCAAGCGCAGGAAGGTATCAAGGAGTATAAAAAAGGTTAGAATTAACAAGTTAATAAGTACAGTATAACTTATTTTTTTTATTTTGTCACAGGTGTTGGCATTTCTGACAAACAAACATGACAAACAATTTTTCCTTTGAAATAAGATACGTTTTCTGCGTTGCCACAGAAGATACATGCAGGCTCATATTTCTTAAGCATGATGCGCTCGCCATCTACGTAGATCTCAAGTGCATCTTTCTCGCCTATTCCAAGTGTACGGCGCAATTCGATCGGTATAACGACGCGTCCTAGCTCATCAACCTTACGAACAATACCAGTAGATTTCATCATAATCTATTATTGCCCCTCTCAAAATACGTTTCGTCATCGTTCGACATAGTTTTTGCTTTTATGATTACTATAATACCAACGATTACCATAATAGTCAACCAGGAATATTCCCCGGATAGCTGAATTCACAAGTATTTGACTAGTTAGTACGGTCATATTACTCTGTAATAGAATACAACAGCTTCGACAATTTGGAAACTAATTTCCGACACTATTCGACATGAAAATCATTTTTTGTGTCGAAAATATGAACAAAGGAGATGAGAGACGATGAAAAAACAGCTGACCGAAGAGAAAGTTTTTAAGGATCCTGTTCATCATTATATATATGTACAAGACCAAACGATTTGGGATCTGATCAATACAAAAGAGTTTCAAAGACTGCGCCGGATACGACAGCTAGGAACCTCCTATTTGACCTTCCATGGAGCAGAGCACAGCCGGTTTTCACATTCACTTGGCGTATATGAAATTACTCGAAAAATTATTTCTCAGTTTGAACGAAACAGCTATCCTGACTGGCCAGTCGAAGAAAAGCTAGTCTCGCTTTGTGCTGCTTTATTGCATGATGTTGGTCATGGTCCGTTCTCGCACTCCTTGGAAGAAGTATTCGACACGGATCACGAAGAGTGGACATGTAACATCATTTTGGGAGATACAGAAATCAATCGTGTGCTAAGTGCTGTATCGGAGCAGTTTCCTGCTCAGGTCGCTGCAGTCATACAAAAAAAATATCCACAGCCGATTGTTGTTAGTTTGATTTCAAGCCAAATGGATGCTGATCGGATGGATTATTTGCTCCGAGACGCGTATTTTACAGGTGTAAACTATGGAACATTTGATTTAGAACGCATTTTGCGCGTATTGCGTCCTTATAAAGGGCAAATTGTAGTTAAAGAGAGCGGTATGCATGCAGTCGAGCATTATTTGATGTCTCGTTATCAAATGTATTGGCAAATTTACTTCCATCCGGTGACCAGAAGCTCGGAAATTATTCTACGTCAAATATTTCGTAGAGCACAGGAGCTTTACGTGGGTGGCTACTCCTTTCAGTGGATGCCTAAGCAGCTGAAATGCTTGCTTCAGAACACGATGACGGTGCACGACTATCTGAAGCTGGATGAAGCGCTCGTTCAGACCGCTTTCGCAGAGTGGGCGGAGGAGCATGATTCTATTTTAAACGATCTATGTGAACGATTTCTGAACAGGCATTTATATAAGTACATTACGCTTGAAAACCCAGATGAAGAGCTGCTAAATGAGATTAGCGAATGTTTCTCTTCTATAGGAATGAATCCGGATTATCATATGGAAATTGATTTTCCATTTGACTTGCCATATGACGTATATCGACCAGATAAAAAAGAAGGAGAAAAGAAAGAAAAAGCGCCGATTTTGTTGTTAGATGGTTTGGAAGATATAAGCGAAATATCCTCTAAATCCGACATTGTTCGTTCTATTACTGGCCTGCATCAAGGACAATATCATCTTTATTATCCAGAAGAGCCGCTCAAAAAAAATATTCATCGATTGCCGGAATCACTTCGTAAGCTTTTCAAACTCGATTGAAGGAGCATAACATCAACATGACATTACTTTTTGATACACATACCCATTTAGATTCGGAAAAATTTGATGAGGATCGCGACGAGGTCATCCAGCGTGCGAAGGATGCAGGCGTGCATATGCTTGTCAATATTGGTTTTAACCGTGAAACAATCCCTACAACCATGGCGCTTGCCGAGAAATATGATTTTATATACGCAGCAGTTGGTTGGCACCCAGTTGACAGTATAGATATGCTTCCAGAGGATTTGGAATGGATTGAACGTCTATGCGCGCATGAGAAGGTTGTCGCCATTGGAGAGATTGGACTCGATTATCACTGGGATACTTCTCCAAAAGAGGTACAACAAAGGGTTTTTCGTGAGCAAATTCGTCTTGCTCGTAAGGTGGGCAAGCCAATTGTTATTCATAATCGGGATGCTCATGAGGACATTATTCGTATTCTTCAGGAAGAGAATGCAGCAGAGGTTGGCGGTGTCATGCATTGCTTCTCCGGCAGCTGGGAAACGGCTAAACAATGTCTTGATATGAACTTCTATATATCATTTGGAGGACCCGTTACTTTCAAAAATGCAAGGGTGCCAAAAGAGGTGCTTAAGCAGGTTCCAATCGACCGGATTTTGATTGAAACCGATGCTCCATATTTAACTCCACACCCGTTCAGAGGGAAGCGAAATGAGTCCTCTTACGTCTCTTTAGTTGCAGAGACAGCAGCCGAATTATTGGGCAAAACGGTAGAAGAAATAGGTGTAATTACGACTGAAAACGGTCGAAGATGTTTTGGTATTGTCTAAAAACGAGAGAAATAGTGAGAAATAGAGACCTTTATCGCGTAAAAACTAATTTTTATAGCGATAATCGCTTATTTTTTCCTGCTTTATCCTGCTTTTTCGCTTAAATCGTCTTTTATCGTATCTTTACAATTGACCTCGTATGAAGGTATGATTCATCTCAGAGCAATAAAATTTTGTATTGGATTTCCAGTTTACGCTTAATCTCCATTCGGAGAGCGGGGGAACCATGTACGGTTTTTAATTCCGTATTTTGAATTCTTCAGGGGTGAATTTCGAAGCCATTGCCATGAGCATTGTGTAACGAATAGGGCGACTCTCTTGTCCGAATCCGTCAGCTAACCTCGCAAGCGTTATAGAGAGTGATCAACCTCGTGCATCCATTTTTCTGTATCCCAGTGAATCATTTAACCGGGAAGCCACGAAACAGATCCTCTGTCGACGGCTTCTTTTTATTTTCGAATAATCGGGAATTTGTCGACATAGGGATAAAAGATGGGGGTGGGAGGATCGATAGCAGTACTGGATTGCGTGCTCGCACGCCAATATACTATAGTCGCGTCAGTTGTATCATGCGTAACACTTGGCGGCGGGGCTATGAAGGAGGACCGATGAAGTGGGAATACTCCAGGTTAAGGACACCCATGGGAAACGATCATCCAGCATGTCTTTCGCATTGCGATGGAAGCGTGAAAACTTGCGTTTGATTCTTTTGAGTGCTACTATCTCAATCGCTATGACTTTCATGTTTTTGGTGTTGTTGTACGGAACGGCTGTCAAAAGCGTCTCCGTAGTAGTGAACGGACAAGAAACCGTTGTGGAAACGAAGCAATGGGTCCTGCAACGCCTACTGGATGAACAAGCTATCGCAATTGGACCACATGATGAGGTGTCCATACCGCTTAATGCGGCAATAAAGGACGGAGATCGTATAGAGGTGACTCATGCGATACCGGTAATTGTGAAGGCTGATGGCAAGACCTCTACTGTATATACGACAGAGAGAACAGTGCAGGCAGCGATCGAGGAATTACATATTCCAGTTCGTGGTCAAGATAAAGTAATACCTCCGCTTCATACCGTTTTGGACAACGAATTGACTGTAACCGTCGTTCGCGTAGATAAGAAGGTAGCTGAGACAGAGCGTGCAATGCCATTCTCTATTGTGAAGAAGAACGATCCGACGCTGGAAGCGGGCAAGCAGAAGCTTGTTCAACCCGGCAAGGAAGGTCTGATCGTAGAGAGTATCGAGAAGCAGTACGAGGACGGAATCCTTATATCGAAGAAGATGGTCAGCAAGGTGGTTGAAACCGCTGCGGTTAATCAGGTTGTCGCCATCGGAACGAAGAAGGAAGAGCCTAAAGTATCTGTGCTCTCGAACAAGAGCCCGAGCTTTACTTCGCTTACGAAGAGCGGTGTAACGTTTAAGGCGAGAAAAGTACTTAAAAATGTCACGTTGACTGCTTATTCTGCAGACCTCTCTTCAACAGGAAAAGATGAAAGCCATCCGGAATACGGGATTACATCATCAGGCACTCGGGTGCAAGAGGGTCGGACGATAGCTGTTGATCCGAAGGTTATTCCCATCGGTTGGTGGGTTTATATTGAAGGAATCGGTTTCCGCCGCGCTGAGGATAAAGGAAGTGCGGTTAAAGGCAACAAAATCGACGTATACTTTGATAGTACAAAGATTGCGAACAAATTCGGCAGGAAAAAAGGCATCACCGTATATGTGCTGGGGCCGAATAAACCGACTGCAAGCTAATTGAGCGGTTACCATCATCTTATCGCAATAATCAATTAAATATGCCATCATAAGGAGAGGCACTGCCTCTTCTTTTTGCATGTCTAAGGGTCTAATACAGTTTATGTAGAAGGGGATGATCTTGGTGATCAAAGAGATCATTGTCGTTGAAGGCAAAGATGATACCGTTGCAATAAAAAGGGCGGTAGATGCAGATACCATAGAGACGAATGGTTCCGCTATCGGTGAGGATGTATTGAAGAGGATTGCGCTGGCCAATGAGCGTCGCGGCGTTATTATATTCACAGACCCTGATCATGCAGGAGAACGCATTCGCAAGATTGTTGCGCGTCATGCGCCAGGATGCAAGCATGCTTTTTTGCCGCAGGAGAAGGCTTTGTATAAAGGGGACATCGGCATCGAAAATGCGAGCCCCGAGGCTATTCGTGCGGCGCTCTCTGAGCTCCGAACAGAATCGGCAGATGAAGCGGGAGAAATTAGCTGGGAAGACTTAATGGATGCAGGTCTGATTGTACATCCTGATGCGTCTAATCGTCGCTTGGTTATAGGCAAGCTGCTCGGAATTGGTTATGCGAATGGCAAGCAGTTCTATAAGCGCTGTACAAGCTTTCGGATTTCCAAAGCAGAGTTTACGGAAGCTTTCCGTCAAATGGAAAAGGAACTGGAGGGATAGCTGAATGAGTCAAGAGCATAGTGAGCTTAGCAAGGAAGTAGTAAAGCCATCCGCGATAGAGGTGGCTACGCCCAAACGCACCAAAGAAATCATTGCGAAATACGGTTTTTCCTTCAAAAAGAGTTTGGGACAAAACTTTCTGATCGATCAAAATATATTAAATAACATCGTAGCGGCAGCTGAGCTTGATGAAACGAAGGGCGCGCTTGAAATCGGCCCTGGTATTGGCGCGCTCACACAGCGGCTTGCCAAAGCGGCTGGTAAGGTGACGGCTGTCGAAATCGACAATAGGCTCATTCCGATTTTGAAGGATGTGCTGGAGGGCGAGGAGCATACAACCGTCATTCATGGCGATGTGCTTAAGCTTGATTTGAAGAAGCTGTTCGAAGAGCAGTTTGCGGACGTAACAGGTGTAAGTGTTGTTGCCAACTTGCCTTATTATGTGACAACGCCAATTCTTATGAAGCTGCTTGAAGAGAAGCTGCCGCTTGAGCATATCGTCGTCATGATTCAGAAGGAAGTCGCGGAGCGGATGGCAGCGAAGCCAGGCGGCAAGGAATATGGCAGCCTCAGTGTAGCCGTTCAATATTACTGCGTGCCTAAGGTTGTCTGCATGGTGCCTCATACGGTGTTTATACCGCAGCCAAATGTAGATTCAGCCGTTATTAAGCTGTCATTGCGTGACAAGCCAGCTGTTGATGTACCCGATGAGGATCATTTCTTTAAAGTGGTGCAAGCCAGCTTTGCACAGCGACGGAAGACACTGGCGAATAATCTAACTGCATTCGTGGGCAAGGAGCGCCGCGAAGCATTAACGGAAATGCTTTTAAGCAACGATATTGACCCTATAAGACGCGGTGAGACGTTGTCGCTCGAGGAATTTGCGCGGATTAGCCGCAGCATGCTGGAGGCCGGCTGGTAGAGCTAGGCCGTTTCATCATAAAATACTCACCATTCGCACGTTCTGCCCATAGGATAGACGAAGAGGTGATTTACCCATGAAGCAAGGGGACCTGGTCGTCCGCAAATCGTATGGCGGTGACGTGCTGTTCAAGGTTGAGGCTATTCGTACACATACTGCCGTTCTGAAAGGCACGGATTACCGATTGCTTGCGGATGCTCCGATTCCTGATTTGTCGGTCATACGCGATCCAGAAACGACAAGTGCGGTGCAAGAAGTTCGAATTAAAGTGAATGATTCATTAAGACGCATGCATTCTGAACGGGAACGTCAAGCGGTTGAGAATGAGGAGCATATTCGGCATGCGCTGCAGCAGACTCAACCATTCTTTGAAGTGCCAGGAAAGGTACTTCACCTTGATGGTGATAGTAATTATTTGAAGAAGAGCATGCAGCTGTACAATACGATGCAAGTTCCTTCCCACGGTCTCCATGTGCATGAGTCTCAGATGGCTGATGTGCTTTACCGTCTGCTGCCCCAAATTCAACCGGATATTGTCGTAATAACAGGTCATGATGGCGTACTGAAAAGCCGTTTGCCCATGGATCTGTACAGTTTAAGCAGCTATAAAAACTCACAACATTTCGTTAATGCCGTACGCGTCGCTAGAGAATATGAGAGAAGCCGTGACGGGTTGATCGTTATTGCAGGTGCTTGCCAATCCCATTTTGAAGCTTTGCTGCAAGTGGGCTCAAACTTTGCAAGCTCGCCAGGACGAATATTGATTCATGCGCTCGATCCTGTTTATATAGCGATTAAAGCAAGCTATACATCCATAAAAGACACGATTAACTTAGCAGATGTCATTCATGGTACGATAAGCGGAATTGACGGCGTGGGCGGTATTGAGACAATGGGCAGCTTCCGTGTAGGTCTGCCAAAGCCAAAAATTACGTCACCGAACTCTGTATTAAAGCAGTAACAGATAACGATATGTTCTGAAGGGATGAATAGAGACTATTTTCAGGCTGAAAATAGTCTAATCAAACATGTCCTTTTCGCCACAATTTTGTATCAAATGTTACGTTTAAATTGAATCAACTTCTTAATATGTATATTTTTTGCTTCGTTATGTATGGTTTTTTAAAAAATGGGTGAAATCACCGTTGACAAGTAAATATACCGACTGATATAATATTTTGCTTTGTTTGACAACCCTCCTCCTTTTGGTTATAATGGACAAGGAAAGAGGTGGTAGTGGACAATGGCAAAAAATGCGCTATTGGATATTAAACGCAGCTTGGAAGCTCATGTTGGCTCCAAAATCCGTCTTCGAGCGAACGGTGGACGACGAAAGACCATCGAACGAACCGGTACGTTGGAAGAAACCTACCCTTCTGTTTTCATTGTAAAGCTGGATGAAGAGCAGCATGCCTTTAAGCGTGTCTCTTACAGCTATGCGGACATACTGACTGAGTCGGTGGAAGTGACCGTATGCAATGATGAAGGTCAAGTCCGTATCGCCCATTTGCAACAATAGAATATATATCGCCTAGTGAGGCATGTTAGCGCAGATCGCATCTGCGCTTTTTTTTTTGCGTTCATTCATTTACCTTTGCGAAAAGAAGGCGGCCATTTCCATCTCCGTATGGTCGCTTGTCATTTGAAGCATACTACCTGTGCAATAGTGACAGCCGTATATTTTGATTAGAATGACGTAAATTCGAATATGGAGGTAATGATATGGGTCGCAGAAGACGCGGAGTAATGTCTGAGGAATTGAAATATGAGCTTGCTAAAGATCTTGGTTTTTATGATACGGTGCAGCAAGAGGGCTGGGGAAGCATACGCGCGAAGGACGCCGGAAATATGGTGAAACGCGCAATACAAATCGCTGAACAGGCTGCTGCCAAAACAAATCAACCCTAAGTGATGGCTCCTATTTATACGTGAAAAAGCTAAGCGGATGACTGTCGAAAAACATTCGATTGTCATCTCTTAGCTTTTATTGCGTTGGTTTGATATAATGATGCTTAAGCTTACGAACGAACGGGTGAACTTATCAGATGAAAATTTATGAAAAAGCTCCTGCCAAAATTAATTTATTGCTCGATGTACTCCGCAAGCGTGATGACGGCTACCATGAAGTCGAAATGATTATGACCATGGTTGACCTTGCAGACCGACTTGAAATGGAAGAGCTACCTAGAGATACGATCATTATTTCAAGCCAAGTTGGATACATACCGTTAGATGAGAAGAACTTAGCGTTTCAGGCAGCTAGGCTTATTAAAGACCGTTATGATGTTAAGCAAGGCGTATATATTCATTTAGACAAAAAGATACCAGTCGCTGCGGGACTCGCTGGCGGTAGCAGTGATGCTGCTGCTGCTTTGCGAGGGCTAAACCGTTTGTGGAAGCTGCAGATCCCTGAGGACGAGCTGTGCAAGCTAGGCGCAGAGCTCGGCTCTGACGTTCCGTTCTGTGTAACAGGCGGCACTGCAATCGCAAGGGGACGTGGTGAGAAGCTTGAGCATATCGCCAATCCTCCGCAATGCTGGGTTGTACTTGCCAAGCCGCCAATCAATGTATCGACGGCTGACGTATATGGCAGATTCCGCGCAAATGAGCTTAAAGAGCATCCCTCCATTTCAAATATGGTTGGTGCACTTGAGCGCGGCTCTTTTGCCGATATATGTGAAGGTCTTGGCAACGTACTCGAAAAAGTTACGCTGGATGTGCATCCTGAGGTTATGCAGCTGAAGGAAAGTATGATTCGGCTTGGTGCCGACGGTGTGCTTATGTCTGGCAGTGGACCTACTGTATTCGGCCTTGTGTCGAAGGAAGCCAAGCTTCCTCGTATTTATAATGGGCTCCGCGGTTTCTGCAAAGAAGTATATGTGGTAAGAATGCTCACATAAGGCTGACGTTCTCCTTGATTAAATCCGTATAAAAATGTTATATTTACATTATAATATTCGGATTTAGGTGGGGGGAGATGTGTTTGAAAAAGTTGAAACGGAGCTCGCGGTTGGTAGAGATGACCCAATACCTGTTAAGTCGACCCCACACGTTAATTTCACTGACAGCATTTGCTGATCGATATCAATCGGCAAAGTCTTCAATTAGTGAGGACCTGGCGATCATAAAAGAAGTGTTTGAGGAAGAAGGTATCGGCGAGCTTCATACACTTGCAGGAGCAGCAGGCGGAGTAAGATATACGCCTAAGATGCAAGAAACGACGGCTCTTACCATTATGACAAGCATATGCCGCCAGTTAGAGCAGCCTGAAAGGGTCCTTCCCGGCGGTTATTTGTATATAACGGATATGTTAGGCCAACCAGAGCTTCTCGCGGATGTCGGCAGGATGTTTGCAACTGCGTTCGCAGACCGGAAGATTGACGTCATTATGACCGTTGAGACAAAAGGAATACCTCTAGCTTACGCAACAGCTGCGTGCTTGAATATTCCGGTTGTTATTGTACGGCGTGACAATAAGGTAACGGAAGGCTCTGCAGTGAGTATCAACTATGTATCAGGATCAACCAAGCGGATTCAGACGATGTCACTCGCACGCAGAGCGCTTAAGGAGCAATCCCGCGTTCTTATTATTGATGACTTTATGAAGGCAGGCGGAACGATCCAAGGCATGATGGATTTGCTGTTTGAATTTAAAGCTATCGTCGCAGGCGTTGGCGTATTTGTTGAGTCAGGCGAGGTAGAACTCGAGGAACGGCTTCTTGAGGACTATGTTTCACTAGCTAAACTGACGGCTGTTGATATGAAGACAAAACAAACGACGGTAATTCCAGGCAACTATTTTAAAGAATAGATACGTGTAAATGAGAGCTTATTACATCTTGTTAGGAAGGCTGGGACCATCATGACAACAAAGCAACAAATGCAAGTGATTGCAACGGACAAAGCTCCTGCAGCGATCGGACCTTATTCGCAAGCGATTAAGCTCGGAGGATTATTGTTCACTTCAGGACAAATTCCACTCGATGCGGCTGGGCAGCTTGTTGATGGCGGCATTGAGGAACAAACGCATCAGGTGTTTAGAAATTTGGAGGCCGTGCTTGCTGCTGCAGGTGCCAGTTTTCAGGATGTCGTAAAAGCGACCGTATTTATGAAAGATATGAATCAATTTGCAACGGTAAATGGCATTTACTCCTCTTACTTCGGAGAGCATAAACCGGCTCGTTCGGCCGTGGAGGTCGCAAGGCTGCCAAAGGATGTTCTTGTCGAAATAGAGGTCATTGCATCGACAATTGTCGAATGAAAACGAAAAAGATTCAAAATAAAAAAAATATTTTAAATTGAGTATGAATTTACCAAAAATGTAGAAGGAATTGGCACAAAAACGTGGAAGTATACACCAAGTCTCTGATAGACAAAGGTGGTGAACACAAGTGCAAATTACTGATGTCAGACTCCGCCGTGTAAATTCCGAAGGGCGTATGAAGGCAATCGCATCCATTACTATTGATAATGAATTCGTTGTTCACGATATTCGTGTCATCGATGGAAACAATGGTATGTTCGTTGCAATGCCAAGCAAACGTACTCCGGATGGAGAATTTCGGGATATCGCTCATCCGATCTCTTCAACCACCCGGGAGAAAATCCAGGCTGCTGTTCTCGCTGAATACGAGCGCGCAGCAGAAGAAGTTGCGATTGAAGAAGGAGCTTAAGGCACTGCATTTTATGTTTTTGGGGTTGATTGGAGAAGAGAGCCATGGCTCTCTTCTCTTTTTTTTGCGAGAGGTGATTGCTGAGCATGTGATTACGTGCGACTTATCTTTTTACTATGAAACGAATAGGTTGTAGTGTAGAATGACAGGCAGCGATTCCATACACTTGGAAATCGAGCAACATATTCGTATAATGGAATAGGATGTACGACTTGAATCATTGCAGCTTTCAGCGTTTGCTGATGAAGATAGCACTTTTTTTACACTTATAAAGCTATACTAAAATAATCATTTATTGCAGGTCTAGGGGGTCTTTCATTTGAAGGTTATGGCGATTGTGCTTGCTGCAGGACAGGGTAAGCGTATGAAATCGAAGTTATATAAGGTGCTGCATCCGGTGTGCGGCAAGCCGATGGTAGGCCATGTGCTTGATGTTGTGAAGGAAGCGGCTGCGGAGCGCGCGGTCGTTATTGTAGGCCACGGAGCTGAAAAGGTTAAATCGTATTTAGGCGATGGCGCTGAATACGTCTTACAGGAGCAGCAGCTCGGTACCGGTCATGCGGTGCTGCAAGCGGAAGCTCTTCTCGGCGGCGAGAAAGGTACGACGATTGTGATTTGCGGCGATACTCCGCTTGTGCAAGCATCGACAATTGAAGCCATGCTTGAGCTGCATCATTCGAGCGGAGCTGCTGCAACGGTGCTGACAGCCGCTTTTGACGATCCTACAGGCTATGGCCGCGTTATTCGTGGCGAAGATGGCACTGTACAGCGGATTGTTGAACAAAAGGACTGCTCAGCTGAAGAAGCGGCAGTTAAAGAAATTAATACAGGCACATATTGCTTCGACAATGAGAAGCTGTTCGCTGCGCTTGCTAAGGTAACGAGTAATAACGTACAAGGCGAGTATTATTTGACGGATGTTATCGGAATATTCCGTGAAGCGGGCGAATCCGTTCAAGGCTACTGCACGACAGATGTGTCAGAAGCCATAGGCGTGAATGACCGCGTGGCGCTTGCTGAGGCAGAGCGTTTTATGCGCGATCGAATTAACCGCAATCATCTGCTTGGCGGCGTCACTTTGATTGATGCGTCCTCAACTTATATCGAAGCGGGTGTTCAGATCGGATCTGACACCGTCATATATCCAGGTACAGTGCTTCGCGGGTCAACAATTATCGGAGAAGATTGTGTTATCGGTCCTCAAGCTGATATTGCGGACAGTACGATCGGCAACGGCGTCGCGATTAAATATTCAGTTGTTTCTGAATCGGTAATTGGCGATACAAGCGCTGTGGGGCCATACGCTAATTTGCGTCCAGGCTCGAAGCTTGGCGTTGGCTGCAAAGTAGGTGACTTTGTGGAGCTCAAAAACGCATCACTTGATGATGGCAGCAAAGTATCGCATCTAAGCTACGTTGGTGACGCTAAGGTTGGCAAAGACGTTAATATCGGCTGCGGCGCCATAACGGTCAATTATGACGGTTACAATAAATTTGTAACGGAAATCGGCGATAATGCCTTCATCGGCAGCAATGTCAATTTGATTGCACCATTGAAAATTGGTGATGGCGCATATGTTGTTGCCGGCTCTACGGTTACGCATGATGTACCTGCTGGTGATCTTGCGATCGCACGCGAGCGCCAAGTGAACAAATCAGGTTATGCGGATAAGATCCGTGGACGTGCAAAAGCAAAAAAAGAAAAGAAACAATCATAATACCAAATGGTTGATATAGGGGATGCAGTGACGAATTCAGAGGATGAATTCGTTGCTGCATCTTTTTTTATGCAAATGTCGTTTAAAGTTTAATTTTTGGCTGTAGTGGGTAAGTTATAGGGAAATCAAAACAGAAGCGAGTTTTTGCTTCACAAAACCTAAGCGTATGCTTACGAAGCGAGTTTTTGCTTCACAAAACCTAAGCGTATGCTTACGAAGCAAGTTTTGCTTCACAAAACTTTTGGGAGGTAATCAATATGGCGATAGCTATGAACGCGGATCAACGAACTGGCACGACGAAAGGTGAGTTGCGCCAATTGCGGCTCCAAGGGAAAATACCGGGCGTTATTTATGGTAAACAGTTGAATGATGCAGCACAAGTCATGGTGGATAGTAAGGAATTGCAGGCTTTGCTGCGTTCTCAGCCGAATGCGGTGCTTGAAATTAATATTCCATCCCATGGAAAAACCTCCGTTATGATCGCAGAGGTGCAACGTGATTCTTTGAGCAGGCAAGTGCTGCACGTTGATTTCCATCAAATTAATATGAACGAGAATGTGCGGGCGAACGTTCGTATTCATGCAGAAGGCGATTCTCAAGGTGTGCGTGAGGGCGGTATCTTGCAGTTGATTTTGCATGAGCTTGAGGTGCAATGCTTGCCGGGCAGTATTCCTGATTCTATTTCCGTCGACATATCGTCGCTGGAGATTGGCGGAAGCATACTCGTAAGCGATTTGAAGCTGCCGAGCGGCGTGGAATTACTAGCCGAGCCTGAGCAGGTAGTTGCAACGATTCTTGCGCCGCAAAAAGAGCTTACAGAAGAGGAAGCAGAGGCTGCTGCAGTGGAGCTTACAGAAGCAGAGTCACGCTCCAACGAAGCGAAGCTTGAGGGCGTTAAGAGCCTGTAGAATCTCTTTTGAAAAATTACGTATACCACGCAGTACCGAGCATATTCAGGCGCCGTCCTTCATCAGGGCGGCGTTGTTTGCTTTTTGGGAAAAATAGAATGAAAGTTCTGACGCAGAACGGCTTCCGATGTTTACGCTTGTAATAGATTATGTTACATTTGTCCGTAAAGGAGTGGAGTGAGCAATGAGGTGGATTGCAGGACTTGGCAATCCCGGTGCTGCTTATCAAGGAACCCGGCATAATGTCGGATTTATGGTTATTGATGAGCTTGCAAGGCGCTGGGGCATTAGTGTAACGCAAAATAAATGCAAGGCATTAATCGGAGAAGGCAACGTACAAGGCACGAAGGTTGTCCTTATTAAGCCGATGACATATATGAATTTGTCTGGAGAGTCAGTAAGATCATTTCTAGATTACTTTAAGGCTGAGGTCCAGGATGGATTAATCGTTTATGATGATTTGGATACGGAGATCGGCAAGCTTCGCCTTCGCTATCAAGGAAGTGCGGGCGGGCATAACGGAATCAAATCATTGATTCAGCATTTGGGCACGCAAACTTTTGACCGTGTTCGGATGGGCATTTCGCGCCCTCAGCCAGGCATGAACATTGCGGACTATGTGCTCTCCACTTTTCCGAAGAGCGAGCATGAGAAATTGTCTGCTATGGTTGCTGACGCTTGTGATGCTATTGAGTTTAGATTGAAGGCGCCTTTCGAGGAGACAATGGCAAAGTTTAACCGATAATCTGTTAGAAATTGATTATGAGGGCATACTGAAGGATATAACTACCCTTCAGGAGGCATACATATGGCAGTAAACTATATTTGTCGGCACTGCAGAACATCGATGGGGTCGCTTAGCGGGTCAAATATAACGGAGCATCAACTGGGCTTCCATTTCTTGACCCCCGAAGAACGCAGCGATATAATAGCGTATGACCCAAATGGGGATGTAACGGTAAAAGTGGTCTGTGATTATTGCCGCGAGGCGATTGATGCGAACCCAGAGCTTCATTTGGTAACTAGTCCTCTTCAATGACGGAAAGTGAATAGTATGAGCCTTAGCAGATGGCTGAGGCTTATTTTCAATGTACAGGGAGCGATCGTATCACTCTCCGATTGTGTAAAGAAACGGGGTGTCGCAAAAGTTGAAAGCTTTAATTAATGCTTTTGCCGCGGATACGGACGTTCAGTCCGTTATATCCGGTATTCGTAAAGGCATGCGTGAGCAGATGATATCTGGCCTCGCAGGCTCTTCCAGACAAGTGCTCATTGCAGCGCTGCGGGAGGATGTAGAGCGTCCTATGCTTGTTGTGACGCATAACATGTTCTCTGCGCAGAAGATTGCGGAGGACTTGCAGGAATGTCTTTCGTCAGAAAATGTATTATTATATCCCGCAAATGAGCTGGTAGCTGCAGAAGCGGCGATCTCGAGTCCTGAGACGCTTGCGCAGCGAATGGATGTGCTGATCAAGCTGTCCCAAGGCTATCGCGGGATTGTTGTCGTGCCCTTCTCCGGCGTTCGGCGTTATTTGCCTATAAGCAGTGTTATGGCTGAAGCGCAAGTAGAGGTTCAAGTTGGCCAATCACTGCCGATAGATGCTTTTCTGCGGCAAATGACCGCTCTTGGCTATACACGGGCTGACCGCGTAGAATTGCGTGGCGATATGAGCGTGCGCGGCGGGATTGTTGACTTCTATCCGCTTACGGCTTCACAAGCGTACCGGATCGAATGGTTTGGCGATGACGTTGATTCCATACGTACCTTCGATCCAGCAGATCAACGTTCTTTGGATCGATTGGAATCTTATGTGGTTCCGCCATGCCAAGAGCTACTCGCAGACGGACACCGTATGGAGACTGCGGCAAATCATGCGCAGCGGCTGCTGGAGAAGCAGCTCGATAAGATGACAGATCGTACAGCCAAGGATCGACTTCGCACGGAGCTGGGCGGAGAGATTGAAAGGCTGCGTGAGCATGTTTATTTTCCGGAAATTTATAAATATATTTCGTTGTTATACCCAGAGCGTCAAACGATTCTTGACTATATGCCAGCTGACACGCTGCTCATACTAGACGAGCCAACGCGTTTAATAGAGACAGCGAAGCAATTGGAGCGGGATGAAGCGGAATGGTCCATGCATTTGCTGCAAAACGGCAAGTCGCTTCCGGATCTTGCTCTTGCCCGCGATACAGAGGAGATTTTGCATCACCGTCCGTTTCCAACGCTGTTCTTGTCCTTATTCTTAAGGCAAATCCCGCATTCGCAGCCGCAAAATATATTGAACATGACAAGCCGCTCGATGCAAAATTTTCATGGGCAAATGAATGTGCTGAAGGCAGAAATGGAACGTTGGCGCAAGACGGGTGCCACAGTAATGATGCTTGCCGGCAATGCAGAGCGCATGGAACGCATGCGCCGAGTTCTTGACGACTATAGCATTGAGACGCCTACTCTGCTAGAAGGTAATTTGCAGTCCGGTTTTGAGCTGCCATCCTCTCACCTTGTCATTATTACTGAAGGCGAGATGTTCTCCCAGAAGCAGCGCAAAGCCCGGAAAATGGATAAAAAAGTTGATAATGCCGAGCGTATTAAGAGCTATACAGAGCTTAAGGTCGGCGACTATGTCGTTCACCATAATCATGGTATAGGCAAGTATGTAGGCATTGGCACGCTTGAAATAGCAGGTATTCATAAAGATTATTTGCATATTCTCTATGCTGGCGGCGATAAGCTGTCTGTTCCAATCGAGCAAGTAGATATGATTCAGAAGTACGTCGGCAATGAAGATAAAGAGCCTAAGGTCAATAAACTTGGCGGCAGTGAATGGACACGGGCGAAGAGCAAAGTAAAAGCATCCGTTCAGGATATTGCTGATGATTTGATCAAGCTGTATGCGGAGCGGCAGACGGCACCGGGGTACGCTTTTGGACAAGATACGTCGTATCAGAATGAGTTCGAAGCGATGTTCCCTTATGACGAGACGCGTGACCAGCTCAGAGCGATCGAAGAGATTAAGAAGGACATGGAGAAAACCCAGCCGATGGATAGGCTGTTATGCGGAGACGTCGGTTACGGAAAAACCGAGGTCGCCATTCGTGCTGCCTTCAAATCAGCAATGGACAGCAAACAGGTAGCGGTGCTAGTTCCGACGACTATTTTGGCGCAGCAGCATTATGAGACATTCCGCGAGCGTTTTGCAGGTTATCCGATTAACGTTCAGGTGCTCAGCCGTTTCCGTTCACGCAAGGAGCAGAATGAAACGATGAAGGGCCTGAAGGCGGGAACAGTAGATGTCGTTATTGGGACGCATCGACTGCTGTCGCAGGATATTATTTTCAAGTCGCTCGGCCTTCTGATCGTGGATGAGGAACAGCGTTTTGGCGTATCGCATAAGGAAAAGCTGAAGAAGCTGAAAACTAATGTCGACGTGCTTACGCTGACTGCGACACCGATTCCAAGAACGCTTCATATGTCGATGCTTGGCGTGCGGGACTTGTCTGTTATTGAAACGCCGCCGGAAAATCGTTTCCCTGTGCAAACCTATGTGGTGGAATACAGCCCGTCCCTCGTACGGGAGTCGATAGAGCGCGAGCTGGCACGTGGAGGCCAAGTCTATTACTTGTATAACCGTGTTCAAGGCATCTACCAGATGGCGGAGCAAATCAACGCGCTTGTACCAGGTGCTAGAGTTGCGGTCGGCCATGGGCAAATGTCAGAGCAGGAGCTGGAGAAGACCATCCTTGATTTCCTCGATGGCGAATCCGATGTTCTGGTAAGCACCAGCATTATTGAGACAGGCGTCGATATTCCGAACGTGAATACGCTTATTGTGCATGATGCTGACAAAATGGGACTCTCGCAGCTGTATCAGCTGCGCGGCCGCGTTGGTCGTTCGAATCGTATTGCATACGCGTATTTCACGTATCAACGGGATAAGGTGCTTACGGAGGTTGCGGAGAAGCGTCTGCAATCCATCAAAGAATTTACTGAGCTCGGCTCAGGCTTCAAAATCGCAATGCGCGATCTATCGATTCGTGGAGCGGGCAACCTGCTTGGGGCGGAGCAGCATGGCTTTATTGCCTCGGTAGGCTTCGACATGTATTCGCAAATGCTGGCTGATGAGATCGCGAAGCGTAAAGCGGAGATGAGCGGCGAAGAAATAAAAGAAGAGAAGCCAGTTAGCATGCTTATTGATATTAGCGTAGATGCTTATTTGCCTTCGGATTACATTTATGATAGCATCCAAAAAATTGAGATCTATAAAAAAGTGGCTGCTATCCGAACGTTCGAAGAGGCAGATGATGTGATTGATGAGCTTGTGGATCGTTTTGGCGATTTACCGCAAGCAGTAAGCAATTTGCTCGCAGTGGCTAGATTAAAAGTGTATGGCACGATGTATGGTATTGAACAGCTCAGCGGCAAAGGTGATGATCTGCTGCTTCGTTACGCTGCTAGCGAGAAGCGGAGGATTGACCGTAAGAAGGTGGATCAGCTTTGTCTGAAGCATGAGAACCGCTTTAAGCAGGGCAGCGAGCAGGAGCCAAACCCAAGTATTTTGCTGCGCGGCAAGGGATTGAATATGGAGCAGAAAATTCATATGATTGAACAATTTTTGCAAGCGTACAAGGATGTTCTCCTTTATAAAGACGAATTGCAAGATGCGACAACATAGACAAGATTCGCTTTATACGCCCCTTTTCTGATACAATACTATCAAGTTCTCAATATGAAAGGGGATTCAACATGTTACACAGTTCACGCAAATCGGCATGGCGCAAAGGCGCGCTGCTTATCGTGGCAGTCGTGCTGGTCTTGACGATGGCGGCATGCGGCGGCGCGAAGGAAACAGAAGTTGCAACCTATAAAGGCGGCAATGTGACAGACAAGGAATTCAACAAGTATTTGGATGTATTTACGGTTATGCAGCCAGCGTATGCGCAAGTTATTGAAATTCCGCAATTTAAGGAGCAGCTGCTCCAGCAGTATATTTCCTACAAAATTTTAAGCGGCCAGGCTTCTAAGGAAGACGTTAAAAAGGCTGAAACAGAAGTAAAAGAACAAATGAAGCAGTATAAAACGGCGCTTTCCCAAGATGCCGAATTGAAAGCTGCTGTAGATGCTAAGAAATTGAAAGACAAAGATATGGAAAACTATTTGCTTATGACTTCCAAGCTTGTAGCTCATATGAACGCTCAAGTAACTGAGGAAGAAATGAAAGCAGAATATGAAAAGAACGGTATTAACTATGCAACCGTTTCTGTTCGCCACATCTTGGTATCAACCAAAACAACGGATCCAACTACACAAGAAGAAAAAGAGATTCGCACGGATGCAGAAGCATTGGCTCGTGCTAAAGAAGTGAAAGACAAGCTGGCAGCAGGCGGAGACTGGGCTGCCCTTGCCAAAGAATACTCCGACGATCCAGGCTCGAAGGACGCAGGCGGTCTATATGCGGACAAGAAGAATGGTCAATGGGTAGAAGAATTTAAACAAGCTGCTTATAAACAAGAGATTGGCGTTATTGGCGAGCCTGTGAAAACAGATTTTGGCTACCATGTTATCCTTGTTGAGAAACGTGATACGCCAGCATTTGATAAATTAACTGATGCAGATAAAGAATCAGTAAAAGGTACAGTTGCTTCTGAGAAAATGAACAAATATATGACAGACGAGCTTCCTAAGCAAGAAATCGTCATTAAGCTTCCAAAAGCAAGTGATACTCCTGCTAGTGATGCTCCTGCTAGTGATGCTCCTGCTGGTGAAGAAACGCCGGCTACGGATGCTCCAGCTACAGATGCTCCTGCTACAGAAGCACCTGCAACGAAATAAGTGCAAAACAAACATGTCAGACCCTTTAACCATTCACCGGTTAAGGGGTCTTTTTCTGAAACTATGCTGAGTAAGGATGGATTGTATGCTGAACACAAATCAATATTTGCTGCGTGAAGCCAAAAGCGGGCCGCGAGAAGCTGAAAGGTGTTGTCGATGAAAATACGACAGTCGGCATTTTTGAGCTTACCGATAAAGGAGAAATATGGATGTTTGGCGAAAATTCGGGCAGATCGGGTCAAGCGGTATATAATGCACTGGGTCTAAAAATTCCTGAATCGATTAAAAAGCAAGTGGATGCTAACGACGGCTTTTTCCAGCTGTCTAAAGAAGCACTTCCTGAGTATTCGGCCGATTATATGTTTATGACCGTCTATGACCCGGAGAAGAAGGGTGAGGCGATTAAGCAGCAGACAGACTTAGCGGTTTGGAAAAGCTTAGACGCCGTGAAAAACAATCAATATTTTGAAAATGATTTTAATACATTCTATCGTTATGATCCTATTGCTATAAGCGGACAAGTCGATCTAATTGTAGACATGCTTATTGCAAGAGCAGAAGAAAATAAAAAATAATATATGAATTTAAACAAGTTAACCCAACTTAAGGCATTTGCCTTAGGTTGGGTTTTTTATGTGAATAAAAATGTCATACAATCAACCTTCCGTACATAAAAAAAGTAAATCGACAAACAAGTGTCATTATACATAACATAAATGCGAATAAATTGCCCCTAATTGACCATTTTTAAGTATGAATGTATCCCTTGAAAAATTAGTGTTAACTATATTGACATTAACTTAATTCCCAATCTATAATAAAAGCACGAACAATGGAAGTTAAATCCATGTAAATGTTCGGAAATATAGAGACAAATATGAAGCGATGGGGAGTGGGAAGATGAAAAAGAGAATGTTTTATTCATTTGGCCTTATGTTTGTAGCTTTAACGATCGTATTGACAGGTTGTGGCGCAAACAACAACAAACCAGCATCTACGAATGGGGAAAAAGATAAACCTACGAATGCTGCCAATGCCGGATCGGGAGCAGACGGGGAAATAAAAGTGGGAATATTGCACTCACAGAGCGGCACCATGGCAATTAGTGAGGTATCGGTTATCGATGCTGAAATGATGGCTATCGATGAAATTAATGCTGCAGGCGGCGTTTTAGGTAAAAAGATTGTACCTGTACTTGAAGACGGCGCTTCGGATTGGCCGACCTTCGCTGAGAAGGCTCGCAAGCTTATTTCCGAAGATAAAGTGGCTACCGTATTTGGTGGATGGACTTCCGCAAGCCGGAAAGCAATGAAGCCGGTATTCGAAGAGTTAAATGGCCTGCTGTGGTATCCGGTGCAATATGAAGGTCTTGAATCCTCTCCGAATATTTTTTATACAGGCGCTACGACAAACCAACAAATCGTTCCATCTGTTTCGTGGCTGCTTGAAAACCGCGGCAAGAAATTTTACTTACTCGGATCGGACTATGTATTCCCTCGTACCGCAAACCTCGTAATAAAAGAACAGTTGAAGGCTGAAGGCGGCGAACTAGTTGGAGAAGAATACACGCCGCTAGGCCATACAGATTACAGCACGCTAATTAGCAAGATTAAAGAAGCTAAACCAGATGTCGTATACAACACGCTTAACGGTGACAGCAACGTTGCGTTCTTCAAGCAATTGAAGGATGCAGGCATTACAGCTAAAGATTTGACTACTTTGTCAGTATCGGTTGCAGAAGAAGAGATCCGCGGTATTGGCGTCGATGTGCTGGAAGGCCATTTGGCGGCGTGGAACTATTATCAAACAACGGATACGCCAGCTAACAAAACGTTCGTCGAAAACTACAAAAAGAAATACGGTGATGAGCGTGTAACGGCGGACCCTATCGAAGCCGGCTATACAGCGGTCTACTTGTGGGCAAAGGCGGTCGAGAAAGCAGGCTCAACGGACGTAGATAAAGTAAAGGAAGCAGCCAAAGAGCTGGAGTGGGATGCTCCAGAAGGAAAAGTGAAAATCGACGGCGCTACTCAGCATATTTATAAAACGGTTCGTATTGGCGAAGTGCAAGCGGACGGCCAATTCAAGGAGCTGTGGAACTCTGGTGAAGCGGTTAAGCCGGACCCGTATCTCAAAGGCTACGACTGGGCAGCAAGCATTCAACCAACGCAATAATTCATAAGCAAACAATGGTCTAATACACAGCAATTAATGGGAGAGTATTCGATCGCTTCGAATGCTCCCTTCTGCTTTTTTTGTGACAGAGGAAGGCGACAGCCGTTTACGCTAGAGAGGAGCGGTCATATGGAAGTGTTTCTGCTGCAGCTATTTAATGGTTTAAGCATCAGCTCCATTTTATTGCTGGTTGCTTTGGGGCTAGCGATTACGTTTGGCTTGATGAAGGTCATCAATATGGCGCATGGTGAGTTAATTATGATCGGTGCGTACTCCACGTATTTGACGCAAAATGTGTTTCATGATTATTTGCCGAAATCGATGTTTGATTGGTATTTTGTATTGGCCATTCCGGTCAGCTTTATCGTTGCATTTATCATTGGTCTCATTCTCGAAATGTCGCTGATTCGCTTTCTATATGGACGGCCGCTTGATAGCTTGCTCGCCACTTGGGGTGTGGGTCTCGTGCTGCAGCAGTTAGCAAGATCTATTTTTGGGGCGCCAAACGTTGCAGTCACAAGCCCGGCATGGCTAAATGGCGGCTTGAAGATTATGGATGGAACATTGCTTCCTTACAAAAGGTTATTCATCATCGGACTCGTCATCGCTTGTTTAGTTGCTATGTATTTTTATATTTACCGCAGCCATGAAGGCAGAAGGATGCGGGCAGTGATGCAAAATCGCGATATGGCTGCATGCCTTGGCGTTTCGACAAGACGAGTGGATGCGATGACCTTCGCTATCGGATCGGGTATTGCCGGCATTGCCGGCTGTGCGTTAACGCTGCTTGGTCCTATCGGTCCGTCCCTTGGCACTTATTATATCGTTGATGCCTTTATGGTCGTCGTGCTTGGCGGAGTCGGCAAGCTGGTTGGGACGGTGCTCGGGGCAACAGGGATTGGAATGTTTAATACGTTGTTTGAGTATTGGACGAATGCTTCGCTTGGCAAGGTGCTAGTGTTTGTCTGTATAGTTGCTTTCCTCCAATGGAAGCCTATGGGACTCGTTGCCATGCGTTCGCGGTCGCTTGACTAGGGAAAAGAAAGGTGGAACGCTTATGCGCTTGCAAAAGTTTACTCCTGCGCGGATATGGATCTTAATTGGCTATGCGGCAGCAGCGGCAGCACTCTTCTCCGCTCCGCTATTTGTAAGTGATTTTCGGCTCAATTTGTTAGCGAAATTTCTAGCCTTTGCCATAGTAGCATTAGGGCTTGATCTGATATGGGGCTACACCGGCATTTTAAGTTTAGGGCATGGCATTTTCTTTGGCTTAGGCGCCTACGCTATGGCGATGTATTTGAAGCTGGAGGCAAGCGGAGGAAGGCCGCCGGATTTCATGGGCTGGAGCGGTCTTAAAGAGCTTCCTCTTTTCTGGCAGCCATTTCAGAGCTTCTGGTTTGCGGTAGCGATGGGGATTGCCATACCTGCGCTGCTCGCGCTTGTGCTTGGTTACGTCACGTTCCGCAACCGAATTCGCGGCGTTTACTTCACGATCTTGACGCAAGCGCTCGTTATTATTACGACGACACTGCTCATTGGTCAGCAAGCTTTTACAGGCGGTACGAATGGGATAACAGGCTACTCTACCGTGCTTGGCTTCTCTATAGGTTCTCCTGAGACGAAGCGCGTGCTTTACTATATTACCGTCATTGCTCTCATTGCTATCTTCGTCTTTTGCCGTTACGTCATCGGCAGCCGCTTCGGCAAGGTGCTTCGTGCGATTCGCGATGGCGAGAACCGGGTGCGGTTTATCGGCTACAATCCCGCAATTTATCAAATGGTCATATTTACGATTTCGGCAGGCATTGCAGGTATAGCGGGCATGCTGTTTGTACTCCACGTCGGTATTATTTCACCGTCGATGCTCGGAATTGTGCCTTCGATTGAAATGGTTCTTTGGGTAGCAATTGGCGGACGTGGAACGCTGGTTGGAGCCGCACTCGGCGCTATCCTCATGAACTGGGCTAAAAGTGAGTTCAGTACCGCTTATCCGCAGGGTTGGTTATTCTTTATGGGGCTGCTGTTTGTGGTCGTGGTCGTATTTATGCCTAAAGGTGTTGCTGGCTTAGTTGGCCAATTGAAATTACGCAAAAAAGGGAGGGAGCCGAAGCATGAAGGAGTCCGCAATCCTGCTGTGTGATGATGTGACTGTTGAGTTCGATGGCTTTAAAGCGGTCCAAGGCATGAACCTAAAGCTTGAGAAAGGGGAGCTTCGTTTCCTCATTGGGCCAAATGGAGCCGGCAAAACGACAATTCTGGATGTGATTTGTGGGAAAGTAAGGCCTTCAGCGGGACGTGTCACATTCGGGAAGGTAGATATAACGAAAAAGAAAGAGCATCAAATTGCTGAGCTTGGCATCGGTCGTAAATTTCAAGCTCCTTCGATATTCCCTTCGATGACGGTTGCTGAGAATTTGGAAATCGCGATGCGCCAAAAGCGTACTGTGTTCGCGACGTTGTTTGCGAAGATGGTTGAGGATGAGCGGGCTAAAATTGACGGGCAGCTCGTTATGATTGGATTGCAGAAAAAATCGAGCTGGCGGGCAGGCGGTCTGTCGCATGGAGAGAAGCAGTGGCTCGAAATTGGCATGATGCTGCTCCAGGAGCCGGAAATATTGCTGCTCGATGAGCCAGTGGCGGGGATGACCGATAAGGAGACGGATAAAACGGGCGAGCTTCTCCACCAGATAGCCCGTATGCGGTCGATTGTAGTTGTGGAGCATGATATGGAGTTTGTTCGTAATTTTGCGAGCAAGGTCACCGTTATGCATGAAGGGAAGCTGCTGAAAGAAGGCTCGATGGATGAAATTCAACGAGATGACCGCGTGGCGGAAGTGTACTTGGGGAAAAGGCGGGATGCCGATGTTAGCCGTTCAACAGCTTGAGGCTGGTTATGGTGAAAGCATTATTTTACGTGATGTGTCGCTGAAAGTGAAGCAAGGGCAGGTTGTATGTCTGCTCGGGCGGAATGGCGTAGGCAAAACAACGCTTATGAAAAGCATTATGGGGCTGCTGAAGGCGCGCGAGGGTTCTGTTTCTTATAATGGCTCGGATTTAACGAAGAAAGCGCCGGGACTGCGGGCTAAAAGCGGAATCGGCTATGTACCGCAAGGACGCGAAATATTTGCTCAGCTATCCGTTTATGAAAATTTGCTGCTTGGCCTTGAGGCTTCAAAGTCGAAAATATCTTCTATTCCAGAAGAGGCTATTGCGAAGTTTCCTGTGCTGCCGACAATGTATACGCGCCGCGGCGGCGATCTCAGCGGCGGACAGCAGCAGCAGCTCGCGTTCGCGAGGGCGTTAACTTCAAGGCCTCAAGTATTGCTGCTTGATGAGCCTTGTGAGGGGATTCAGCCCTCCATTGTCGATGATATTAGGGATGTTATTCGCTCAATTAAAGCGGATGGCAAGACGGCTATTTTGCTGGTGGAGCAAAGCCTGGATTTCGTTAAGAGTGTAGGAGACTACTTCTACGTGCTGGAAAAAGGGGCGATTGCGTGGGAGGGCGGCTTGGAGTCGTTGGATGATGAGGTCATACGCAAATATTTGACGGTATAAAGCGAATGATGAGCTAGAAGCGCCTTTATGAGAGGCGCTTTTTGCTTTGTGTTTTTAGAGCTGTTTTTGAGCTGTGATGATAGTGGTTTATTCATTGCTTATTAAGGACTTCCAGTAACGCCATGCTTGTAAGTAATCGTCTATATCGTGAGGGTGATGCTTGAGGCAAATGCCTAAGCGGTAATAGAGCTGAATGATCACTTCTTCAATTAGCCTTGGTTGATCCGCATCCGATTGATTAAGCATAACGAATGCAGGCATTAACGTCTCTATGCTCAAGTCATCAGGTGAGGAACAGAATGCATAAAGCAAGTCATAGAGCGGAGGTCCGATTATTGGTGATGGATCGATAACGCCAATTAACTCGTTATGACTAAAGATGAAGTTGTGAACACCGCAGTCGCCGTGAAGCAAAAATTTCCCCTGAGACTCACTCATCGTTGCTTTCTTTAAAAGTGATTTTACAAGGGTATGATCCTCTAATGGCAAGCGGTCGCCGATATAACTTCTAGCGTAATCGACTTTCTCCTCCATAAATTCTCGCCAAGTATTGCGGGGATTCTCCAGCCAATCTCCCCATTTCTGTGAGGGTGAGCAGCTTATGTAATGCTGAATAAGTCCGTTCACTAAAGCCTTCAACCATTGCTCCTTAGAGCCGCCAATATAATCGGTTGAACCCTTGAGAAATGTATAAACGATATATGTTTTATCTGGAGCGGTGTAAGTAAGCTTAGGCAATAGAGGGGCATCTGGATATGTTTTTTTATATTGTTCAACTAAAGAAAGTGCATCTGGCTGATCAAGCTTTAGCACATATTTGGGTGATTCATCAACTTTAATGAGATATACAAGACCTTCCGTCGTTCCGTCCATTTGTTTATGGAATTCGGACTGTTTTTCAATGGCACTTATATGCCGAAGATTTTCGATGATTTCCTGCACGCCGTTCTTTATTTTCATGTAAATCCCCCTGTATATGGAATGCTTTATGCTTCATCTGGTGAAGTGCTTTTATATTTCTCAGTCCAGCTTTTACGCCACTCTTGATAAGACATTCCTTGAATATCTTCTAAATTTTTGCCTTCTATAGACCAATACCCGCCGTCTGCAGTGTCTCCGTTTGGAAATGAAGTTCCTCCTATAGGCTGACCATCAGCCAAATAAACAAAAACATCTACTTTCTCTTTGCTCAGTGGATGGTTCGTTACGGTAAATTTCTGGATATGAATCGTTTTTCCAATATAATCGGAGGGGTTCACGCGCTGCAACCCCCAGTACATCATATAGGGCAATGCTGATAATTTCTGTTCGGTAAGCTCATAGCTCTCAACTTGCCCTTCTTTTGAGCTGATTCGATATCCTTTTTCTTCAAGATAGCTTTGAGAAATGGATTGCTCTGACGTTGTTTTGGTTTCTCCTGTACAACCGATCGACAAGGAAAGCAGAAATAGGATTAATAAATATTTCAATGTATTCATCCCTTCTTAATCTCTTTGCTTTTTGTGACGAAGCGGCAGCTCCCTTTGTTGCAAAAAGAGGTTGGATGTAAAAAGAAATAATTGCTTATATATGTAAAAAGTGATATCATATTTATATCAAAACAATATAGAAAAAGATGAAGGAGTGGGGTTTAATGAACGAGAAGAAAGCCTGGTATGTTAGCGGATACATGGCATTGCTGTTTTCGGTAGTTGCTGCTGCTGGCGGTATTTTTCTAACGATATCGGAAGCATCCAAGGACAGCGGGTCTGGGGTAATTATCGGTGTTGGCGCCTTTTTAATTTTGCTGTCCGTCATTTGTTTATCCTCTCTTACGATCGTGCAGCCGAATGAGGCGAAGGTGGTTACGTTTTTTGGAACGTATATGGGTTCAGTTCTTGAAAGCGGCTTATGGATGGTTCTTCCACTTACAAACAAGGTTAATATTTCACTTAAAGTACGCAATTTCAACAGCCAAACACTAAAGGTGAATGATGCGGAAGGAAATCCGGTGGAGATTGGTGCGGTTGTTGTATTTAAAGTAATGGATACGGCAAGAGCGAGCTTCGACGTTGATAATTATGAGCGTTTTGTAGAAATTCAAAGCGAGACGGCGATACGTCACATTGCCGCGCAATATCCTTACGATGTTTTCTCTACAGACGCGGCTTCCTCACTTAGAGGCAATGCGGATGAGGTAGCGGCGGAGCTAGGCAACGAGCTGCAAAACCGTCTTGCAGTTGCCGGCGTAAAGGTGCTTGAGACTCGCTTGACTCATTTGGCGTATGCTCAGGAAATCGCTAGTGCAATGCTTCAAAGGCAGCAGGCGATTGCGATTGTAGCGGCACGTTCCAAAATTGTTGAAGGTGCAGTTGGTATGGTAGATATGGCACTGCGGCAGTTGGAGGAAAACGGGATTAGCTTGGATGCCGAACGGAGAGCGGCGATGGTGAACAATTTAATGGTGGCGATTGTATCTGATCGCGCTGCAACTCCAGTCATTAATACAGGAACTCTTTACGGCTAGAGGCTGATTATTATGGCTAAAGAAAAGAAAGCATTTCCGCTTCGTTTGGATCCCGATATCCATCGTGCTCTTGAGCAATGGGCCGCAGACGAATTCCGCAGCGTCAACGGGCACATTGAGTTTTTGCTCAGAGAAGCGCTTGGCAAGGCAGGCAGGCTCAAAAAAACGAATCAGATGGACAATAATGAAGGTAAATAATATTTAGGCAAAGGGCGGTTATCGATTCAAATCGATAATTGCCTTTTTTAATCCATAAACAATTAAAAAGCATTTGCTTCTCATGCAAGCAAAAGGGAGAAATGGGGAATGCTGAAAACGAGCTCGGGGAAGCGTAAAACGAAGGCTGGACGATACGTCGACGGCCTTTTTCACAAAGAGATGGAACGTTTGGCTTGAACTGTAGTCCGTGCATAAGAAATTGGGAGCGGATGAATACTATGGTCAGATTCAAAATCTTTTGAAGGAAGTTTCTTCTTCGTTATAAACAAGCTGCAAGAATCCAGTCGATTCAAAATCCTCTAGGAAAGCGGGGCAACAAGAAATGAAAGCAACTGGAATTGTACGTCGCATCGATGATCTCGGGCGTGTCGTCATTCCGAAGGAGATCCGCCGTACACTGCGTATTCGCGAGGGAGACCCTCTAGAAATATTTGTAGATCGTGATGGCGAAGTTATTTTGAAAAAATATTCTCCTATCGGTGAGCTTGGCGACTTCGCTAAGGAATATGCGGAATCGTTATTTGAAGGAACAAATCATGTTACATTGATCACGGACCGGGATACCATAATTGCTGTAGCTGGAGCCTCCAAGAAAGAACTGCTTGATAAGCAGGTAGGCACTGTTCTGGAGAGTTGTATGGAAAATCGCAAGACGCTTGCTGAAGCAAATGGCGGTGCCTTTGAAATTGTGAAGGATACGCAGGAAACTTACAGCTCCTTCGTTATTGCGCCGATCATTGCGGGTGGCGACCCCATTGGAACAGTCGTGCTGCTTAGCAAGGATGAATCGGTAAAAATGTCTACTATGGAAACAAAAATGGCTGAAACAGCAGCGGGCTTTTTGGCAAAACAGATGGAGCAATAGTAAGAAATGTGGCTATAACAGCTTCTTTGATCGAGAAACACTCGATTGGGGAAGCTTTTTCCACGTTTACGATTGTGAGGTATAATAGATACCAATAGAAATCGTGCGACAGGCAGGAGTGAACGGGATGAACCGCAAGCCGGGGAAAAATAGGCAATCGGCGGAAATGCTGGGGCAGGCGGGTAAGCGAAAAACAAGCGTGGGAGTGGTCGAAGCACGCCAAGCTGAGGCTGAACTTACGGAGAGCCAAGAGCGACCTTGTGCCGGCGAACAGTCGCTAGCTAAAGCAGCGGAACCTGCAGTTGAAGGACGGGTTCAAGTAGAACGAAGCTCGAAGCAGCATCTCATGAATGGTGTTGCGCTCATGGCGGGTGCGGCGCTGCTGTCAAAGTTGATTGGTGTTTTTCAAAAAATACCGCTGCAAAATCTAGCTGGGGACCGCGTGTTTGGCATTTACAACGCCGTGTATCCGTTTTATCAGCTGGCAGCTGTTCTAGCCACTGCGGGATTGCCAACGGCCGTATCGCTTCTCATTGCAGAGAGGCTGCGCAAGGGAGATGATGCAGAAGGCGTCAGGCGAACGTTATACGCTGCGCTTTTGCTGCTTGGTGTGACGGGTATTATTTCGTTTGGCTTGATGTGGGGTGGAGCGAATCAAGTAGCAGGTTGGATTGGCGATGCGGAGACGGCTGGTGCAGTGCGCTCGGTCTCGTTTGCGCTGCTGCTTGCTCCATTCGTTGCTGCGTTAAGAGGATATGTGCAGGGAATCGGACAAATGGGATTGTCTGCCGCCTCACAAGTTGTTGAGCAAATGATTCGTGTAGGCGTAATGCTGCTAGTGCTTGCATTAAGCTGGTCCGCTGGATGGGCAGATGCATCTGTAGCGTCTGGTGTGATGAGCGGTTCGGCATTCGGAGCTTGCGCATCGCTTTTGCTGCTGGCTATATATTTATGGCGCAGACGCAGCGGGGAGCGGCTTAATCGAATGGCAGGGGCAATACGAGCAGAGATGAGAAAGCTTGCCGTTATTGCACTGCCTGTCGCGCTTGGCGCGGTGGTTGTTCCTGTTCTTGGCGTTGTGGATGCCTTTATGGTTCCTCGCTTATTGCAGGAAGGAGGGGCTTCGGAAGCTGCGGCAATGACATCGTTTGGCGTGTACAGCCGAGCGCAGCCGCTTGTGCAGCTTGTTGTTATGGTAGCTGGAGCGGCGGCAGCGGCGCTCGTACCAAGCATTGCGTTAGCACGTATGCGGGGTGCATACGGACAGCTTCGAGTACAGCTTTCGCTTGCTGAGCGGGCGGCTTGGGCAATCGGCGCTGCAGCAGCCATCGGCTTGGCACTGCTCGCGGAACCGCTCAATATGATGCTGTATTCGGATACTCAAGGTACATTCGCCTTCGCCTTGGTTGGCTGCACTGCTCTTGCGGGCAGTGTGAATGCGGTGACGGCACCTGTGCTTCAAGGATTAGGCGCTGTACGTATTCCAGCTATCCTGCTGCTGGTTGCAGCGCTGCTTAAAGGCGTCATTAACGCTGTGCTTGTACCCACGTATGGCATTGAAGGCGCAGCCATCGCAGGTGTCGTGGCACTAAGCGTGGCGGCTTTGCTTGGGATCATTGCAGTGCGGTATGCAGCTTCGGGTTCTGGAGCGGCGTTAGCTGGCGGACGAGCGGGTGTGGAAGGGCGTGTGAAGCCGCGCGATCGAGTGGTTGGTGAGAGGGTAGTGCGAGAGCGGGTGTCTGAGGAAGAGCGGGGACGAGTGCAAGAGCAGGAGCGAGTGCAAGGGCGAGAGCAAGAGCAAGGGCAGGAGCGAGTTCATGGGCGAGTGCTCGAGGATGAGGGAGAGAACGGGCAGGAGCAAATGCTGAAGGAAGAGCAGGGCCGAGTGCAAGTGCAAGAGCAAGGGCAGGAGCAAGTGCATTGGCAAGTGCAAGAACGAGTGCTCGAGGAAGAGGGAGAGCACGGGCAGGAGCAATTGCTGAAGGAAGAGCAGGGCCGAGTGCGAGAGCAGGGGCAGGGGCGAGAGCAAGAACGAGTGCTCGAGGAAGAGGGACGTCAGCCGTCGCATGGGCGTGCGGCGGCGGGCACGGTCTTTGCGCTCGCGGTCATGGCCGCGGCGCTTGTTATCGCCGAGCGAGCGCTGAGCGCAGCGCTTGGCGGGCTGCCGCCTAGGGCGGCAGCAACTGCGCTTGCGCTGACGTGCGTTGCCGTCGGCGCTTGCGCCTTTGGCGTCGCAGCTTTGCGTGGCGGCGCTATCAGCGCGCGCGAATTGCGCGCGTTGCCGGGCGGCGCGGTGCTGGCCGCCCGTTTGCAGCGCTGGCGGCTTATTCCGCCAGCGAAAGATGAGCGCTAGCGCCGCAAGTTGGCGGCGGTGAGCGCTTGTAAAGCAAGTGTTTTTCATGGAGTAATATGTAAAACGCCAGTTGTCTGAGCTGCACAGGTTATCTCGTGTAGATTATTAGGGTTTTCTCTAAAGTTGAGAAAACCTAAGCATCTTTTCAGCACAATCATTGCTGTGCGGCATCGCTTGCCTCGATTGAACATGTAATCTCTCAACGTGATGAATCCACAGATCTGTTTCTGAACATTCCGCACTTCTGCTGCCCAATGGCAGAAAGCGCTACAAGATAAGACTAATATCTAGGTTTATTTGTGGAACATTGATCATTCCGATGCAAATAGAACTAAATTCTAGTCCTATTTCCGACCATTCCGCATTTCTGCTGCCCATTGGCAGAAAGCGCTACAAAATAAGACTAATATTTAGGCTTATTTGTGGAATATTGATCATTCTGAAGCAAATAGAACTAAATTCTAGTCCTATTTCCGACCATTCCGCACTTCTGCTGCCCATTGGCAGAAAGCGCTGCGAAATAAGACTAATATCTAAGCTTATTTGTGGGATAATGATTATTCTGAGGTCAAGTCCATATTTATGTGTAAAATCCCATCTACGTTGTCTGAGATTAAACTAACAGTTTTTTCTCCATTCATGGTAAGCAGTCATCTCCATGAATTTGCGGCTTGACTCCCAATGTGCTTCAATCTCCATGAGCACGGCGCCGATCATGCGTACGACGGCTTCACGGTTTGGAAAAATACGAATGACGCGTTCACGACGACGAATCTCACCGTTCACACGTTCAATGCCATTTGAAGTGCGTAGACGAACGCGGTACTCTTCTGGATAGACAAGGATTGCGGTTGCATCGTCAAAGCCATTTTCGAGTGTATCCATAGCCTTTGGTGCTTTGTCCTGAAAAGCCTCTAACGTTTCTTTTAGACATTTCCTAGCGATGTCTACATCCGGTGCTTCAAAGATAGAGCGAACCATACCTTTGATGCTCGTCTGAAGTGATTTCGGTGAAGCATCGAGTATGTTTCGCATAAAATGTGTCTGACATCGTTGCCACGTTACACCTTGAAAATGTTGACGAATCGATTTTACTAAATCACCATGTGTGTCGCTGGTGATACAGTCGACACCATGCAGTCCGCGCTCTTTTAGCTGGTTAAAGAAAGCACTCCAGCTTGCTTCGGACTCTGTATCGCCTACTGCAAGCCCAAGAATCTCCCGATTGCCATCTGTGTTAACGCCATACCCAATGAAGACGCCTCTAGAACGTATCCGGCCGTCTTCACGCACTTTCACATACATGGCATCTACCGTAACAAAGGGATACGCAACTTCGTGCAAAGAGCGATTATTCCACTCATGAACAATGGGATCGAGTTGCTTGCACAGTTCACTGACCGTCGACTTGGAAAACTCCCTTCCACAGAGTTCTTCCGTCACACGTGCTACTTTACGGGTGGATACACCCTGAACAACAAGTTCCATCAGTGTGAGTACAAGCGCCTGTTCACTACGTTGGTAGCGTTTGAAAAGCTCTGTCGAAAACTTGCCATCTCGAAACCTTGGAACCTGTAGGGTTATACTGCCTACACGTGTCGTTAAGCTTCTCGAATAGCTGCCATTTCGTTGTCCTTGTCTGTCAGGCGTACGCTCATAATCCTCAGCTGCTAATTGTTCTGTGGCTTGTGCCTTCAATACTTGATTCAAAACGGTCTCGAGCAAAGCGGCTACGCCTGCGTCCCGAGATTCTCCGATAAACAACTGGTTTAATAATTGGTGATCTAGTGTAACCTGATATTGAGCCATGAATAAATACTCTCCTCTGGAATGGTCTAGGCAACTTCTTCTAGATGAGTATTTACTTCATGGCTTACTTTTTATGAAGTTCTTCATTTTACACAATTATATGGACTCAACTTATTCGGTCAAGTCCATATTTATGTGTAAAATCCCATCTACGTTGTCTGAGATTAGACTAACAGTTTTTTCTCCATTCATGGTAAGCAGTCATCTCCATGAATTTACGACTTGACTCCCAATGTGCTTCAATCTCCATGAGCACGGCGCCGATC
>NZ_JBFTPA010000034.1:0-37926 GCF_056398245.1 Paenibacillus sp. 01T47
TAATTGGTGATCTAGTGTAACCTGATATTGAGCCATGAATAAATACTCCCCTCTGGAATGGTCTAGGCAACTTCTTCTAGATGAGTATTTACTTCATGGCTTACTTTTTATGAAGTTCTTCATTTTACACAATTATATGGACTCAACTCATTCCGAAGCGAATAGAATTAAATTCTAGTCCTATTTCCATCCATTCCGCACCTCTGCTGCCCATTGGCAGAAAGCGTCGCAAAATAAGACTAATATCTGCACTTACTTGTGCAATATTGGTCATTTTGAAGAAAATAGATCTAGTTTCTAGATCTATAACAATCTCTAGGAATCTAGCAATTATGAGCAGAATTAGTAGAGGTTATTGCATAATCATTACATATTTTTATAAATAATTCTGTTAAATAGGTTAGTTTCACGGGCAATAAACCTGGTCACCAGCTCATTTATTCTGATCAACAACTCTCTCAATTGATGAACTATTTTTGATAGATATATGTCATTGAGACTAAACTATCCGCTATATCCATATCCCATATTGTTTCCTACTAATTGACTATTTCAACTATGAACATCCAGTGTGATATGCTAATCGCAAGCATTTTTTACGGCTATATTGAAGTTTATGTCAAATTGGTTCATTATTGATTTTTGAGCAAAAATAAACGATGATTAGTCGTGTTTTTATGTATGTGCGCTCGTTTTCGAACTCATTTTCGAATGCATGCGAGCTCTTTACCGAATACACTTCCGAACTCGTTTCAATCCCTATAAACGACCCCAAAAGGTCTTTTGCAAGCCGCTGGCATTATAGCTACTCCATCAAATTTCGACCATAATACGAATGAATAGTTAAGGAGGCTTTACCACAATGGCAACCCCATATCTTACTGTTGTTGGGCTCGGCTCAGGTGATCCTGACCAAATGACGCTTGGCGTATGGCGCAGGCTGCAAGCAGCGAAGAAAATTTTTGTCCGTACGGCTGAGCATCCTGCAATGTCGATGCTTCTGGAAATCGGTATGGAATATACCTCATTTGATACTTTGTATGAGCAGCATGATTCCTTTCCGGATGTGTACAAGGCAATAGCCGAGGCGCTTATTTCCGAAGCGAAAAGCATGAGCACAAGCGTGGACGAGCCTATTATTTATGCGGTTCCCGGGCACCCAATGGTGGCTGAACGCACGGTTCAGCTGCTGCGCGAGCAATGTCCGGAAGCGGGTATTGAGCTGCAAATTATCGGCGGTGAAAGCTTCCTTGATCAAGCTTTTATTAGTCTTGGAATCGATCCAATAGAAGGTTTTGCGCTGCTTGATGCAGCTGAATTACAGCCGTCTTTGTTGCAGCCACAGTTGCATACTCTGATTGGACAGGTGTATGATGCCTTCACGGCATCTGATGTTAAGCTTGCGCTTATGGAGCGTTATCCCGATGACTACGAGGTTGTGGTAGGGCATGCTCTTGGTGTTGCGTCCCAGCAGCAGATCATTCGCGTTCCGCTATACGAGCTTGATCGCACACCTGGTTACGGTAATTTATCGTTGATTTGGGTACCGCGCTCTGATGATGCAGCGCTTCGCAATCGTTCCTTTGAGCGATTGCATGAGATTGTATCTATTCTTCGCAGCCCTGAAGGTTGTCCTTGGGATCAGGAGCAGACGCATCAGTCTATCCGTAAAAATTTTATCGAAGAGCTGTATGAAGCGCTTGAAGCCATCGATAATGATGATCCGGATGCTATGCAGGAGGAATTTGGCGATGTTATCCTGCAAGTGATGCTTCATAGCCAAATGGAAGAAGAGACTGGCGCATTTTCCGTCTATGATGTGATACAATCACTTAACGAGAAGCTTATTTTCCGCCATCCGCATGTATTTGGGGACGTTGATGCGAGCAATTCGGAAGAGGCGCTGGTTAACTGGGAACAAATGAAGGCTGAGGAAAAACGGATTAAAGGAACCGATGTTTCGCGTACATCGGTGCTGGATGGCATTCCGCCAGATCTGCCAGCACTCATGAAAGCCTACAAGCTTCAGAAAAAAGCGGCTAAGGTAGGTTTTGATTGGGACGAGCTTGGTCCAGTGCTTGCCAAGATTGAAGAGGAGCTTGCAGAGCTGCGCGCAGCGATAACCTCGCAATCGGAAGAGGAGCAGGCATCTGAGCTTGGAGATTTGCTGTTTGCAGTCGTCAATGCCTCGCGCTTCATCCATGCTGATCCGGAAGAGGCGCTTTCCCGCACGAACAAAAAATTCCGCAGTAGATTTGAGTATATTGAGGAACAGCTTCGTATAAGCGGTAAAAATTTTGACCAGACTGATTTAACAGAAATGGATCGTTGGTGGGAAGAGGCAAAGCGTCAATCCTAGCTTGCAATTCGTCATGAATCGCCTTTATTCCGCAACAAACGCAAAAAAATTTCAAATAGCGGCAGGATTTATTTGCTACAAGGCAGAATAAGTATTCTTCGTGAGAGTAAAAATGGGAAGCAAAGGCGGCGCCACAAGCGTCGACCACAAATAATGGTTAAAAATTAGGAGGATTTTATAATGAACAAAACAGACTTGATCAACAACATTGCAGAAAAAAGCGGTTTGACTAAACGTGACGTAGAAGCAGTACTTAACGGCTTCTTGGGCGAAGTAACAGATGCACTTGCTGGTGGCGATAAAGTACAATTGATCGGCTTCGGTACTTTTGAAACTCGCAAACGTGCTGGACGCACTGGCCGCAACCCGCAAACAGGCGCTCCAATCGAAATTTCTGAAGCAAAAGTTCCTGCATTCAAAGCAGGCAACAAGTTGAAAGAAGCTATCCAATAATCTATGCGATTAGATAAATTTCTTAAGGTATCCCGGCTGATCAAACGCCGTACCGTTGCGAAGGATGTATCCGAGCAAGGTCGCGTATGGATCAACGGCCGCGAAGCGAAAGCTAGCAGCGCCGTCAAAGTCGGTGATGAGCTCCAAATCCAGTTCGGTCAAAAAATCGTAACCGTTCGCGTTGAGCGAATTGCGGAGACGACCCGTAAGGATGAAGCCGGAGAGCTGTATACCTTGGTGAAAGAAGAGCAACGCCAGCGCGAGAATACGCTCGACTGGGAAGTACCGCAATAACAACAAGGCTGCCTACAAGCATAATACTTGCAGGCAGTCTTTTTTTATGCCCAATAAGTAGCTTCTAAATTTTACGAGATTCCCTGTTTCAACATCATAAATTATGTTTATATACTCGGAGGACTATTCGATGAATCATCTGCAGCTGCCCATTCCCGAGTATCGGCGAAAGGGTTTTTCATTGCTTGCGCATGCTTGTGCTCTCTATTTCAAAAACATTGTACCCATTCTATTTTTAACAGCGATAATTACGATTCCGGTTGAGGCTATTAAAAACTATTACTATTTTGAACCGGAAGACGGCTTTATTTATATGCCCGCCAACAGCATGGACAGTGTGACCAGTTTATTTTTCCTATGTGTCATCACGCCGATGATTATCTATTACATACTTGGTAAAATGACGGGGAATAGCAGTGGCATTGTGCAGCCCATTCTGCGGGGGCTTCGCAAATGGCCGCGCATGATTGTGTATACTTTTCTACACGGCGTCATTGTAATTGCGGGATTTATCGTATTTATTGTTCCGGGTTTCTTGTTTGCTGTATGGCTGATGCTGATGCCTATTATTGTTTCTATTGCTGATACATCGCGGATAAATCCGATGACAGTTAGCCGTGATTTGGCACGCGGGCGTTATTTCAAGCTTGTAGGCTATGCGATGGGCGGATACGTTATGGTCATAGTGCTTACCAGCATTATCGTTTTTATTTTCTCTCTCTTTGTGAATCAATCATGGATAACCGCGACGATATTTGATTTATGCTATAGCCTATTCAACCAGTTGGTAACCATTGTACTACTGCTAGTTTTTCTACAGGTATATACAGAAAGAAACGACGAAGCGCTGAATGCTATGAATCAAGCAGATTAGGTTCTAATTCTCGTCCACGCCCCATAAGCTAGTCTTAACATATAAGACAGGATAAGCTTTACGCCTATGCCCTTCTTATATTTGAACGCGAAACGTATGCTGCGCCGCACTAGCTCGGCTGTAGCCGTTTACGCCAAGACATGTTAACGAAGCGGAGGACGAGTCTATGGTTGACCAAGGCAAGGGGCAGAAGCGTCAGGAAGTCAAAATGCTAAATCGCAAGCTGCTGGAGCTTACCGGAGTCGTAAACGTAGAGAGCTTTGACAGCGAAGAGTTTTTACTCGAAACAGAGCTTGGCTTCTTGGAGGTTAAGGGCCAAAATTTGCATATGAAGCTTCTTAGCCTTGAACAGGGAATGGTAACTATTGAAGGACTCGTCCATTCGCTCGCCTATATGGACAGCAACAATTCCTCCTCTAAATCCAAAGGGTTGTTCGGGAAGCTATTTAAGTGACGCTTAATATGCAATGGTTAACGATGGCGGTCATGCTATTATCAGGCCTTGGCATGGGAACAGTATTCGACGGCTACCGAGTCGTGACGAATGAGCTCAAGCTTCCGCGCTGGTGGCTTCCGGTGCTTGATGTCGTTTACTGGATGGCAGCGGCATTGATCGTCTTTCGGGTACTGTACGCTAGCAACAATGGCGAGGTGCGAGCGTACGTTTTTATCGGACTGGCTATTGGGATGGTCATCTATTATTTCTTTTTTAGCAGAATCGTTATTCAAGTCGTAAAATGGATCATCGGAGCCGTTCGCAAACTAATCCAAATTTTGCTAAAATGCCTGGATATTCTTATCGTTAAGCCGATTTTACTGCTCTATAAGTTGGTAAAGGTAATTTTGGCATTTGGGTCTGCGCTCACTATTTTCACTCTAAAAATTGTGATACAATTAGTCCGTCCATTTTGGAAATTGTTTGTTTGGATGGCAGGTCCAGTCATTCGTCCGCTTGGACGGTGGCTATCGCGCTACGCTGCCAAATGGCAATTAGTTGGCAAGCTGAGAGGATTTGGACAACGAATAGCTCGATTGTGGAGCAAATGGTTTAGGAGGTAACACCGCTCATGGCAAAAGCAGCTGAGAATAAAACGCCAGGGAATGCTGGCACAAAACGCCGGTTCAAACTATGGATGATGTTCATCGTGCTATTTATGGGCTGGGCGGGGTATACAATTTTTGGCCAAATGCAGCAGAAGAACGCAACAGGTTTGAAGCTGACTACAATTCAAGATAAGCTTGATGTTACCACCAAAGAAACCGAGGAGCTTAAACGTCAAATTGAACGATTAAACGACCCAGAATATATCGAACAGCTAGCAACAAAAGAGCAGGGCATGGTAAAGAAGGGCGAGCAGCAAATTTTCAGTGACTAATTAGGGCGTCAATTCGGGTGAACGTCTGTTGACCTTACTTGAACGGTTCGGTTATAATCACGTTAATAGCGTTTTCGCAAAACTTTTAGCATATGCTTATGAATTCAGTTTTGCTTCGCATAACTTTTAGGGAGGAACATTTTATTTTATGGCAATTGAAGTGGGCGCTAAGTTAGAAGGAAAAGTGACAGGCATTACGCATTTTGGGGCATTTGTCGACTTGTCGGGAGGTGTCACGGGTCTTGTTCACATTTCGGAAATTGCTGATAATTACGTCAAAGACGTGAAGGATCACCTGAAGATCGACGATGTCGTGAAAGTCAAAGTGATCAACGTGGACAAAGACGGAAAGATCGGGCTTTCCATTAAGCAAGCCATTGACCGGCCAGAAGGCCAACCAGCGCCACAACAACGCGAGCGTCACAGCGGAGGCGGCGGTGGAAGCACTGGCGGTAGTGGTGGTGGTGGCGAACGTTTCAACCGCGGTGGCGGTGGTGGTGGCGGCGGACGTCCCTTCAACAAGCAATCGGCTGGCAGACCGGCATACGGTAAACCGTCATTCGAGGATAAAGTGTCACGGTTCCTGAAAGACAGCGAAGAGCGCATCTCCTCTTTGAAGAAGAATACGGAGGGCAAACGCGGCGGACGCGGTGCCAAGCGAGTATAAGCTGAATCGTCATAACATTATACATGAAGCAGAACCTAACCGGTTCTGCTTTTTTTGCGTCCAGCTGCACAATATTCCCCGCGATAATGAGTAAGCGTATACAGGTTGCTGTCGAAGCAGGACAATAAGACTGCGTATATGCTGGTGAATGTTTGGACGAGCCTCTAATTGTCACGGTCAATGTCGTTTGTAAAGCGCGCAGAATCGTAAAAAAAATACTTTTCTCTAATCCTCCATCATTCCCGACACATTACAACCTCGATTCGCCATCATTTCGAAAGGACACAACACATATTTTGTTGTCGGACCTGTGTGATTTGGTTGGGCAGGAGGCATTGAAATCCCATACGGGATATATGTTTGACAGTGAAATGACAATGACCGCAATGCCATTTATTTTTGTCGGAAAAAATTTACAATTCAGTTGCTTTAACTGACAAACTTTATGCGGACAACCTCCTATAATGAAAAACACATTACATTCGGAATGGTGGTGTCTGCTCATGGAAAAGGAAAACGCGGTTGTGCTTCCAGGTATGAAACGGTTAGGACTAGCTCAGACGATGTTGCAGAAAGGTCGGGAATGGGCGGCTGCAAGGCGGTTCATTCAAGTCATTTTAGCAAAAAAGTGGACGTTTCTACTCGTAGGTGTAGCTTTCTTGCTCGGAAGAGCGGTTATACTCGAATCGCTGATGCCGTTTGCCATTGCTTATTTCGCCGTTATTTACTTTATGAGAAGGGATATTTACCCGTGGGTAGCGATATCCTTAGTAGCCGGGAGCTGGTTTGCAGCTGATCCTGCCCCGATGTGGATTGCGATGGAGATTGCTGTACTCTTTCTTTTTCTAAAGGGATTAGAAACCTACGAGAGGGCAGAACTGTCGTCGGCGCCCATTCTAGTGTTCGCATCAACGTTAATGGTGCAAATGTTCAGCGTGTTTATAGGGGACGAGCTGAGCTGGTACAATTTCATGCTCGTTGTGGTGGAGGCCGCGCTTGGTTTCGTGCTCACATTGGTGTTCATACAAGCGATACCGGTGCTTACGATGACCAAAAAATCAGCTTCTCTCAAAAACGAGGAAATCATTTGTTTAATGATTTTACTCGCGTCGGTTATGACGGGGGCGGTTGGATGGGTGTTTTACGGAATGTCGGTAGAGCATGTGATGTCACGTTATATGCTGCTCCTCTTTGCTTTAGCAGGGGGTGCGCCGCTTGGCGCTTCGGTCGGTGTGGTTGCAGGACTCATTCTAAGCTTGGCTGATTTTGGTGCAGTCGTTCAAATGAGCTTACTCGCTTTTGCGGGCTTGCTGGCTGGTCTGCTGCGTGATGGCGGCAAAATGGCAGCGGCATTCGGAATGTTGCTTGGAACATCGATTTTATCCATATATGTAGGAAGCCAGGCTGATGTTATGAGCTCAACCTGGGAGTCGGTAGCAGCCGCAACGCTGCTTATGCTGACGCCGCGTATTATGATCCGCACGATATCACGGTATGTGCCGGGTACGAATGAGCATGCCAAATCGCAGCATGATTATGCGAAGCGAGTACGTGAGGTGACTGCAGACCGCGTATCACAGTACTCAGAAGTGTTTCGTCAGCTGTCAAAGAGCTTTGGCCAGCTCAATAGCAGCGTTACAACGGTTAAAAGGGAGGATGAGATCAGCCATTTTATGAATGCGGTTGCTGAACGCAGCTGTGCCAGCTGCCATCGGCAAAATGCTTGCTGGGAGGACAAGTTTTTTCATACGTACAAAATGATGACCGATATGATGACGGTCGTTGAGGAGAAGTGTGTTCCTTCCCCTAAGGAAATACCGCGTGCGTGGTCGGCGCATTGCGTGAAATCGTCGCAGGTTCTTGTGGATATGAGCCAGCAGTACGAGCTATATCAAAATAATATGCACTGGAAGAAGCAAATATGCGACTCCCGTCAGCTTGTAGCGGATCAATTGCAGGGTGTATCGCAAGTAATGGAGGATTTGGCGAAAGAAATTAAAAGGGAGGGACAAACGCTTCATCTGCAGGAGGAGCAAATTCGAGAGGCGGTGGAAGGACTCGGTTTATCCGTACAGGGAATTGATATTGTGAGCTTAGAGGAGGGGAATGTGGATATAGAGGTGTATCATACGTTTGGACAAGGCTATGATGAGTGCCGAAAAATAATCGCGCCGCTGCTTAGTGATATTTTGGGAGAGCATATTGCAGTGAAATCGGAGCACTCCCCAACGAGAAGCGGTGAGCCGTCCCTGGTCGCGTTTGGCTCAGCCAAGCAGTACGAGGTGGAGACGGGCATAGCTGGTGCAGCTAAAGGAGGAGATCTGCTGTCTGGCGACAGCTTCAGTATGGTGGAGCTTGGAAATGGCAAGTTTGCAGTTGCGATCAGCGATGGTATGGGCAATGGTGAGCGTGCGCGTCAGGAAAGCAGCGCGGCATTGTCGATTCTGCAGCAGCTGCTGCAGTCAGGCATGGATGAGAAGCTGGCAGTGAAGTCAGTTAACTCGGTGCTCTTATTGCGCTCATCTGATGAAGTATTTGCTACCGTCGATTTAGCGATCGTTGATCTGTATACGGCGCAAACGACGTTTATGAAAATAGGATCAACGCCAAGCTTTATTAAACGAGGAAATGAGGTTATTCCGATAACAGCGAACAATTTGCCGATTGGCATTCTTCAAGATATTGATGTCGACTTCGTGTCGATGCAAATGCAATCGGGCGACACGCTAGTCATGATGAGTGACGGCATTTATGATGCGCCGGGCCTTGCTGTTAATAAAGAGCTCTGGATGAAGCGAATTATTAGCGAGCTGGCGACAGATGATCCGCAGGAAATGGCGGATGCGCTGCTTGAGAAGGTGGTTCGTCATCATAATGGAGAGATTATTGATGATATGACCGTGCTTGTAGCACGTATCGATAAGCATTTGCCAGAATGGGCATCCTTCCGTTTTCCGGGTGTGACGCGCATGGAGCGTCCAAGGACGGTGAGCTGAGTATAGAAATAAAATATGGACTGTGAAATCATTTATAAATTTAAAACAATGATGAATGGATACTTGAACGGTGAGCTTGTATCTATGATATTCATTGAGCAAGCAGTAGCCTATTTGTTGTCGGCTGACTCACGCTGACAGGAAATGGGCTATTGTTATTGTTTGTTACATAATAGCGAGCGTATAGTACATAAAAGCTTTAACGTAACAAAGACATGACATGCTCTGTTGAATTGACCCGCGAAGCGGAATTCACACTAATATTAATACATACACGTAGATTTTATTTTTGAAACATCAATTTGTTGCTGCATTCATTTATCACTCAATTACGACCGATGAAAGATAAAGGGGCATATGAAGTTTAGTGATTTTCAACTGTGGTACATAGTAAATGCTCAAACAAAATAGTTATACATATTGCTATGAATATCAAACCTATTTTCAGTGAGTGGATGGATGTGCCTTATTAATACAAGTAATTTTGGTTTGTTATATGTGTAAATATCATTTTTTAACTAGTCTAGCTGTTTATCCCTCTCAAAAAAGGCAAAGCTAATAGAAAGGCAAAGGGCGAAGCCAATGCTTACGAAGCTGCGTTTGATTCTCAAACGCTAAGCCTATGCTTACGATGCCGTGTTTGTTTCTCAAACACTTGGCTCGTGCTTACGATGCTGTGTTTGTTTCTCAAACACTTGAGGAGGGTAATCATTATGAAGCAAATATTGTTGATTACAGATGGATGCTCTAATGTGGGTCTAAGTCCAGTCATAGCGGCTGCACATGCACAATCGGAAGGAATTTCAGTAAATGTAGTAGGCGTACTCGATCATGGCGATGTAGGTGAGCTTGGCGCGGCTGAGATTGATGAGATTGCGCGTGCGGGCGGCGGTCTAAGCAGGATGGTAAATATGCGTCAGCTGTCGCAGACGGTACAGATGATGACTCGGAAGACTGTTGTGCAGACGATTCAATTAGCAGTTCAGAAGGAATTGAAGCAGGTGCTTGGCAACGGCTCAATCGAAGCATTGTCACCGGAGAAGCGTGGCGATGTTGTACGTGTTATCGACGAGCTGGGGGAGACATCAAATTTGCGAGTGGCGCTTCTTATTGATGCCAGCGCCAGCATGAAGCCAAAGCTGGCGGCTGTGGAGGAGGCTATACGCGATTTAATGCTCAGCCTGCAAGCGAGACAAGGAAAAAGTGAAATCTCGGTATTTCATTTCCCAGGCTCAAGACATGGGGATGACTGTTTGATGGATTTGAGCTGGACGAGTCACTTGAATGGTGTTCACGCCATCTTTCCGAAACTGCAAATGGGCGGAACCACGCCGACGGGCCCTGCGATTATGCATGTCATTGATTTTTATCGCCAGGGCGATTATGGTAGACAGAGCAGAGACGAAACGGATGGGATGATGAGTGACTACGTCGTTTAAAGTTGATCTTCGCCGTGGCATGGTGGTGGTTGGCAAGTGGAAACAAGGGCGTTACCGGATAGAGAGGTTGCTTGGAGAGGGCGCAAACGGTAAAGTATATCTCGTACAGCGTGATCGCAGCTGGTATGCGATGAAGCTCGGTTTAGATGCACTCGATCTG
Organism: Paenibacillus sp. 01T47; assembly: GCF_056398245.1. Taxonomy (NCBI): domain Bacteria; kingdom Bacillati; phylum Bacillota; class Bacilli; order Caryophanales; family Paenibacillaceae; genus Paenibacillus; species Paenibacillus sp. 01T47. Next base: position 10,619 of record NZ_JBFTPA010000034.1, read on the forward strand.
CAATCGGAGATCAATGTGCTGCAGTCGATCGCCAAGCAGAAGCAATACGGGCAGGAATCCTTTTTGTTCGACGTAGATGATTTGTATGGTCCGGATGGAAAGGAATATCCTTTTTATATTATGCGCTATGTACTGGGATCTAAGCTGGACGATTACCTAAAGCAGCACGGCTCGGAGTGGTTTCCGTTAGTTGGCTTGAATCTGCTGGGCAAGCTGACGAAGCTGCACCAAGCAGGATGGGTGTTCGGCGACTTAAAGGTGGAAAATGTGCTCGTTGCCGATTATGGTCATGTTGAGCTGGTTGATTTCGGCGGGGTGACTGCAGCAGGCAAAGCCGTTCGCCAATTTACTGAAATTTATGATCGGGGCTACTGGAATGAAGGCTCGCGATCTGCTGATCCGAGTTACGATTTGTTCTCGTTTGGTGTGCTTTGCATACAGCTGCATGAACCAAAACGGCTTCATCAGTTAACGGTGGAGCTATTGCCGCAAAATCGCTCAGCTATGGAGCTCATCCAGATCGCTGAATCCAGTTCGGTATTAAAGCCAGTTGCCGGATGGCTGCGTAAAGCTTTTGCAGGACAGTATTCGGACGCGGGTGAGGCTTCTGCGGCTTGGCGTTTACTGATGCATAGACGAGACACGCATAGACCCTCTGCTACACCAGGGTGGTTAAAGGGGCTTGCTGCTCTTTCAGCGGTCTTGCTTGGAACGTCGGTTTACTGGCTCATACGCAATGTGCTGTAGCGGCAGCACGCAACGGGAAGTGAAGGTGAGGTACAACCTATGAATCTGCGAAACGAGCTTGAGAAAACAGCTGCAGACCGCAGGCTTTGGTCGAAAGGGGATTGTATTGTTGTTGCGGTGTCCGGAGGTCCAGATTCGATGGCGCTGCTGCATATGCTGTCTGCTGTAGCGAAGAGCAATGAAATCTCCATTATTGCAGCTCATGTGAATCACGGCTTTCGAGTAGAGGAGTCGGCGCATGAGCTGATTGTCGTTAAGCAATTTGCGCAGCAGCTAGGGGTCATTTGTGAGACGGTAACGTTCGACATGCCGTCTTATATAGAAGAAACCCGAATGAATGGACAAGCTGCCTCACGCGAGAGGCGGTACGGCTTTTTGCATGAAATCGCGACCCGATATGGAGCTTCGCGTATCGCGCTCGCCCATCATGCAGATGATCAGGCGGAAACCGTCCTTATGCGCGTCATTCGTGGGACAGGCTTAACTGGTTTGGCGGGAATTCTCAGTAAAAGAAGAGAAAAAAACGTGGAACTTATCAGGCCGCTGCTTCGTATGAACAAGTCAGACCTTCTGCGTTACTGCGAAGAACACCAAATTCCTTACTGCACGGACAGCAGTAACAAGGAACGCCATTATTTCCGAAACATCATTCGGTTAGATATTTTACCGTATTTATCAAAGCATAATCCGCACATATCCCAATCCCTTCAACGACTTGCTGAAGTAGCGGGTGCGGAAGACGAATGGATGGAGAAACAAACCGAAGCGTTCTTTGCGCAGCTCGTTACGTTATCCCCCAATGAATGCGCGATAAGCTGCGACGATTTGCATGGTCTCCACGTCGCTTTACAAAGGAGATTGATTAAACTAATATTAAGTTATCTTTCTAAGGAAACGGAAAAGATATCTTTCGAGCAGATTGAGACGATGAGGCTTGCTGCTTCCACTCATGCGCCTGCAACTTGGCGAATCGATGCTGGTGCCGGCATTTGCTGCGCTCGTGAATATGATAGAATGCGGTGGATTCAAGTGCCACAGCATGTATCCAAAGAAGCGAGTGTCTATTTGTGCGAGGTGGGAAGGGATAAAGCTAGCCTGGCGATCGAGCAATGCGGGTGGACATTTGAGTTTGCTTATACATCAGCGTTAGAAAGTTGTAAGCCTGCATCGCGTTATGAAGCCTGCTTTGATGCGTCGGAACTAACGTATCCGCTCGTTGTTCGAAATCGGCAGCCGGGAGACAGAATTCAGGTTTTAGGATTAAATGGTTCGAAAAAAGTGCAAGATATGTTCGTTGACGAGAAAGTTGCTCCGCTAAAGAGAGAGCTGTATCCATTGCTGTTTGATGGGTCAGGCAAATTACTCTGGATTCCGGGCATTCGCAGATCAAGTCATGCGCTTACGGATGTACACACAAAAGACGTGTTATTCATAAGGGCAGGCAACGAATAAGAAGCACTGGTACACTCATAAACATAGTTAAGCGTAGGGGGATTTACACTTGCAGAACGATATTCAAGAAGTATTGTACGACGCGCAGCAAATTGGTGAGAAGGTTAAGGAACTTGGTGCAACACTGAGTAAAGATTTTAATGGGCGTAATCCGCTCGTTATTTGTGTTTTGAAAGGCGCGTTTATTTTCATGGCTGATTTGGTTAAGGAAATTACAGTGCCGCTTGAAATTGATTTTATGGCTGTATCTAGCTATGGACAATCCACGAAATCATCTGGCGTTGTCAAAATTATTAAAGACCTCGATGTATCTGTCGAAGGCCGAGATGTTCTAATCGTTGAAGATATTATCGACAGCGGATTGACGCTTAGTTACCTAATTGACGTGCTAGAGCGTCGCAATGCGAAGTCTGTTACAGTTGTAACTTTGTTCGATAAGCCTGCTCGCCGTACAGTTGAATTGGAAGCAGACTATAAAGGCTTTACACTGCCTGATGAGTTTGTTGTCGGTTATGGACTGGATTATGCAGAGAAATATCGTAATCTCCCTTATATTGGTATTTTGAAGCCGCAAGTTTATCAAAAATAATTGCGATTCACCCGTACATGCCCTTCTCCGTACACCTCTATTGTTATGGAAAGTCATGATATGGTAAAATATTTTAAGCGTCTGAGAGGAGGTTGGGGATGAATCGGATCATCCGTAATACTGGTTTTTATTTAATTATCTTTTTGGTGACCGTTGGGATTTTTCAATTTATCAGCAGCCAAAATAACACGACCGTTGGATTGCGTTACGATGAACTCGTTGCAGCAATTGAGTCAGGGAATGTTAAAGAGTTAAGTGTTAAGTACGAGAACCAATCTTATTTTGTTTCCGGAAAATATAAAGTGAAACCTGCGGATGCAGAAAACGATCAATTCGTATCAAGGACCGGCGTTAGCGCTGAGCCTAAGATCGCTGAATGGTCGAAGCAGTATGGATTCGCTTATGAGACGAAGGAAATGGATCAGCCAAGCATTTGGCTTACATTCCTTACCTCCATTATTCCGTTTGTCATCATCTTTGTCCTGTTCTTCTTCTTGATGAATCAAGCTCAGGGCGGCGGCGGCAAAGTTATGAACTTTGGCAAGAGCAAAGCGCGGCTTTACGATAATGAGAAGAAGCGGATTACATTCGAAGATGTCGCAGGAGCAGACGAGGAGAAGCAAGAGCTCGTTGAGGTCGTAGACTTCTTGAAGGACCCGCGGAAATTCAATTTAGTAGGCGCTCGTATACCGAAGGGCGTATTGCTTGTTGGTCCTCCGGGTACAGGTAAAACATTGCTTGCTCGTGCAGTAGCAGGCGAAGCGGGCGTGCCGTTCTTCAGCATTTCCGGTTCTGATTTTGTAGAGATGTTTGTCGGTGTCGGTGCATCCCGTGTACGCGACTTGTTTGAGAACGCGAAGAAAAATGCTCCTTGTATCATCTTTATCGATGAGATTGATGCGGTAGGTCGTCAACGTGGCGCTGGTCTAGGCGGCGGACATGATGAACGTGAGCAAACGCTCAACCAATTGCTCGTTGAAATGGATGGCTTTGGTGCCAACGAAGGTATTATTATTATTGCAGCAACAAACCGTCCGGATATCCTTGATCCAGCGCTTCTGCGTCCAGGCCGTTTTGACCGTCAAATTACGGTTGACCGTCCAGACCTTAAGGGCCGTGAAGCGGTGCTTAAAGTACATGCGCGCAATAAGCCGCTATCCAAGGATGTTAAGCTTGAAGTTATCGCAAGACGTACAACAGGCTTTAGTGGCGCTGATTTAGAAAACTTACTTAATGAAGCAGCGCTCCTAGCTGCCCGTCGTAATAAGAAAGATATCGCAATGGTTGAAGTGGATGATGCGATTGACCGAATCATTGTTGGTACGGAGAAGAAAAGCCGTGTTGTCAGTGATCGTGAGAAACGTATTGTCGCTTACCATGAAGCAGGCCATACGATTGCAGGCTTCTTCTTGGAGCATGCGGATATGGTGCATAAGGTTACGATTATTCCTCGCGGACGTGCTGGCGGATATGTCATCATGCTTCCAAAAGAAGATCGTATGCTTGTAACGAAACAGGAGCTTTTGGACAAAATCACTGGTTTGCTTGCAGGCCGTGTAGCAGAGGAACTGTTTATTGGTGAAATTGGTACTGGTGCATATAGCGACTTTAAACAGGCGACAGGCATCGTACGCAGTATGATTATGGAATACGGTATGAGCGATAAGCTTGGACCGATGCAATTCGGCAGTTCACAAGGCCAAGTATTCCTTGGACGTGATATTGGACATGAGCAGAACTACTCTGATGCCATTGCATACGAGATAGATCAAGAAATGCAATCCATTATTACAGGCTGTTATGATCGTGCGAAGAAGCTATTAACAGAGAAGAGCAAAGAAATGCATTTGATTGCTCAAACACTGCTTAATGAAGAAACGCTCGAAATGGATCAAATCAAACGTTTGGTTGAGACTGGTACTTTGGAAGGCGGTCCTTCTACTGATGCAGTTGAAACAAATGAGCCGACAACCGAGCCTATTATTGAGACGGTTGGAGACGTAAAGGTGCGTATCCAAACTCGTGATCAGGACGAAGCGAAAGCTCCGAACCTTGAGAAACGTGATGCAACAGAAGATCCAGATAAGAACGAATAGTATTTTATGGATAATTGTTAACGATAGTCGCTTTGCTACTTGTAAAGAGTAGCGGGCGACTATTTTTTTCTTTATTAATGTTCGGATTTAGCCTATAATACGTGTATAAACCTCGGATGAAAAACAGAAATGCTTACATGGAGGTTTTGTCTATATTGGTCATACGTTACATAGATGTTACATGATGACGGTCATAACGTTTTTATGTCACTTAAACTGACATAAGTTATTGACGTTTATTTTTTTGTAACTATAATGAAATAATAGCGACCAGTATCAGCAAGAATAAGAATGTAACAGGGGTTGCCAAGCTACACAAAAATTAGAGCAGGGGAGAAAACACGCATGAAAAAGACATTTAGCTTTATGCTTGTAATGATGATCGCGTTGACACTAGTGTTGTCAGCTTGCGGTGGCAAGAAAAACAACGAGGGCGGCACGAACGGAGATAAAGGTACTACGCCTGCTGTTGAAAACGATGGTACTGGAAAAGGCAAAAAAATTGGTATGGTTACTGATGTTGGCGGCGTACACGATAAATCCTTTAACCAAAGCGCATGGGAAGCTCTTCAGAAAGTAACTGCTGAGACTGGTGCGGAAACGAAGTTCTTGGAAAGTAAAGGCGAAGCAGACATGGAGCCGAACCTAAACAGCTTCGTTAAAGAAGGATATGACCTTACTTGGGGTATCGGTTTCTTGTTTAATGATGCACTAAGCAAAGTGGCTAAAGAAAATCCAGATGCTAAGCTAGCAGTAATTGACAGCGTAGTTGAAGCGCCAAACGTTGCTTCTATTACTTTCGCTGAAAACGAAGGATCTTTCCTTGTTGGTGTCGTTGCAGGTTTGATGACAAAAACAAATAAAGTTGGATTCGTTGGCGGTATGGAGATTCCGGTTATCAAGAAATTCGAAGCAGGCTTCAAAGCAGGTGTTGCTGCAGTTAAACCGGATGTAAAAGTTGAAGTTAACTATGCAGGTGACTTCGGTAAACCTGACCTTGGTAAATTGGCTGCATCAACAATGTACGATGGCGGTGCTGATATTATTTTCCACGCTGCTGGCGCTACAGGCAATGGTGTGTTCAATGAAGGTAAAGCGCGTAAAGACAATGGTGAAAACGTTTGGGTTATTGGTGTAGATAAAGACCAATCACTTGAGTTCGGTGATGAAATTACACTAACGTCCATGATGAAGGGCGTTGAAACTGCTGTTCATAAAGTATCCACAGATCTACTCGCTGGAACATGGGCTGGCGGAACTGTACAAGAGTTAGGTTTGAAAGACGATGCAGTAGGCTTGCCAGAAACATCTAAGAAAAACGTTCCAGCTGATGTTCTTGCTGAAGTAGAGAAATACAAAGCAAAAATCGTTAGCGGCGATATTAAAGTACCTACTGAATAGTTTTCTCCATTCAATGGTATCCTTTGATTGAGGATCGTTTGTTGATGAATCAGACAAGACCGGCTTCGGCCGGTCTTTGTTCTTTGTTGGGATAAGTAAGTGCTTTTAATGTCAAATTTTTTATGCATATTGAAGCAGTAAAAACCGGGGAGATGATGAGGAATGGACCGGAGCAAGGCGGCTGTACAGTTAAAGGGAATTACAAAGCGGTTTCCCGGATTGGTAGCTAACGATTCCATAAATTTTGAATTGAAGAAAGGTCAGATTCATGCGCTGCTTGGCGAGAATGGCGCAGGAAAATCGACCCTAATGAACATTGTGTTCGGACTATATCAACCGGACGAGGGCGAGATTTGGGTTAATGGTGAGAAAACAGTCATTGAGGGTGCCTCTAAAGCAATTGACCTTGGCATCGGAATGGTTCATCAACATTTCAAACTCGTACAGCCTTTTACCGTTGCAGAAAATATTGTGCTTGGCAATGAGCCTGTCAAAGGTATGAAAATCGACTACAAGCTCGCTAATGAGAAGGTTCGGGCGATATCCGAACGTTATGGTCTGAATGTAGACCCTCAGGCGCGAATTAAAGATATTACAGTAGGCATGCAGCAGCGTGTTGAAATTCTGAAAACGTTGTATCGCGGCGCCGAAATCGTTATTTTTGATGAGCCGACAGCTGTTTTGACGGTGCAGGAAATTGAGGAGCTAATCGAAATCATTCGCAACCTGGCTGCTGAAGGAAAGTCGATTATTATCATTACGCATAAATTGAAAGAAGTAATGGCTCTTGCAGATGCTGTAACCGTTATTCGACGCGGCAAGGTTATCAAGACAGTAACTACAGATGAGACGAATGAGCAGCAGCTTGCGGAATTAATGGTCGGCAGGGACGTATCCTTCGAGGTGAAGAAGACGAAGAACGAGCCTGGCGAAGTTATTTTATCTGTGGATGGATTGCAGATGAAAGGTGATCAAGGCAAAAATGTACTGGATGGTACGAGCTTCAACATTCGTGCAGGAGAGATTTTTGGCATAGCCGGTGTTGATGGCAATGGGCAAAGCGAGCTCATTTACGCTATAACTGGTATGCGCAAGCTGGACGGCGGCAGCGTTAAGCTGAATGGCAAGGATATGACGAATCATTCTCCGCGCCAAATATCGGTTGCGGGAGTAGGGCATATACCAGAGGATCGGCATAAGCATGGGCTGGTGCTAGATTTCTCAGTTAGTGAAAATATGATTTTGAATACGTATTTTGAGCCGGAATTCGGCCGTTCCATGTTTATTGATTACAACAGCATGGACAAGCTGTCTGAAAAGCTTGTTAACGAATTTGATGTTCGCTCATCAGGTATTCATACGCATGCTCGTCAGTTGTCTGGAGGAAACCAGCAGAAGGCTATTATCGCACGGGAGCTTCATAAAGATCCTGATTTGTTAATTGCGGTTCAGCCTACACGCGGTCTCGACATCGGTGCGATTGAATTTGTGCACAAGCGGTTGGTACAAGCTCGTAACGAAGGAAAAGCGATTTTACTCGTATCATTTGAGCTTGATGAGCTGTATGCACTGTCCGATCGAATTGCGGTCATGTATGAAGGCAAGCTAATGGGTGAGGTTGATGCTGAGCAAAGAGATGATCAGCAGCTTGGACTTATGATGGCTGGTAACAAAATAGCTGTACCTGCATCAGAGGGGAGAGGATAGCGTATATGGAAACCTTGAAAAAAATATTTAATAAATCGTCTATCCTTATTCCAATTGTGTCAATCATTCTTGGATTTGTGGTTGGCGCCATTGCCATGCTTGCTGGAGGGTACGATCCAATTCTAGCGTACACTTCTTTAATCAATAAGCTGTTTAGCACTCCTTACAATATGGGAGAAGCGGTTCGAGCAATTACACCATTGATCTTTACAGGTTTAGCCGTTTCCTTCGCTTTCCGTACAGGTCTATTCAATATCGGTGTTGAGGGACAATTTGTAATGGGCATGACTGGCGCGACAATCGTTGGCGTGCTGCTTGACCTGCCATGGTATATACATGCGCCTCTAGCTGTAATTACGGGTGCTGTATTCGGCGGTCTATGGGCGGGTATTGCTGGTTACTTGAAAGCGAAGCGTGGAGTAAATGAAGTTATTTCATCCATCATGCTGAATTGGATCGCATTGTTCCTCTCCAATTTTATCATCGCGAAGTTTCTTGTTGAGAAAGGCCAGCAGAAGTCGATGCCGGTTCATGAATCAGCTATGGTGAAAATTGATTGGCTTATTAAATTGACAGACAACGCTCGTATGCACTGGGGTACGGTTGTTGCGCTCATTTGTATCGTTGTGTTTTATTTCGTGTTATGGCGTACGAAACAAGGCTACGAGCTTCGCGCTGTTGGACATAATCCGGATGCAGCGTTATATGCGGGTATGAACGTTAACGTAACGATGGTTAAGTCGATGTTTATAAGCGGCGTATTCGCTGGTCTGGGCGGCGTGTTTGAAATTTTAGGCGTGTTCGGCAACCAGACCGTTATGGCCGCTTCTCCGGGCTATGGGTTTGATGGTATTGCGGTAGCGCTCCTTGGCGGCAATACGCCGATTGGTGTATTCCTTGGTGCAATCTTATTCGGTGGACTCAGCTACGGTTCAGCAGGCATGAGCTTTGGTGCGGGTGTTCCTCCTGAGGTCGTGCGTATCGTAATCGGCGCCGTTATTTTCTTCGTTGCTTCGCATGGATTGGTGAAGTGGTTCTTAAAGCCTTTTCTAAATAAACGTGCAAGCAAGCGGAAGGAGGCGGTGTAGGATGAACGTGCTAGACATCATTGGACAACTTATTAATACAACGCTCGTGTTCTCCACCGCACTCATTTTTACAGCGCTTGGCGGTATGTACTCAGAGCGCTCAGGTGTTGTGAACATCGGACTAGAGGGCTTGATGGTTTCAGGGGCGTTCGCCGCGGCAGTTGCAACGGAGTATGCGATACAAGCTGGGTTAGGCAGTGCTTCACCGTGGATTGGATTTATAGCTGCAGCTATTTATGGTACGTTATTTGCTTTATTGCATGCGATATCAACGATCACGTTCCGTGCGGATCAAACCGTCGTCGGTGTCGTTATTAACATTCTATCGCTTGGCTTAGCGCTTTACCTAACCAAAAGCATTTATGATGGATCAGGTCAAACGCCGCTTTTGGCTAATGTGTTCCACAAAGTGAAAATACCTTATTTATCTGATATTCCGTTGCTCGGGAAAGCTATTTTCACCGCGTATCCGACGACGTATATTGTCCTAGCTATCGCAGTAATCAGTTATTTCGTCTTGTTCCATACGCCATTTGGCTTGCGTCTGCGTGCGGTGGGCGAACATCCGAGCTCTGCGGATACCGTTGGTATTAGCGTAACGAAATACCGTTATATCGGCGTATTGCTCAGCGGCGCGCTTGCAGGCCTTGGCGGTGCGACAATTACGTTGACGACGACTAGCAGCTTTGCGCATAATACGATTTCTGGGCAAGGATTTATTGCGCTCGCAGCACTGATTTTCGGCAAATGGAATCCGCTTGGCGTTGTAGGAGCAGCAATGTTCTTCGGTCTAGCTCAGGCGCTTAGAAGCTTTGCACAGCGCTTTGAATTCTCGCAGCATATTCCAGTTGAATTTTTCTACATGCTGCCGTACGTTTTGACATTGATCGTTTTGGCAGGAGCTGTTGGTCGTTCAAATGCGCCCTCAGCACTTGGTCAACCTTACGATCCAGCAAAAAGATAATTCAATATGGTCTCTCTCCATCGCGGAGAGAGACTTTTTTTATTTCGTTGCTAATACAAGTGATGACGGAGGTCGCGATTATATAGTAAAAAAGGTTCATTTACGAAGAATGTGAGTGAGATACAGCGATCAAAATAATTTATTTTAAATTGCTGCCTTAAAAAGGCCTTTAACGCATTGACAGTAGCATCTACCGCGTGTAAATTAAAACTTAATCAAATGAATTTATCCCTTTTGGTTTAAACTATAGGTAAGCGACTTTCTAAGTTTGTGCATCAATTCACAAAGTTCAGCTTGCCGTATAACGGAATGGGTTATCGCCCATCCCTCATAAGAGGAGAGGATCTACTGTGGAAGCACTGGCACTGGAACGCAAGGCGGAGCAAAACCGAGAGCTGCGTGAACGGTTGTTACAGTTGAAGAAAGAACGGAATGCTATCATTTTAGCTCATTATTATCAACGTGATGAAATTCAAGAGGTAGCTGATTTCCGTGGAGATTCCTTCCTGCTTGCGCAGAAGGCTGCACAAACGGATGCTGAAGTTATTGTTTTTTGCGGCGTTCACTTTATGGGTGAGAGCGCAAAAATTTTGGCTCCTAATAAAACCGTTATCATTCCCGACGAGCGTGCGGGCTGTCCGATGGCCGACATGGTAAGTGTTGATGGCTTGCGTAAGCTGAAAGCGCAGCACCCGAATGCAAAGGTCGTTACTTACATTAACTCGTCTGCTGAGATCAAAGCGGAGACTGATATTTGCTGCACATCGGCAAATGCGGTTAAAGTTGTCAATTCGGTTGAAGGCGACGAGATCATCTGGGTACCAGATAAGAACCTAGGCCACTATGTGCAGCAGAATACCGATAAGAAAATGATTATCTGGGAAGGTTACTGCAATACGCACGATATGCTGACGGTTAAAGACGTAGAAGAAATGAAAGCGAAATATCCTAATGCGCAATTCGTTGTGCATCCGGAATGTCGTCCTGAAGTCGTTGAGCTAGGCGACTTTGTAGGCAGTACAACCGCTATTATTAAATATTGTAAAGAATCAGATTGCCAAGAATTTATCGTGGGAACAGAAGATGGCACTGGCTATCAGCTTCGTTTAGACAGCCCAGGTAAAACTTTTCATTTTGCATCTAAATATTTGGTGTGCCCTAACATGAAAGTAAATAATTTGAAGAAACTAGTGAAATGCTTGGAAACGATGCAGCCTCAAATCTACGTACCGCCACATGTTGCAGATCAAGCCCGTTTATCCTTGGAGCGCATGCTACTCGTGAAGTAGTATGCGCTGCTTCTACGCTTGGAGGAGCCAATGATGATTCCTAGATATTTAGTCGATGTGCAGTTAAGTGAGCTGCCTGTTATAGAAAAAGATGTGATTGTAATTGGGGCCGGCATTGCCGGTCTTTTTACCGCTATACGAGCAAGTGAAAACAATTCTGTCCTCATGATTACGAAAAAATCGCTGCTCGACAGCAATACGCGTTATGCGCAGGGCGGTATCGCTGCGGTTATTTCGGATGAGGATTCGCCGGCTTACCATAGACAAGATACACTCGTAGCGGGTGCAGGCTTATGTTCTAATGAAGCGGTTGATGTACTCGTTCATGAGGGACCCAAAGGTGTTCGCAGCTTAATAAAGATGGGGACGCAATTCGATCTGGAGAATGGCGAGTTTGCGCTTACGAAGGAAGGAGCGCATAGCCAGCGGCGTATTTTGCATGCTAACGGGGATGCTACTGGTTTCGAGATCGTACGAGCATTGTCCGAAACGGCTATTGCCAATCCTAAGATCGAAGTTTGGGACGACCATTTTGTTATTGATTTGGTTACACAGGACGGCGAATGCTGTGGTGTCATTGTACAGAAGCCAAGCGGTGCGCGGTTGTTTGTAAGAGGCAAAGCCGTCATTTTAAGCTCAGGCGGGGCTGGCCAGTTGTACCGTTACACGACAAATCCTGAGGTTGCCACAGGAGACGGCATTGCGATGGCTTATCGAGCAGGGGCATACATACAGGATGTCGAGTTTATTCAGTTCCACCCTACCTCTCTATGTTATCCAGGCGCGCCAAGGTTTTTGATATCAGAGGCTGTGCGCGGCGAAGGGGCGTATCTTCGTAATATTAAAGGAGAGCGCTTCATGGAACGCTACCATGAGCAGCTGGAGCTGGCACCGCGTGATGTTGTGGCGAGAGCCATCGTCAGTGAAATGGAAGAGACGAAATCGACCTTCGTTTATATTGATATTACACATGAATCACCGGAAATGGTAAAGCACCGTTTTCCTACTATATATGAATATTGCTTAAAATACGGCCTCGATTTGACGTCGGACTGGATTCCGGTTGCGCCAGCTATGCATTATATGATGGGCGGAGTGAAAACCGACCTAAATGGGGAAACGAATATAAAGCGTTTATTCGCTTGCGGCGAAGTATCCTCAACAGGTGTACACGGCGCTAATCGATTAGCGAGCAATTCGCTATCCGAGGCCATTGTATTTGGCAGAAGAATTGTAAAACGAATCGATGAGCTTCCGAGTCTTACGATTCAGCCTAATATTAGTAATGAGATAGAACGGAGCAGTACATCAATCCAAGCTGTCGTAGAAAGACGGCTTAAGCTGCAAAAGATTATGGTCCGTTACGCTGGCTTGCGCCGCGATGCAAGTGGTCTTATGAAGGGTCTTGAGGAATTGAAACGGCAGTTGCCTATCTATCAATCCGTTCTGACGGGGCGTGAGGAATACGAATTTGCTAATCTGCTCACCTGTGCCCTGCTGACTACGGAAGCTGCACTCTCTCGGGAGGAAAGCCGTGGAGCGCATTTCCGTGAGGATTTCCCGGTACGCGATGATGCAATGTGGAGAAAGCATACGGTGTTACACCGTCTATATGGATTGACGGAGGAGCGAATAGAGGATGTTTGAATGGATGGCAGGCGGTTATAATGCGGCAGTGCGTGAGCAAATTCGCGGATGGCTTGCAGAGGATATAGGCAGTGGGGATATTACGACCGAAACGACGATTCCAAGGGACTCGCGTTCCAAAGCCGTTATTCATGTGAAGGAAAGCGGTATAATTGCAGGGCTTCCGATTGCGAAGCTCGTATTTGAGGTTGTTGATTCGTCACTTGTCTTTGATTCCAAAGTACAGGATGGCGAGTATGTAAACAAGGGTACGATTATCGCCACCGTAGAGGGCAGTACGCATAGCCTATTAACCGGAGAGCGACTTGCGCTTAACTTAATGCAACGGCTGTCTGGCATTGCGACTAAGACACGTTCTTTCATCGATGCGCTTGAAGGATTGCCGGTTCGGCTTGTCGATACTCGCAAGACAACCCCAGGCCATCGGATGCTGGAGAAGTACGCAGTGCGTGTGGGGGGCGGCGCTAACCACCGATTTGGTTTATACGATGCAGTTATGATTAAAGATAACCATATTAAAGGCTCTGGCGGCATTCGTGCTGCGGTTGAAGCTGCGCGCAGTAAAATTCCACACACAATGAAGATTGAAGTAGAGACAGAATCGTTAGCGCAAGTGGACGAAGCACTTGCTTGTGGCGCAGACATTATTATGCTGGACAATATGTCTACAGATTTGATGAAGGAATGTGTAGCTCGAATTAAAGCAGCTTCTCCTCACGTTATCGTAGAAGCATCTGGCGGTGTCTCTTTAGAAACCGTTAAAGGTATCGCAGCTAGCGGCGTTGATGTCATTTCGGTAGGCGGATTGACTTATTCCTTCCATGCGCTCGATATTAGCTTGGATTTGAATGAGAAGAAGGGTGGGGAGTCGCTTTGATCCTCGTCATTGATGTTGGAAATACGAATATTGTGCTAGGTATCTATAAAGGAAAAGAACTTTTGCACCATTGGCGGCTGAGCACCAATCGTTCTGCTACAGTAGATGAATACGGCATTAACATTCATAATCTGTTTCATTATGCGGGCGTGAAGCTGGAACAAATGGAAGGCGTCATTATTTCATCGGTTGTTCCACCGTTGATGCGGACACTCGAGCAGCTTTGTCTCAAATATTTGCGTAAAGTTCCCCTAGTCGTAGGGCCTGGCGTCAAAACCGGATTAAACATCCGCTATGAGAATCCACGTGAGGTTGGGGCTGATCGGATCGTCAATTCGGTGGCGGGCATCGTAAAATACGGCTCACCGCTTATTGTTGTTGATTTCGGTACAGCAACGACCTTTGACTATATTGATGAAGGCGGCAATTACTTGGGCGGTGCCATTGTTCCGGGGATCGGCATTTCTACCGAAGCGCTTTATCAGCGCGCCGCTAAGCTGCCGCGTATTGAGCTTGTGAAGCCGAAAAGTGTCATTGGACGCAATCCTGTAACATCGATGCAGGCTGGCATTATTTTTGGATACGCAGGACAGGTTGACGGTATTGTTAAACGGATACGCACAGAATTTGGTGTCACACCACGTGTAATCGCAACCGGCGGCTTAGCTGAGTTAATCGCTGCTGAATCGGAAACGATAGAAGAGGTTGATCCGCTGCTCACACTTGAAGGATTGAGAATTATATATGAACGCAATCAGGAGGGATTTTGATGGAAAATCAGCTGAAGGACGTGCTGGTGCGAGGGACGGCATGGAATGGCAAGATTCGAGTGTTCGCGGCTCGCACGACTCAGCTTGTTGAAGAGCTTCGCCAAAGGCATGGTACATATCCAACGGCTACAGCAGCGTTAGGGCGTACATTAACAGCAGGTGCTATTATGGGCGCTATGCTGAAAGGGCAAGAAAAACTGACGATTCAAGTAAAGGGCGACGGTCCAATCGGCCAGATCGTTGTTGATGCCAATGCAGACGGAGAGGTTCGCGGATACGTTGATCATCCTGAAGTTCATTTGGCAAGCAACGCAATGGGTAAGCTTGACGTAGCCGGAGCTGTTGGACGCACTGGTTATCTTCATATTACAAAGGATTTAGGGATGAAGGAACCATACCGTGGCAGTATTCCGATTGTATCGGGTGAACTCGGCGAGGATTTCACATACTATTTCGCGGTGTCCGAACAGACGCCTTCGGCGGTTGGTCTTGGCGTCTTGGTGGGTACAGATAATTCGGTGCTGCATGCCGGCGGGTTTATCGTTCAGCTTATGCCTGGTTTGACGGACGATGAGATTACAAAACTGGAGCAAGCGGTTGGATCGATGCCGCCTGTAACGACTTTGCTTGATCAAGGAGAGTCACCGGAGGGGCTGCTGCGCCGGATTGTAGGCGAAGATGGCGACCTTCACATTCACGATACGATGGACTTGAAGTTTCAATGCTTCTGTTCCTCCGAGCGTGTAGAGCAGACACTTCTCAGTTTAGGTGAGCATGAGCTGCAACAAATTATTGATGAAGATGGAAAAGCGGAAGTCGTTTGCCAATTTTGCAACGAAGCGTATACATTTGAACGGGCTCAGCTAAAGCTGCTGCTTGAACAAGCGAAACCAAAGCCGATCCAATAATCGGAGGCATTAGGGCAATGAGGAAATACGAGGTGCTGAAGGCCGTTGTCATCCTTCAAGCCGTATGCATGGTGGTATTATCGGTAGTCGTCGTAATTAGAGTGTGGCCGGGTCATGATCGACAGCTGGATAATCAGCAGCCAACGAATGTCGGCAGTGGGGAAGAAACGGCTGAACCGAGCAAGCCAGGCCAAACACCAACGAATCAATCGGATGGTAGTCGTGTTATCGCTAAAGTGGGCAAGGAAAACATTACGCTTGCAGATTTGGAAGGTGAGCTTCATTCGCAATATGGAGCTGCCGTTCTGCGCACGTTAATGGTTCACAAAGCGATTGATTTAGAAGCTGCAGCCTCTGAGCTAAGCATACTTGCAGAAGAGCAAAGCCGTGAGCTTGATAAAATGATTGAAGGCTACGATAGTGAAGAACGTTTTTTTGAAGTCATGCAAGAGCAATTAGGCATGAGTCGGGAACAGGTGTTGGAGGACTTGCATTACCGCTTGCTTCTGGAGAAAATCGTCGTGCGAGGCATTCATGTTTCAGATGAAGAGGTTGAACGCTATATAACCGATAATCCTGAGGAATTTGATGAGAAAATGCAGCTGCATCTGCAATGGATTATAACGGAGACGATGAAGGAAGCTAACTCCGTGATGGGGCTTTTATCGGATGGCGAGGATTTTGCTGAGATGGCGCATTCCTATTCCATTGATTCTTTTACAGCAGATACAGGCGGCGATCTCGGCTTGATTGATAAAGATGACCCATTCTATAACCGCGAAATGATGGAAACAGCCAGTCGTTTGCGGGTAGCCGAAATTGCTGGTCCGATTAAGGTAGATGGGGGTTATGCGGTTATTCGTCTTATCGAGCGCCAAATGACAACGAATATGTCGGGCGGCAGGCTGCAAGATACCGTACGCAAGCAGCTGGCGCTTGAACGTGCTGACTCATTGACCAAAATTGAAGATAAGCTGCTTGAGAAATATGATGCTGTGAAAACAGAATAGCTTTTCCCGGTGCTGCGTTTTCATTGGAGCGTTAAAGTCACTATTGACAACGGATGCAAGAGATTGTTAAGATGTAATTAGTGAAAATACCAACTGAATTAGTCGGAATAAGGAGGCAGTTATTTCCATGGCCAAAATTGTACAAAGTGTTCTAGATCTTATCGGTGACACTCCGCTTGTTCGTTTAAACCGTCTCGTGCCTGAGGGCAGTGCAGAAGTTTATGTGAAACTTGAATATCAAAATCCAGGTGCAAGTGTAAAAGACCGTATTGCAATCAGTATGATTGAGGTAGCTGAGCAAGAGGGAATCATAAAACCAGGCGATACTATTATTGAGCCTACTAGTGGAAATACAGGAATTGGACTAGCACTTGTAGCAGCTGCAAAAGGCTATAAGGCTATTCTTGTTATGCCTGAAACGATGAGTATTGAGCGTCGCAACCTGCTTCGCGCTTACGGTGCAGAGCTTGTATTGACTCCAGGTTCTGAAGGTATGAATGGTGCTGTTCGCAAAGCGGAAGAACTAGCTGCTGAGAACAAGAACTACTTCCTGCCGCAACAATTCAAAAACCAAGCAAACGTTAAGGTTCACCGCGAAACGACAGGTCCTGAGATCGTCGAAGCGATCAATTCCCTTGATGGTAAGCTTGATGCGTTCGTTGCCGGTATCGGAACTGGCGGAACGATTTCAGGTACTGGTGAAGTGCTTAAGAAAAACTTCGACGGTATTAAAATTTACGCGGTAGAGCCTGCTGCTTCACCGATCCTCTCTGGCGGCAAACCAGGTGCTCACAAAATTCAAGGTATCGGCGCAAACTTTGTTCCTGATATTTTGAACCGTGATATCTACGACGCTGTCATTACAATTGAGAACGAAGATGCGTTTGAATACGCTCGTCGTGCAGCGAAAGAAGAAGGCATTCTTTGCGGAATTTCCTCTGGCGCAGCGATCTATGCGGCATTGCAAGTTGCGAAAGAGCTTGGCGAAGGAAAACGTGTTGTTGCGATTGTTCCAAGCAACGGCGAACGCTACCTTTCCACACCGCTGTTCAACTTCGAAAACTAATTTTTACTGCCTATATCGAACAGCCTTTCATTCCTCGGAATGGAAGGCTTTCTTTTTACTTAGCTATTCTGTATACTGAGCAAAATAAGTCAAGTATTCGGGGGTTGAAGGTGATGATCACCGCGATAGAGCAATGGACTCGGTGGCACGCCGAACAGAAATATACGACGCTGCCATTCGTTAAAGAATTACCCTTTGAGTTCGGTAATCGGGCGAACGTAACGTCATGGGAAGAAGTATGGCAGGACGCTTCGCCACATGCTTTTGTACTAGAAAGCGGCAAGGACGGACGATATACGTATTTGGGATTGCATCCTGACGGGGTTATCCGTGGAAAAGGGCTGCAAGCAGAGTCGATACAATTCCATTCGCTAGAGGAGCAAAGCAAGCGCCGCTGGGAAGGTAAGCCGCTTGAGGTTGTGAGAGAATGGATGAGCGGTTTGCTGGGGCCGAAGCTTGAGAATGGGCCTAAGTGGGTTGGCGGCTGTATCGGATTCTGGGGTTACGATATCATCCGTTCGATCGAACGATTGCCGGTGCTAGCCGAGGATAATCAGGATATTCCCGATTATTTATTCATGCAAATGAATGAGATATGGATAATCGACCATGAGCAATCAAAAGTGTATTGTGCTGTCCATTCAAAAGTAGATCAAAATGCGGATCAAGAGGAGCTGCGTGCTGCTTATGACCGTGCTTCATCTAGAGCGGAAGGGATGACCGACTACTGGTTAACCTGGTTTGATGAAGAGCGTGCCCAGGCGAAGGCGATATCGCTTCGAGCAGAACGTCAGCGCTTGTTGACAGACGATTTATTGCAATTGGATGTGGATTCGATTACTGGCATCACATCGCCTTTCTCGAAGCAAGCCTACATGGACGCTGTTCACAGCATTCAGCGATATATTGAGCAGGGTGACGTTTTTCAAGTGAATTTGTCCGTTCGTCAGAGCAAAGCGATTGCGGCTGCGCCGGAAGAACTTTATGAATGGATTCGACTGGTTAACCCATCGCCATATATGGGGTTTCTGCGTTGTCCTGATTTTCAGATTGTATCTGCATCCCCTGAACTTCTCGTTGAGCTCAACGATAACAAGCTGATCACAAGACCGATAGCTGGAACACGTAGACGCGGGCGAACGGAGGAAGAGGATCGGCGCCTGGCTGACGAACTTCTCACGAATGAGAAGGAGCGGGCGGAGCATATTATGCTCGTTGACTTGGAGCGGAACGATCTTGGGCGGATTTCAACCTACGGTACGGTTAAGGTCGAAGAGTTTATGGTTATTGAACAATATTCGCATGTTATGCATCTTGTTTCTCAGGTAGTAGGACAGCTTGCAAACGGAAAAGATGCTTACGATGTTATATCGGCTACTTTCCCCGGAGGAACGATTACAGGTGCTCCAAAAATTCGCACAATGGAAATCATAGAAGAGCTTGAACCGACACGCAGAGGACCATATACGGGCTCGCTTGGATGGATTGACTACAGCGGAGATATGGAATTTAATATTATTATTAGAACAATGGTGCTTCAGGAAGGTGTTGTTCAAATTCAAGCGGGAGCAGGCATCGTTATTGATTCTGAGCCGGAGCGGGAATATAAAGAATCGCTAAACAAAGCGAAGGCATTATGGAAGGCCATTCAGTACAGCGAACGGTTTGCAGCAGTCGATTTGGCAGCGGAAACGGAAAAAGGGGGAGCCTTAACATGATACTTGTCATCGATAATTATGATTCCTTTACGTACAATTTAGTACAGTATTTGGGTGAGCTTGGGGAAGATATTACGGTAAAAAGAAACGACGAAATAGATTTAGCCGGAATCGAAGCATTAGCGCCCGATCATATTCTAATATCACCAGGTCCGTGTTCACCGAATGAAGCGGGCATTAGTTTATCTCTAATCGAGCATTTCAAAGGTAAAATCCCGATTTTTGGCGTATGTCTTGGTCATCAATCGATCGGACAAGCATTTGGCGGGGAAGTGGTACGTGCGGAGAAGTTGATGCACGGCAAAACGTCTGCCATTTATCATCAAGGAAAATCTGTGTTTGAAGGTTTGCCATCACCTTTTACCGCTACTCGCTATCATTCTCTTATCGTACGCCGTGAAACGCTGCCTGATTGCTTGGAAATAACAGCGGAAACCGATGAAGGAGAAATTATGGGTTTGCGTCATAAGGAATATGCAATTGAAGGGGTGCAATTTCACCCTGAGTCCATTATAACGGAGCATGGCTTGACGATGCTTCGTAATTTCTTGCAAAATCGGACGGGCGCAGTGCGATGAAGGTCGAACTGAACGGCTCCGTAATGGATGCGAGCGAAGCCGTGATCTCAGTTTATGATCACGGCTTTTTGTACGGTATAGGTTTGTTCGAGACTTTCCGCACCTATGAGGGGAAACCTTACTTACTAGACAGGCATATGAAGCGGTTATGCTCAGGCTGTGATCAGCTAGGAATTCAGTACACGCCTAATATGGAGGAGCTGCGCAGCTCCTTTAATGAGCTTCTTGAAGCGAATGAATTAAAAGATGGCTATATAAGACTAACCGTCAGTGCAGGCGAAGCTGAGCTAGGGTTGCCGACAGGAGATTATGAACAGCCGAATGTGTTAATGCTTGTAAAGGCTTTGCCGCCGGTTAATGATGCGGTTCATATGCGCGGACGGGAGCTGCGGCTTTTGCAGACAAGGAGGAATACGCCTGAGGGTGAGGTTCGCTTTAAGTCTCTCCATTATATGAACAATATTATTGCTAAGCGAGAGCTGCTTGCCAGTGGTGCTGCGCCTGGGGCCGAGGGTCTTATGCTCAGCCGAGAAGGATGGTTGGCGGAGGGAATCGTGAGCAACTTGTTTTTTGCTAAGGACAATGTTGTATATACGCCTGAACTGGACACCGGCATATTGCCGGGCATAACGCGCGAGCGAGTTCTGGAGCTGGCTGGCAGTGCAGGGTATGTAACCGAAGAGGGCCTTTATAGCTTGGAGAAGCTGCAAACGGCCGACGAGATATGGCTCACCAATTCCATTCAGGAGCTCGTTCCCGTTACTCTGTTATCAGAAGCTGGCGGGGTGAGTAGAGTTATCGGCAACGGTCAAGCAGGGTCTATTACGAAGCAATTGCTTACTCTTTACCGACAGACGACAATTGACGGTGATGCTGGAGCTATCTAAGCTCTATAATCATGTAACATTAAGAAGAAGGATGGCGGTCTAACAATGGATCAACAACCAAATTTCTATAAAAGAGCATATGAGTTTGGCAGCGGAACGAGGCTGGAGCTAGGCGGGCGTACGTTGATTATGGGCATTTTGAATGCGACACCTGATTCTTTCTCGGACGGCGGGAGCTATACGAGTGTGGATGCGGCTCTTGCCCGTGCGAAAGCGATGGTGGAGGAAGGTGCTGATATTATTGATATTGGCGGTGAATCGACACGTCCAGGATTTGAACCGGTGGGAGTGGAGGAAGAGCTGCGGCGTATCCTTCCTGTTATTCAGGCATTGCGTAAGGCGCTGCCGCACATCCCTTTATCCATCGATACATACAAAGCTGAGACTGCACGGCATGCGCTAGAGGCGGGTGCTCATATTATTAATGACATTTGGGGGCTTAAGGGTGACCCTAATATGGCCGCAGTTGCAGCTGAATATGCTTGTCCTGTCATCATCAATCATAACCGCCATGCGAGAGACTATAATGATTTTGTTCCCGATGTACTTGCAGATTTGCAGGGCAGTGTAAGCATTGCGCGAACGGCTGGCATCGCTGAAGATCAAATCTGGCTAGATCCGGGTATTGGTTTTGCCAAAACCTATGAGGATAATCTGGAGCTGCTTGGCCGTCTATCCGAGCTGCATGCACTTGGATATCCGGTGCTGCTTGGTACCTCGCGTAAACGATTCATTAAGCAGACGCTGAATCTGCCTGTTGATGAGCTTGTTGAGGGAACGGCTGCGACGGTTGCTCTTGGCATTGCGCACGGCTGCCAAATCGTACGTGTGCATGATGTGCGTGCAATTAAGCGTACTGCACTTATGACGGACGCCATTTTATATCGACATTAATTGTGTTGTTGAATGCCATTTCTTATTTTAAATAAGGTACATCGTTAGGAGAGTGACTATAATGGATAAAATGATGATCAAAGGGATGAGGTTTTACGGCTACCACGGCGTATTTCCTGAAGAAAACAAGCTAGGCCAGAAATATTATGTGGATGTTGAACTCAATATGGATTTGGAGCAAGCGGCGTTAACCGATGATTTGAACAGTACGGTGAATTATGCAGAAATCCACGCTCTCACGAAAACGATTGTAGAGGGCCCTCCGTTTAAGCTTATCGAAGCTTTAACAGGTCACATTGCATCGCAAGTACTGGAAGTTTATACTATGGTAAATGAAGTGACGGTTCGAGTAACGAAGCCAAACCCGCCGTTTGATATCCATTTTGACGGAGTAACGGTAGAACTGCGCAGAAAGCGGGACAATGATGGACGAACAATTCCCGCTTGATGGCGCACAGGCAGAGGCATATATTGCTTTAGGATCTAACATGGGAAACCGTGAGCAACTGCTGCTGGAAGCGATTAGCCTCATCGATGCGCACCCGAGCATCGTGGTAAGCAGAGTGTCAGGCATGTATGAGACTGATCCGGTAGGCTACACAGAGCAACCGCCCTTTATCAATATGGCATTAGCTGTACGAACGACACTATCTCCATTAATGCTTTTGCGTCAGCTTTTGGAGTACGAGCAGCAGCTCGGTAGAGTTCGACAAATTCGTTGGGGACCGAGAACCATTGACCTTGATCTGCTCCTATACGATAATGTCAGAATGGATCAAGAGGAATTAACTTTGCCGCATCCGCGTATGATGGAGCGGTCGTTCGTTCTCGTTCCGCTGCATGATGTTTTGGATCAAACACATCGGCTGCAGTCCGAGGTAAGCGCAGTATCTGAAGCAGCGCTTCTGGATGGAAAGGAAGGCATTACGTTATGGAAAACAATCAATTGGCGCAGCGCGTCAGAGCCTTTCGAAAGCTGAAGGGCTATACTCAGCAGGAGCTGGCCAAGGAGCTTGGCGTATCGGTGGCCGTTCTTGGCTCATTGGAGCGAGGAACAAGAAAGACGGATACGAAGTTATTAAATCATATCGCTAAGACGCTCGGAATCAGCTATGAGGAATTAATGTCTGATAACCGTGAATAGTGCTGTCTGGTACACAAGACATGAACAATAAGCAGTTAGAAGAGGAGGAAGGAGTGACATGCTGAAAATCGGTGGCATCGAAATGAAGAACAGAGTGGTGCTAGCGCCGATGGCAAGCGTGTGCTATCCTGCCTTTGATTAATTGCCAAGGAGTTTGGAACGGGTCTTGTATGTGCGGAGATGGTAAGCGACAAGGCCATTTTGCATGGTAGTATACGGGTAAGGCTAATTGGGACATTATAAAGGATGTCAAAGTAGCGGTATCGATTCCCGTAATTGGGAATGGCGACGTTTTCTCACCAGAGGATGCAAAAAGGCTGCTCGAACATACAGGCCGTGATCCGATGGTAGCGATTTTGGAAAACTACGTCCACTCGCTTGGAGAGGACGAAGAATTCCAAGCTGTCAGTGCTGTTTCAGCAAAGAAGCGGGTTCTGCAGAAGTAGACGCTTACTAAAATACAAATAGATCGGTTATGCGATTTACCCTGTAACGGGAGCGAGCCGACACCATTCGACAAAAGCCGCTATCATGCGGCTTCTGCTCTACATTTCAGAAATGAAACGGTTTCAATGGGTCGTCTGGCTTTGATTGACATTCAGGGTAACTTTGCAATATAATCGTGCAATATAATCTAACGAAGACATCAAGAGCGCTTCAAACAACAGTTGGTATGAGGAATAAGAAGCGTAATATATTAGGTAACAGTGAATTCATACAAGGTATGAAAAATTAGTCACATGACAGGAGAATCGGAAAGATGAACGATAAGCAAATCATTCTGACTCAAGAAGGGCTGCGAAAGCTCGAAGATGAATTAGAGAACCTAAAGTCGGTCAAGCGTCGTGAAGTAGCTGAACGTATTAAAGTAGCAATTGGCTATGGTGATATAAGCGAAAACTCGGAATATGAAGATGCGAAGAATGAGCAAGCATTTATCGAAGGCCGCGTTCTTACCCTTGAGAAAATGTTGCGCAATGCGCGTATTATAAATAATGACGATATTGATATTGATACCGTGAGCATCGGTTCGATCGTAACGGTTGAGGATATGGAGTATGGCGACACAATGGATTATTCCATTGTTGGTACAGCGGAAGCCGATCCTTTGCAAAACAAGATTTCAAATGAAAGCCCGGTTGGTAAAGCGATTTTAGGCAAGAAAAAAGGCACCGTTGTCGAAGTTAGCGTACCAGTCGGCATTATTCAATACAAAATTCTCGATATCAAAAAATAATGTTTGCTATGAGCGGTTCAAAAAGCTTCCTTGTAGGAAGCTTTTTGAACGTTTAAAATATAAGAACGTATATTACAGGTCTATACATTGCTTATATTTTATTGCGAAACGAGATTTTGCTGCATGAATCCGGTGACAGCTGCTTGCTTTTGCCGAATGATCAAGGAGATGAAAGAAGTGGAACAAGAAAACAATGAACAGCAGGAGCTAAGTGAGCTCTTGCAAATTCGCAGAAACAAATTGGACGAGCTTAGAGGGTTAGGTGTGGATCCATTCGGCCGAAAGTTCGAACGCACTCATAACGCCAAAGATATTGTACAAGCCTATGAAGGGCTCAGCAAAGAAGAAATAGAAGAAAAAGCGGTTGAAGTGCGTATTGCTGGCCGTATTATGCAGAAACGCGGCATGGGCAAAGCGGGTTTTGCTACGATTCAAGATTTGAGCGGCAAGGTTCAAATTTATGTTCGTAAAGATTCCGTTGAAGAGCATAAGTTTGCAGCTTTTGACTTGCTGGATATCGGTGACATCATTGGCGTAGTAGGCGTTGTATTCAAAACGAATACAGGCGAAGTCTCTGTCAAAGCGCGTGATATTGAAGTTTTGACAAAGTCGCTTCTTCCATTGCCTGATAAATATCATGGCTTGAAAGACGTAGAGCTTCGTTATCGTCAGCGTTATGTTGACCTTATCGTGAATCCCGACGTCCAACAAACCTTTATTACTCGTTCCAAAATCATTCAATCCATGCGTCGCTACCTAGATTCCCGCGGGTATTTAGAAGTAGAAACACCAACGCTGCATTCCATTGCAGGCGGTGCTGCAGCACGCCCTTTCGAAACGCATCATAATGCGCTGGACATGCAGCTCTACATGCGTATTGCAATCGAGCTTCATTTGAAGCGACTGATTGTAGGCGGATTGGAGAAAGTATATGAGATCGGCCGTGTATACCGGAATGAGGGGATTTCGACTCGCCACAATCCAGAGTTTACAATGATTGAGCTTTACGAGGCTTATGCGGATTACAAGGATATTATGGCATTGACAGAGAATGTCATCGCACATATTGCGCAAGAGGTTCTTGGAACAACGAAAATCACTTATCAAGGCCAAGAAATTGATTTGACACCTCAGTGGCGCCGTGTCAGCATGGTTGAGCTTGTCAAAGAAACGACTGGCGTAGATTTCGGCGTGGAAATGAGCGACGAGGAAGCCCATCGTTTGGCGAAAGAACACAAAGTTGCCGTTGATCCGCATATGACGTTTGGTCATATTCTCAACGCTTTCTTTGAACAGTTCGGTGAGCACACGCTTATTCAGCCAACCTTTGTTACAGGACATCCGGTTGCTATTTCGCCGCTTGCTAAGAAGAGCGAAGCAGATCCACGCTTCACCGATCGTTTTGAGCTATTCATCGTAGCACGTGAGCATGCTAATGCATTTACGGAGCTTAACGATCCGATTGATCAGCGTGAGCGTTTCGAGTCGCAGCTTGTTGAGCGTGAGCATGGAAATGACGAGGCGCATGAGATGGATGAAGACTTTATCCGCGCTCTGGAATACGGCATGCCGCCAACAGGCGGACTAGGAATCGGTATCGACCGATTGATCATGCTTCTAACAGATGCTCCATCTATTCGTGATGTACTGTTGTTCCCTCATATGAGAGATCAGCGTTCTGCTGAATAAGAAAGAAACAAGGAACCGTTTGGCTTTTAGCAGCCAACGGTTCTTTTTTTCTAATATCGAGAATTTGCAACAACAATCCTTAAAAACATTCAAATTATGATTGATATTGTAGTACAATCTATTGATTTGCTAGATTCATATGGTAGAATAGAACTAATAAAGCGCTACACGATAACGGCAAACCTATCGAAAGGTAGGGACGCAAAGCTAAAGGGCCTTCCGTAAGATGGCAGCCAGCTACCGAATGAACAGGCTTTTTTTGTTTTTATAGGGAAATTCATCACATAGCGCTTCACACGATAATGGCAAACCTATCGAAAGGTAGGGACGCAAAGCTAAAGGGCCTTCCGTAAGATGGCAGCCAGCTACCGAAGGGAGTATATTCATGCGTAAATTTATGTTAGTCATCGCAGCTTTTGTTCTTTTTGCATCCATCCATGTAACGGTCGTTCAGGCAAATGAAGCGGACTCTTCTGATTGGCTCAATACGGGGAATTTAGATAAAGGTGTTGTCTCCGTACAATATGCAGTGAACACTAAAGTGAAAACGAAGCTTATGATCGCAAAAGGCGCATCAAACTATACATATAATCTAACCGGCGGAAAAACAGCTGAGAAGTTTCCATTGCAGCTTGGCAATGGCGAATATACGATATCTGTTCTAGAGAATACAACAGGCAACAAATACAAACTGGCGAAGAAAGAAACGGTGACGCTTGATTTGAAAGACAACAAGGTTTTGTACTTGAATTCCATCCAGAACATTGACTGGTCGAATGCGAGCAGCGCCATCGTCAAGGCAAAAGAATTAGCGAGCAATAAAAAAACGGATATGGAGAAAGTAAAGGCAATCTACGAGTATATTATTACGAATGTAAGTTATGATAATCAATTAGCTGCTAATCTGTCAGTTGATTACCTCCCCAATATTGATCGCACATTTAAATCGAGAAAGGATATCTGCTACGGATACGCTTCATTGTTTGCGGCAATGCTGCGGAGCGTGGATATCCCTACGAAGCTCTTGATGGGACAATCTACTTATGTGGATGTTTATCATGCTTGGAACGAAGTGTACTTGGATGGGAAATGGGTTACGATTGATACGACAGTTGATGCGGGTCTAAAGAAGGGCAAGAAAAAGTATGAGCTTATCAAGGATGCAGCTCAATATACAGTTACAAAAACATATTAGAAGTTATACGAGCTTGCGGAAATCGCAGAGCTCGTTTTTTTATGTCTTTCTTCAATATAGGTGAGGAGGAAGCGAAGCAACGATTGCGCAATTAGAAGGCAAATAGGAGTGTTGAAAACTTTTTCGTAAATAATAAAAAAACACTTGCAATGCTATATACGCCTATGATATATTATCTAGGTCGCCAACGAGATACACGGTCGACGAGAGAGAAAAGATTGCTCTTTGAAAACTGAACAACGAGTAATAACTGCCTCGCAAATCCTTCGGGATAAGCGAAAAAAGCGATAAAAAAGTAATGAGCATTTCAAACACCAATTTGGAGAGTTTGATCCTGGCTCAGGACGAACGCTGG
>NZ_JBFTPA010000035.1:0-36042 GCF_056398245.1 Paenibacillus sp. 01T47
AGTTCCATTCAATGTTGCCGTTCCTTCATTGAAGCTAACTGTCACTTTATCCTTGTACATTCCACCTTCGGTTACTCCAGTTACTACTGGTGCTACCTTATCAATCACAAAGTTTACCGTTGTTATATTCCCAGCTGCATCCGTTACGATGAGCTTATACGTGCCGTCTTGATTAACTTCCGTACCACTCGTAAAAGCAGTTCCATTCAATGTTGCCGTTCCTTCATTGAAGGTAGCTGTCACTTTATCCTTGTACATTCCACCATCCGCAACTCCTGTTACAATTGGTGCTACTTTATCAATTACAAAGTTCACCGTTGTTACATTTCCAGCTGCATCCGTCACGACGAGCTTATACGTTCCATCCTGAATAACATCCGTACCACTTGTAAAAGCAGTTCCATTCAATGTTGCTGTTCCTTCATTGAAGGTAACTGTCACTTTTTCCTTGTACATTCCACCTTCGGTTACTCCAGTTACTACTGGTGCTACTTTATCAATCACAAAGTTCACCGTTGTTGCATTTCCTGCTGCATCCGTTACGATGAGCTTATACGTGCCGTCCTGAATGACTTCCGTCCCACTCGTAAAAGCAGTTCCATTCAATGTTGCCGTTCCTTCATTGAAGGTAACTGTCACTTTATCCTTGTAGATTTCACCATCCGCAACTCCTGTTACAATTGGTGCTACCTTATCAATCACAAAGTTCACCGTTGTTACATTTCCTGCTGCATCCGTTACGATGAGCTTATACGTGCCGTCTTGATTAACTTCCGTACCACTCGTAAAACCAGTTCCATTCAATGTTGCCGTTCCTTCATTGAAGCTAACTGTCACTTTATCCTTGTACATTCCACCTTCGGTTACTCCAGTTACTACTGGTGCTACTTTATCAATCACAAAGTTCACCGTTGTTACATTTCCAGCTGCATCCGTTACTACAAGTGTATAGCTACCGTCTACAGTAATCTCCGTACCACTTGTAAAAGCAGTTCCATTCAATGTTGCTGTTCCTTCATTAAAGCTAACTGTCACTTTATCCTTGTACATACCACCATCCGCAACACCTGTTACGATTGGTGCTACTGTATCAATCACAAAGTTCACCGTTGTTGCATTTCCTGCTGCATCCGTTACGATGAGCTTGTACGTGTCATCCTGAATAACTTCCGTACCACTCGTAAAAGCAGTTCCATTCAATGTTGCCGTTCCTTCATTGAAGGTAACTGTCACTTTATCCTTGTACATTCCACCATCCGCAACACCTGTTACGATTGGTGCTACTCTATCAATAATAAAGTTGACCGTTGTTACATTTCCTGCTGCATCCGTTACGACAAGTGTATAGCTACCGTCTACAGTAATCTCCGTACCACTTGTAAAAGCAGTTCCATTCAATGTTGCTGTTCCTTCATTGAAGGTAACTGTCACTTTATCTTTATACATTCCACCATCCGCAACTCCTGTTACGATTGGTGCTACCTTATCAATCACAAAGTTCACCGTTCTTACATTTCCTGCTGCATCCGTTACGACAAGTGTATAGCTACCGTCTGCAGTAACCTCCATACCACTTGTAAAAGCTGCTCCATTCAATGTTGCCGTTCCTTCATTGAAGGTAACTGTCACTTTATCCTTGTACATTCCACCTTCGGTTACTCCAGTTACTACTGGTGCTACTCTATCAATAATAAAGTTCACCGTTGTTACATTTCCAGCTGCATCCGTTACGACAAGTGTATAACTACCATCCGCGTCAATCCGCATTCCACTAGCAAATGCTGCTCCATTCAACGTCGCCGTTCCTTCGTTAAAAAACACCGTAACCGGGGCTTTATAACTCCCACCATGTGTTACTCCACTTACAAATGGTGCAGTCTTATCTATTTCAAAGCTCACTGTTGTTACATTCCCCGCTTGATCAGTTACAACAAGCGTATAAGTACCGTCCATTGTAACCATTGTTCCACTAGTAAATGCTGCTCCATTTAATGTCGCCGTTCCTTTATTAAAGGTAACTGTCACATTCCCCTTATAGATTCCACCATTAGTTACACCTGTTACAACTGGTGCAGCCGTGTCTATTTTAAAGTTAACCGTTGTTGAATTCCCTGCCGAATCTGTTACGATCAGCGTATAATTACCATCCATAACAATCTCTGTCCCGCTATTAAAGGGGTTACCATTCAATAGCCCACTACCTTCATTAAATGTGGGGGCCATCGCCTTGTTATATGTTTTATTATTCTCTACATTTGATATAACTGGTGATATGGTATCTACAGTAATCGTGCTGCTTATAGTTCCCATACTCAAATTTCCGACCCTATCTTTATATTGAACATATATCGTTTTAGCGCCTTCTCCTGCTGGGAGTACCCACGACCTCCCATTCAAATCAGAAATATTAAACCAACTCGTTTGCCAACTACCGCTAACATTCGAGAGCCGAGCTTGCTCAACTCCCGATCCACTCCCGTCGGAATAACTTCCGCTCAAAGTCACGGTGTAGTTTTTAGTAAATGCAGCATTATTATTAATGATAAGAGATCCTGTTGGAGATGTCTGATCTAATAGTATACTCTGGGAAGATGTATTCGAAATTCCATTTTTGGAATCCTTTAATTGCATATAGATCGTCTTAGCCCCGTCACCGCCAGCTAGACTAAATGTTGCTGAATTGCTAAAAGGCAACCAAGATGCTGCCGACAAACCCGCAGCACTATTCGAAAATCTCATATGCGTAACACTATCGCCTGCGTCAGCGTCAGATCCCGTTACAGATAGATTAACAATTGACGAGCTTGTAGCTGCGCCTTCATATATCGTAAAAGAACCTGTCGGAATCGTATTTGCAGCTCCGGTCTCATAAGTAACCACTAGTTTAGGATGATACGCAGCATTTGCAGTTTCCATGGAATAAAATAAAAATCTACCGCTATCAGCATCTGACTCATTACCATTCAGAATGAAGATTATTTTACGATCAGAGCTGTCCGTAAATGCATCTACAGCTGCTTTTACGTTAAGAGTAATCGTTTGATCCTGAAGATATGTACCCATTGGCACTTCACTAGTATTCTTTGCTGTAAATTTATCCGCATAAGCGGTGTTCGTATCCATTGGCGGAAAGCTTACAAGGTTCAAATCATTCGCTGTAGAGCCCCTAACTTCCGTATACAAATTATGACCAGGGACTCTAAGGACAGTAGCGACAGTCAAAACCAACTCTGCTGATACAATAGTTCCTTCGGGTACACCTAGATTAAACATCATTGCCATTCTATTTCGGACATTTACGAAGCCGTCATTATTACTCATACCAACATAAAGAAAACCATCCCCATCATTATCGTATATGCCGTTATATTCCGGCTGGCCTCTCAACTCCATCGTATCCGCAGAGGCAGTGTAACTTTTTGTAACTGTACCCCCAGCCGCATCCGCTCTATTAGATACTAGTCCAGGTGAAATAACTGATAATAAAATAGCGATGACCAACAAAAAAGATTGTTTCCTCATCCTTCTTTCCTCCACTTCTTGTATGGAACCATAGTTAATCATTGATATGTCATGAGGTCTTTAGCTGCCTTTTTACCATGGCTTCAACATGATCCTTATAAAAAAACTCATCATTAACTACTATAATTAAAAGGGAGGTTGTCTTATAGTGACCGCTGTCATCAATTCTGTCATATGACAATATTATTTTAATGTGGTTTGAAGAATGAGGATATTTCTCGGGTTGATACGCTGTATCCATTTAAAATATAATTTACATTATTCAAGACCGTCGTCTGTTCAAAGGAACATCGTTGCACCTTTATCACCGTTCATCGCACTACCTTCCTTTGGCACTGAGTTTAGTTTCGATAGCTTCTGCCAATCCACTAGCGCTCGAAATTACAGCTGATTTTTCAAAGATAATGAAAGCAAAGAAATAAATTTAATAACATTAAAAAAGAACCGTTCTAGAACGGTTCCATTTTAATCATTAAGTAGGTTTAATATATGGCCATTGATGCTAACCCTGTATTTTTTTGTGTTGAGTTATTAATGTTAATCATATAAAAACGCCCATTGTACGTCGTACAGCCCTTTTGCACGATTACACAAAAGGGCTGAGTGTTATATATATTTGTTACGCTAATTTAATTGCATCAGCACATACCGAGAATACGTAAATTTATCGTGTGTTATGACTCTATATCAAAAATCACACGGCAATCTGCTAACACTTCCGGTTTAAATTGCATACTGTCCGCTTGTGTGATCTGGCGAATTACTCTGCATGGAACACCCGCAGCAAAGGAGCCTGGTGGGATATCTTGAGTCACCACACTACCTGCTCCTATCACGCATCCGTCTCCAATGGTAACACCGCCGCATACCGTTACATTGGCTGAGAGCCACACATCGTTTCCGATCGTCACAGGCTTGGCGTAACACAGCGACTTACGATCACCATTTTGATCAAGCATTTGCCTACGTTCAGAAGCGATGAACGGATGAATAGGTGTAACAATCGTTACATTAGGCCCAAAACTGACATTGTTCCCAATGGTAATCTTTGCATCGTCCTGTACGGTAAGATTGTAGTTGCCGAAGAAGTGATTTCCGATTTCTGTGTGAACCCCGTAATGAAAGAAAATAGGACCCTGAATGAAGATGTGTTCCCCCATCCTGCCAAGCAGCTGTTCAAGTATCTCTTTGCGTTCCACTGTCTGATCCTCAAAAGTGCGGCTATATTGACTGCTAAGGTTATGTGCACGGAGCTTTATAGCCTTTAACTCGGGAGCGCCTGGACTAAATAAAATCCCCTTAAAAATTCGTTCCTCTTCCGTCATATGTTCATCTCCAATGTATCCTACCGAAACATATGTCTCAAAGCCGTAGGATGATTGTTTTGCAAATTGCTAATAGCACACTTTTAATGTGCTCACTAACATCATCTAATATCTGACTAGTAAGGGTAAATACCACTGGTTGAAAGTATTCTTAATACTTAAAATGCTGTTTTTACCATTCTACCTGATCAAAACGCATGTTTTTGTAATAAAAAATTTCGTCTTGATCCGTAATCTCTCGGAGGACCTTGCAGGGATTACCGACTGCTATTACATTGGCTGGAATATCTTTAGTTACAACACTGCCGCCCCCAATAACGCTTCCCTTTCCGATTGAAACACCCGGTAAAATGATAGCGCCGCTGCCGATCCAAACCCCATCTTCTATAACGACCGGCAAGGCAAACATTCCGCCTCCTTTGCGCATGACTGGGTGCACCGGATGGTTGGTTACAGCGATCGTTACATTTGGGCCAAACATCACGTGATTTCCAATCGTAACCTTATAGTCATCGACAACCGTTAAATTAAAGTTGATGTACACATTATTGCCTACCGTAGTATTCGAACCGTAGGACATACGAATTGGCGGTTCCATCCATACATTTTCACCCATGCTCCCAAAAAGCTGTTTCATCAGCAATTTCCGTCCATCCAAATCATCGGGATGCAATTGATTGATTTCATAGCACAGAGCTTTGCCACGCTGGCGCGCACGAGCTAGAGCTGCAGCTTCATCTGGGTAATTAGAATCGTGATCGGTAAACAATTGACCGTTTTTCATTCGCTCTTGAATATTCATGCATTAGTCTCCTCTGGACAAAATTTATATTTTTCATATATATGAAATGGGTATAAGCCGCTTTCTTTAACTAACTTGTTCAAAGTTTCTTGTAATATTGTTCAACCATTTGTATTGACGATAACGGATATAAGTAACAGGAAGCTTAACGACCTCATCTAAGCAAATTACGATATACAGCACGATGGGAGGTACGTGGTAAACAAAAGCACACAAGTAGCTGAGTGGTAATATTATGCCCCACATCACAACCGTATCGCACCAAAATCCAAATTTAGAATCGCCGCCAGCCGTAAATATTCCCGCAATGATCGTGGCATTCATCGACTTGGCAATACAATAAAAAGCACTGATATACAGCATGCCATCCAAGTAATTTTGTGCAGCAGTGTTCAAGCTCACGACAGAGAAAACCAGTGGTTTTAGCAGCAAAATCGTGAGTCCTGCAATAACTCCAAAAATCAGAGCGTACTGGCTCATCCGTTTACCCGCATGTTTCGCTTTTTCAATTTCTCCCTGCCCTAAATATTTTCCAATTAGTACAGATCCGCCGCTGGCAATGCCTCCACATAGTACAACAGCAAGGTTCTTGACCACGGATGCCACGGAATTCGCTGCCACCATATCTGAGCTTACATGGCCGATAATTGCGGCTGTCGCAGTTAAAGCTATGCCCCAAACAATATAATTGCCTTGGACAGGCAAAGTGTATTTCCAGAAATCCTTTAACAAATGACGCTGATTGCCTTTAGACGTAGGAAGTCGGAAGCGAATCGGTCCTCTGGTAACGGAATGTACAATACAGCAGGCAAGTTCAATGAAACGAGCTAAACCCGTTGAAAGGGCAACCGAAGCAACCGCGAGCTCCGGCTTCGTCGGAAAGAGAACAAAGATGCAGATTGCATTGAACAATATGTTCAAAATTAAGCATATAGAGCTAATCGAAGCACTCAGTCGTGCATTTTCCATGCTTCTGATTACGGTGAGATACATTTGCGAAAGGCCCATTGCAATATACGAGAACGAAAGCATTTTTAAGAACCTTGAACCATACTCTATCAATTCGTTATCCTTTGTAAAAAGTCGCATTAGCGTCTCCGGAACAAAAAACGTAACAGAAAAAAATATAACAGAGATAAATAACGAGAACATGCAGGCAATACTGAGCACGCGCTGTATCGTTTCTAAATCTTTCTTGCCCCAATACTGCGCAGTAAGAATACCTGCTCCCGTAGACATTCCCATGTAAAACAAGGTCAATGCAAAGGTAGTTTGGCCTGCGAGCGATACAGCCGACATCGCAGTTTGACTAATCATGCCCACCATGACCACATCTATTGAAATGACCAAAGCTGAGATCAGATTTTGCAATGCAATGGGAATCACGAGCATCATAAGCTCCCGATTAAAATCACGGTTCATGGGAGATGTTAGTTGCATACGATTTCTCACCTTATTTTATCCCCTCTCCTTCCTGTTCAATTGAATGATATCAATATAGAACAAAATTATTGTCCAATCTATTAAAATTGACTATATTATTATAAGAATCGTATATAGATCAAAGGAGAGTTCCGTTTGACTAAAAATTTAGAAGTGTTTTCGGATTTATCGGAACGCTTGGATTATAATCTTCCTGATTTACCTCTTTATATTCGAAAAGGAAGTCTGCATCAATTTAATAATTATGCTGCTGCAGCTCATTGGCATTTAGATGTAGAGTTCATTTATGTGCTAAAAGGATCAATGGATTTTTCTGTTAACGGACATATTACTCGCATAGAGCAAGGGAATGGAATTTTCGTGAATAGCCGCCGATTACATTTTGGTTTCTCCCAAGATCATATCGATTGTTTATTCATTGTTGTTGTCATTCACCCCGCCCTTCTTGGCGAAGGTGCATCCCCGCTTCAAACCTATTGGGACGAAAAATTCAATCAACTAACGGACGACTTTATATTGCTTACAAACCAAGTTGCATGGCAACAGAGCATATTGCTGTCTCTTCAAGCGATCTATGATGAAATGCACGATAGCAATTCCCCAAATCCGCTTCGTCTCACTTCACAGGCTTTATCTTTATGTGCTTTAACCGGAGATCACCTGCAACCGAAGGTAGGGCAATCTGAAGACATACAATTGTGGACAAATGTTCAGAAGATGACCAATTTCATCCGACAACACTATGATCAAAAAATAACGCTTGAAGATATATCATCGGCGGGTACTGTTTGCAGGAGTCGCTGCTGCACATTGTTTAATAAGTATGTAGGTCAAACCCCTAACACGTATCTCACTAGATATCGAATTCAGAAAAGTTGTGAAATGCTGACAGAAACAAAACGATCCATAAGTGAAATTGCACTGGCTTGCGGTTTCCAAAGCGGTAGTTACTTCACATCTATTTTCCGAAAACAACTAGGTTTAGTTCCACAAGATTATCGAAAACAGACAAAAAGTAACAATATATCTTACGGGGATTGACCACGACAAAATACAGTTCAACTGATGGATATTGTCAGCTCGTCCGAGATAAGGATTGCCTTCATGCTTTACTCTTTTAAAAAACAAATTTCGTTCCCGCCTTCATAAATAAACCGATAAGGCCACCGAAGTGATATGCTCCCCGTCACGGAATCCTATTTTTCTTGCTAATTTCATTTATCAGTTGATATGGAGTTATTTAATAATTGAGCAGATTATAGTTGTGGGAAACCGCATAGAATATTACCCTTACCTTTTACATATTGTTATGGCTTCTAGTTCAGAGTGGTATTATTTCAAATACAGTAAAAAGTAAGCCAACGGGTAACTATTGTTGAACAAATAAGGAGATGAAACTGGTTCTATACTGGAATTTACAAAGGCAGTTGTTCAAGCACTGGACTTATTGTTAAAGCAACATGGACGGGAAGGTTACAAAGAAAAATGGATTAATTATGACTTCCCTATGGATAACTACTTGAAGCTAAAAGGTTTCACATCGAATAAGGGTTACGCTAACCGGTAACGATAGTTGAAGACTAAAAGGGCTGCCACGTGGCAGCCCTTCGTCGTTACGCTAACGGGCAGTTTTGTATACTAAATTTGTGAGCGAGTTGGGGAGGGGATTAGTGGATGGATATTGAATGTATTACCAAATAACTTGTAAAGAGGTGTTGTGGATGCAAGTTGAAAAGATTATTTTACACTCTGAGTGGGGCAGGGATATTTCTCACAAACACATAAAAAATGATAACCCCTCAGTTGCTGTGTTTTTCCCTGGGCAGAATTACTCATGTGAATTACCTCTTTTATACTATACGGGCAGATCCGCATATGATGCGGGCCATGATCTATTAATGCTTGAATATGGCTACCAATCTGCGAGAACCGCTTTCGAAGAAGCTAAAGTTGATCAGTTGATTCATGAATGCTACACCTCAATAAACCAGATAATTAATGATTATAATGATGTCGTATTTGTCAGCAAAAGTCTTGGAACGTACATAGCTGGTAAGACAGCTGAATTATTTAAAGAAAGATCGATAAGACACATGTTCTTAACACCTATAAGATCAACAATCCCGATAATTGAGAAATTTGGTGGATTAGTTGTAAGCGGCACAAAAGATCCAGTTTTTCATGAGGATGATATTGAACATATCGAAGGATTTCCAAATACAGAAGTCCTTAGAATAAAAGATGCAAATCACATATTAGAGGTAAGCGATTTGCATCAGTCTTTAAAGATATTGAAAAACTTAGTGGAGGTATCTAGTGGGTTTTTCAATCATAAATAGTGCACAAGATAGTCATTAAGCTAACGAGTAACGTTAGCTGAATAAACCGCCCTACGTAGGGCAGTTTTCTTTAAGTTGAAAATTAACATTAGGATTTAACATAACCATAGCCTTCTATAAAGACATCTACCCATTAGCAAAGACATATTTCCTTGTCTAAAGCTTTATTTTCACCGTCTAACACTAATTTTCTTACTACACACTAGTCGCGAATAACTTCATTGTATACATCACTTTTAATATAAAAAAGCCTGCATTTCGAAGAATGCAGGCTTTTTGGGGAGGAGTGTGACATTTTTATATTAAAATTTCACACATTCCACTCCAACCCTAACTCCCTACTCCACCGTAACACTCTTAGCCAAATTCCGTGGTTTATCCACGTCATGCTCAAGAGCTAACGAAGCATAATAAGAAATCAGTTGTAGCGGGATAACCGATAGCGCTGGTGACAAAATCGGAAGTGTCTTTGGAATCGCGAACAGCTCGTCGACAGATTTCGCAACTTCTTCCTCTGCCCCTTGGTTCGCTATGCCTATAACGTGAGCGCCGCGCGCTTTTACTTCTTTAATGTTGCTAAGTGTTTTCTCGTACAGCTCTTCTTGTGTAACAAGAGCAATAACCGGAATCCCTTCCTCTATGAGAGCCAAGGTACCGTGCTTGAGCTCACCAGCTGCATAAGCCTCGGAGTGAATATACGAGATCTCCTTCAGCTTCAGCGAGCCTTCTTGCGCTACGGCATAGTCAACGCCGCGGCCGATGAAGAACAAGTGTTTGTGATGCGAGAACGACTCTGCAACTTGTTTAAGCACATACGCTTGCTCAAGGATGCGCTCAACCTGAGTTGGAAGCTGATGCATAGCCTCAAGAACTTCTGCGATGTAAGAAGCTTCTTTGGTCTCAAGCGTACCTGCCATGTGTAGACCAAGCAGATAAAAAGCAATCAATTGCGAGCTGTATGCTTTTGTCGAAGCAACCGCAATTTCAAGACCTGCCCATGTAATAAGCACATGATCCGCTTCGCGGGCAACCGAGCTGCCTACTACGTTCGTGATCGCAAGCACGCGAGCGCCATTGCGCTGTGCTTCACGTAGAGCTGCAAGTGTATCAGCCGTTTCACCAGATTGACTTACAACGATAACCAGCGTATCCGGAGTAATGATCGGAGAGCGGTAACGGTACTCGGATGCCACATCTGTCTCAACCGGAATGCGAGCAAGCGACTCAATGACCGTTTTGCCGACAAGACCTGCGTGATATGCCGTTCCACATGCTACGATGTGTACTTTGCGGATCGATTTAATATATTCAGCTGTCATACCCAGCTCTTTTAAGTCGACAGATTTACCGTCTTCTGAAATGCGGCTCATCATAGTATCACGGTAAGCTTTTGGCTGTTCGTGAATTTCTTTCAGCATGAAGTGATCAAATCCAGCTTTCTCTGCCGTTACTAGATCCCAATCGACATGAAATATTTCCTTGGAAATACTTTCGCCTTCAGTCGTCATTACTTCGACAGCATCGCGTGTCAGGATTGCCATTTCGCCGTCGTTCAAAATATAAACGTTGCGCGTATGCTCCAAAATAGCCGGAATATCCGAGCCAATGAAGTTTTCGCCTTCACCTACACCGATAACAAGCGGGCTTGCATAACGAACCGCAACCAGGCGATCCGGTTCAAACTCAGTCAAAACACCAAGCGCGAACGCTCCACGCATACGTTTAACCGCACGCTGTACAGCTTCCACGATGTTGCCGTTATATTCATCAGCAATCAAATGGGAAATGACTTCCGTATCTGTCTCCGATACAAAAACATGCCCTTTTGTCACTAATTCTTCCTTAAGATTCAAGTAGTTCTCAATAATTCCGTTATGAACAACCGAAAATTTAGCCGTGTTGTCCGTATGCGGATGCGAGTTCACATCAGATGGTTTACCATGAGTAGCCCAGCGTGTATGACCAATGCCAATAGAACCTTCGAGCGGTACTTCACGCAGCAAGCCTTCAAGATTCGCGAGACGTCCTTTGGACTTTGTAATTTCGAGCCCGTTTTTCGTGAAGACAGCGATACCAGCGGAATCATAACCCCGGTACTCCAGCTTCTTCAATCCTTCGAGCAAAATGTCCTGCGAGTCGCGTTTACCAATATATCCTACAATTCCACACATAATTTAATAGGCCTCCGATAGGTTATTTTCCCGTCCTTATCGGATGCCGCCAATGCGTGGCACAGGCACTATGAAGTTGTCACAAAATAATCCGAATGATTGCGGAAAATGTAACCCCTCTGCCCATGCCCACCCTGCTGGTGGCATCTTGGACATACGGGAGTAATATTATAATCGAAGCCTGCCGCACGATTGTATGACCGGTCGCCCGGCCGTTTTACGTAACGGCTTTCGGTTGGCTTGTAATACCGGAAGGTCCCCGCCGAATGTTTCGAACACCTTCACCTCGTCAGCTTCCCGTATGAATACCCGCTTCAAGCTGATCTATCTTAGCTCTACCACCGATCATTCATCACGCAAGCTCTGGCGCTTATGTTGCTTAAATAACCTCTATCCTCGCTTTCCTTCTTGAATCACACTACCTATCATATTCATTTTCCAGCCGCTGTGCAACCTTTCACGGAAAATATACTCGTCCATTTTCCAAAATAATGCTAAAAAAGCCCGCCGGCTACAAGAACCGACAGGCCTTCGACACCATTATTCTCTATGATTAACCTAGTTCACTTTTAACGACATTTGCAATTTGATCAACGTAAGCCTCGACCTGTTCCTTCTCTGGTCCTTCCGCCATAACGCGAATCAAAGATTCCGTACCCGATGGACGAACAAGCACGCGGCCGTTGTCGCCAAGTTCCAGCTCTACACGTTTAACCGCTTCTTCTATCGCTGCATTGCCTTGGTACAAGCTCTTGTCCGCTACGCGTACGTTAACAAGCTTTTGCGGGTATTTCCGCATAAGGCCTTTAAGTTCGCTTAGCTTCTTGCCGGAGGCTGCAATTGTATCAACGAGCTGAAGCGCAGTAAGAATACCGTCGCCAGTCGTAATATGGTCAAGGAAAATAACATGGCCGGATTGCTCACCGCCTAGATTGAAGCCGCCGCGACGCATTTCTTCCATGACGTAACGATCGCCAACTGCCGTTTGCGCTGTCTTCAAGCCAATACGCTCTGCTCCCTTGAAAAAGCCGATATTGGCCATAACCGTCGTTACAATGGTATCCTCTTTCAGCTTGCCTTCACGCTTCATCGCATCGCCAATAATACAAAGAATAAAGTCGCCGTCTACTTCTTCGCCATTTTCGTCAATTGCTATCAAACGGTCAGCGTCCCCGTCAAAAGAAAGCCCAAGGTCTGCGCCATGCGCCAGTACCTGCTCACGCAAATATTCTGGATGCGTCGAACCAACGCCTGCATTAATATTCAAACCATCCGGCTCAGCGCCTACTGTTATAATGTCCGCTCCAAGCTCGCGGAAAACCGAAGGAGCCAGCTCATAAGCGGAACCATTCGCGCAGTCCAGCACGATTTTCAAACCTTTGAATTCGCCTTTAATCGTTGTTTTCAAATAATCCAAATAACGCTGCTTAGCGCCTTTATCGCTTGATACCGCTCCGATATCTCCGCCCTCAGGCCGCGGTAATTCATCTGTAAGAGCATCAATTAATTGTTCGATTTCGAGTTCGGTATCATCCGACAATTTAAAGCCGTCGCCAGCAAAAAATTTAATGCCGTTATCCTCTACAGGATTGTGTGATGCGGAAATCATAACGCCAGCGTCAGCGTTAAGCTCACGCGTAATATAGGCAACTGCCGGTGTGGATACGACGCCAAGACGCACAACGCTTGCACCAATCGACAATAGACCCGCAATCAGTGCAGATTCCAGCATTGGGCCAGAAATCCGTGTATCAAGGCCAATAACCACCTTCGGCTTTTGCGCCTTGTGTGTTAGAACATAGCCGCCGCAGCGACCGATTTTGTATGCTAGCTCAGGTGTAAGCTCACGATTGGCTACGCCGCGAACACCGTCTGTACCGAAATATTTCCCCATGTTTAAAAAGCTCCTTTGTAATATATTGCTTTCGTTGTTATATACTTATTCCGCTCTGATGATTATGGATTCGTAGTTGAACCGCCTGCTGCGTTTCCGCCACCATTGCCAGTCTCCTCACTGGTCTCTGGAGGCGGTGTCGTAGCAGGGGGAGGAGACTCCTCTGTCGGAGTGCCTCCGACCTCCTCGGAGTTGTCTCCGCCTGATCCTGATCCTGGTACGGAGTTGTCCGTTATTTCTATCGTTACCGTTAAAGTTTGCCCATCAGCCAGTACGGTCTGAATATACGCAGGCACATCGACCTGAAGCGTGACGACATGCGTGCCTACACCTAGACCTTCTACATTGGCAATAATGCTAATATCCGATGCCTTAAGCGTAGACAACACCGGATCTGCTCCGCTGACGGTTAAATCAAACTTACCGTTTGCCGGCGTCCGTATAACCGCTGACAGCCCGTTTGCGATACCTTCTATAGCTACATCTAGTCCTGTAAGTGTTCTATTCTTAACGGGAGCTACAACGACATTGAGCTCCACCTCTGCTGGATCAGTTGCCTTTATTCCATCAATCAATTCCGTCTTCACACGAATGGTTCCTGTTTGCTTCACCTTCGAGAGATCAAGCACGACCCCATCGTAAACCTGCAGCTCGTCTAACTGCTTCTGCTCGCCGTATACGGTCACCTTGTCAATTGCCGGCTTCACCGATACTAAGCTCAGTCCCTCAGGCAGAGTGCCCGTATAGCGCACCTGTAGAGGCAGTACCTTAAGCGGAGGCGTTACCTTGACCTCGACATGCAGCGTTTCTGGTGAAACAATCGCATTTGTCATTTCAATACCGTCTACATCGTATACGATTACTTTTGCTTTTTTGTTAACAACCGTTTTATCTGCACCCTCAATATTGATCTCCGTCGTAACAGCACCGATTCTGCTCATATCATCCTTAGGCAGCGTAACCTGTACACCTGTTGTCGGTGCTACAATCGTCGATGCTCCAACAATATAACCATCTGCCGGCTTGCCTTCCACAATGACTTGCGGCTCAAAAGGCTTTGTTACAATTTCTTCGATCTGAACCGTAACGGTGCGCGGCGACATCTCCACAAGCGTAATCCCTTTAGGCAGTTTTACCGTCAAAGGCAACTCCTGTATGCCGGGTTTAACGCCTTTCAAGTCCACTTGAACCTTATAATCATCTTTCGAAGAAGCATTGAACAAAACAGTTAACCTGCCCTGCACATCAAGCCGCACGACGGTAGGTTCCATCGCCGTAAGCACGTACTTATCTGTATCTAGGCCATCTGCCGTAATAACCGATGCTTCGATCGTTTTGGTATCAATATTTGATGTCGCCGTCTGCGGTGAGGTGTCCGGATCAATATGTACAATAGCCCAGAGCAGCAATCCGACTATGACGGATATTACTTTGAGAGAGGTGGGGTGACTTAGCCATTTATCCATCACTGCCTCCTTTCCGCTTCCAAAGAGAGGATATGGTTACACGTTCCTTCGTACGACCTGTCGTCTTCGGAGTCAGCTCATCAAAGAGCTTCGAAATCAGCGATTCCTCGTTAATATCTCGTACGATCATGCCTCCTAGAGACAATGACACTTGCCCCGTTTCTTCCGAGACGGTTACGGACACTGCATCCGTTACTTCACTTACTCCAATAGCGGCACGATGGCGAGTTCCAAGCTCCTTGCTTATAAAAGGATTTTCCGATAGAGGCAAGTAGCAGCCCGCCGCCATAATCTGATTAGCGCGTATAATGACAGCTCCATCATGCAGCGGTGTATTCGGTGTAAAGATGTTAATCAGCAGCTCCGATGTAATTTTTGATTCCATACGGATGCCCGATTCAATCAATTCACTGAGGCCTGTGCTCCGCTCAAATACGATTAACGCCCCGATTTTTCGTTCTGCCATAAAACGGACAGCCTTAATTACGCCGTCAATTTGTTCATTGACGACATCCCGATCAAGCGAAAATGACCGCGCAAACAGCTTTCCACGACCAAGCTGCTCAAGCACGCGTCTCAGCTCAGGCTGAAAAATAATCAGCACGCTCACAATTCCGAAGGTGAACATCTGGTTCATTAACCATTTCAACGTATACAAATTGAACCATGTACTCAGCCCCCATACAGCGACGAGTACGACGATCCCTTTTAAAAGTTGAACTGCCCTTGTTCCGCGCACAAGCAAAATCATTTTATAAATAATATAACTAACTATACCAACGTCTATAATATCCTTTAAATAGTCATGCCATGTTAAATCTGAGAAATAACTCATATGCCAACCCCCAACAGCCGATCCCCTTATTATTGTCTAATTATCGGTTTTCAACTTTATTATTTTCTATATATGGGATTGGAAATCCTTTTT
The DNA here is from genome assembly GCF_056398245.1 of Paenibacillus sp. 01T47. Lineage (NCBI taxonomy): Bacteria > Bacillati > Bacillota > Bacilli > Caryophanales > Paenibacillaceae > Paenibacillus > Paenibacillus sp. 01T47. Next base: position 15,891 of record NZ_JBFTPA010000035.1, read on the forward strand.
TTCAAAAAAAATTAAAAAACGCCCCCCTGCAACAGGGAGGCAGCTTGCTTTAGCGAGCGTTACCGCCAAAAGTTTGCGTTACTTTGTACCAGAACCAATCGAGCGCTTGATCAATCGTTCTGCTCTGACCCGCGATATGGCCGGTTGAAGCCAGGTTCAAGGTTCCGTCAATGACGGTTACGTTGCCGTCCACCTCGCCCTTAACATCGGCTATTCCATTTTCTACGGTCAAATTACCCGTTAAATGAGCACCCTCTGGCACAATAACTGTATTTCCTTCTATAATGACCTGCTGAAGATCCTCGCCTGCAACAATCAGCTTGGTATCCTCTTCCCACATCGTGAAGAAGCTGCCTAACATAACGAGTACAAACACAGCAGCTGCTGTTACTCCGGGGTACCGATAAATAAAACGTACGATGCGGTTTCTCTGCTTGCTCTGTTTCTTCGGCAGTTGCTGCATAATTCGTTCATTTAAAAGCTCGGATGCCTTCTTGTCATAATCCGCGGCAGGCTTAATCGCTTCTAAAGTCTGGAACACCGCGGCGTCCGTCTTCTGGAGCTGTTCAAACCGGCTGCGACAAGCGGGACAGGAAAGCAAATGAGATTTTAACGTAACGATATCTTCACGCGGCAGCTCGCCGTCCAAATAATCATGCATCCATACGATAGCGACGTTGCAATTCATAGCAGCCAGTCCTTTCTTTCAGTTGCTCGCGCATTAAGTTCTTATCTCGCTATTAGGATACGTTACTAGCAAGAAGGATGTTTCACTTTTTTTCGTAATCGCGTAAGTAATCCTTTGCAGGTAAGGAATTAGCTTGAATTTCTCCCAAAAAGAAGCCTATGTCTGCGCTAGACATGGCTTTCCTTTGGAGGATTGTATCATTATTTGTAATTATAACTTATGCTCAAGCTTCTTCCGAAGAAATTCCCTGCCGCGGTGAACCCGCGTTTTGATCGTCGTGACAGGCATGTCCAGCACATCGCCAATTTCCTGCAACGACAGGTCCTGCATATATCTAAGCGTCATCACGCTCTTATATTTCGGTGGCAGTGAAGCAATAGCCGCATGTATAATGCGCTGTGTGTCCGAGAGAAGCAGCTCTGATTCTGGCGTCCGATTATCGCTCGGTATCATGGAGTAGCCATCCAGCCCCTCGTGATCCGATGACTCCGCATCCAGCGAATAGGTCGGCTTGCGTTTGCGCAGTCGATCAATACATAAGTTCGTAGCAATTCTATATATCCAAGTTGAAAATTTTAACGTTTCATCATATCTATCCAGGTTTTTGTAAACGCGAAGGAACGTATCCTGCACAACATCCTCCGCTTCCTGGCGGCTGTTTAACATTCGATAAGCCATATGAAAGAGCTTGTCTTGATAGAGGTCTACAAGCTCAGCAAAAGCCTGCTGATCGCCTTTAAGCGATAACTTCGCCAGGCGTGCTTCCAATACAATCACCTAAACTCCTCCAAACCTTCCATTCGATCGACTGATCGCCTTGCTCTATTTTATAAATATATAATGTCCGCATCCATACACCCTAGAAAAATCGTAATGCACATGGGCTGAAAAAGCAAGACAATTGAGAAAGATACTTCCAATATGAGCATCGACCCTAATTAGCCGTAATGTTCATAGTCATGAGCAGCAATGTACGTACATCAGGTTCAGGTTTCATTGCCGTTTGCTCCAAAAAATACTAACCGTTCTAATAATTATATAGGTTTGACGTTCAGTCAGCAATCGACCTGAGGCTAGTTGTTTTTTCGACTTTCGGCTAGGAACGCTAAAATAAAGCAAAAAAGGTCTAGGAAACGTAATGTTCCCAGACCTTCAATGTTCATGCGCTTTATATTTATTAAAGTGTATTTGTTTTCAATTGCTCGAGCACCTTTGTAATCGTCGTCGTAGGAATCGCAAAGCCAATGCCTTGTGCCTCAGCGTTCACAGCCGTGTTTATACCAATAACCTCTCCCTTCTCGTTGAGAAGCGGTCCTCCAGAGTTCCCTGGATTAATAGAGGCATCTGTTTGCAGCAAATGCTCGTAATTATGGTTCCCTTGCTCATCTGCAATCGTAATTGGGCGCTCTTTCGCGCTTAACACGCCCATAGTCAACGTTTGATCGAAGCCATATGGATTGCCGATCGCCATCACCCAGTCACCGATTCGCGTTTGGTCAGAGCTTCCCAGTTTAAGAGACGGGAATGCTTTGCCGTTTGGCTCTTCCACCTTAAGCACAGCCAAGTCTAGATCATAACTCGAACCAAGCACCTTTGCTGTTAGAGGCTCGTCATAACCTTGAACCGTTACTTTAACCTCCTTTGCATCCGCAATTACATGCTCGTTAGTCAGAATATAACCATCCGATTCGAAGAAAAAGCCTGTACCAGAGCCTACTAACTCAAGATTTGAACTGCTTGGCTGTTGTTCTTGCGATTCTTGCTGCTGTCCGTTGCTACCCGACCCGCCATTTCCAAAAAACTGTTGAAAGCGTGGATCGTCGAACATGGAGTTCGAACGTGCTGGCTCCCCATAATTTTCGATCTTCACAACCGCGGGGCTCGCAGCTTTATAGACGGAAGCAATATCTTCACTTGAGCTTAGCGATGCTGTAGACAAGCCAGCATCCTGCTGTCCTGAATTGCTTACAACGCTGGAACCCGAGTTTTGAACGGTTTGTTCCCCCCCGCTGAACAGATTGTTTTTATCTGCCATGTAGGAGAAACCGCCAATGACGAGAGCGCCAATCAAAAACGATGCGAGCAGTGTTTTTGCCGAGCTGCCGCCCGCACGCTTTGAACGTTTTTTACCGCCTGGTGCTGACCCTGACCCGCTTCCGCTCCCATCTTGTCCCAGCCCAAGCTCCCTCTCATATGAAGCTCTAAGCTCATTTGTTGATTTGTTGGATTCATAAATATAAGTAGTGACAGGAGTCCGGTTCGTTTCGTTCGATGTATGGTTCGACGTGTAAGTATCACCGCTCGTTTCTGAGCGTTTGTTTTCCTCGTTCATCTCTATCATCCTTTCAATAGTAGGTGTCTGTTTCCTATGTACCTATCATGCAGGATGTACCTTAAACAAAACTTAAGTGGACTATAAAAGAACATAAGAAAAATAGAGTTCTGTTGCAGTTTGTTTTTCTAGCTTCTCACAACAAGGCCTTCCAGCTGCTTTCAACGAAAAAAAGCCAACCACAGTAAATGCCATGGTTGGCTTTGTAGCTATTCTATATTCGCCTAAGCGATTAGTTTGAACAGTTAGCCTGTATTCCGAAGTCCTGCGGCAATGCCGTTGATCGTCAGAAGCACTTCGCGAAGCAGCTCTGGATCATCTTCTTCGTTATCACGCAGTGCACGAAGCTCAGTTAACAGCTGCACTTGCATGTAGCTAAGCGGATCGACGTACGGATTACGAAGACGAATCGACTCTTGGATAACAGGAACATTATCCAAAATTTCCGTTTGGCCTGTGATGCTAAGAATAAGCTCAGATGTAAGCTTATATTCTTCTTCGATTTGCTCAAAAATACGATCGCGGATCGTTTTGTCCTTAATCATATCTGCGTATTCCTTCGCAATAAGCAAATCTGCTTTGGCAAGAGCCATTTGAAGATTGTCAATTAGCGAGCGGAAGAATGGGAACTTCTCGTACATCGTACGAAGCGTGTTCAGCTTTTCCTCGTCGTCGCCAGTATATTGCTTCATTGCAGTACCTGCGGCATACCATGCCGGCAGCAAGTAGCGGCTTTGCGTCCATGCGAACACCCAAGGAATGGCGCGTAAATCCTCGAAACGATCACTGTTTTTCCGTTTGGAAGGACGTGAACCGATGTTCAGCTCGCCAACCTCAGGAAGCGGTGTCGACTCCTTGAAGTACGTCAAGAAATCTGGATCGCGGAAAATAAGATCCTGATACTTCTCGAGTGCCGTCTCGGAAATCGAACGTGCAATTTCTTCCCACTCTGCTTCTGCTTGCGGTGCTTGTTCTGGGTATTTCGCCAGACGAGCAGCCGTAATCAGCGCCCAAGTTGCTTGCTCCAAGCTGCGGTATGCAATACCTTGCATCGAATAACGCGAGGATAGAACCTCACCTTGCTCGGTAATTTTGATGCCGCCGCCGACCGTATGTGGCGGTTGTGCAAGGATACTGCGGTTAAGCGGCATGCCGCCGCGGCCAAGCGCTCCGCCACGGCCGTGGAAGAACTTCAGCTTAACGTCGTACTCTTTGCCGGCTGCTGTAATTTCATTAAGTGCTACGCGCAGCTCCCAGTTCGCTGTAACAACTCCGCCGTCTTTGTTGCTATCGGAATAACCAAGCATAATTTCATGCAGGTTGCCGCGAGCTTCCACCGCTTGACGGTAGATCGGCATTTCGAATAGCTGCTTCATAATAGCTGGTGCTGCATGCAGGTCATCAATCGTTTCAAATAGCGGTACCGATTGCAGTGTACAACGAATCGTGCCGTCCGCTTCCTTGCGGAACAGGCCAACTTCCTTCGCAAACACCATAACCTCAAGCATGTCGCTTGCCGCTTCCGTCATACTAATCAGATAACTTGAAATACAATTTATGCCAAACTCTTGCTGCGCCCGATAAATCGTATGGTATACATTCAAGCATTCACGCGTGGACTCCGTGTAATCTAGATGCCCCGAAGTAAGCGGACGCGGATCATTTAGGAGACGGTGAAGCAGGTCTGTTTTTTCTTCTTCTGGAAGTGCCGCATAATCTGCTGCTACATTCATTTTCGCCAAAATTTCAGCCATCGCATTTTCATGCTCTTGGCTATGCTGACGAACATCAAGTGCCATAAGGTGGAAACCAAACAGCTCCACTTGACGTACTAACTTAGCAAGTGCTGTATCTGCTACATAATCAGCGTAGTGATGACGCAAGCTGCGATCGATAACGAGCAAGTCCTCGCGAAGCTCTTCCGGGTGGTTGTAACGCATTTGCGAACCCTTAAGCGATTCATCGCGTGTATTAGCCAGCTTCTCTAGCATAAAGCCAAGCTTAATACGGTATGGCTCCTTCGTATTTCTCCAAAGATCGACGCACTTAAGCTCAACATGCTCGCGATCCGATCGAATCGAATCGATAAGCTCAGCCGATACCTCGACAAGGTTTGTGCTGAAGCTGAGAAGATCCATAAGCTCGCCTAGTTTTTCTTCGTACTTGCGAATAGCCAGCTGACGGTGCAGCGTTAGCGTTTCCCAAGTTACCTGAGCTTTCACGGATGGGTTACCATCGCGATCGCCGCCGATCCAAGAGCCAAAGCGCAAGTAATCCGGCACATGCCATTTCTCATCTGGATAGTACTTGCTTAGGCAGCGTTCAAGTTCTTCATAAACATTAGGAAGCACCTCGAACAATGTCTCATCAAAATAGTACAAGCCGTTACGAACTTCATCGATAACGGTTGGTTTGCGGTCACGAAGCTCGTCTGTTTGCCACAAAATAAGAACCTCATTCATGAGCTTCTCACGCAGCTTCTCGCGCTCGCGATAGGTTAGTGTTGGATTATCCAGCTCCATCACATCCACAGCAATCCGTTTATGAATATCAAGCACCGCGCGGCGAGTTGCCTCGGTCGGGTGTGCAGTCATTACTAGTTCCAGCGAAATATTGCTCAAAATATCTCTAACTTCCTCGATTGCAATGTCGCGTTCCTTCAGATCTTGAACCGCGCTCTCAATGGAGCCGCGTTGGACCGCTTCGCCAGCAGAAACCTCGTAATCACGTTTCCGTCTAATCCGATGATTTTGCTCTGCAATGTTGACAAGCTGAAAATAAATGGCAAACGCTCTAATCACTTGATGACGTATTTCCGGGTTAAGCGATGATACATTTTCTTTAAATTGATCAAATAATTCCGGTACAAATTCAGCGCGAAGAGATTTACTTTGTTCACGAATCCGTTCTACGATTTCAAGCAGCTCGCGGCCGCCTTGATGAACAAGAACTTCACCGAGAATGTTGCCTAGAAACCGGACATCGCGTCGCAGCAAATTGTTAGCCTGCTGCCGATTTGTGGTCAAAGTAGATGCAGATTGATCCGACATACTGTTCCTCCTAAATTTTTGCGAAGCAACGATCGCTCCGTAAGCATTTACTTGTTTTCCGAAGCAGCAATCGCTTCGAAAGCTTGCTTGTACAACATGAACGTTTTTTTGACTTCTACCATCATACTACAAAAACCTACAGGGTTGAAGCCCTGAAGCCAATCCTAACAAAAACAGATTCACGCAAACGAAGTATATAACCCGCTCCTTTTTGCTGCTTATGTTTCCGTTAAATAATAACTGCGAAAGACAACCCGCTTCAGTTAAGTTAACGATGCTTAATAAATTAGCGAAAGGACTGGTTCAATCCCATAAATAAGACCTCTTATGAAAAAGACCGCAGCACCTCTCTCTGAAGGGCGCTGCGGTCTTGCTCAAGTCGAATTATGACATTAATTGAATTAATTTCGCCAGCATTTTTGCTGCTTCCTCACGGGTAGCCAAATCCTTCGGTGCAAAATAGCTGCCTGCCTTATTTGCATAGATCTTGCCGTTAATGATTCCCGCCTGCTGCACTGCAGCTGCTGCTTCCTTCGCAAATGCACCAATAGATGATGCATCTTCAAACGCTATAGCATTTGTCTGCACGGGCAAATCAAAGTTCATGACTTCAACGAACCTTGCAATCATAGCAACCATTTGCTCACGGCTAATATTGGCTTTAGGATTGAAGCTGCCATCTCCAGCGCCTCCGACAATTTCTTTTTCAGCCGCCCATGCTACCGCCCCTGCAAAGTAATCGGATGACTTCACGTCCGTAAAGCTTGATGACGTGTAATCGTCCAGTTGAGCGCCGGCAATTCTTGCAAGGATGAGTGTGAAATCAGCCCTTGACATGTTAGCCTTTGGAGCAAACTTTTGATTGCCCAAGCCGCCGATTATATCTCTGGAAGATAAGTAAAGGATAGAATCCTTCGCAAAGCTTGATGCAGTGTCCAAAAATGCCACATGATTGTAGCCAACTCCGTAAGTAGAGAAATGGCTTACCGTAAACTGTAATTGACCTGTCGACTTATCGTACACGCTGTTAGGTACAATGCTAAGTTTGCCGTCATTTGCAATATAGTAGATGACTACTGCTTGGCTGTCTTCGTTTGCTTGAAGCGAATAAGGAATGCTAACCCGTGCTGTACCGCCCTTCAGATCGGTAATCGCTGTTTTTCCACCGATCACATCAAACTCATACACAGGATGGCTGCCGATCGTTTCCTTAATCGCACTAGAAAGCTTAGATACATCCGCTTTGTTGACCGCTATGGAAAGCTCGCCATTCCCTGAGGCTGCCGCCAATGTTCCAATAGCCTTAGCATCAAAGGATACGATTCCGAGTCCTGCATTAACATCCAGCGACTTCAATCCCTTAGCTGCAAGCTTAGCGATAGCTTTTTCCTCAAACTTGATAGCCGTTGACTTGGTGTCTGTGTTAGCCGCCATTTTAAACTCAATGGATGCAGGCTTGCCGTTTGATGCTTTATCTAATGCAGCTATTGCTGCATCCAATTGATTTACCGTTACCGTTGCTGTTGTCTTACCGCTGTTATCCGTTTCAGCTTTAAGTGTGCTTACTGCTTTTACGGTCTCACCATTTACGATCGTCACTCCAGCATCTTCAGGTTTTGTAGAAGGTGCAGGCGTCGGCGATGGATTCGGTGTTGGCGATGGAGTTACGATGTTACCTGAAGTAACCGTGACACTCGTCTCAGCGAGACCATATCCGTCAGCACTCGCTGCTGAAATGACCGCTGTTCCGGCTTTTAACGCTGTGACATTTCCATTTGAATCTACGGTTGCCACAGCTGTATTAGAAGAAGTCCATATCGCAGCAGCAGAGCTTCCGCCTACAGGCTGGACAGTTGCAACCAGCTTCGATGCAGTATCTCCAACTTTTAAGGATAAGGAAGCCTTATCCATCGTTACTTTCGTTACATTCAGCTGATATACGCCTACCTTGCCGCCTACCTCGAAAGCAACCAAGAGTAAAGGCATTCCAGTTGGGCTAATGTTAGCCGGAATAAACTCCAAGCCTTCTGGGCCAGTATCTGTATCTAAGTTGTCCTTGCCTTGACTGTCTTTGAACACGCGAGTATTTGTATAATTAGCGAATGTCGCATGCGCAGGATCTGTTACATCATAGGTCATGAAACCACCGATGCGCTCAAGACCAACGAATGCCAAAACCTTATTGCCAACCTTCCCCGTTTTAATATCTTCCGGTTCTGGTCCCTTCTTGCCGCTTCGATCGTCAATGGCTGTCTTACTGTTGCTTGTGTTAAAGAATGCTGGCAAGCGACTGCCCGTTATCGTTTCAAAATCGTTGCCGCTGTCATAGACCTGCTCCATCGAGTTCGCATTCCAGATAGAGAAAGAACGTCCGCCGTACATGTAAATGCCGTCATTGCCCATATCGCTTGCGACTTCAATACCATCATAAGCAGTCTTGCCATTTAGGAAAATCGCTGCCGCTGAAGTCGGATCAAGCTTTCCTTTTAATGCACCTATCGTGCTGCCGTTTGTACGGTTCGGCCATTCTGTTACATCGCCTTCATTAGCTGTAAAAAGGTACGTTTGACCGTTAATCGTATGAGATGCGATGCCATCAGGCATGTACATCCCTTTAAAAGGTACATTTTCCAGCTTAATCGCACCGTCTTTTAGAACGTCGAGAGAATTACGCGGATCATTATAATCCTTTAATCCGAGTGCTTTTACAGCCGTCACTTTGTTCGTTTCGATATCAATAATCGCAATTGCATTATTCTCTTGCAATGACACATAGGCTGTCTTGTTATCATCCGAAAGAGTGATATACTCAGGCTCCAGATCATACACAGCGTCTGCTTTTGTTCCGCTCGATTTAATTTTCCCATCTGCCGGATCTACTTTGCCGCGAATATGAACACCATCCTCGATAACGGACGGATCATCGAAGAGTACATGTGTAACTTTGTTGTTTACTGTATTGACGATCGTTACGCTTCCTTTAGGATCATCTGTACCATTGCGCGGCTCCGCCTCATCCGCAGTAAGGATATACTTTCCATCAGCTGTTGACTTAATCATATCCGGTTGTACACCAGCAGCGTAGGCTGAGATTAAATTACCATCATAATCGAGTACGATGATTTTACCTGGCTTGAGTGGATCCGCCTCTTGTACTGCGACTGAAACACGCTTAGTTGTCGTATTAATATCTACACTAGTTAAATCACCGTATACAAAACCTTCAACCTCGGCCATCGGCTTAACAAGTATCGTTTTTTCTTTACTTAGCGTTCCGTTCCCGCTTCCCAGACTGACAATATCTAAGCTTGGCGGATTACCGGAGCCATTAACTAAATAAAATTTGCCATTGTCTTTGTTGAATTTCACGATCTCGGCAACGCCGCCATCTTTATTGAATTGGCCTACTGAATATTGTCCGATTTTTGAAATATTGAGCGTATCTTTAAACTCAGCGGACGCCGGTTTTATGATCATATCTGCAGCTGCGCTCGCTACAGCCAATCTAACTTCGCTGCCAAAAACTCCAATGGTTCCCGTAGCTTGTGCGTTGTCCCCAACTTCAACCTTCGGAAACGCTCCATTCACATAAAGCAGCATATTGTTATCAAGCTTAATCGTATTAGCCGTTTTGTCCACGGCAGTTACATTGCCTGTAGTTGTCACTCTCCTGCCGTACATATCAGCTGTTACTGAACTAAGCTTATCTACATTAAGCATAGATTTATCGAACGTATCTTCCGCCACTAAGCTAAAAATTTTATTGTTCAGCCTTGTTACCTGTAAGTTGCCTTTTACCCGTACTTCGCCGTCATGAAGACCAGCCGTCCCAGAAACGCGTACCTCTGCACCTACCGGGATGGATGGGTCCATGCCTTCAACAGCAATTGCGCCCGTAAACGATTGTACATAACGCACTGCGTTTGCTTGGCTGTTATCCGATTTAACGGACGGAGTTGTAACCAAACCTTCGACCGTTACCACTTTGTCTGCTGTATTCTTCTGGAGTGAGCCGATAAGCTTCACAAAATCAGGAATGACATCAACGGTTCCCTCTGTTTTCCCACCTCGCGTAGGCGATGGATCCACTACTGCAAAATCAGCAGCATTGTTGTTGGAATCTTGGAAGTTAATGCGGCGCACGCCTTTAACAGCCGCTGGCAGTGAAGCCCCATTCCCTACGGATGTTCCTTCATGCAGGGTAGTTTGAACCGCACCGAAGCCTACCGCATCAACAACTGCCGAAGTGGCGTACACTCCTTGAAATAATTCCACCGTGCCATCCACATCAGACATGCCGATGGATTGCTCTTTCGTGCTTGCATATGCATCAGCTAGGTAAGGATCTCCGTAATTTTTGTCGCTCGTATTGCCCCATGTTGCTTCAAGGCGAACGAGGTAATAATCATGAGGAGCAATGACCGCACCTTCTTCAAAATCATAGCCTTGTACCGTTGTAGCACCTTTATTGCTGTATCTTAAATGATATCCTGCAAGTAATATTGGCGAAGCAGTAGGATTGTAGAGCTCTACAAAATCATACAGGTATGGAGATGCTGCTGGCGGAGTATCTTTATTAATTTTCCCGCCGCCGCCATATACTTCATTAATGAGAACATGAGTTGCTGGAGCTATACTGGATTGAATGGTAAACGCAAACGACTTAACTATGCTAACTGGCGTACCTGCCGTGCTGTCAGTCGCTGTAATCGTCACATTAGTATTTGCTACCGCCTTAGTCGGTGTCCCCGTTAAAGCACCATTTGGCGCAAGACTAAGCCCTTCTGGTAAACCAGTTGCTGTAAAAGTATATGGCGTGTTTCCACCAGTAGCCTGAATAACTGCGGAATATGGAGATCCAACAAAGCCATCAGCAAGAGATGCTGTAGTAATGACTAGCGGCTGGACAATACCCGGCCCCCATGCGCCGTCAGCACCGCTGCGGGGTATTGCTGCTAGTAATGCATCGCCGGTAGCTACCTCATAATCGACTTGTTTGAAATCCGCTTTATTATTGTCTGTATCTACGAAGTTGCTGCGGCGAATGGACTTTTTCTTCGATGTGCCTTCTGCTGAGCCCGTAGGGAATGCAGTCTCATATCCATCGATATTACTATCCTTATCATTGCTTCCTGTACCGACCATATCCACGTAGCCCTCTGGCTTTGATATAAAAGGATTAGGATCAGTCAGTAAAGTTTGATTGCTCATGAGAGCAACCTTCATCCCTTTGTTGTTAATAAAACGCTCCCAAGTAAGATCACTTTTGGCAGAGAGATTTACTTTAGGATTTGCAGCACCTGTAGAAGCTCCTGTTATAAGAAAAGAGGAATGCGCTTTAATCGTTCCGGTCAAATTTAGCATTTCCCAAGCCTTAGTAGCACCTGTCGTTACACCTGGGAGCGGTTCCGCATATTGCAGCGACCAACCAGCAAGATTGACATCACTATCCGTCGGATTATAAAGCTCAATAAAACCGTGAGATAAAAGTATTTCAGCATCCTTACTCAATCCACCGCCATATACTTGATTAATAACAATATGCGGGATCGCTACATTATAGGCGCTGTCTACTGCGTAAGGCGTCCCAGACAATGGCAAACCAGCAGCCATGACAGGTCCACCTGCCAGCACCATGCTGGCCGTAATTTCCGTAGCTAATAATAATGATATTAACCTTTTACTATAGATCTTCAAGTTTTACTCACTCCCATATCTATTATGTTAACTAGAATTGTAGAGAGTTTTTATTTCATAATGATTAATGTTCCATGAAGCTTTTGTAAAGTGCTTGGGGTTTGGTGGGGGTTGGTTATTGGTGGAGTGTTTGGTTATTGGCAACGTGTATGGTTCTAGATAAAGCGTTTGGGGCAAACAAAATAACCCGCTGGGAGCTTCCAGACGGGTTATTTGATTGATATGTTTATTTATGTTTACACATATAATATTTTCGGCTCAACATTGGAATCTGCTGTTATGTAGTTCATGTTTAACCTTTAACCCTAACGGACATGAAATTCGCTATTTTGAGGATTTAAGCTCGTTACGTAAATCTAACGGACATAGGATACGTTAATAGCTCGAAAAGTAGCTAAATTAAGCATCCTGAAACTAAATAAGAGATCCTATGTCCGTTAGTTCTACAAAAGGACGGAATTTCGGCAAATAAGGTATCTCATGTCCGTTAATTCTACACAAGGCTGGAAGCACCACTTATAAGACATCTAGATTCTGTTTGATACGATTATTTATGTTTACATAAATAATATTTTCGGCTCAACATTGGAGTCTGCTCATGCGCTGTTCATGTTCAGTCCTAACGGACATGAAATCCGCTACTTCGAGAATTTAAGCTCGTTACGTGGATCTAACGGACATAGGATGCGTTAATAGCTCGAAAAGTAGCCTAATCAAGCATTCTGAAGCTAAATAAGAGATCCTATGTCCGTTAGATCTATAAATGGATGGAATTTCGGCAAATAAGGTATTTGATGTCCGTTACAGCTCTTACTTGGAAGTTTTAATTGTAGAGAACCCTCACAATTAGCTAAGAATACGTGCGCCTGTACCAATTCATCAAAACCCCACTTTATACCTTCAACTTCCGCATTAGGTACTTGCCGCTAATATATGATAGTTCACTTTCTTAAGCGTTTTAAATAAATTACTTTACTGCATAAATAACGCTTCTAAGCCGCGCCATTCGAAATTTTTAATCAAAACTTGATATTTGAATAATAGATTTAAATGTTTTTATGTTCACTGTCTTTGAAACTTAGACTAACGCTTTGCGTAGAAATATTTGTAAATAAAGAAAGAATGAGGTCATTACGAATGAAAAATACATTCCTATATGCCCCAATCATTCTTGTTGCTCTGTTTTTTCTTAGCATGAATGAAGCAGGAGACGAGCTACATTGGAAAAACATTGTAGAGAAGATTTTAGTTTTGGGCTCTGCATTTGGGGTCTTATATTTAATTAATTGGCTTACCAAAAAATAAGCTTTAAGTTTATTAGAATTCAAACGTGGTCACAATCGAATCGATACATCGAAGTGTAACTATATTTCTCCAATTTACCTAATGCCAATAAAGGAGAATGATTTAATGAATCGCAGAACTCGTAATAATAAGGTAGATACTTTTTTTTACAGATTGGAAGTATTTTTTGAAGTATGGATATACCTCCCTCGGCTAATTTTCCGACTATACAAATGGATATTTGATTAGCTTACATACACTTGTTTAGTACAGGGAGTCTCTAAGACGCTTCCGACTAGAATGAAATAAATGTTATGTAAGACCTGGTAAGGCGGTACTAAGCGATATGTCTTTCATGGTGAGAAGGTGTGAATTACTATCCTCCCCTCTATGGGCTAGAGCAGGTTTCTAAGCAAGCGAGAGCTCCCTAATACCCGTTTGTATGATCTATGGCATAAAACGGCGAAGCTACTGCGAGAGAGCGGTTCAGAACTCAAACAAATAGAAGAATGGTTGCTTCATTCATGCGAAGATCGGAACTACAGCAGATATTTATATGCATGATTCTGAAATAACCAGCAGAGAGGCTTCTGATCGGTTTGTGTATCTTAACCCTCAAACAGTTAATTAAAATTTCGCACCATCTTCTGCACCATATTAAGTGCAAGAGGCACTTTTGTTGCAATATATAAAAACAAAAAAAGCCTTGCTGCGCAAGGCTTTCGGGTTTAAATAGTTGGAGCGGGTGATGGGAATCGAACCCACGCTATTAGCTTGGAAGGCTAAAGTTCTACCATTGAACTACACCCGCAAAGAAAAAGATTATGGTCGGGACGACACGATTTGAACATGCGACCCCCTGGTCCCAAACCAGGTGCTCTACCAAGCTGAGCTACGTCCCGAAGTGTAAATGAATTGCGTCTAATGTTGGGAAAATGGCGCGGCCTAAGAGATTCGAACTCCTGGCCTTTTGATTCGTAGTCAAACGCTCTATCCAGCTGAGCTAAGGCCGCACAATTTATGGAGCGGAAGACGGGAATCGAACCCGCGACCCTCGCCTTGGCAAGGCGATGCTCTACCGCTGAGCCACTTCCGCATGTATTTCTGTCGGCCGTTCGTTTCATTTATCATCGCGGCGACAAGTAATAATATATCACCCCTGAAAACAAAAAGCAACTGTTTTTTAAAAAAAGTTTTAAATTATTTTAAATCCTTTAAAATGCATTGTTCTAAATTGGCTGAAAAGCCTTATATGACGCGGAAGTATGTGCTTTTAGACTTCGTAAATCCAATCATAAAAATCAGCCTAAATGACGTTGCATCTTACTCCGTTTACTCCTTCCGATTGTTCAGCGCTAATGGATAACATTTTATAAAAAACGAATATAATTGATTCACTTCCCTCCCATTCGCTTCTAATCTCAATATACTACACATGGCTTATCTAAAAGAACAAAAAACCGCATTTCCAAAGGAAACGCGGTTTACGGCATTAATATTAGTTACTATGCTCCAGCAGCAGCCAATGGTCTCTCTGATTGTGCACGGTTAATCAATGCCACTTTATCAGCAGCAGGCTGGCCGGCTAGTGCATAAGGTAAGCAAAGAGGAACGCCTGTACGCGGATCAGGCACAATATCTGCCTCAATGTTAAACACTTCGCGCATAATATCCGGTGTCATAACTTCTGCAGGCGTACCTTCGCCTACAACGACACCCGTTTTAATTGCGATCATATGATGAGCGTAACGTGTCGCGTGGTTCAAATCATGAACGACCATGACTACTGTGCGATTATTAGCTGCGTTTAGCTTTTGAAGCAAGTGAAGAACCTCAAGCTGATGCGCCATATCGAGGAAAGTTGTAGGCTCGTCAAGGAATAAAATATCAGTTTCCTGCGCAAGAGACATTGCAATCCATGCACGCTGACGTTGTCCGCCAGATAGATGATCGACCGGACGATCGGCAAAATCAGTCATACCTGTCGCTTCGATTGCCCACTGCACGATACTTCGGTCATCCTTAGTCATCGATCCGAAGCCCTTCTGGTATGGAAAACGACCGTAAGAGACAAGCTCCGCTACTGTGAGTCCGTCCGGAGCGGTTGGATTTTGCGGCAAAATTGCCAATTGCTTCGCTACTTCCTTCGTCGATTGCTTATGAATGGACTTACCGTCCAGAAGTACACTGCCCTTCGAGGGATTCATAATACGGGCCATTGTTTTCAAAATCGTTGATTTACCAGAGCCGTTAGCTCCTACTAGCGCCGTGATCTTCCCTTGAGGTATAGCAATGTTTAAATTCTCAACGATTAGACGGTCATCATAAGCAATATCAAGACTAGAGGTCGTTAAACGAATCATTGAACATGCACGCTCCTTCCGCTGCCTGAGGCAGACACCTTCTCATTTTATATTTATATTTCAATAAGTAACAAATATTGATAACGATTATCATTTATCTTTTAATGATAATGTTTCTCATAAAAAAAGTCAATGATAATATAAATAGCATTTATTCATATCGATAAAAATAGAGCCCCATTTAAATAGAAAAGCCGCCCAACAGGTTGGGACGGCTAGCTTTTATCATTTTACTAACGTTACCACTTTAGCTTCGTGCCAAATACGAGACCATTGCTTATTAGCCTTCCAGGCGTAGTAATGAGTTTTCCTTGCGCGTACATGCCAGAGGATGCTCCTCCGTCCAAATTCATCGCCTGCTCAGCGCCAAGCTGAATCATGATTTGACTCCACTGTTTTATCGTTGCTTTGGAGACGGTAGCTATGACAACAGTCCCGTCCTTTTTGACAAGAATGCCGCTTCTGCCAGCAGCATCGGTCAATATTTTGGAGCTGCTAAACCCTTCCCCAGCTGGATTAACTGCCGGTTTCCCATCCTTCACAAGCCTAGGTCCTGCACCAATGGCGGTATGAACGCGAGACCATGCAATCGGACTTTTCGAGAGGTTGGTCATTTCGATCTTATAATCAACCTTCGTCCCCACCTTAAAGCGTGAGGCTAGCTTCTCCTCAGAACCTGTATAAACGAGAACATATCCATCTGCTGGAATGCTGACATTCTCTTTTTTGCTTATTTTGGTCACGACACCCTTACTGACCGTTACTGAAGTGCCTTGTGCAAATCCAAGCTTAGCACCACGCTTTGGCGTGAACATAATGGCTGACGATGCGCCTGCTGCAGGTGTTCGATTAATAAAATACGCATACCAGTTGTTAGGCGACTTAAAAGAACCGTCTGTTCCACCTAAAATTTTGACGCGCAGCGTATCCATAACTACATTCCCGTCCCATGTAAAACCAATCGCTGTCCCTGTATTGCCTATATGCTCCACATTGCCGTCTACAATTACCGTTCCATATGGCTCCGGAATGCCGCCATAAGCCTCAAAATAGGTTCCGTTAATCGCTGCGTCTGCACGGTAATCTTTAGCAATCGATTGAAGCGACTGAACGACGCCTATCTTACGGCTTGCCAGGCCTGCAGTAACGGGCATTCCCTTTGGAATGGTAACAGTTTGAACCGTAAACGACTGGCCTGCTGCAACAACCTTCTTGGATTCATGCTTCACCTTTAGGTTCAAGGTAGAGGCTGTAACCTGAATAGGAAGCTTCAGCTGGCCTTTGTAGCCGCTAGCTGTAACATCGACATAAAGATTAGCTGATCCAGCTGTAACCGGGGTTACCACGCTTTTCTCATTGATGCGAACGATCGCTGGATTGTCGGAGCGATAGCTGACAGCGACTGGATCGGACAGCTTCAGCTTGTCCGTGAGCAGGAGCCGTGTATCCAGCGGCAGCTTAACCGCCGCCGCTGCTGCATAGGTGATCGCAACGGTGCGAACTGGCCCCGCTGCGATTAATGTACTAGCGGACGCATATACGAAGCGTCCGCTGCCCTGCGGCGCCACACCGCTCGCGGGAACCGCGGTGTGACCGCCGTAGGTGTACAAGATCGACCCGGCAGAGCCGTCGATCGCGTACACAGCGCCGGAACGGCCGCCGGCCAGCACCGTGCCGGCGCCAAGATCCGGCGCAAGCGCCGCGGGGCCAAAGCCTCCCGCCCCGCTGGCGCTAATGCGCCATAGTTCCGCCCCGTCTGCGAGGCGGAACGCAGCTATGCCGTTGCCGCTGCGCTCCGCGGCAACGACAGTACCTTTGTCTCCGGGCACAAGCACCGGAGACGTCCAACCGCCTGCGGGCGCTGCTGCAAGCTCGCGAGTGAAGCGGACTTTACCGTCCTCTTCATACGCAGCGATAGCGTTGCCCGCAAGCAGCATCACGCCGCCGCTCACATCGCCTGCGATCAGCTTCGCAACAAGCAGCGTCTGCTCAAGCGACGCTTCCCATACAACTGCATTGCCGCGCACGGCATACAACACGCCATTGCTGCCCAGTACATAGACGCCGCGCTTACCTGCGGCCAGTTCCTTAACCGATACACCCTCTGGCAGCAGAGCAGCCTGCTGCTCTCCCTCACTGCTCAGCGATAAAACAGCATGCTGATATGCAAAATAAGGAGTACCTTCCCCATCCGTCACCATGCCAGATGGCTCTAATTGTTCCTTTTTCCCTCTAAAATAATAAATACCTTTCTGACCGCCATTGCCGCCTTCATCATATTGATAAAGCCTAGCACCAGTTCCTGCAGTAAATATTTGTCCTTTTCCATTTACGGCTGGGGCGGATAGTTTCGAATATGTGTTTATTCTTTTTAATTCTTTTCCGCCATTATCTAATAAGGATAACCATCCATTATTCGTTACTACCAGCAGCTTTCCACTCGGCATAACAATCGGAGGATATAGAGTACCTTCTGCTTTGTATCGCCAGTACTCGATTTCTGCTTTGCTGGCAGCAGAACCCTTCGCATTAGAAGCCACCGTTTTTGTCTCATTCGTCGATTCTGCCGCAGAAACGGAGGAACCCCTATAAGCTCCCTTACCACCTAATGATTCACTTCCTGTGTAGCTCACATTCAACACTATAATAAGCAGAATAGCTACTACTCTAACAAGCCATTTTTTCATCTTTTGCTGCATCTGACTGATCTCCTTCTCCTTCTTATGTGTAGATTCCAGTTAGTCCCAATGAACTATATCGACAGGTTTATTCTAAAAATGAAGGGATTATATGGATAATAGAGCCCTCAAATTCTATTCAGGAATAGGTTGGCATCCTGTAACTCCCTATGTTACGATCACAAAAACATGTCTACAAATCTAGCAATGGGATTACTATTTCTTTATATAAAACACTAATTCCATTTACTATTTATCCTCAAAACAATTAACCTTGTACATTTTTAACCCCATACGATTGAGCAGGATCACCTTACTGTAGAGGTAGATCGTGTTTTGAACAAGCTATCCTAAGCAAACATAAAAGGAGGATTATAACCAATATGCAAACCACTAGATGCAAGCTGGACCCATTACAACAATCAGATTTAAAATACATGCAAAGGATATATTCGAGTCATGAGGTTAGAAAATACTTAGGCGGAGCTGTACCAGTGGAATATCACCTAAATAAGTTTCTAGATGCTTTAGAGCGCTCATCAACGAAGGAGTCATACATTTGGACGGTTAGACTAAAAGAAAACAATGATTTTATTGGGGTTGTTTCCTTAGATAATCACATAGACGGAAGGTTTAAGGAAATCAGCTATGAATTTCTTCCGCAAAGCTGGGGTAGCGGCTACGCAGCCGAGGTAGTCGTTCAATTATTAATGTACGCACTTCATGAATTAAAGCTTGGCAAAGTAATAGCTGAGACACAAACAGCAAATACTGCTTCCTGCAGGCTCCTTGAGAAGGTAGGCATGCGATTAGAGCAT
Source organism: Paenibacillus sp. 01T47 (assembly GCF_056398245.1). NCBI lineage: Bacteria > Bacillati > Bacillota > Bacilli > Caryophanales > Paenibacillaceae > Paenibacillus > Paenibacillus sp. 01T47. The sequence continues at coordinate 34,801 of NZ_JBFTPA010000035.1, forward strand.
AAGTTGCAAAGATATGGTGCTGAACAAGCGCTATACAGCTTCAATGATCATTCCGGGCTATTCGATTAATAGATGTGGATGATAAGCGTGGTTATAAAATCAAGCATGATGGATGATTACTACATAATTATTAAACACATATATAAACAGCAAAAAACCCTTGTTCGCCAAGGGTTTCTTCATGGTATGGTGCGCGTAGAGGGACTTGAACCCCCACGGTCGCCCGCTAGATCCTAAGTCTAGTGCGTCTGCCAATTCCGCCATACGCGCATATGTGATTCTTTGAAGCTTAACCATGTTTTGCAGGGCTTCCACCTACATTACTCTGTTGACATACAGAGTGCTTCCCTATGAAGGGTGTTAAATATGGTGCGCGTAGAGGGACTTGAACCCCCACGGTCGCCCGCTAGATCCTAAGTCTAGTGCGTCTGCCAATTCCGCCATACGCGCGCATGTGAGATAAAAAATGGTGAGTCATGTAGGATTCGAACCTACGACACCCTGATTAAAAGTCAGGTGCTCTACCAACTGAGCTAATGACTCATAGTATAAGTGGCTGGGGATTCAGGGATCGAACCTGAGAATGACGGAGTCAAAGTCCGTTGCCTTACCGCTTGGCTAATCCCCAATAGCGATATGGTGGACGCTGACGGGATCGAACCGCCGACCCTCTGCTTGTAAGGCAGATGCTCTCCCAGCTGAGCTAAGCGTCCAAGGATAAAGGCGCCATTTGTAAAAATAATTTGGTGACCCGTAGGGGACTCGAACCCCTGTTACCTCCGTGAAAGGGAGGTGTCTTAACCACTTGACCAACGGGCCATGCTAAAATTTATGCTTGTCCTTACAGTTGAAAGTTTTCTGGAGCTCTCAACCGGATTCGAACCGGTGACCTCATCCTTACCATGGATGCACTCTACCTACTGAGCTATGAGAGCATAATGGCTCCCCGAACAGGACTCGAACCTGTGACAACTCGATTAACAGTCGAGTGCTCTACCAACTGAGCTATCAGGGAACATTGTATTTTGAGTTGAATGTTATTAAAGCATCAACTTCAAAATAGGCACGGTTGAATATCAAGGCGTATTGCGCCTTGAAAACTGGATACGAAAGATTAGGCTTGCTGAAGCCTTTATGCTGCTGTCTACTGGATGTATGGGTCACAGTAAACGTGTTTAGGATAAGCCCTCGACCGATTAGTATTCGTCAGCTACACACATTGCTGTGCTTCCACCCCGAACC
>NZ_JBFTPA010000036.1:0-30844 GCF_056398245.1 Paenibacillus sp. 01T47
GCCATGATCCATTTCATATTGATGAATACGATCCGCTGTAGCAGACATGCTCTCGACCATATTGCGATTGGTTACACCAAAGCGAGCGTTGTTTTTGAAAAAATCACAGTGAGCGAGCACATGGGCGACGATGAGTTTATTTTGAATTAGAGAATTGCCCTCTAGAAGAAACGCATAGCAGGGGTTGGAGTTAATGACGAGCTCATAAATTTTGCTTAAGCTGAAGTCGTATTGGAGCTTCATTTTGTTGAACGTTTTATCAAATTACAATAAATATGAAGAATATATATAGTAGGTAGAGCTGAGCGGAATATGAGATCATAAGTATATTATTTTTGTAGACTACCATATCTTCAAAATGGATTTATGTGTTATAAATTACTTAAAAAAGATTTGAATGGAAGCAATATATATAAATTTACATATCAAAAATCGTTCTTCGAAATTTCTGGAACTTCAAGAAGGCAACGCTTCATTTTACTGATGGTGTAAACGGCTAGCCCCCCTAAAACCGGAGTCTTACCGAACAAAAATATTCATTCTTAGGTAAGCTCTTATTATCGTGCTGTTACACCTTTCTATGGAAGGCTGAAGTGTCCTCCAGCGTCTTGGTCCACTCTGAAAACTGAGCTGGAGACATCTGAATCAATCCCCCGTGAATCTTTAGATTATTGTAAAAGTCCATGTATTCCTCCAGTGCTTCATAAGCCTTCTCGTAGGTCATGAAATCTCGTATGCCGAACAGATGGCGCTCCAAAATGCTATGGAACGACTCGAAGTAGGCGTTCATGTTTGGAGTCCTAGGCGGGATACGCTCATGGATCAAGCAGAGGCGCTCTCACAGGTATAGCTCCAAAGTGCATATTGATGGACTTCGGATGTGGAATGACACGTTTCTCAGATCCAAGCTCCTACTTGACCGCTTGGAAAAACACCTCAATCCGCCAGCATTTGCTTTAAACTTCAAGTGCTTGTTTGGGAACGTCATGGTGATTTGGTGATTGATTATTATCAAATAGGCTCCTTTGTACGTCGCATGCGCATCTGGGACTTCCTCGGCAGCTTCGTTCGCTTCTTAGACTTCTTTCAAACGAATGGTAATTTCATCAGCAAGTGGGAGTGCCGTCAACCCGGCCCACCAATGTGACGGTAATCGGCTGCGCTATTGGAAATGAGTTGGATTTGCGAGGACATCGACTGTCAAAGGCAGTGCTTTGTGTGGCTTTGCCATCGCACGATGGCGCTATATAGATAAGTAATAATATTTGAATATGCTCGCCGTAATCGATATCTAGATCTTCGCTATACATTTCAAAGAAGGGAATATGCCCCTGAAGTCACATTATTGGACAAGAGGGAAATAAAGTGCCGTAAAGTCTACGGCGCTCGTTTGATATTATTGCGGTGGATTAAAGAAAAGCTCAACATGTTTACAACTATTGCAGACGTGCACACGTACAGTGATAATCCCTAAATTAATCTCAGGAAATTCCGTTGCCCCTTCATGTGGGAAGGGGCGAAGTGATGCTTAATTTCATTAATCTTGGCTCCGATTGCAAATACAGCCTCCATAATTGAATGCAATTACTAGTTTTGATTTTCTCGAGCCCCTGATTTTATGGGTTTTCGTATTTTAGGTTTAAGCTAAAAGTATAGTGTATTGAGACATAAGGGATAATACCTATAAATTTATTGAGCGAATCAAACTGCAGATAAACATAGTTTAAACAAAGGTGACCCCTTCTTTGATTGTTAGAAGAAATTTATCATAAAGAAATACGATAAATGTCATTTTGCTCAGTTTTTTTACTTTTTGTTACCCACATTGGATGTGCCTCGCAGAAAGATTCCAACCACTTCTTTTGCCAATGCCCTATTGGATGCGTATTTTAGAAGGGTGTCTTTTCGATTTCCTAGCAGCATCATCGCGGAGAAGGTTTGTGCCAGAAGCATAGGATCGTTGACTCTAAGCACATGGTTGTCCATTGCCACTTGAAAATGTTCCGCTAATAACTGGTAGATGCTATGCTCGGATTGTCTTATTTCCATTAGTTGTTCCTCATTTAAAAAGGGCTCAGCCTCTCTCAGCATCGTTTCAATTTCGGCATGGGGATTGGTTAACCGCGCTTCGGCTACTGTAACCAATCCGTCTTCGAGGTGTTCGGCCTCCTGTAGAATACGAGATATATGCCTATGTACTTGATTTAAGACGGTTGTAACTGCCACTTTAAATAATTCCGGTTTGCTAATGAAATGATAATAAATAGCAGGCTTGGACACTTGGCATTCTTCGGCGATTTGCAGCAGCGACACAGACTCGTATCCATACTCCATAAAACGTTTGGATGCAGTCTTAATAATCATTTCCCGTATGGAAGGATCATCTTTTGCATGTTTGGGTCTACCTGGCGCACGTTGCGAGTGTTTTTTTATCATAACTACCTCCATGAATATTTTATGACAATTCATCATTTTAATCAAAAGCACCTTGATAATTTACCTACCGGTAAATATAATTAATGAGATCAAAGTATCTCCTCCATGAAAATTGTCATGGTTGCATCTAGAAAAGGCAGGTGAAAACACTGGCAACGATTACTCGGTTGAAATGGCTTAGTTACGCAACAACGCTGTTTATGTTTTTCGCGACATTTGGAGGTGGTATCGTCACCAGAACAGAATCAGGTCTGGGATGCGGCACGGAATGGCCACTGTGTCACGGGGAATTTGTTCCGGCTCATACGCTTGCTTCCGTCATCGAATACACGCATAGGCTGGTGAGTACGACTGCAGGCATTTTGGCAGTGGTTACACTGCTAACTTTTTTAGTGTATTTGAAGCAGCGAAAAGATCTGCAATTTTTTGCAGTGTTAACACTGGTTTTTGTCATCGTTCAAGGCGCAATGGGTGCATTAGCAGTCGTATTTTCACAATCTTCCCCTGTGATGGCGCTCCATTTGGGCTTTGCTTTTATCGCTTTAGCGAGTTCTTTAATGACGAGTCTTGGCTCGAGGCAAGAACAGAAAGCGCGGGGACTTGCGAAATTCGAGAAAATGCCGAGGACAAGCAAGGCATTTCGCTATTTTGTATGGTGCTTGACCGTATATTCTTATCTGGTGGTCTATACCGGCGCATTTGTAAGTCATACCGATTCGGCAGGTTCCTGTACCGGATTGTTTTGCACAGGCAGTCGGTTGCCGGAATTGGCAGGAGGGATAACAATTGAATTGACTCACCGGATCGCCGGTATGCTGCTGGTTTTGCTGGTTGTCATGTTGTGGTTTTGGATTTACAAGTATTACAAGAGCAATCGGGAATTGACGATGCAAGCCCAGTTTGCTGTTGGTCTCATTTTGTTCCAAGTTCTTACTGGTGTAGGCATGCTGTATACGCTTAACCGTCCGGAATTGTACATGTTCGTTGTACTAGCCCATATGACCACTATTGCTGTACTATTTGGCATGCTTGCCTACATGAGTTATCTGACATGGAGGCTTTCCAAGCCTGCAACAATTGAAAAATAATGAAAGTTATTCAAAGGAGAGCTGCTCAGTGACAAAGACAAAACGAAAACGCATATGGCTGCGCATCCTGCTCGCGGGCTTCGTCCTCATCGCGCTTGTTGCCGCCGGATCATTCCTGTATCTAAAATCTCAAACATACGCACCAAGCAATAAAGCGGAGTCGGCATTGCAAAGCAACAGCGAGGTAAATGTAACACAAGGGAAAGACGGGTACACATTCGAGCCAGCGGATGGAAGCATCATGCAGCCCAACATTATTTTTTATCCTGGCGGATTAGTTGAGCCGGGTAGCTATTCGCCGTTTGCAAGCGAGCTTGCTAAGCTAGGTCATCGTGTATACATTGCAAAAATGCCGCTTAATCTGGCTATTTTTGGGCAAAACAAGGCCGATTCCTTCGTGAAGGAGCATCCGGGGGAATCCTTTGTCATCGGAGGTCACTCGCTAGGGGGCGCGTTTGCGGCCAGATATGCTTCAGAGCACAGCGATCAACTGGCAGGCATCTACTTCTTAGCATCGTATGCCGATGAGAGCGGAAACCTTGCCGCGCTGCAAATTACAGGTACGTCTGACGGGGTTCTTAAACATGAAGTATGGGAAAGCTCAAAAGCCAATCTTCCCGAGTTAACGGAATATGTTTCGATCAATGGCGGGAATCACGGACAATTCGGATCTTATGGCCTGCAAAAGGGAGATAGTGATCCTCAAATCGGAGAAGATGACCAGTTGGAGAAGATTGTTGATGCCATGCAGAATTGGATGGAGCAATTTATAAATAAATAGCACAATTTAAAGTATATGTGCAATAACGGCATGAAGGCAGCCATCATCGATCGGCTGCCTTCATATCATTTAGTTGTTCAATTTATTGTCTCCTTCCTTATCAAACGACAACAAATATGAAGAAAATTAAGCTTAAGTAAGGGCTTCATACTTAAATTGAGTCAGCTAGGGATTATTAATTCCTTTGTTTTAATTGTAACAACAGGCGATGTGGGCTATTCTAAGCCGAATGAAAAAATATTTGAAATAGCATGCAGTAGATCCAACTCGTCGACAGCGGACTGTTTTTATATTGGAGATAATCTGGAGAATGATGTTTTAGCCTGCGAAAAAATTGGAATGAAAGGTATATGGCTAGATAGACAGAATAGTGAATCGGACAAGAGAAATGTCTTAAGGGTTAATTCTTTATTAGAAATCAGAGATACAATAAATAGTTTTCGAAGCTAGCTCTGGCTTATATATAAGAAGCATAGGTTTCGGAAAGAGTATTTTGAAGATTCTTTAAGGCTCATCTGGCAAATAAATAAAGATTATTGACTGTATGTGTTATTTCTAGATTTTAACAATATTTTAGGGCAGTATGAAGATTGATTTATTGAAAGGAATGTAAGTGCAAGCACGAGAGTCTTGATAGGGTAAGCAGCAAGGATTTCCTGAAGTATAAGCAAAGAAATCATTCAACAAAGCAAAAAAAATAATCATCGCAAGCAATGATTTTAAGAGATCTGAAAATATAAAAGAAGTAATTGATAGCATCTATAAGAGATTTTATATCGAGGCTAAATAATTAACTCAACTTTCGATGTAACCCAGGTTGTGGGACCAACTGGATACAAAAGAAGCCTTCTGCTATGAATTGTGACTCACAGGGGACTGACCCCATAACGTGAGACAAATCAAAACACCTTCAAGAAAATGCAACCGTGTCGTAAGATATGGAGACAACCTTGGAGGTGATTTTACGTTGGCAACAAGAGTAAGTTACCCAGTGGAAGTAAAGGCAAAAGCAATTGAACTGAGAATAGCAGGCATACGGTCAAGGAGGTAATGGAGCAACTCAATATACGAGGGGTATAACGTAATTGAGAAGTTAATAAAGGAACCGTCAGATGACAGAAAAAACCTTGATACATAAAGGCTCCTCTGACTTTACTCTATGATATGGAGACAAATATTTAAGCGAAAGAAGATAATATTAATCCTCTTAGCTTAACTCCTTAAAGAAATTCTATTAGGATATAGTCTCTTTAAGATACAGCAGAACTACATCGAAGCATTATCTTGACACAAATACTGAATAAGCGGGGATTTCGCGCTTGTTCTTTTTTTTTGCCATATAAAGTTATAGAGTGACTTAACGGTCTCCTTCTAACGCTTTTGGATTTATAGTATAGGCTCGGCTTAAATAAACACATAAATCCCAAAAAAACGGCCATACGAAGTTGCTCCTGCTTTCACTAGAATAGGATTACAGATAACTGCTATACCAGAGGAGGAAACCTATGATAGATTTGTACCGATCAATATTGAAAGCGAAATATGTTTGGTTCTTGGTGTTGCCCGGAATGATTTATTATCTCGTCTTCGCCTATATTCCATTGTATGGAATCCAGATCGCGTTTCGCGATTATACATTCATACACGGAATATGGGGAAGTGAATGGGTCGGGCTGCAATATTTCAGTGAGCTATACAGTAAAGCGATCATTGGCGACCCTCAAGACATTCCCTTGCCCACAGGATTTGGAGACGTATGGAGTACCGGATGTAATCAGTGCTTGGAGAACCCATATGCAGCGCGCTGGGGGTTCTACGGGGATGGAGAAGGCTACCCAGCTCACCGCTCATGCTTAAACGCAGTGTCGGAGATCAAACCGCGGTAGAAGAATCGAAGGTAGATTTAATACAGCTTCTTGAAGAATATGAACGAGTTACCACCATGCTTGAACAGATTGAAAAGGACATCGAAGCTCTGCTTTCTGAGATTCCAATGGCACAGCAGCTTCGCACCATAAAAGGTCTCGGGAAGATCTTCACCGCTGCCACACTAGCTGGTACAGGAGATTTAAAACAGTATGCGCATGGACATCAAGTATTACGGAAAGCTGCCCTAAATTTGGCTGAAAGTACGTCAGGAAAGCGAAAAGGACGAATTGTTCTTTCGAAACGAGGAGACTCAGCCCTGCGAAAATATCTCTATCTCGCGACGGTTCAGCTCGTTTGGAATAATCCCGTGTTCCGTCATCTGCATGAGCATAATGTGCAAGAAAAGAAGATGAAAAAGCAGCAATCCATATTTAAGTTAAAAGGAAAGCTGGCACGAATTCTAGTTGGTATTATACAACGAGGAGAAAAGTTCACGCCAGAGAAAACCGTCCTTGCATGGGCAGAAGCAGCTTAAGTTAAGTAGAAATCACGTATATTGACTCATTCGCAGGATTTCAAAAAGAAAGCACGGAGGACCGAGCTCGTTACCCATAAAGGCTCAGACCCATCCGCTAAACGCTATCGGTCTCCACACCTTGGACAGGTATAACGAAGGAATGTAAGGGCAGTGACCCGTTGAGATTTGGGAGGGTGAACCTCCAAGGGATTGTGGAGTATGCGTGCAGTAGAGACTGTCTGGGGAATATTTCCTGAGTGTTCCTCTATTTCCGCATGCCCAGCTCACCACCTCAAGCGGCATCAACTGCGTTGCTTCCTGAGATGGACTTGATCCAAGATGACGAAATCCTGCGAATGAGTGAGTATATGTGAGATAAACCCTTAAAACGGAGGGACGGGTAACTACAGCTTAACAATCACAACGAGGTTGCCTGTATAACACGGCAGCCTCGTTGAACTATTCCAGCTAGTAGCTTGTCAATATTTATTAAAGACGAAACGAAGAATGATATACTAATAACAAAGAACCGTCCCACCGATATAGAGAAGGTATTCCTTCATATCTAAGTATTGTATATTCAGTCTAGAATGCTTGCTGCCTTCTTGGTCAAAATCGCAAAAATCCAGTGGAGCAGTTTATTTGCACACGCGATCACAGCTGCTTTAACCAGTAAAGTGTGATATCGATTGATTAATTCATATTCTAGTAATTTTTTATATAATCAAAATTAGAGAATAAGTGAAACATGCTCTAGCACAAGCTAAATGTGAGGGATGTTGTTAAATAGCGTAGAACGGAGAGTGAGCAGCGATGAAAATAAAGGTTATAATTTCCGATGACAATCCCTTTATCCGGGAAGGCATGAGGATCATACTGACCACCTTCAATGAGTTCGAGGTATTGGCGACGGTTGAGGATGGTCGAGAAGCCGTAGATTTCTGCAGGGAGAATGATGTAGACGTGGCACTGCTCGATGTGCAGATGCCCAATATGAATGGTGTGGAAGCGACCAAGCTGATCTCTGAGCTGACAGGAACCAAAGCGTTAATCCTAACCACCTTCGATGACGAGGCGTTTATTCTCGATGCGATTCGGAGCGGGGCGAAGGGATATCTGCTCAAGAATAACGATCCAGAGCGGATTCGGGATGCCATCATTACTGTATACAACGGACATAATGTGCTGCAGGATGCTGTGCTCGATAAGCTGAAATCTAGTTTGCTACCGGACAAGGATAAAGATAAGAAAGAAAATAAAGGGAGTAAGATCGACAGAAGCTTATTCACGGATAGAGAGCACGACATTATGTCCCTCATCGCGAAAGGGCTTTCCAATCGCGAGATTTCGAAGAAGCTGTTCATCTCAGAAGGCACCATTGCTAACCATATTACTTCTATTCTAGGCAAGAAGGGTCTTACGCATCGTACACAAATCGCGATTTATTTTTTGACCGGGGAAGTGGATTAAGTGACGGAGAGGGGAACACCTATAGAACTCTGGACAATGGGCGTAAAAGCGATTCTCTTAAGCTATGTGGTCATTCAATCCTATGTATCAATAGGTTCGATTTCACCATGGTATATGTTGTCCATCCTCCTCTACCTGTGTTTGAATATTTCCATCTATATCGCTAAAAAGGTTAGTATCACGACGATTGTGCTTCTGCTATCCATGATGGTTATTGCAGCGTCCTCGTCGTATATCCAACCCTTATTTTTACTCCTGTTCCCTCTGAACATATACGAACTATTCACTATATACCTGCGTAAAAGCGGAATTATTCTATTGCTCATGCTGGTTCCGCTCTTGTTGCTGTCTCAAGAATCTCAAGCTACCTTGGTTACATATGCTCTCGTTGCGATGCTAAGTTTCCTCTACTCCCTCTTGCTTAACAATTACATAAGCAAAATTGCAGACCTCAAAGAGGACATAGAAAATAGAAACGAACATATCCAGCATTTGACTGAGAGTCTAAATGAGAATAAAGAATATATCAGACAGTCCGATTATACGATTAAGCTGGAGGAGCGTAACCGACTGTCCCAGGAAATTCATGATAAGATCGGACATTCGATGACGGGTGCATTGATCCAGATGGAAGCCTCGAAGCGCTTGTTCACCTCCGATCCGAACAAGTCGGCGGAGCTGCTGCAGAATGCAATCCATATCTCCAAGGATGGGATCGAGAGTATCCGACTTGTGCTAAAAAATATGAAGCCACCGACAGAGAAGCTCGGAATAAATCGGATTAAATTATTTATTGATGAATTTTCAGCGAAGCATACGATCAGGACCTCTCTCACTCATGAAGGTAATGTCGATATCATTACTCCGATCCAGTGGAAGGTCATTCAGGAGAACACCCAGGAAGCGTTGACCAATGCCATGAAATATTCAAACGCTACTTTCGTCTCCATCCATATCGAAGTACTGAGGACCTTGATCAAGGTTGAAGTTTCCGACAACGGCAAAGGTGAGCAGAAGGTGATAAAAGGCTTGGGAATCATCGGTATGGAAGAACGGGCAGCAAGCGTAAATGGTACAATTATCGTCGATGGCTCAAGAGGCTTCAGTGTCACTACATTAATTCCTCACGGATAAGATGAGTTTAAATAGGAAGATTCTCATGGGTTAAGGATGAACTTGTGCACTGTCACAGGGGCATCCTTTTTTATTACAATTACATTATCCTAAAGACGAAACGGGAGTGTTACGAATGAACGTACTTGAAATTAAGCAGCTTACGAAGAAATTTGGGGATTTTATTGCCGTGGACAATATCACGATGTCCGTAAAGGAAGGCGAGATATTCGGATTTCTGGGTGCAAATGGAGCAGGTAAGAGTACGGCCATTAACATGATTGCCTCTCTGCTTCGGATCACCAAGGGTGAAATCGAAGTTCTTGGCAAGAGTATTGCTAAACACGGTAAATTTGCGAAGATGAACATCGGGATTGTACCGCAGGAAATGGCTATTTATGAGGATATGACCGCTTACGAAAATGTTCATTTTTTTGCCGGATTATACGGGCTTAGAGGGGCAAAGTTAAAGGAGCGGGTGATTGAAGCACTAGCATTCGTGGGTCTTGGCGACAAGCACAAAAGCTATCCCAAAAACTTCTCAGGCGGCATGAAGCGAAGATTGAACATAGCCTGTGCAATCGCACATCGGCCAAAGCTGCTCATAATGGATGAGCCAACGGTGGGGATTGATCCGCAATCTCGCAACTATATTCTTGGTTCCGTGAAGAAACTGAATGAACTCGGTTGTACGATCATCTACACCAGCCATTACATGGAGGAGGTCGAGGAGATCTGTACAAGAATCGCCATTATAGACCACGGCAAGATCATCGCGGAAGGAACGAAAGGTCAATTAAAGGCCATCATTACGAATCAGAAAAATATAGGTATCGAAGTCCGTTCGGCGGAAAATCTGGATAGGAACAAGCTAGAGGGAATTGCTGGCGTAAACCGGGTTGAAGTGGAGGATCGAATCGTTAAGATCACCTCTGATTCCGAGGTCAATAATTTGAACCGAATCATTCAGCAGTTGATGGCGGACGATATTGAAATACGTTCAGTGGAAGAGAATGAGCCAAGTTTGGAGACGGTGTTCCTGACATTGACAGGCAGAAGCCTGCGGGACTGATAAGAAAGAAGGGGTAAGGAGGCGAAGGGGAAATGAATGTATTCAGAATAATGCTCAAAGAGTTAAAGGTTATCCGCGATCCCAAGATGCTTTTGTTCTTGGTGGTTTCGCCGCTATTAACCATGCTTATTTTGGGAACGGCGCTTACGAATGCTTTCAACGGTAGTTTAACGGTTGATGAGATTAAAGTGCTGTATAAGAATAATAGCTCGTCGAGTGATTTCTCTACCTATTGGGATGACTTCACGGGGCAGATGCGTCAAGCCGGTATTAAACTCGAGAAGGCAGACGAGAAGATGGATGGGAAAATAGAAGTGAAGAACAACCGCTATGCGGGTTACGTCGAGATTACGGACAATGGACTGAAGTATTACAGCAGCAGTCAGAGCTTAATTGAAAGCGGTATTGCTAAGAGCGTGCTTACAGCATTTGCAGATCGTTACCGATTGGCGGCTGAAGTAGCAGGTACCGACTCGGAGCAAGCGGATGCGATCATGAGCGGAAGCGGCAGTGAAAGCTATGTGATGGAAGAGTCGCTGAATGCGACAAGGAAACCGGGAGCCATGGACTATTTCGCTGTAGCGATTACGACAATGATTATTTTATATAGCGCCTTGACGGCCGCACAATTAATAGATAGTGAACGGAAAAGGAACACAGCTGTCCGATTGCTTGCTTCACCGGTGACGAAAATCGAAATTTTTGTGGGTAAATTAGCAGGTCTTGTTGTGTTAAATGTGATACTCACAATTGTTGTAGTGCTTATTAGTAAATACATGTTTAATGCCTACTGGGGAGAAAATTTGGGTCTCGTGTTTATAACGCTCTTTACTGAAATCATTTTCGCTGTGAGCTTAGGACTCGGGTTCAGTTATATCATTAAGGGTAACGCATCAGGCACTGTTGTGATGATTATTATCCAATTGGCCGCATTTTTCGGCGGTTCATACTTCCCGGTCGAGAAGGCTACTGGATTCATGGCAGCTCTCTCTTCTCTTTCTCCGCTGCAATGGTCAAATGCTGCACTTCTTGAAATGATCTACGCAGACAATATGACAGCAACGGTTAACGCCGTGCTGTTGAATATCGGCTTCGCGATCGTCTTGCTTGGTATCGCATTAACGATGATACGCAGAAAGGAGGGGCTGTAAGAATGAGAGACACATTATGGCTGATCCGGAAGACGTTTATTTCCACCTTTAAAAACGTTTTGAATCTATTTATATATTTTGTCTTTCCTGTTATGGGAATTCTGCTCGCGACACTAGTCCAAGGAGGCACGGGAGAAGTTGATTTAAAAATGGGCATTGTTAATCATGATGGGGGTCAGACGATTACAAAAGGTGTTATTGATTCGGTGGGCAGACAAGATTCCATGCTTGTAATTGCGCTTGAAGAGAATGAGATAAATTGGCAGATTGCTTCTGGAGAGCTGGATGCAGCAATTATCTTTCCCGCAGGTTTCGCGCAAAGCTTGATTGTTGGCAAGCCAGCAAATGTTAAGATCGTATCCATTAAGGGGGCGCAGGTTACCGGACAGGTAAAGGCATCCTTGGATCAACATATTAACAATATGGCTTCGATCGGCATGATAGCTAAAGGAGATGAGGCTAAGTTTATTACCCTATATGACGAATTTCAAAAAACGGGATTCGAACTATCAGCCCAGAAAGTGGAGGATCAATCTGTCAATTTCAACAAAACCAATCAATCAATAGGATACTTACTCATCCTCATGCTAGTGTCCGCTTCGAATTTATCTGGTATTCTTATCAAGGAAAGAGAGAATAGAACCTATTATCGCCTTCTATCCTCACCGATCAACCCTAGAACCTATGTCTTATCTAATATCATCGTTAATTTGACTATGATGATGCTGCAGATTGCAGTGACACTGTTGATTATGATAACTATTTTTCATGTCGATCCGGGTATTCCTTATTGGAGCATGTTCCTGATACTTGTGTTATTTGCACTGGTGGCAATAGGATTATCTCTTGTAATTGTGGCATTTTCCAGTAGCTCTTCAACAGCCAGCGGCATGCAGAATATGATCCTCATTCCTAGCAGCTTATTGTCCGGATGTATGTTCCCGCTTGTGTTAATGCCGGAAACCATGCAGCAGCTTGCGCACTTTCTTCCCCAATATTGGTTGTTGGATACCTTCAGCGATCTACAGCAAGGGGTATCCCTTGGGGAATTATCCTTGAACTTGATCATTTTGATTGCTTTTTCTGTGGCCTTATCTTTAATAGCCGTCTATAAGTTTGGCAGGAATAATGATACTCGAAGCTATATTTAAGAAATAAACTAATCCCGTATATTAATCATCTACTTCCAGTCTACTATATTGTAGGAGATTTCGAACTTTACAACGAGCTTAGGTCTTCTATTTTCTTCAACCTGGATATGTTCCCAAACCAAACTCGGATATCGTTACCCGTTAGTTCAAACCGGAGTCGCTAAATTCTAAAGCGGTAACCCTGCAGGGAAAGGGGATGCTAAGCCATCTAACGTCTGATTTCTTCATGCCGGCAGATTGTATAACCTGTGGAACATCTGTAATTGGCATTAAAGGAACTTCTTTGTTCCTAAACTCATCAATAATAGTTTATCATTACCTCAGAGCTCGATGAAATCCTTAACACCTTTGCTCCACGTTTAACCAGCCGTGAATATCCGTTAATATCACTGTAAACATGATGGCAAACTTTAGCCATTTGGATTTCAGTAAATTGGCAGATGGACAGTCTGAATAATTAAATCGCTAATAGAGGGGCAGGCGTTTCTGTAGTAAAGAGAAACTAGTTCTATTATTAAGCTTGCACCAATAAAATAGAGATGTGAAAGCGATGTAAGGCGCGGCATCGCTTAACGTCAAAGAAGCCAAATGGTTCCTTATTGAACAAAAATAAAGTTGAAAATGCTCAGAGTCATCCTCAAAAGGATGGCTTTTTTTGTACGCTAAACATTCTGTTACGATAGTCTTTAATTTTGGTCTTTTTTTCCATGCAATATTGATATAATGAGTTTAAAATTATTCGTAACAGAAGTTTTAGGGGCTTTTGGGCATCATATTTTGTTGACATTCCAAAATGGGGGATTATTATGAGACCAATCGAGTTTACGAAAGAAGAAGCTTTTTTAAGCACATTAAAAGAATATTTAGAATCTGAAGACGCTCATGATATTCTTAAGCATTTAACCCAATCGAAACTATCATTTAAATATTCAGATAGATTTTCAGAAAAGCTTTGGAATCAAAAAACTGCATATGTAGAAATCAAAGTACCTGTACGATCCAAGCAAACTCTAGAACATGAAGATTTATTTTATCGCTTAAATCGGTATTGCGGGGACATATTCGAGGATGATGAGGAATATGGCTTCAAAGGTGTGCAGATTGGCGTACTTATCGGAACTCCAACCGAACAATCTGTAAATAAAGACATCAAGTACCATAGTAAAAATCAGGTGTACGAGAATTTAAGAACGAAAGTTCATAAAGCCTCATTGAATCCAATGTGGGGTTGCGGAGGAAGCAGCCATTATGACAAGCCGGTCATGGACGGCTTTTGAAATTGATAAAAATTGGTACGATGTTGCTAGTCAAAGAATTAATAAAGTGTTAGAAGAAAGATGTGAAAAAATTAGTTCTATAATGAACAATTAAAAATAAGTGGTGTTTCGTATGAGAAGCATCAGTTAGTGATTTTTGAGCAAAAAATTGGGCTTTCAATTATAAGTCCACCTACCAAGGCGCTTCTTTTTTTGCAAAGCTGATAATTAACGCTCTACAGGAATGCTAACGGGGAACGATAGTTCAATAAAAAAACGGAAGCAGCTGATCACAATGATCGGCTGCTTCATTACGCTAACGGGCAGTTTACCGCAACTAATGGTGATTTTTATCGTCATTATAGTGGGTAGGAATAATTTTACGATGCTGCTTCAGAGTCGTGCGGGCGAGCTTCATCTGCTCCCGGCGCTTCCGGCAGTTTGGTGAATCCGAGAGGCCGGCCGGCCTTCTCCGCTTTCATGCGGATGCCGGCGTCGTCTACACCGTGCTTCCGGATTGAAACGATTGCTTGTGTCAACGCCAATGCCCAAGCAGGGAAGAGTGAAATAAAACCGCTTGTCGCTGCAGTTTAATCCTTGATCAAAGCAGAACTAGGCCGCACTAGCATTGGCCGGTAGATGACCCTCGGAATTCGTCAATTCGTCGGGGGTCATCTTTTTTCTGTCCAGAAACGGAAGCATACGAGGGACGATATCGCCGCATTCTATGCGGATCGCAAACCGATTTGAACGGCGGCAACGGGATGCTATTGTCCGGGCACCTTGCCATCCGATCTTCAAAAATGACAACGCTTTCTTAAGAATGTTGGCTTTCGACGCTCTGATTCGAAGAGTACACTGAAAACAAAGGAGGAGCAGATATGGAGTTGGATACACGCGTAATCGGAATTAAGGGAAAAACAGAACAGCGAACGCAGTTTTGGAAGCGATTTAAAAAACAAAAAACGCTGCACCTGTTCGTTGGGCTCGGCATGATATTTTTGCTTGTCTTCGCCTATACGCCGATGTTCGGCATTCTAATGGCATTTAAGCAGTATTCCATCTCTACCGGAATTAAGGGCATTTTTACAAGCGATTGGGTGGGATTAAAGCATTTCAAGGAGTTCTTTAATGACTATCAGTTTGGAACAATCGTTCGAAATACGCTGGCATTGAGTCTGCTAAAAATCCTTTTTGCTTTTCCGGCTCCCATATTGCTGGCCATTCTATTAAGCGAAGTAAAAAATTTGAAGTTTAAGCGTTTTGTCCAAACGATCAGCTATTTGCCCCATTTCATCTCGTGGGTTGTCGTCGCAGGCATCGCTTTCGCCTTCCTGTCGACGGATATCGGAATGGTCAATAAAGCGCTTCTAGGGCTAGGCATAATCGACAAGCCGCTTGACATATTGACGAACCCCAACTATTTCTGGGGACTGGCGACTGGAAGTGCCGTCTGGAAGGAGATGGGCTGGTGGACGATTATCTTCCTGGCCGCCATAGCGGGCATTAACCCGTCATTATATGAAGCCGCGCAGATCGACGGAGCGGGCCGCTTGGCTCGAATTCGCCATATTACGTTCCCTGGAATGAAAGGAACGATCGTCGTTGTACTTATTCTGACGATTGGAAGCATTCTGGGCGGAGGACTGGTGGGCTCCAACTTCGAGCAGGCGTTTCTGTTCGGCAACAGCATCAACAATCCGACCTCGGAGATCGTGCAAACTTATGCGTTTAAGGTCGGATTAAGAGACGGGAGATTTTCCTATGCGGCAGCGATTGATTTGATCCAGTCCGTCATTTCCGTCATCCTGATTTTCTCCAGCAACTACATTGCCAAACGCACTTCGGGATCAAGTCTATTCTAGGAAAGGGGAGCGTGCATGCAGCTCAGCCAAAAACAAAAAGATCGTATCATGGATGCTATGATTTATGCATTACTAGCCATTCTGACGTTATCGATGCTTTATCCGTTCTATTACGTCCTGATTCTTTCCTTCAATAAAGGAACCGATTCGCTTCTTGGGGGCGTCTATCTATGGCCAAGGACCTTTTCCTTTGAAAATTACGCGCGATTTTTGGATGACCCCCACTGGTACCGTGCTTTTTTGGTCACGATTATGAGAACGCTTGCTGGAACCGCCCTAGGCGTCCTTTTTACCTGTTTGGTTGCTTATGGGCTGTCTCACCGCGATCTTCTGTTTCGCAAAGGTTATTTCACGGTCATTATATTCGCGATGTACTTTTCCGGCGGTTTGATACCGTATTACGTCGTTCTGCGCTCACTGGGGCTGCTGAACACGTTTGGTGTCTATGTCATTCCTTCCATGTTAAGTACGTTTTTTCTGCTGATAGCCATTTCGTTCTTCCAGGAAATTCCGAGTGAACTCAAGGAGTCGGCTTACATGGACGGGGCTACCGAGCTCGTTATTTTCTACCGGATCATCCTTCCCGTCTCTATGCCGCTGATCGCAACCATGTCGCTTTTCTTGGGGGTTGGTCAATGGAACTCTTGGCTGGATTCCGCTTACTTCGTGCAGTCGGAAGGTCTGCGGACGCTCGCTTTCCGGATGATGGAGGTTATCAACAAGAGCAATGCGCCGATGGACGCTATAGCCGTTGCGAACAGTGCTTCAGCGGGCGTCACCAGCTATTCGCTTCAGGTAGCGGCTATGGTTATATCTATCGCGCCTATCGTGTGCGTCTATCCGTTCCTCCAGAGGTTTTTCATTCAAGGCATTATGCTGGGTTCCGTGAAGGGTTGATTTTGTTGGCATGATATTAAAGCGTTTGCTTTAATATAAACATCACTTGTTGGAGGGGTTATTTTGAAAAGAAACAAAGGGAAGAAGGCACTGCTCTTATCGCTCATCCTAATGATGACGATATCTCTGATGTCCGCATGCGGAAATAACAACGATGGTCAAGTCAATAACTCGGAGGGGAGCGAACAGCCCGCAAAAAGCAACGAGGCAAAGGAGCTGTCCTTGTTTATCGATGCCTCCTGGTATCCGGTGAAGGAGTGGAAGGGGTCGGTTGCCGAGAAAATTACCGAAAAGACGGGAATCAAGCTGAAAGTGACAGTAGCCACGGACGACAAGCAGCTTCCGCTCATGATCGCGTCCGGCGATCTCCCGGATCTGGTTTTTACTAACGCAAACATCGAACGGATGTCCGATTCGAAGCTTTCTTATCCTTGGAACGAGTTGATCGAGAAATACGCGCCTGACTTTAAGATCGATCCGATACGAATTGCGATCCACACGATGGATGACGGCAATTTCTATACGGTGCGCAACTCCTTCGCGACGCAGGAGGAAATGGTGCAGAACAAATACTCGGTCGGCAGCGACGGCAACCCGGGTATCGCGGTGCGCGAGGATATTCTGCAAGAGCTTGGCAATCCGCCAATAGACACCATTGACGACTTTATGAAGGTTTTGGGCATGGTCAAAGAAAAATATCCGGACATGATCCCTCTGATCATGGACAAAGATTGGATCGAGCAATACTTCCTGACGCAGTTCGGCGTCGAGGGCCTTCTGGACGGCTGGTATGAGCGGGACGGAAAAGTGGACTATGCGATCAGAAAGCCGGAAATGCTGGATTTCTTCAAGTTTATGAACCGTCTGTACCGCGAAGGGGACATTCTGGCGGAGAACTTCGCCTATACGAACGATCAGATCGACGATCAGTATGCGACCAGCGGGAAGGCATTCGCGCATATGCATACGGTCAGCATAGCAGACTCGGACAATATCAAGGTCAAAAACGCCGGCGGTTCGTATACGTTCCAAATGCTGCCTAGCTCCATTTCGAAAGATGCGAAAGCGGTCAGCTCTGGACTGGGCTTTGCAGGTACATTTATCACGAAGAAAAACAAGGATCCGGAGGCGTCGATCAAGTTCCTTCAATATCTGGCGAGCGACGAAGGCAAAAAGTTAACGATGTTCGGCGTCGAGGGCGAGCATTGGACCTGGAACGACGAAGGGTATCCGAATTTGAAATACGATCCGTCCGACGCCGATTTCGTCAACAGCAACGGAATCAAATGGTGGTACCTGTACAACGACGGCGTTACGGAAGGCATGTTGAGCTACGTACCGGGAGCGCAGAAGACGAAAGCGTTGATGGAAAGAAAGGCGTTCACGGTTTACAAGCCGGAGCTCGGCTTGATTCAGCTGCAGCCGGATTCGGATGAGAAGACGATCAAAACGAAGATCGACGAGATGATCAAAAACGAGAAGGTTAAAATCTACTTGGCGAAGTCGGAGGAAGAAGCCGTGGCAAACTACGAGAGCATGGTGAAGAACGCCGAGAAGATCGGTCTGGATCGCTTGGTGGATTGGGCTAACCAAACCTATCAGAAGAAGAAGGATTTGTTTAAAAAATAAGACTTGGTCCGTCAGGAGCGCTGCGCGTTCCTGACGGACTT
The DNA here is from genome assembly GCF_056398245.1 of Paenibacillus sp. 01T47. Classification (NCBI taxonomy): domain Bacteria; kingdom Bacillati; phylum Bacillota; class Bacilli; order Caryophanales; family Paenibacillaceae; genus Paenibacillus; species Paenibacillus sp. 01T47. The sequence goes on from NZ_JBFTPA010000036.1 coordinate 18,337, forward strand.
TGCACGCTATATTGCAGGTGAAGGCAAATGGGAGAACGGAAAGGCGGGAAAATGATGAAGCTGGAGTATGATTCGCCCGGTACGGTATGGAAAGAGGCTCTTCCGATTGGCAACGGACGGCTGGGAGCAATGGTGTTCGGAGCAGCGGAAACGGAAAGAATCCCGATCAACGAGGAGACGTTGTGGTCGGGGGCGCCGCATGATTATAACCGGCCGGACGCGGGGCAATATTTGCAAGAAGTCCGGAGCCTGATTTTCAATGATCGGATCGAGGAGGCGGAGCGGCTGTTTCTGGACCGCATGATGGGCGAGCCGATCCATCTGCAAGCCTACCTGCCTTTTTGCGAGCTGAATCTGGCGTTCCCCGGGCATCGCGAGGTTACGCGATATCGGCGTGAATTGGATCTGCGGCGGGCGGTGGCGACCGTATCCTATGAAGCCGACGGATGCGAATACACGCGCGAAATCTTCTGTTCCCGCCCGAGCGGCTGCCTGGTGATTCGGCTTTCATGCGGCGAGCGGGGCAGTATCGCCGTAGACGCGTCTTTGTCCAGCGTCCACCCCGATGCGTCCGTTCAATCGGACGGAAGCCGTGCGATTCGGCTGACTGGACGGACCGGAACGCGCAAGGGTCCAAGAAATTGGAGCGGCTCTTGGGAAGGTCCGGGACTCCGATTCGAAGGGAGGCTCACGGCTTTTTGCGAAGGCGGCTCGTGCGCGGCCGGCGACGGCGTCCTGCGCATAGCGGAAGCGAGTGCCGTAACCCTCGTTTTTTCCGGAGCGACAAGCTTCTTGAACTACCGGGACATCGGGGGCGATCCTTCGGAATTGAACAATCGGTATATGGCGCGCGTCTCCGAACGACCTTATCGCGAGTTGCTGGACGAACACGTCGAAGACCATAAAGCCTTGTATGAACGAGTCTCGATAAGGCTATGGGGAGCCGGGGCGGACGAGCAAACTGGCGGCAAGCGGCGTCCGACGGATCGGCGCGTACTCGACATTCGGGAGACGGAGGACCCGTCGCTCGCCGCGTTATATTTTCAGTTCGGCCGGTATTTGCTCATTGCGTCTTCCAGACCGGGCGATCAGCCTTCCAACTTGCAAGGCATATGGAATGAAGAAGAATGGCCGGAATGGGGAAGCAAATGGACGACCAACATCAACGTCCAGATGAATTACTGGCCGGCGGAGGTCGGAAACTTGCCGGAATGCCACCTGCCGCTGTTCGATCTGATCGACGATCTTCGCGTCACCGGCGCGCGCACGGCGGAACTCTATTACGGCGCGAAGGGCTTCGTCGTCCACCACAATACCGATTTATGGCGCGCCGCGGCCCCGGTCGACATCCATGCCGGAATATGGCCGATGGGCGGGGTATGGTTGGTCCAGCACTTATGGGATCACTTCGAATACAATCCCGACCTTGACTTTCTGAGGGTACGGGCCTACCCTGCCATGAAAGAAGCCGCCCGATTCGTGATGGACTTCCTGGTGGAGGCTCCCGAAGGCGTCAAATTCGCCGGTCTGCTGATTACCAATCCTTCCTATTCACCAGAGAACGCGTATCGGGACGGCCGCGATCGAAGAAGGCATCTCACGATCTCGTCCACGATGGACGTGCAGTTGATCCGAGACTTGCTCGAACGTTGTTTGATCGCAAGCGAGCTGCTGGGCGAAAATTCGGCGTTCGAACACGAAATCCGAAAGGTTCTGGACCGGATCCCCCCCATGCAAATCGGACGATTCGGCCAATTGCAGGAATGGCCGGAGGATTGGGATCGACCGGAAGATTCGAACGGCCACGTTTCTCACCTTTACGGCTTATATCCCGGCAATCAGATATCCGAGAATACGCCCGAAACGTTCGAGGGGGCGCGCAAAAGCCTCGAGCTTCGCCATCGGAGCAAGGACCGAATCCTGGCTTGGCCGGCTGCTTGGCGGATAGCACTGCACGCCAGATTGCGAGACGGGGAGAGCGCGCGCAAGCGGCTCGTCGATCTCTTGGCGGGATCGACCAATCCGAATCTGCTCAATCAGCATGAGCCGTTTCCGATGCAGATCGACGCCAATTTCGGCGGAACCGCGGGTATTGCGGAAATGCTGCTGCAAAGCCGATCCCGCTATCGAAACGGAAAAGCCGAATACGAAATCGAATTGCTTCCTGCCTTGCCGGAAACATGGCCGGAAGGCTCCGTCTCGGGCTTTCGCGCCAGAGGGGGATTCGAAGTCGGCATGACTTGGGCGAAAGGAAGCTTAATCGGAGCCGAGATCCGCTCCCTTTGCGGAATGCCTTGTACGCTGCGCTATAGGAAGCGATCGATCCGATACACCGTGAAGGCTGGCGAATCGTTTCAATTTGATCCGTTCTCACGTTAACCGGGGTTTGCGGAATTGTAAATCTGGGAGGGATGCGCCTCTATCGGAATTCTTTAGTACATGATATGTTAACGATATATGGATTCCGCATCGGAGGGAAACGCCGCCTTGAGCATCATGCGCAAAATCGTGCTTGGTTACGTGATTATGATCTTTATCCCTGTTCTGGCATTCGGTTATCACTATTACACGCAAATCTACGGCAACCTGACGCAACAATTCGTGGAGAGCAGGCAGAAAATCCTGGAGCAGGCTTACGCCAATCTGAAAACGGATTTCGCCCGAATTCAGTCGGTCCACCGGGTGCTGCAATACAATCCTTACTTGACCGATTATCTGGACGGCGTATACGAATCCGACGCGGACAGCATCTACGCGCTTACCCGCTATATTCTCCCGCTGAACACGCAATCGATGTTCGCTAATCCGGAGATCGAATCCATCGTCATTTATAAGATGAAGGATCGGGTATTGCCCATCACCAATCTGTTTCGCGACCGGTCTATGCTGGATCCGCAAACGGAACAAACCGTCTCGTCCCTGAAAGCCGGACAGGGGAAATGGCTGCGCGCCGATCCCGCGGCGTCGGATCCGGACCTGATCTATTACCAGTACATTTACAATACGCAAATTACGGAGCGAATCGGCCTTCTTGAAATTCGGGTACGCAAAAGTTTAATCCATAACTTCTATGCGGCCGCGGGTGTGGAAGGAAGTTGGAGAGCGTTGCTGTTGTCCGGACAGGGTGATCCGTTGACGAACGAAGCGCCGGCGTTGGACAAGAAGACATTGCGTCTTCTGCAAGCGGATGACAGGAAATTTTTTATCAACCGGCAAACGATCGTCAATCAGCTGAAGCTCGAGCCGCTGGACGTTCGCGTCATCGTCACCGGTCAGGTGGGAGAAGTATTCCGTTCCGTGAAGAAGAAGGAAATCGTCTTGGTGACGATGATCGTGCTGCTGTTGATCGCTCTATCCATCGCCTATTACCTGCTGGCTTCGACGATTACCAAACGGATTCTTCGGTTGGCCCGGCATATGCGTACGCTGAACGACAATAACCTCAGGCAGCTGACGATCAAAAACGGCAAGTTCGAAAAGGATGAAATCGGCTTCCTGATCGTCACCTATAACGCGATGGTCCGGCGAATGGACGAGCTCATCAACAACGTCCATCGAGCTGAAATGCGCAACAAAGAAGCGGCATACCAGGTGCTGCAAGCGCAGATCAAGCCTCATTTCCTCTATAACACGCTCGAGACGATCCGCATGGTCGCCGAGGCTAACGACGACAAGGAAGTCGCCGATATTTCCTTCTGGTTCGGGAAACTGATGCGGTACAGCTTGTCGTCCGCGCGGGAAGAAACGGTTCTTGCGAAGGAAATCGAGATGGTTTCCTTTTATATGAACATCCACAAAATGAGGCTCCAAAGCAGGCTGACTTTTGAAATTCAAGTTGCGCTGGATGCCGAACGGCTGGCTTGTCCGCGATTCCTTTTGCAGCCGCTTATCGAAAATGCGATCGTGCATGGAGCTTCCGCCGTCCTTCGACCCGTCCATATCTCGCTGCAGGCGACGGAAACGGAAAGCGAGATTACGATCGACGTTACCGACAACGGCAACGGGATTACGCCGGAGAAGCTTCTCGCGCTTCGCGAACGGCTGTCCAGGCACGACGAGCCTAGAAAGGCAGAGGAGCAGGTCGGCGTAGGTTTAAAAAACGTCAACGAACGAGTCAAAAGCTTCTTCGGAGGAGAATCCCGACTGGAAATCCTCAGCGAGTCGGGCAAAGGAGCCTGCTTGCGCATTATCATCGTGAAAAGGAAGGTGGCGGACGTTGAAGATCTTGATCGTAGACGACGAACCTTTGATTCTGAAAGGGTTAGTTAAAATCGTCGAGGAAGTCGCGCCTGTCGGTTCCGACATTTGCTCGGCCCTCAATGCCCCGGAGGCATTAGAGACAATGAAGCGCTTTATGCCCGCTGTGACGATAACGGATATCCATATGCCGGAGAAGAACGGATTCGAATTAATTCAGGAGGCCAGGCTTGAGGGGTTATGCGATCGATTTATTATCCTGACCGGCTATGACGAGTTCGACTATGTCCGTCAGGCCCTTCGCTCGGGCGTCGTAGATTACTTGCTGAAGCCTTTGGACAAAAAGGAAATCGCGTCCCTGCTGAGCCGCGTGAAGGAGGAGCTCCCCGCCGCATCGGATTCGGATTACAGTCGGCACGCCGAACGGATATTGGCCTATTTGCAAATGAACTATATGAACGCTCTGTCCCTCGACCATCTTGCGGATCGCATGAGTCTGCATCCGAATTATATTAGCAGCTTGTTCAAGAAGGAGACGGGAGACACCCTCGTCAATTACTTGAATGCGTTACGAATCCGGGAAGCGCAAAAGCTGCTGAAAACGCAGCCTCATTCGACCGTTTGCGCGATCAGCCGTCAGGTCGGCTTCGATACCAAGCACTACTTCGCGAAGGTGTTCAAAAAATACACGGGAACGACTCCCGGCACCTACCGCGAAAATCAAGAAGAAATCGAACGTCATGAATCGCCTAATACCTGAAGGTTTTCTTCATTCGCGCTTCACAGGCGAACAACTTAACAATTCCTTGCTTCATTTTCTGACGGGGATTAATTTCTTGAAACCAGAAAGTTTATTGTTCGCCAGCATATCTGGATTAGATGAAAAGGTAGAAGCTATAACAACTGAAACTCCAGTTTTATCCACCTCATCAACGATTGGTTTAAATAACCAATCACCAACAATTATTTCAACACATCCAAACTAATGTGACCCTCAAGATGATGAACCTCAGAAGAATAACGATACGGCTACCAATAATAATACTCATCAGAATGAAAATAATGGTCAACCTTTTAATTCTCCAGTAAAAGAAAAACAAAATGCTATATTTATTTATCACTCTCATGCTGTGAATTGCGATTGATTTAATTAAACTCTTGTCTTTTGAAATTTATCAAGAGCCGAAAAACTGATGAATGATAAGGGAAGCGAAGGAACGATATCTCGCTTCCTTTTCTGATTTTTTATTAAGCAAGATCCTCCTGCCTTTGCTTAGTTTCTTGCTTATCTGTGGCGGTTACGGATATAACGTCCTGGAGGCATTCCTTCCGATTTCGTAAATTGTTTGGTAAAGGAATAAATATCCCCATAACCAAGACTAACGGCTACGTGTTTAATGGGGAGTCCGGAGAGGAGCATCATTTTGGCCTGTTTCATTAAATGTTCAATGTGGTACCGCTGAGGGGAAACTCCGGTTGTGGCTTTAAATAGCTTCCTGAAATTCTCATAGCCCATATTTACAGCTGCTGCGGCTTCCTTAATATCGTAATGAATATCATTGGCGCCGCCGATTAGTTGGCAAGCTTTTGAGATTTTATGATCATTGTGCTCTCTCTGAGTATGATGTACGCTGCCGTGCAAACGGATAATGAGTTCTTGAGCTTTCATCAGCAAATAGGGGAGCCTTTCATCTACAGCGGATTTAAGAGAGTTCAGCAGGGCGGCAAATTCATTCAAAATATCGCTTGTATGTCGTGTCGGCTGCACCTCTTGGTCGGAATTTATGATGCCTAGCGTTTTGAGGTAATGATAGACAGGATAACCTATGCTGATATAAAACTCGATCCATTCCCCATTCGGCTCGATTTCGGTGGAGTGCATACGATCGGGCAAACGTTGTACCAGATCCCCTGCTTGCATTGTAATAACAGTGCCTTCCTTTGAGATAAATCGTCCGTTGCCTTGCAGGACCAACAAACAGCTGTAATATCCGATCCTGAAGTCATACTGGGAGCGCTCTGCCGTTCTTTTTCTCATAAAGCCGCATGACAAAATGCCCAGGTCGAAATCGTCTCCGATACACCGGTATACGACATCGTTTTCTTTTATAGCATCGAAATTCATATCGTCACCGCACCTACCAAAATGGATAAATGAATTACCAGACCTAACATTTTATATGAAAACTTGTCCTTATATTATAAGGGTATCGACTTTCATAGCACAACCAATTAAGACAATTTATGAGGGGGTTATTCGAAACGTATGAAGCTGAACAGAGACTGGGAGAATCCGCATGTCGCTCACAAGAACCGTCATCCCATGCATGAGCCGTATGGAATATACGAAACCGTGGAACAGGCGCTAAGCGGCGACCGGAGAGCGTCAAAATACGTAAATTGCTTAAACGGCACTTGGAAATTTAAAACGTTTTCATCTCCGGATGTAGTAACTGATGAGTTTTATCATCCTGCATATGACGTGTCCAAATGGGATGATATCCCTGTTCCTTCCAACTGGGAGTTGTTCGGATACGGGAAACCTATATACACTAATATTAAGTATCCCTTTTCGCGGAAGGGGGCGGACTCTCATCACGAAATTCAACTGAAGCAAGATGAATTTGTTTTGAATCCGCCTTATGTGCCGGAGGATAACCTCACCGGATGTTATGTCCTATCGTTCGAAATTCCTGAACATTTTAACGGCAGAGATTTGTTTATCGATTTTGCCGGTGTGGAATCCTGCTTTTATCTGTGGTTAAACGGGAAGTTCGTCGGTTATTCGCAGGACAGCAAGCTTAACGCTTCTTTTGATATTACCGATTACATCCAAACGGGGCAAAACCATTTGGCCGTTCAGGTGATGCGATTCGGAGCCGGTTCTTATCTGGAGGATCAGGACTACTGGCATCTATCGGGTATTTTCAGAGATGTTCTGATTTATGCAAAACCGCGAATGCGAATTCATGATTATAAAATCGAAACGCTTTTCCCGGGTGATTATGACAATGCCGATTTAGCCGTGACGGTTTATCCTAATAATCAAGCAAGCTGTTATGGGGAAGCTCACGTGCGTCTGTCTCTTTATGATCACGATCGAAAATTGGTTACGCAATTTGAGACGCCGAAGTTTGCGGATTTCAGATCCTACCTGCAAGACAACTATGTGGCGAAAGTCAAACAAACCATTAAGAGTCCCCAATTGTGGAGCGACGAAATTCCTTACCTCTATAAATTGGTATTGGAAATGATCGACCCTGACGGAAATGTCGTTGACATCGAGAGTGCAAATGTCGGCTTCCGAGAAATCAGCATCGATAACACCGGGATATTGAAAATTAACGGCAAACGTCTCATAATTCGCGGAACCAACCTTCATGCATTTTGTCCCGAAACGGGGCGCGTGGTGTCAACGGAGTATATGAGTGAGCAGATCAAGATCATGAAATCGCTAAATATCAATGCGGTAAGAACGAGTCACTATCCGCATGCCGTCGAATGGTACGACCTTTGTGATGAACTGGGCATATATGTTGTGGATGAGGCCAATATTGAGACCCATGGCATCGGCGGCCAGCTCAGCGCATCTCCCGAATGGACGCATGCTTATATGGAACGTGCAGCACGGATGGTGTTGCGAGATAAGAATCATCCCTCGATCATTCTGTGGTCCTTGGGAAATGAGTCCGGTTACGGAGCGAACCATGCTGCCATGTACGGGTGGATGAAGGAATATGATAAAACAAGATATGTTCAGTATGAGTCCTTAAATCCTCCGGCCAATATTTCCGATATCATGGCGCCCATGTATCCTCAGAAGGATTGGATCGTGGATTGCATGACGAGCAGCGATGACTTGCGGCCGTTTATTATGTGTGAATATGCGTACGCGAAAAGCAACAGCAACGGGAATTTCAAGGAATTCTGGGACCTTATTTATAAATTCCCGCGGTTTCAGGGCGGCTTCATTTGGGATTTCCAGGATAAAGCGCTTGTCCGGCATGATGAATCTGGGAACAAAAAATATGTTTATGGCGGCGCATTCCAGGAAGAGATTATTGATTCCGCGCCCGATATGTGCCTGAACGGCATTATATTTCCGGATTTAACGCTGAAACCGGCTGCCTATGAAATTAAAAATATACAAGCTCCCGTCCAGATCGATTATTTTGAACGGCCTTATGATGTTTCCGGTAATAAAAGTTATCGAATTTATAATCATTATACGCATCGGGACTTAAGCCACCTGGACATCGGTTGGGAACTTGTTTGCGACGGGAAGGTTGTGGAAAACGGTACATTACCCCGATTACACACGCCGGCCGGAGCTATCGAAAGTCTTCAGGCACCATACGATCCAACCAAGGTCTCTGGGGAAGCGTTCCTGAATTTTTATGCTTATCTGAACGAGGACACCTATTATGCAAATAAGGGAACCTGTATCTATGCATACCAGGTCGAGTTGAAAGATTCCGTATATGAAATACATACCGGGGATATTCAAAGTGGGAGCCTGGTATATGAAGAAGCTGCGGATCGAATTCATATTTATAATGAAAATACGAACGTGGTCTTCTCGAAAGAAACGGCAGAGTTCATTTCTGTCAGATACAATAATCAAGACTACTTTACGGGCGGAGCGAACAATTTCTATCGGCCGCCAACGGGGATAGACGCAGGTGTGCCTGGTGAGACGCTAAACTATGCAGATGATTGGAGAAGCCTCGGGCTGGACTCCGATCAGAAAGAGATCAAGAATATCCGGGTATATGCAGCGCCTGCATCAGTCATCATTCAGGTTCATGTTCTTTATCATGGATGCATTGAAACACTTACGGAGTATGCGATTGGAGGTAAAGGCATTGAAATTACTAACACTGTCGTGAATAATGCTAATGTCGATACCTTACCGAGAATCGGTCTGAGCTTTACCTTCCCTGCTGCCTGGAAGAGTATCAAATGGTATGGCCGCGGGCCATGGGAGAACTATGCGGACCGTAAAGCGGCTGCCTTCATCGGTATATATGAAAGCTCTGTTGAAGAACAGCATGTTCCCTACATCGTGCCGGTTGAGTGCGGGGGCAAGGAAGATGTCCGTTATTTGTATGTGTCGGCGGATGACCGCAACGTAAAAGTTACCTCGGCGGGTCACTTCCATTTTGACATCCATCAGTACAGCATCGGACAGTATGACAATGCCGCCTATGAGGACGAGCTTGGCACATCCGATTCTGTTTTCCTTCATATCGATTACAAACATGCAGGTCTTGGTGGAGATACTGGATGGACCAAAAATATTCACGATGAATATAAAATCGAAAAGGGCATCTATGTATACAAGATCACTTTAGAGATCGTGGATTGAATAGTAGATCCTCGAAAGCGAAGGATAGAAGTGAATTTTTGATAAAGGCACTGGCCAAAGTCAGAGGTCTTTATTGATTAACGACGATTCATTGGCATTGGCTTCTAGTACATCGGATCAGACTCCGCAATGTGCATCAGCGCCTTATTCTGACTTACGGATAAGGATATGGGCTGAAGCAATTCCTTGACTACCTGGCGTCCGAACAGGCTCAAGTCCTGATCAACTGGGGCGTTGAAGGAAAGCATTATGTAATAGAGAACGGCAAACGCTCCAGTATCATATTCATGGAAGGGTACTGATATACATCATATAATACCGAGGAGGTACGGAGGCACGAACACATATGGAATGAAAAATAGAATTGATGATAACCTGATACCTTTGAGTAAATCGGTACATTATAAATTTAGTTATTTTTTCACAAATTACAGTTAGAGGACTGACTATAATGAAAGTTTATAAATATGGTTATATCGATCGAGATGGTGGATTTGTTATTGAACCTGTTTTTGATTTTGCTACTTCATTTGAAGGAGGGCTGGCATCCTGTGATGTTGAAGGAAAGAGCAGGTTTATTTCAAAAGATGGCACAACAGTATTAGAAACGAACTATTCTTTTGTGAGTAACTTTTCATGTGGCCGAGCGTTGTTTACTGACCGTAGTAATTTTGGATACTTAGACAAAGAAGGAAACATAGCAATTCCTGCAGTATATGAGCAGGCATATATTTTTTCTGAAGGTTACGCCAGAGTTTTAGCACCAAATGGGAAATTAGCTTTTATTGATGTTGAAGGGAATATGATAACAGCTCCGATCTACGATGGAGCAGTGCACTTTGTTGATGGTATGGTGACGGTGAAAGCTAAGGATGGGAAGTATGGGTGTGTCAACATTGCAGGGGAATTTACAATAGATCCAATATACGATTCTCCTATATTGTTTTCAGAGGGTTTGGCAGCTGTAAGTATAAATAAAAAGTATGGATATATTGATAAAAATGGCCAAGTAAAGATTCCATTGCGCTTTAAATATACGGAAGGCTTCCATAGAGGTTTAGCATCGGTTTTGGTTGGTAAAAGGTATGGCTTTATAGATAAAACCGGACAAATGGTGATAGATCCTACCTTTAATGATGTAGAAAACTTTGTTGCTGAAAATCTTGCTCCTGCTAAGGTAGATAAGAAATGGGGGTATATCAAGCCAAATGGCGAGTTTGCAATTGAACCAAAATTTAAAGATGCTTCTCCATTTTCAGAGGGGTTAAGCGCAGTCCAAGTGAAAATGAATGGTTAATGTGAGCGATTTTAATAACTCTATAGTGCCACTGTTGTTAAATGCTACTTTAATAGAGTATGTGATCAATAAATAGAAGAATAGTGGTATTAAGTGATTATGTCTTCACTCTATGACTTATTTTCAAGACAAATTACTTCATGGGGTACACATTCTATTGGTGCTGATTTAAGTACTGAGAATGGTTTTGCTGGCCATGGCGTAAAGATAGCGGTTTTGGATACAGGAATTGCGAATCATTCCGATCTTAATATCTCTGGGGGATATTCTTTTGTAGATGATACTCCTGTATATAGCGATGATAATGAACGAAAGGATGTGGAGTGCTTATGATGTCAGATCCGTCACAGATGACCATATTCGACTTCTTGGAAGAGAACGAGGACCAATTCAAGGAATCGTTGCCGGATTTCCTTGCCAGGCTTTCTCCATTGCTGGAAAGCGTGAAGGATTTAACGACGCTATTAGAGGGACAGTATTCTTTGAGATCATCAGGTTCGCATCTATTTTCAAACCTGAATTTATACTCCTTGAAAACGTCACAGGACTCCTCAATCATGACAAAGGGAGAACGTTCGAGACTATCATCGGAACGCTGGATGAGTTGGGGTACGTGGGGGGGTGGTGTGTGCTTAACAGCTCGGCCTATGTGCCACAAAACAGAGAACGTGTCTTCATTGTCGCAAGTCTTAGAGGATCAAGTGAACGAAAAATATTTCCTTTCAGAGATGAAAACAACAAGCCTGCTAAAGACTCTAAAACAATAGCTTCTAAGGTTATGATCGCTGGAAATGTAAATCCGAGCGGAAGAGGTATGAATGGCCAAGTCATTTCTGCAAACGGACTAGCGCCGACACTTACAACGAATAAGGGTGAAGGTAACAAAATTTTAGTTAATGTATCACAAAAGACAGCTGTCAACGAAACAGGGGAAGCTGCTTGTTTAGATGCAAGTTATTTCAAAGGATTAGGAGCCAATCAAGCGCGTACAGGGGTCATGGAACCCATGGCTGTATTAACACCTGACCGCGAAGAGAAAAGGCAGAACGGACGTCGATTTAAGGAGCCAGGGGAACCATCTTTTACGCTAACAGCACAGGACAAACATGGAATCTATGATGGTTATCGTATTCGCAAACTAACACCTCTTGAATGTTTTCGACTGCAGTCTTTTCCGGACGATTGGTTTTATACACTCAAAGGATATGGGATAAGCGATTCCCAATTATATAAAATGGCAGGCAATGCTGTAACGAGCCGAGTTGCTTATGAAATCGGTAAACGATTGATGGATTCCTTCAGCATTTAATGTACTTGAGTAAAGCAGCCGATCATTATGATTGGCTGCTTCTATGTTTTTATTGAACTATCGTGTCCCATTAGTTTAACGCACGTTTACTTCCTCTGCATTCGATTTGGAAATTTTTATTTTTACCATAATCAATACGAAAGCAAGCAATGTAAACATAATTCCGCTCCAGATGAGTTGATGTATTCCCAAGTGAGAAATAAACCAACCACCGATAGAAGCCCCTACAGTAATTCCAAGATTGGAAAATGAGACAAACAAGCTGTTGCCGAATTCGGGAGCTTCTTTCGCCTCGGTCGTTAACCATGCTTGACTGACAATAAGCCCGCCGGAATGC
>NZ_JBFTPA010000037.1:0-37007 GCF_056398245.1 Paenibacillus sp. 01T47
GGCCATAGAGCCAAGTTCACCACTTTCGATCTCTCCGATTATGGTAAGTTTCTCTGATGCGGAATATTTAACTTTAGACATGAAAATGCTCCCCTCATAGCAACAGGTTTTTTATTATTTCACCTGTCTACTATTTGGGGAGCATATCACTTTCTCGACAGCCTGTATGTAATCAAAATTGAATACATTGTTTTTCTTTAAACTTTTTTCCATTACTTCTTAAATCTAGTATTGCACCAAACCAATAAAATGCAAAGAAAATGTAGCATTTAAAATGAATAGCTAGTATAAATTTTACTCCCCAATCCAACATTAACAGAATTTTTCACCCTCAACCAATGTGCAGAATTATTCTTCATCTCTTCTGTAATACTATTATCTTCTTCATGGAATTTATAATTATATTCCGGGTAGCAATTCTCAATAATAAAATTGAAAAATTTATACAAACAAAATAAACCATTGTTCTTGGCACGAGTATTTGTATGTTGAAAATGAATATGAGATATAGGATGAAAATCAGCTTTACTGCCCTCATAATTAGCATCATAGTCTATTCTAATTGGAGTACGAAAGGAAAAATCCGTATATTTAAAACTATCCATCTCTTCTATACTATCTAAGAATTCAAAAAGATGTAGTTCGCTAACATTTACTTCTTCAAGAAAGCCATCCGAAAAGGGACAGGGAAACCACACTAAATTATAAGATGATAATTTGGAATTAACATCAAATTCATAATGAAATCTGCCGATAGAGCAATCAGAGAATAAAAAATGATACGATCTTCTTTTAAACATAGCCAAGTATTGTGTACAACTATTAAAATATTTTGCACTCATCGGACTACGCTTATCACCTGTGGGAACTTGATTTTGATATGTGAAAATATTTTTGGTGTGTTTTTCTATTTTTTCTGGCTGTATATATTCCATTATTAAAGTATCTCGATACATATCTCTTATAGTATTGAACTGCTGGTACAGATAATCAATGGGCTCATTACTCATTTTCATTCCTCATCTTTTTTGTCTAAAAGATTTGCTAAATCTCTAAGCTGAGGAATTGAATCGATAGACACTAATCCCTTGCGAATCATTTCTATTAAATCACCTGTTGCTTTTTCTGCACTACTGATTTTCTTTTTGTCTTCTTGACTCGTGTCTCTGTTCAACAAGTTAATCGATTCAATTTCTTTTCTAGTAGGAATATTAATCTCTAAGCTGTAATCGCTTTGTACGCATTTTTCAATTTCATCTTTAATCTGGTCCATTCCAACACCTGTACCAGTTATTCTCACCCATGCCCGCGAACGTGTTATTGCAGTAAATAATGTATTACGTACACTTATAAGATCTACACTTCTAGCTCCATACTCAGCATCCACTAAATAAACCATAGGTCTTTCGTTACCTTTAGCCCTATAAATATGCGTACACGTAATACTCCCTTGTACTGTAAATGTATCTCTATCCACATTCTTTCCAGGCATTATACTGCTAATCCCAGCCATTTGTAGGTAAGAAGAAAAGTGGTCATAGTTTTTATATGAATTTAATGATTCCGGAAATATTACCAATATATCGTCTGGGTCTAATTCATCTTCCGTAATGTTCTTCTTGATCTGTTGTGCTACCCACATATACTCCTCAACTTTACTATTAAAAGCATTTGGCACAAATACAGCATCTTGTGGAGTAAGCAATCGATCAAAATATGCTGGAGTAGCCTTTGGTTGTCTTCTCAGTTTAACATAGTGATTAAACTCCAAATCACCGTCTATCTTTTCATAACCAATTTCTTTCCAGACATCTAAATCTTGAAAGAACTGAACGAGCGGTTGAAGTTCATCACGATAAACACCAAACCCCAAGGCATGCGCAATAGTCAAAGCCCATTTACTGTTTCTATAACAAATTGGTAAAATTATATCAGTTCTTGGTTTAGACAAATCATCACTATTACTAATGTCAACTAATGGTGTCTTATTTTCACCAACTCCAAACATTTCTTCTAATGAAGGCATGGAGCTTTTATTTAACGTTTGCAACTCATCATATGCATATACTATTTTTTTTTGTGGTGATTTAAATAACTTATATGTAAGCTGAAAAAAAGATGGTGGGAAATCTTGTGCTTCATCAATCAGAACGTAATCATATAAGGGGAGATTATCTATATTATTCAATTCTAAGCTTTTTAATATTTCGCCACAAATGCCGGAAAACGCATTTTGATCACCAAATACACTTACTGCTTGTTTATAGGTGTATATATCTGCTCCTATTTTTTCTGCCACTTTAGAATATAGTCCAGGTTCAGATAGAGTTCCCCAAGCATGTAGTACATGAACCTTATTAAAGTCAATGTGACCTTGACTATACTGTTGATAAAACTCCTTTATTAAACTTCTAAATTGTTGATACAAAGTTCGACTATAAAAGGTAACAACTATATCTGCATCTGGGTCCATAAAGTGCAGATATGCTGCTTTTAGTGCCAGAACTACTGTTTTACCCGAGCCAGCTAATCCCCTAATTCTCTGTGGCCTGTCAGGAATTTCATAGGCTGCAGTTCTTTGCCACATATCCATATTAGCAACCGCTAGTTCTATTTCTTTAATTTTAGCACCAAGTGAGCTTGCACTTTTTATTGATTTCCTTGGTTTTTTTGGCTTTGCTGATACAACTTTGTCTAATGCCTCATTTAGAGCCTCAAAATAATGTTCTTCGAATCCTTCTATCTCATTTTCATAATAGTCCAAAAAGTTTTGTTCAGATACATAGTCGTCGGCATAATCAGCTGGTATGGCGTCAATTGTAGGGACATAATTTATGACTTTAATTGAAACAGCCAACTCTCTTCTTTTTCTCAACCGAGAGTTTTTTTCTAACAATGATCTTAGAAGAACATACATTCTGTCTACGTTATTAATATCTTCTTCTGGAGTAGTCGATGAAAAGTTTATTGCTAGGACACCTTTTTCTTTCGTAACAATTAATGCATCTATTATAACTTTTGTATTATCAATTTCTGATAACGCAAAGCCATAATAAACTGTTCCATAATATTTTTCATTTAACCTTCCTATAAGATTTTGAAAAGAGCCGATGGCGGCTGCGTTTCTTTTCTCTCCATTTACAATATGAAGCATTTTGTCCCCTCCAAATTATACTCCGTATCAGTCATTTCAATTATAATTCACTCTTTATTAATTATATACATCTCATTAAACATTGATACACAAAACAATATGAAATGTGTTTACAAACATGCAACACTTCAATTATCGTCTCCGGCTCCGAGCGCTTGAGATTACCGCCCCGAGCGACAGGTGAAGAGGACTTGGCACCGTCGTCATCAACCCGTTGTTTTTCAGCCTATTGCTTCTATAGCCATCTATGTGATTTCCTTCTCACCTAGGCACAAGCGGAAATGAGCCATGAGTGAGGATATAGCGGCCGTTCCTGATAGTCCGTCAAGCCGAGGAAGAACTGAAGATACGGATTCCCAACGATCTTATCATTTTCGGACTGTCACATTCTTTACTAGATGATCAAAGCTCCGAGCGCCTTCCAAACCGAGATCTTCTTTGGGCAGCAGAACGATTTCATGAAGGATTTCACATACTGCTAATCCCCCCGTGCCTACGGGATCATTAAGCATGATCAAGCGATTGTCCGGATTCAGACTACTGCCAAAAGGCAAAAAAACTCGCTCGGAAGCAACAACTGGTTTTCTTCATGAGCGTAAGATGGGTACATGATCGTCATCCTCCATCTACACGGTTTTTCATCGTATTACAACTGTACTTTACATATGAATTCGACGAATAGTACCTCAAATCCTTGTAGTTACTGGATTTTTCAATCAACAAGCGCTAAGTAACTAATATAAAGCAACACAATTTTCACATCCTAGTCTCTTTATTTATAAAATAGACTCGTACTAAATATAAATAAAATCTTAATACTCGATAACCATTATTATACCCTTGCTCCGCAAGGGTTTTCATCATTTTAAGTATGGTGGAGCCTAGGGGGATCGAACCCCTGACCTCATCGCTGCCAGTGCGTATCCTAAGAATAATGTCTTCCGAGCTGATAGCACTCAATATAAAATTGCGATTATAATTTTAGTGTTTTCTCAAGCTCAAGTACATTTTTTTTAATACCATTCACTTTCATCTGTAAATAATTATTATTTCCTTTCCCGTTCATTTGATTCAAATCATCAAGATTGTATTTAATATTCAACAGAGCATCTGAAACACTGCTAAGAATATTGTAAATTAATTCATCTTTGTTTGACATTTTATCACCAACCTTTAGTCTTTTTTAGATTATTAATTATTCTTCGAGAGCAAATAAAAATACAATCAGCATCTACACTAGTAGGTCAGATGTTAGACACTAGCTGTCTACCTAACTGCAACCGCAAGCGTGGCGCCGAACCAGAAAGTACACCGCCCGCGAGCCTCCATCCACAATCTGCAGCAACTCAGTACGATGGACGCCTATTGGCTTCTTCGACGAATTTTCTATAACGGCGAACTAGCTTGCAGCGTCCTTAACCTACAATGAATGCAGATCTTTAATCTAAATTGAAAAATGAATCAATTTCGAATAACTATAATTCAACTTTTTCATAACGATAGAACATTTCATGCTCTCTGTTATATACATACCTAACTTTCTCAGTGTTTAACTCACCCTCTTCGCATAAAACATTTTGATTTGCGTCATAACTATACAAAATGATTAGCCCCTTATTCTTTAACTCTTCTTGTTCACTCGCTGAAGGAATGATCATTTTATAGAGTTGCTTTTTCTGATCTTTTAGAATCATATATCTTATTAGCATCTCAAAATAAAACATATACAAACAAAGTGGAATTAACATTACTGCAATTAATACCATTATTCCTTCAGAATAACTCAGGTTTTTAATATCCAATTGGTCTGTAAAATAGAAGAGCATACAACCCACGTAAATATAAAGACTAATTACACCATGTATAGGCACTATAATTGTAAATTAATACTCCTCTGCCTCAAGTCTATTGAATCAAACCACAACTTTTTAGTTATGGTTTGATTCAATAGACTTAAAAATTCTTTCCATTAGTCTGATTAATCAGCTTTCAAGTGAAATCGTCATTTTATTCAAAGTAGTCAATGTTGCTTAAAACTCCATATAGGATCTTCATTTGGTCTGAACAATCCTCCACTCATTTCAATTAATCGTTTAGTTCCTAACTTAGTTTGTATTTCGTTCAACCAAGAAAAATTATTGTCTAAAGCAGCAAACTCAGCATTTTGAATAAAACCTAAGTAAAACAAACAATTATTCTCGTTATTTATATAGCCTAATATTTTTTCGACATCATTAAGAAAAGGATTGTCTGAAGCTTGACTCTTATATTTAAACTCAAATATCGCTACTGGAGTCTCATCTAAATCATGCTCTTCAATTGCCACAACCGCTAAATCAACACGTTTATCTTTGTAATGATATTCTGAATATATTGCTGCATTATAAAAATCCAAAGTAGAATCTCCAATTTTATTCCTCAAATGATGGTAAAAACTAGATTGTAATGAAGCTTCTTGCCTAAGTCTACCCTTAGCATAATCAGTTGAAATATTGTGTTCCCATATTTCTTTTGAAGCACATTTAATAATCGAAGATAAATCGTTAATATTGTTCATAAGTACTCCTAATAAATCCGTTATTTCAACACGAATCATCGATTCTTAAAACCATATAGTATTTTTTTAAAATCTTCCCGAACTAATCCTCTAATTTCTTTTAAGTCAGATGCGTAATCCCTACCTACTTCAATTTCTAATTTAAAATTTTTCTCTAAGTCTGTTAACTGATTCCTTAACTCATCAATCATAAACTCAAGCTTCCTTGTGTAATCATCATGTTTTGTCTTCTTAGAATCTAACTTAATAAACGCATCGTTATTTCTTCTTATATTAGAAAATAAAGTATTCACTTCGTCATTTTTGATTTTGTATAAAGTTACTCCTACGTTTGTTTTAAATGAGATAACAAATAAAATATTGTAATTTCCTAAATAGTAATTGTATTGTATTCCGTCTTTATCTGGTGAAAATCTGTCATGAATTAATTCAGATTTGTTAAAAAGCATATCCAAGTCGTAGTAAATTTTGTACTTATTTTTATTCAGGTATGCCTGAGCTTCATTTTCATTAGCAATTCCAAGAACTCGTTGAACGTATCTTAGTTGTATATGATCAGATTGGATCATGTCTACTCCTTAAAAATGAGTCTTTTTATTTAAATTTAATAGGTTTTCCATCCTTCAACTTTACTGATTTGCGGAATGCAATAAAATTGAATCCTCTTTCCTTCTCATCTTCAGTAACAATTTCTGCGTCAATATATAATTTTCTATCCATTATTGGAGTTACTAATTTGCCACTGCCAAATGGTTCTTCTACATTAACTTCGTTTTCAACTGAGTTTAAAAATCTGTACCCTTTATCATAGAGATCATCGAATATTCTAATTAGTTCCTCATATTCTTTAGTCATAATAACACTCCTAAATATAAAATTCACACAGAAAAATTAACTCTCGACTATTGAAATGGATCTTTTATTCCTTATTCATCATCGATATTAACTTCTTTTGTTCCTCCACCAAAATTCCATCCGTTAACTTCAACAAACTCAATGAATGCATTCAGAAACTCATCATGATCATTGTCGCTTTTGAAAAAACAATTCCATTAATCTCTATACCTTTGAACAAAATCACTCCCCTCCCCCACTTAAAACTGACATTTCACCGCATTAAAATAACCATTATTGTTTTTTCAACTCACCATCTACATGTCTAACGTATTTAGTATTACGATGTGGGCAGATTACAACTATTTCAACATCCTTAAATCCTCTACCGCATTCATCACAAATGATTTTCTTTGATCTTGCTCTTGGAATGTCCTTCTTAAAAATAAGATAAACTTGTCTCAGCGATATAATAAGTGCAATTAAAACTAGAATATATACTATTCCTTCCACTTTCTATAATCCTCCTGTTTGTCTCTGATGTATATCTTGAAATTGACCTTTCAACCAAATGCATAACAACTAAAAAGATCCTATTGCAAGTGCCTTCCTATCTTTAGAACTGTCGTTATGATCAAAAACGCCCATATTGATTACACTATCAAAACTCTTAGTTATGGAAGCATTGATATCAAACTCTTTACCATTTTTTCCTGTAGCGTAAAACTTACAACTATAACTAACGCCTGCTGCATCTGAGAAAGTTACCTTCTCACAAGATAGTCTCTCTACATAAATCAAATTTGTTTCAAGTCTAGGCTCAGCACGCTCCAGTCTTGATTCGACTAAGTTAAAATAATATTTATCCGTTTGTATATTATCAATAATAGTAACAACGATTCCTGCTATGATAATCACAATTATTGTTAGACCACCAAAGAAAGCTCCCTTAAGAGTTTTCTTTTTGTCAATAGTATTTTGTACAAACCTCTTTTTTTTTTCATATCAGGTTTAGTAAGACTGTAATTACTTGGTTCACCAATTTTAAGTAAAAAAAGATTATAATCTTTCTCTACTGCAATTAGATTCGCAATTACACCCTTGTCGATAGATTTATTACCTCTCTGTGTATATTGCACCAATACAAGAAATGATTTATGTACTCTATCTACGTATCTTTCATCCTTATTCATTCTTTGATTGTCAATATCGTTATAAAAATTATTAATCAATTTTCTTACGTAGACAATGTCCCTGTAGCTTCCTAGAATGTGTACCATTGCATTGACCGCCTTCCTACTGAAGAGTTTATGAAAGATAAACCTCCTGTGATTAAAATCTCCGTTTTTAATTAATCGTCTTCCCAAACATCATCCATCAGCTTTATTATCTTTGATTCTCTTTGTTTAGTTTCAGTTTCATCAGTTATCCATTTGCCAGAGACTAATAAAACTACATCTCCGACTTTAATATCTGATGAAACATCATTCTTGTTAATATCCTGTGTTTGACCATCAATCTCAATTACAACTACATTGCCTTCAATCCTGTCAACAATACCCTTCATCGACTTATCCCTCCTTACAATTATTTATTCGCAAGCTACCCCATCGCCATCTCGATCTAGTTTAGTACTATAACCAGCATCTCCCTTGTGTATAGGAGCTGCCCCTGCTGCTTTCACCGCTGCACAATTAGCATAGACTACATTCTCTTGCTTTGGTTTCTCTGATGGTTTAGGTGTAGCTTTAGGTGTCTGCGTGGTAGTTGGATTAGTAGTAATTGAATTGGCTTTCCATTCGTTTTGTGATGTCGTAATTTTCTTACCATCAGTTGTGAAAACAATCGTACCTTGTTTATCATTTCGATATATTTTTACTTTCTTATCAGTAAGTCGTTTAAGAATATCACTAGTTGGATGACCGTAGCTGTTCTTACCCACTTGAATTACAGCATGTTTAGGATTCACCGCATTCAAGAACTTTTGGGATGTTGACGAAATAGAACCATGATGACCAACTAGTAAAACATCCGACTTGATATCCACTTTGGACTTTAGGATGTCATTCTCACTTTTTGATTCGGCATCACCCATAAGCAAAAATGAAGTGCTACCGTATGTAAGTTTGATTACCGCACTCATCTCATTAGCGTCATCGTAAGTGCTAACAGGCGCTATCATCTTAACAGTTGCATCCTTTTCCCAATCAAGAATCAAACCAGCTTTAGCAGTTGTAACTTTGAGACTCTTCTTCTTAATTGCAGACAAAACGTCTTCATACGTTTTGGTAGTCGATACTACTTTAGGCATATAGATTTTACCGATTTCAAAGTTTGAAATCACAGCATCTAATCCACCAACATGGTCTGCATCAGGATGTGTCCCTACTAAAATATCTATCTTCTTTATCTTCTGCTTCTTAATATATTCAACAATCGTCTTCTCCTCACTGTTATTGCCAGCATCGATAAGAATCGTTTTACCTGTTGAACCAACAATCAACTGAGATGCTCCTTGACCAACATCGATAAAGTGCACTTTAAGCGTTTTGGCTGGAGTTGCTGCGTAAACTGGTATTGCCGATAATATGAAAACAAACATTAATGTGAGTGATAAAAAACGTTTCATTACTGATACCCCCAGTTCTTTGAAAAACACATTTATTATCTATAAAATCAGACATTTATACCATCTCGATAATATTCTCATCTGGAATAGTCAATAGCTCTTTGATAATGTTTAATTGCTTTTCACTAAAATAATGCTGTCCACGTTCAAACATACTTACATACGAACTAGTAATGCCCATACTATCAGATATATCTGACTGCTTTAATCCACTTGATTTTCTAATTTGTTTTAGGTTTTTAATTGTGTATTTTTTCTGTTTAACAGTTTCATTCTGCTCTTTTTCTTCCCTACGATGCTTTGCAGCGTTGATTTTGTTTAGCAATTCTTGGTTTTCTCTTTCCTGCGCTGAAATAACTTCTCTCAATTTGACAATCTCCAACTTTAACTCTTCGTAATTCTCATCCTTGTTTTTCAACTTGTTGCCCTCATCATCGACAAATACAACAATGTCCTCTACTGGTACTCCCATTAGAGCACATAAGCGATCCAAAGTTTCAAACTGGATTGGTTCATCCTTATTTATCTTGGCAGTCGTAGTAGATGAAAAACCGCCTTCAATAATCAAGTCTACTATTTTAATATTTCTATAAGCCAACAATCTCCTAAATGGTTCGAAAGAAAGCATTATCTCATCACTCCTATTTTATAAATTTTTAGCATATTTACATATGTAAATCAATAACTTATTAGTTTTATTTTAGTTGTGCCATTGTTCTCATTTAATATGAACATACTTTTTCTATTTATGGATATGCCATGCTATACTCATCTCATCGCTAGTCCCCTCCATCAGAGTTAGCATACACACACTCGAACAATGGGAAGAAGCGGTTAACCATTAACACTCGATGGAGAAAGAGTAGTTTTAAAGCGAAGGGGTTACGGATGGAAGAGGTTGATGCGTCTATCTGCTGTGATGCAGAAGATAACCAATCGAAGTTATGACGACCAAACAGCATGGATTAGTTCCATGCCATCTGTCGCTATCGTATTTTACAGGTTGGAGTTTACTCTTCGAACTAGTAAGATATAAATAACTAATTTCTTCTCTGCTCTCTCCACTTTCAAACGCTTTCTTGACCTTAAAACACTATCTTCTAATTTAAGAACGGAACTCTTCAAGATAGGATCTTCTTTTTTCTTCGGTTCAATTGGTTTTCGTGAAGTTTGGGGTTTATCAATTCTATCTATTCGCTTGAAATATTCTTTTTTTAAAGAAAAATATCCTTCTTCAATCCGATTTAATAGATTGTTTAATTCAATGCTCACCACATTATCTTGAACTATATCATATAATTCGTCCCATCTATCTTGCAATGCAAGCATATAGGTCTGCATTGTTTGTCTATCTGAAGAAACATGAAAAATAGCTTTTGTTTTTTCAATATAACTACAAATTCATTTGCAGCTTTGATTAAGTGAGGGTTATCGTGATGTTGGTTTTTCTGTGCATTTACTAAATCTTTAAAAATGGCATTAATCACGCTTTCCCATGACATAAACAACACTCTCTTCGAATTAGAGTAGTTACAGTTAAATTGATTAAAACATGTCTTTTATTAATTAAGTATGGCATCAATAGCAACTAAAATTGAGATTTTTTTACCATTGTCAAGTACTTTTTCAATGATTACACTTGCTCCATCATCATTAATCTTAACAACCTTACCTTGTTGCAATCTGCCACTGTTATGAAATTCAACTATTTCATTTAACATATGTTTCAACTCCTCCTTATTATGATTTTCCTTATGAATTAACCCTTTTATTGCTTCTGAAGAATAAATAACTCATACAAATAAGTCTATATTATTTGGCAATTTTACTGGTGAATTTATCACTTAAGCATGCTTGAACTGCTTCCTTATTAGCTTGAGTATTACTGTCTTTTCCCTTTTTACAAGTGTTTAATATCTCCATTGACTCAATAAAATTTAACTTTTCGGGTTGAACCCAATCATCAGAAAATACCCATTCATTGTCTTGGTTCCCCCATTGGACACCATAGTATTTTACTGGTATTTCTGGTTTTTGGACTATCTCCTCTTTTACAGATGCTTTTGGTGTTTCTATTGGTTTAGATGCTTCAGGTTTTTTAGTAACTTCTTGTTTTACAGAATTAGAATTATCGACTTTTTGAACAGTCTCCTGTTTCTCAGGTGTTATAGATGTTGTCTCGCATCCTGTATTAAAGACAATTGCTAAAATCCCAATGACTCCTACATAAATAAACTTATTTAATTTCAAATATTTCACCTCCTATATTTAAAGGCTATTTAGTTCAGGCAGTATAAAATATCATTTTTCAGTGCCATTTCTATCTTCTACTCACTTTCAATTGTGTCGTAATATTTTCTTGCTCTATCAATTAACTCTTCATTCATTACATCAATTTTGATATTTGTATACGGATCACAATTGAAGTCAGTAGCATCCATTCTTACTTCGAATTAAATGTAAAAAGAGCAGACAAGGTATAAAACTAATAACCATTTTAGATGTTTAGAATATTCAATTAGTACTACTGGAAGATAGTGAGTACCTATGTAGTATATAATAATGAGGAGAATTACTGTTACCGACGCTGACTTTAACGTGGAAAAAAATCATACTTCCTATTTTCCGAAATACTTTTTAGACTCATATAATCCTCTTTGCAGTATTGATATAATCTATATCATTTATCTTCGAAATAGTTTTTTTAAGGTTATCTTAAAATTCTTTACGACCTTACTTTCTCTTCTGTTTTTCTTCATAACCATTTCTTTAAACATCATCATTATAGCAAAGACAGTAGTTGTCATACCTAGTAACAACAAGCCATAATAAATGTTCCACCATTTGGGTACCCATTCTAGGGGTACAATTAAATGAGCAATTGTAAAATAAAGAATAACCGCACTAATCCAAAACAAAAATACAGATAGATGATATACGATTCTAAATAGACTTCCTAAAACTACAAAGATAGGATTATTAAATGTATCACTTACAAACTGTTTATGATTTTCATAGATAATGTCATGTGCATCCCAATATTCATTTTCGATCATCACAAATAAACCTTTTATTTGATCCATTAATTCTTTCTCGTTTGACCTGTTGTTTTCATTCTTA
Source organism: Paenibacillus sp. 01T47 (assembly GCF_056398245.1). Lineage (NCBI taxonomy): Bacteria > Bacillati > Bacillota > Bacilli > Caryophanales > Paenibacillaceae > Paenibacillus > Paenibacillus sp. 01T47. The sequence continues at coordinate 12,295 of NZ_JBFTPA010000037.1, forward strand.
TACTTTTTGTAAATAACTCTTAACTTATAAAAGTACTCCAATAAGATCGTCGAAGCGATAAATCGAATCTTGGAATCCTTACTCGAGTACTCATCCATAAAAGATTCTATTTGCTCTAATTTCTTCGTTTTTCCTTCTGTTTCCATAATTAAAAGTAGTTGTTCAAACATTGAAGAATAGACCTCATTATAGCTGTTAGTCAATTCTTTGAGGAATGCTTCTCTTTTTTTAGATGTGTGATTAAATTGATATCCAATATATGCTGTTATTAATGCAATGATAATAACCGAAAGATCAATTCCTAGAACTTTCATATCTTTCGCCCGCTCCCTCCCCTGTACGCAACATTAAGCTTAAACAACACTTACATCTAGAACCTCAACGTTTGCATTTTGTAATAGCTGATATAGCGTTGAAATGCCATGGTTAGACTGAGCCCTTATTTGAACATCACCGAAACGCGATGTTTCTCTCGAAGCACTAAAGGTAAAGAAGCATTGTTTCTTCGCTCTCGATAAGGCAACAAAAAATGCGCACATATCCTCAAGTTTCTGAGTGTTAAAGCTCCAAAACGCATCGTCCTCTAATCCTAAAAAGATAACCGTATCATACTCTAGCCCTTTACTCTTATGAATTGTCATGACAGGTATGCTAAACAAACCTAACAAATCCGAAATACTACTACTCCAATCTAAATGTTTCAAATATGCAACAGTTAATTTTTCAACTGCTTCCATTGTTGCTCGTTTAAAGTAAGTGCCATTTGCATACTTTGGAAATAACCGAAATATTCTTTCTAGTCCTACAAAATTGAAGATTCCCTTTACAATCTCGCCGACACCTTGTTTGCAAAGGTCTTCGTCATTCGGTAGTTGTTGTAACTCTATTTTTAAATGTAGAATGTGATCATTCAGGTTAGATTCCATGTTTAGTATCTTATTGTGATCATGTTCCATGTCATAACCATTCACAAACGTTAATACTTCTGATACTCTAACCCAAGAATCATGAGTCTTCTCTCCTGTAGCTAATCTTATAAAATCAATGATAAGCTGAACACACTCTTCCGCTATTAAATCCTGATATTCTTTCTCTATTCGTGCGTGTATTCCTAGCCGCTCTAACTCATTAATTACAGCGTGGCCATAAATCTGTTCCTGTTGTTTTACAAGGATACAAATATCGCGGGGAGAAATATTCTCTTGATGAATTCTGCTTGCTATGCTTGTAGCAACAAAAGTTGCTTCATCTAAATAAGTCTGGAAATTCCAAACCTGACACAATCCTTCTTGATCACTATTCCGACTAGATACTCTGGCATCTGTTGCATTTTGATTTATTATTTTGGCTAAGACATTTTGAATTTCGATGAGTCTCGGGGCAGACCTATGGTTCTGTGTTAACTCAATTTGCCCTGCACTAAAGTCACGCTTAAACTGTTCAAAAGAATCTGATAACGCTCCTGCCCAACCCATAATTCGTTGTTTATCATCTCCTACGCTTGTCAGTGTTGTGGAAGTTCCTAAAAAAATTGTCTTTACTAATTCGTATTGTAGATAGGTCGTATCTTGGAACTCATCTAGAAAAACATGACTATATGTTTGTTGAAGTGCCCTCTTTATCATCGGGTTAACTTTTAATAAATAATCAGCAAGTTTGGAAATCATGGGAAACGTCAATGTACTTTGTAGCTTCCCTGTCCCATGCACTAAAATGTCCCAGAGTCTTACTAAAACCCAAGTATAGATGTCTTGTTCGTCTTCAAATATAGGTAAATTTTCTTCAGACAAACGTTTATACAAGATATTAAAATTAATTTCGTATTGCCAATTAGGTTGGTTAGGATGTCTCTCCTTAATATAGCCAGTTGCAATATCGCGTATTTCTCTAGAAGTGAATACCAAACTGTATTCCTTTTCCGGTCGATACGTTTCTGGTATGCCCAATCTGAAACGATCTAGCAACTGTTTTGCAAATGAATCAAACGTTCTCGATTCAAAACGTGCTGCTAGTTCCTTACTACACCTTAATTCAACCCTTTTCTTTAGGTTTTTTGCAGCGTCCGTTTTAAAGCTGATCGCTAATATTTTTTGAGGCGAAGGACATAGATTAGTTTGCAAAAGAAAACAAGCACGTTGTGCAAGTAATTCCGTTTTACCTGCACCAGGACCTGCTAAAATAAGATTATTCCTCTCATTTCTTACGGCTATTTCTGCAGCAGGTTCTAATGTAAACCCATCTGCCGGAGTCCAGTCTTCAGGTTTAATATATGACATATTTTCATGCATTCCTTTCAAGTATTTCTTTCGCCCGCTTCACAATGCTTTTAAAAACCTCCGGCATATCTGTTAGCAAGTTTTCATCAGTTATTTTTATTAAAGCCTCAATATGTGTACTTGGTTTACTTCTGCCGAGAAATAGAGTGTTGTACCAAACCATTAGTTCATGTTGTTCTGGCGTATAGGTATAACCTGTTGCATTTTCATTTTTTAAGGCAGACACAATTCCTCCCTTAATCTTCTTAGCATAACTCTGCGGATTCTTAACCTTATCTGGAATACTCGGACCTCTCGGCACTGTTTCTTTATATGCTTTTGGAAATGTTTCCAACATTAGAAAATCTAAATCCATAGGGGAAGAAAAGAAAACATTATAGTTATCTTCCATTAGTCTTCCTAACCAAAGATCGTTCATTGATACTAACCAATCGGGTTCCATAGAATACTCATCGAATTCTTCAAGATCATCATCAGTTAGAATTTCTTCTCTGTTTCCATACCATACTTTTAATAATTCATCACGATTTCGACCATTAATGATTAACTGCTTGATTGCATATTTAATACGGCTCCAGCCCCCACCACCGCGTTCCCGATCTAAGTCCAATAACGTAATATGAGGAATATCCAACTCGTTCAGTAGCTTCCACATATGATTAACGTGTCTGCCACCTAAGGGAACAATCGATATGCCATAATCATCAGCATAAATATTGTTAACTTCCAAGACTCTTGGAATTACAATTTCTTCAGAATCACCTTCGCCTAAAATGACTAACCTTGAAAAATAGATTTCAGGGTAGGCTCTGACAGCTTCTTTAATATACGTGTATGCTTCTGATTTCTTATCGGGTAGAATAACTTTCTTCACAATTGTTGTATAGCTATTTGGGTCAATTCTCAAATGAGCTAAATTCTCTGGATCTACACGTTTGATAATTGAAGCACTATGTGATGTCAACACAACTTGTGCGTTACTCTTATTTGAAATATTCTTTAAATTATCCATTACTCTGCCTAATAAATGTGGCGATATATGATTCTCTGGCTCTTCTACAGCAAGGAGAGTTAAAGAAGCATTTGATTTCCCTGTAATTTTGACTTCCGCTTCAAGGAGTGATGACACCAGAGATAAGTAGAATAAAGATCTTAGACCATCACCCAACTTATCGACACTATATTCCCCTAAGTCATGGGTGGGAGAAAATGATACTTCAATTTTTTTTAAAATTGAAGCTAGTGTTGAGCTGCTAAACTGTAATTTAGCATCTTGATATCGAGTGTCCTTGTGATACTTCTTCCACTCCTCACTAATAACACTTCTAATCTGAGAAACCCCATTAATTCCATTGAATAGTTCATTTACTGGCTCCATTTTTGTCTTTATAGTTTCGTCAATGTCATCCGGCCAAGAAATATTATTTAAAATCCTCCACAGTATTGTTCCAGAGGCATTACGTAATTGTGTTGAGGGCTCCCTTACTGCAGGTACGTATAAGACTTGTATTGCAGAACGCTGATGCGGTGTGACCGGTACAAGATCCTCATCAGTCTCTGAGATTCCTTCTGCTACAGTTACAAAATACAACTTTTGTTCAATCTCCCCTTCTGGAGTGTTATCAGCAGTCCATGTTCCTACTAATCTTACACGTAAATATGGTGCTTCAGCAGTCGAACGTACTACAAGTTGATTAAAGAATGGTGGAATACTAGTTCTGCTTTGCTCATCCGCAGAACTATCAGCCAATTCAGGAAAATCAACTCGGGCTTCAATTGATAATTCAAGCTCTTTTATAGATTCAACTGTTGATTGCTTAGGAATATGGAAATCTGACTTTTCCAGTGTTCGATCATGTGAAGATACTCCAAAAAGCTTAACTAACCCATGTATTAGTGCAGTCTTACCCGAGGAATTCTCCCCTACAAAACCAGAAAGTTTGTTTAAATAAATAGTTCTTCCATCGTAACCAAAACTCCTAAAATTCTTTAAACATAATTTTGATATTTCCATGATGAGTTCCTCCTAAACAATATCTGTGCCTTCAAATTATTATTATAAAAACCAAACTACTCTACTAGATTCATAAGACTATTTAACTAGTTTCGACATTTTCCTTCTTATTCCTTTTATGTAATCTTAGTATATAAATTCTTATTGGTTCATTAGAATTAAAAAAATGTAGCCACTTCGATACGAAGTTGGATACATTTCATCTTTTAGTATTGTTATGGAGGAAACCCAGATGGATAAAATGGTGCCCTTTAGCAATGAGGAAATTTCAACGGCGAATCGCATCAGCTTAATCTACTTATCCTAGTCTCATGGCTATATACTCGAAAATGGTGGTCGCCGCGCTCTTCATTAAAAACAACGCGGCGGCCTTTACTTTTATAAGGACAACAACAAATACTACCATTTTTCAACAGATTCTAGCTGCGGTCCTATTGACTTTGTCATGCAGTTCTTGAATATGGAGTTTAGAGAAGCCGTCTCTTTCTCTTGCAATGTGAATCACCTCAGTCCCCCCCTCTCTTCAGACCCTCAAAGAACGCGGGCAACTCATTCTTCCAGACAAAACACCTAACTTTAGGCGAGTTGCTTCTTATCTCATTCATGTTCGAGGAATCGATCCAGAAATTGTATCTTTCATGATGCACGAAAAAAAATTATACCAGCAAGATAAAAATGATAATTGTGTCTTTGTTGGGTATGATGAGAACCAAACCCCAAATGTGAGAAGTACTATTTACATAAATACCAAACTTATGAGCAGCTAAAAAACGACATTGATATGTATATCTATTTTTACAATTACGAACGATTACAGAAAAAGCTAAAAGGCCTCAGCCCCATGGAATTCAGGGCTAAGGCCGCTTCATAGATCTTTATTTTTTGTACTGTCTACTTGATGGGGAGCAGTTCAATTTCATACTCAATATCACGCTTTTTCTTTAAGGGAACTAGTTTATGCTTCCTATTAAATTCTATCAATGGATCACAGTCTCCAAACAGACGTTAATATATCGGTATGCTGTTTTGAGCTTTTTCCATTAAGCGGTATATTCTTCTTTTCCACTTTCGAATTTCCATGAGTCTAGATAGTACCGTTAACCATCCTGTTACTCAATAGTTAAAGCTGTAGAATGAAAACCAACTCTCTCTAGAGTATTATTATTTTTTTTAACAGCACTCACTAATTCATTAGTAACTGCCGTCTTCATCAAATGCTATTAACTAATAATTTGCCCTGCCTTCTACATTTATTCTGAGAACTAATTTACTTTCATACTAGAAGAGTTCCGAAAATCATAATTTTATTCGAGAGGAATTGAACTTTAAATCAAAATGGTTTCGTTGGTTTTCTTTGAAATTTAATTCTATTAAAGTTAATTTCATCATCCAAACCGTAGATCTTAACTCATAGGTCACTTAACGAACAAAAAAATAGCCACCTGTAAGAGTGGCTCGCACAAAAAAAGTGTGCAAAAGTATAGATAGGAGTGAAGAGTCCTAGTCCAATACTGTAGCTTTTGAACGTATTCTCTTGTTTTTATTCATATTAACTCTTGATTGCCTTTTATCTTGTTTTACTCCTTTCTGACCAAACGTTTTAGTCTTTTTTCTCTATTTGATTAGATACATACTGCTATATTTCATAATGTGAGCAGCGACAAATACTTCAATAATCATTCCAGATGAATTATTATTCCTTTTACTGATTTAACTTATGAAAAAATATTTATAATAATGAATATTGATCTTTAATAAGCATACAACAGTAAGTATTAAAGTACTCAGCATGAATTTCTAATGAATTTTTTTGATAATCTGAATAAGTAGAATACTCACTAACATAACTCAAAATCCCTATAAATAAAATAGTATGATCGAAATAGAAAGAATGATATACAGATGTTTTCTCACTTTTCAAAATATTATTAATGACTTTATAAAGGTTAAATTGCTCTTCATTTAGATTAAACCAATCTTTACTTAATATTCTTTTTGTTTTAAAATCATAAGTTTCAACATCAGTTACATGACCTATTACTGGTTCTTGTAATTCATCAGACAAAGCTTTTACCATTCTTCCAATAAAGTTGCTCAAAATATCACATGTGCGTATCCCTTCATTCTCTTCTGATTTACAGCTGGTTACACTTTTGAATTTTTGATCTTTAGTCGCCATTTCCAATGTATTTACTTCATTATCTATAAATAAATCAATTTGTTTAGGAATAATTGAATGTTCTATGATATATGTATCAAATAGATTAAAAATATTGTTATAATCCCATTCGTAAGAATAAGAAATATTTAGTTCATCTTTAACTCCATTTAGGATAGTAATTAAATCGTTTAAAGCAGCTCTTTCAAGTCTCTTCTTTGTAGAATCTGAACTAGATTCAAAAATAAGTTTGAGGTTTTTGATGAATTCATTCATAAGAATTTTACTATTTAGTTTCCCCCGTTCCTCAAATATTCGAATTAATATATCATTAAACCTATAATTATTCAGAAATTTTGTAACTGAATATAAAAATTCTTTCTTCTTAACTACATAAGGAAGTTTAACATTTTGAAATATCGTCCAAATAACTTGTGCAGTTTTACTAATAACATTTACTTGGATGTATACACTTTCTGTATATATCGAAAAGTAATCTTTGTAAAAAGTTAATGTATCTTTGTTAAAAGAAGATACCCCGTGTTTGAAATTTCTTTTTCCTATAACTGTTGCCTTTAACTCTTGTTCATATTCTAATCCAAAACTTTTCTTATGTTTTGTTTCAAATCTTGAGAACTTATTATTTAATCCATCAATTACAGCATTATCCCCACCGACGAAAACAGCAACGAAGGAGTCACTTGCATCTACTTTATATATATTAACTTCTTTACCCTTTAAGGTTATTTTTCTGTCATGGAAAGACTCATCATAATAAAATCTTACTAATCTCATTAATGAAACTCCCTTCAGCTTGCCAAGTAAGATGAGATGCATTTTGAAAGAAACCATGTTCTTTTCGTCAAGCTTATTAATAGATGAATCATCGGGATCAACCTCTTTTAAAAGCTAAAAAAACTGCGCGGCATCTCTTATGATTTCCTTATTCAAAATCATATCCTGATATTCAATCATTTCATATTTCCCTTCGACGACCGAATTCTTTCAAAACAATTCACTCTAAAAATTCCAATTAATCCAGTCTTTCAACTCTGTGAATGAAAAGACAGAAACCCCCCGACAATCTATTTCCGAGATCCCTGTTGCATTATAATGTTTGAAGACTAGAACAGGCACAATCTCCTCGAACTGAGCACCAAAAAATATTGTGAGTTCCTCTTGGTATCTAATAATCTCATCCATTTTACCATGAAGATTATCAATAAATTTTAAAGTTTTATGAATATCGCTCCTTATACCCAAAGCTGTAAACTTATACGTGATGTCCTTGCACTCAAATAAATATAGCTTATTTCCTCGCACAGAGATAACGTCCATTTGATATTTAAGATTAATTTCTCTGTTCTTTCCGTTAACATCACAACAGAATTTCTGAACATTAAGCTTTGAATGATCCATATAAGGGGAAATGGTATCCAATATTTGTTTTTCAAATTTCTCTTTAATTCGCTTCTGGATAATTCGAGAATTTTTATTTATATCCAATTTCACCAAATTGTACACTATCTTAGTCTTCAGTATAAAGATGGCATATATCATTAAATAATAAGAGAAGTAATAGTGCTTATCATCGAATCTAACCACGGGATGTTCCAACAGCCGGCTATCATACTTTTCAAAGGAATCATAGCGTTTATCAATTTCGTTATCTTCCAGTGTGAAGTACTTGATCACGTTTTCTGCCTCTTCCCTAGAGCATTTTCCTTCATTCCGGATCAATTGGACCAGTTTCTTATGCTCTATAATTATTACATATGCGCGCTGATGCTTTAAAAGCCTCGAGGTTAATTTATTCCCGAAGGCCTTGTCTAGTGTGCTAGCCTTAAACCCATACTGTTTAAAAATCCCAAAATCTAACTTTTCCATTATTTCTTTATCATACTGGACGAGTCCTTCTTTGTATTGGTTATCGTTTGCATTCTTCAACAATTGACTTCTTCTGGATGTCATTTCTCCATTAATTATAATGTCGTTCTCAAAAACTCGAACAATCGGCTCATGGTAAAATCCACTTGTTACTAACTCTCTTTCGTTAATGAGAGTCACCAATGTAGATCCATAGTTGTACAATTGAATAAGAACATTAAGATCAATTGGGTCTTTTCCGTAATTTAATTTGTTAATCTCTAATTGATAAAACAGAGTCTGAATTACAGCCTTATCAAAACCACGCCATGAATTAAATATTGATGCGCAATCATCTTTATTTACGAATAAACTAATGAGAATTGTTTTCTCATCTAAGTCAAAATAGTCGGTGTCATGAATTTTTTTCTCAGTGAGTTCTCCCCTTGAGACGATATCCATATAAAAGTGAAGCTTGGTCATATATGAAGACATCGAATAAAGACTGATCATGAGCTCCTTCATGTTCACTCTTCCTAACATATCTTTTATTTCAAGATGTATATGATTGATAATACTGTTAAAAATCATAATAATATCTTGCTTATCTTTTGTTTCGCGATTGAGTAGGTTCAATTCTTGAATTGGTTTGGAAATTAATTTTTGATACGATAAAAAAATAAAACTGTCTCTTGCATTTTCTGCATCTAGCAAACGTGCTAATAGTACCCCTTTATAAAAGTCGGTAGAAAAGCGGGCACACTCTTGAGTAAACGGACCAGCAGGCCCAATATAAACCATTTTTCACACCACCTTAGGATCTGTTTTAATACGACGGTTTGTCAAACTAAGTGCTACACTTCGGTCATGAAAGATTCGTGAGCGGTCTTCCAAACCAAACATATTCAAGGATGGTCATTAATAAGGGAATGGCGTCAGCCATTTCATCATCCGTGACCTCTGCAAAATCATGTCCTTTGAGAAAGAACTCCCGCAGGAGACCATTGACATTTATGTTGGAGCCTCGTTGCCAAGAGGAGTAAGGATCAACGTAATAGACTAGACTTTCAATTCTTGTACGTTTTCCAAAGCGGCATAACAGGCAAATTCTTTCCATCGATCTGTTGTAGCGCTCTGAAAATCGACTTGTGGATATTGGCAAGCGACAGCACCATAGGCTACCTCCATGGAGTGAGCGGTACGGTCTAGCATCTTTAAGAGCCATGTACATCCTTGTCTTATGTTCGATAAAAGTGACAGCACAAGCTCGGCTCTTTCCACGACTCGAAACAACGGTATCCAGTTCCTAATAGGGGGTCCGATGTGAAATCGACCACTTGTTTCGAATGGTTTACGACGTTTGCTTTTGTGTCGTAGGTGCTTCACTTCCACGGTTGCAAGAAGACCTGTATATAACCATGTTGGATTCTTATGTAATCATGATGGAGTGGTAACTCCGATTTCACACGAATCCGATCATGGCCTTTTGTTTTCTTAGGTATCGCACTTCATATTAGAATCCGTTAGATCCTTTAAATTATATCGGTAAGCTGTTTTGAGTTTTTTATCAAGCGGTATATTCTTCTTTTCCATCAAATTGATTTTAGAATTTGCTAATTTAATCATTAAGTTTATTTCCTATCAAAGACGCACCTCGAAGACTGCTTTTCCTACTTACAATCGAGCTATTTCATATGAAAAAATAATTACTACTCTTTCAACCACATATGAATGAGTGAACATTTAAATCCCACCAATTTTAATCATAAGTAACAATAAAAGTGCTTGTAATGGATTTACTTTCACATTCATCCTCGCTTTATCATCTCAATATCTCTATAGTGATTATAATTTTATTTCAGATTTCAAATTAGGGATTTATACCCATCCAAATGAATTTGTAGTAGAATCTTACTATAATTTGTTTTATGAGGAAAGGAATTTTCATAAAATTATTTGTCGTAATACTGATAAAATTTACTAAGCCACTGAGAAAAGGGCGCAAAACAACCACGGGGAGATACGAAAATTTAGGCTATTTTTCAAAGGCTAACTAGAATTTTTCATACAAAATATACATAAATAATAATTTCAGAAGAGGTTATGAATATGAACTATGGGTGGGCCGGAACAATACATGAGTTTCTTAAGCTAGATAAAAATCAATTTTTAAACAAGCTTGATTCTCATATTTATCGTGGAACTAACAATATTAATGAGCAAGAATGTTTAAAACGAGATGCTCAAGGTCGAGCATGGGAGGATACTTTTCATAAATTGCAGCTGATTTTGAAACAGTATGAGCTGCATAACTTTTCAATTATTTTTGAATATGAAATTTTAAGAGGTGGAGGCCGACGTCCTGATGTAATTATCATTGCAAATGGACATGTTATCGTGGTCGAATGTAAAAGCTTTGACGAGATATCACCATCAGAATATATTCAAACATCTCTTTATGTTCGCGACTTGGAAAATTATCATTCGGAGATCCACCGCACTAATACACCTGTCAAAGGTGCAATATTATTAACCAATCATCCTGCTGATGAATTACTTTCCAATTATAAATATCGGGTATACATTTCAACGACTAAAAGCCTATATATTCTATTGGATAAAATCATTGGCCGTAGTCACTCATCTACTTTTGATATGCATCAATTTACTCATGGAGAGTATGAACCCTCGCCTTCTATTTTAGAAGCTGCTCGAGCTATCTACCACAATGAGCCTTTACCTAATATTAGAGCAATGGCGAGTAGTAATTTCACTGAAGTACAGCAAACTGTTCGAGACATTATAACTGAAGCACAAGAGACTAACACCCATCACTTAGTATTAGTTTCAGGTGAACCTGGAGCAGGCAAAACATATTTAGGCTTAGACTTAGCACATAACGTCGATCGTTCAGTCTATTTATCAGGGAATGGTCCATTAGTAGACGTGCTACAAGATACATTGAAAAACAAATCATTTGTACAAGGCTTATATCCATATAAAATGGATTTTCTTGAAAAGGGAACGGTTCCAAAGGAACAGATTATAATATTCGATGAAGCTCAACGAGCGTGGGATGCAGATAAAGTGAATCAATCACTTATCAAGAAAAATAGAGCTCCCATGCATTTAAGTGAGCCCGATATTATGGTTCAAATTTCAACACTAAATAAAACATGGAGTGTGACGGTTGGATTAATTGGCGAGGGACAAGAAATTTATTCAGGTGAAGAAGGTGGCTTGGAATTATGGAATACAGCCATTGCCAACAAAAATATTATTGTTCATGCTAAATCCCATGAATCTACATTTTCAAACGCATATGAATTTCGAGAGTATTCACACTTACATTTAAACTGTTCACTGCGTACCCATGCCGCATTACAATACTATGATATTATTAACAACATATTAGCACTACAATTATATCAAGCAGAATCCCTTGTGAAACAACTAGCAGAGGATCGTTACTTTTTAATTATAACTAGAGATCTTAACACAGCAAAATCTATAGCTAGTCAACTGTATGCAGATGATACGAAAACAGTAGGTATCATTTGCTCTAGTGGGGCAGATGAACAAAAAGAAGTTCCAGTTATTCCTAGAAATGATCGTTATGAAACACCATCCAAAATTGCTCAATATTTTAACTATCCTGAATCTAAGTTCTATTGTAAAAAGCTTCAGTACTCGACTACGGAGTTTCATACCCAGGGTTTAGAGTTAGATATGAGCATTGTTCATTGGGATGATGACCTCTACTTCAAAAACAACATGTGGTATGCACAACATTTCCAGTGGGGCGTCAAAGATCAACATCAAATTAAACTTAATGCTTACAGAGTTATTTTAACGAGAGGAAGAGATGGAACAATTATCTATATTCCTCCAAGAACTATATTAGATGCAACTTTTGAGATGCTTACACAGACCGTTGGTATTCCACATATATAAAGAATAATACATTTAAACTTTGGTTAATCTATTAAAAAAAACTAGGAATCTGTTAATTCCTAGTTTTTTTTCATGTCCATAATTCCTTAAACAATCTAATTCATTATATTAAGATTATAGGTACCTTATATTTCCTCATTGCAAAGCAAATGTACAGTCGGAATATCTGCTGGAGCCCAGTTCAATGTCAGTAACTCCTGCCTAGCTTTCCATTCTAACTTTTCATGTTCATTAGGGGTAGGTACTCCTGATATCAACTGCGCTTTGTAAGTCATTAATCGAACGCGTATATGAGGATATTCATAAACAGTATTTGTAATATGGTTCCCTGTCTTAATTTCACATGATAGCTCTTCTTGAATTTCACGTTCTAAAGCTTTTTTCGGATCTTCATCTTGTTCAACTTTACCACCTGGAAACTCCCAATATCCTCCAAGTGACATTTCCTTAGAACGTAAAGCGCATAAAATTTCATTGCACTCATTAATAATAACAGCTCCTACTACATCAACCTGTTTCATAAAGAATTCCTTTCTTTAACGACCAAAATAAGCATTATAACATCATCTTTAAAATAATTCATTTACATTTAGCACATATTTCTCAAGAAACCCTTAGAACATTGTCTATAAATTATACTATATCACTTTCAATACCTGCATACTTAATTTAATATGAACGTCATGAATAATCTAATACAAGACAGATTTCAGTTGATTATGCAGCATAAATACTTTCTGGTATCGTAATATGGTTCATCTAGATGGATGCTTAAACCTTTGACTTTTGGAGATCGGTCACATAATGAGCAATAAAAAATAGCCACCTGKAAGGGTGGCTYGCACTCAAKAAGAGYGCAAAAGTATAGATAGGAGTGGAGAGTCCTGTCCTGAACCTGTAGCTTTTTAGTGTTACACACATTCATATCTTTCTACTTCATTTAAGCAAGTTAACGGCGATGATGCCAATCAAGGATTGTTTGTCACTCCTTTGGATCTCCACGAGCCCTTTACCTTTACGTCAAGCTCCTCAGATTTTCGTTTATGCAATTCGTATTGTGTAAGTAGCAGTTCCATTTTGGCTGACTCCGTACAGTATGATGCCAACCGAACGGCTTGCAGCGGCTTTCAAACCCGATATTTCTTCATATTAGATTAGCTGCCCGTTAACGCAATTAAGGCTGCCGATCATGTCGGCAGCTTCGTAATGGTGATTATAAAGATATATTGTACCAAGGGAGTTTAAACCTTGTGATACTTTTTCCCCACACTGTCTGTAAAGGTTAGTTTTCGTGTATGCTACTTACAATTCAAAATAGGCATGAAAAATCAAATTAATCCGATATTAATTTTGAATAGATATTGAGATCGTTAAACTTTCCGTCTACTCTTTCATATTGCCTTAGTGTTCCTTCAAACGTAAAGCTTAGCTTTTGTAAAAGTTTTATTGAATTCACGTTTTCGGGTTCAACTTTTGCTTCGATTCGATTCATCTTTAAAGATGAGAATGCGTAATCTAACAAAGAACAGATAGCTTCTGAAGCATATCCTCTTCCCCAAAATGATTTATCAATATCATATCCAATTTCAGCTTTTGCATTTTCAAAATCCAAGGAATTAAAACCACAAGAACCTATGATTTCATTGGATTCTATTTTAATTATGGAGAAACGAATAGCTTTGCTGTCTTGAGAAAGGTCATCAAGGAGAGTAATCATTTCTTTTGCTTGATTTTCATTAGTAAAACTACTAACATTCATAAATTTAGTAACATCTGGATCAGACCAAATTTTAAACAAGCTAGAAGAATCCGATACCTTCATTTTTCTCAAATGAAGACGTTCTGTGTGTAACTCTGTAATCAATACTTTTACCTCCATTATAATTTAATAGTTAGGTTGAAAATATTGACATCTGCGCATAGTTCAGTCCCTTCATTTTTGAAGATAGTTTCATTTTATAAGAAGTTATAGGCTTTATCTACGCTTAATCCCTCAAAAGCAATTTTTATTTTATATATTCATCAATCCGCATCGTAAAATCCAAACCATTGATTTCTCTTATTAAGATCATATTTTTTTTCCCTTCAAAAGGGTATTGCAAGTACCAACAATCATTCAAGCCTATCAAAGCAATTTCAGGATAAGGTTCATGTAGTTTGTATTTTTTATTTACTCTAGTATAATGTATTTGCATGATCTGAGTATCTCCCCAATAACCAAWAACATTTATGATTTTTGGAACTATTGTTTCATTAGAGAGGTCTGTTAATAGATCAATATAAGCAATGTATATGTTATTCATAAAGTAATTTGCAAATCTATCATCAGATTCTGAAACTTCTTCCATRTTCAATTGTTWTTCCATGAAAACTTCTGGTATTACCTTTATATTTACATCTAAAATCTTCTTAGCAGAATTATATCTAACTAACTCAATCGATGTGTCAATAACATTTGAACTAGAAATATATTTGTCGTTAATATAKGTTTCCATTAAGTAATTCGTAGGTACAGCCACCCTTAATTTAATTTCATCACTAATAAAAGGGATTATCCACAATAAAGTAAAGGGTATCAATAATAGTATAGTGAGGATTCCTTCTTCAGACCTCCACTTATCTTTCATAAAGAACAGAGGTGTCGCATCTTTTGTTAATTTATATATCATTATAGAAATGATTTACAAACGAGCGAATTCGTTGGGATTTTCTTAGGCACAGCAAGACTTTTCGAATTTGAATATTTCGGTATTAATACCTTTTGACTACAAATCGTCAATTCAATAACCAGTGTACAGTCTCACGCTAAGTTCAAGATCTACCTCTATAGCCAGCAGGTGGTGTTTTAACTTCAGAGTGGGTTGGAGCAGGAGACGCTGATTTAAAAATAGCAGCATCTACTTCAAATACACTAACAGCAATTTGATTGTTGCCGTGAACTTGCGCTATTTGGCGAGCATGCTTCGTAAATGGAGCTTGAACTGTAGAACCTCCAAACTCTCCTGTGTTTGCTAAAATAACAGGTTGACACAATTGATAATGTAAAGCGGCAACCATATTATCAAATGTTTGAATATCTTGATTAATAGCTGCAATTACAAATATATCTGATACTTCACGTAAGTCTGCAACTAATGCTAGATCAGTTGTGTCATAGCAAATTGCGCCGGCTATACGTATTTTTCTTTATTCTTCAGAACCCATTTCTATAATAATTTGATGCTCTTGGCGTAGAAGCCATAAGGCTTGATTAGTCCGACCCTTTAAATTTTCTGAATGAACAAAAGTCAATTCGGCAAAATAAATAAGCCATGATCACAAAATACGACCATGACTTCAAATTTAGGTTTATTGGATTTTTTGTCGTACCTAGGGAGTTTATTGAAGCCCGTGCTTTTTGTGATAAAAAGAAGATGCAGCCTACTTTTTTAGGCTGCATCCTCCTCTACTCTATTAATATGTTAATTAGTTACCGAGTTGCCTTCTTTCAATTCAAATTCACCAATAACTGTTAAACCATCTTGATCATATAAAGAGATTACTTGGATATCACCATTACTGTTACTAATAGTTGCCTCTTGAAGACTAGATGCAATTGGAAATAAATCGTCAGCCTTGACATACCCTTGAACTCCATTGGTGCCCTCTGCTAAAATTAAATCTGGCTCTTCTCCTATTTTAGATTCTAATAATCCGGAACCATAGGTTTCCCCATTATTATTTACAGCGTATTCTTCTTGATCTTTCAAGTTATCTGGTAATTGATTAGTTCCGGAAAATTTGTTTGATGAATTTGATAGAATAACATTAGGAGATTTAGTTAATTCAATACCAACATAACCATTACCATTGTAATATTGAACTTTACCCTGCCCATAATATGTAGCTTCATCTGTAACTGTTGCTTGTTGCGCCGTATTAGTTACAAGGAGCGAAGTTGCAGAAGTAGTATATTTCACAGGGCTTGCAACTTTTAAAACAGCAGTTGTAAAATTATATAAACGAGCCTGTCCACCCATATAACCTGAAGGTGCGTTACCGCCACCGTCTACTTGGACTATTAGTGTAGATTGTGCTTGATAGGTATTCCAAGTCCATAGTGAAACCTCTGCTGTTGAATAAGCATTGTAAGTATACCCATTAACTGTTGATTTCGTCTTCGATGATTCTGTTGATGCTGCACCACCAGCAAATACTGTTGTTGATATTAATAAGATAGACAAAGCACATACTCCCGTTACTTTAGCAGTTAAATTTTTCCATTTCATTGAAATTACCGCCCCTTATAAAATAGTTTTTATGATAAATTTTATTTATCACCATTGGAAGAAGAATAAATTATAAATTCACCAATAATAGTTTTACCGTCTGTTTCATATAGCGGGAGTGATACATAACCAAGTTTTTCCATTGACTTGTTATATGCCAAAGCTTCTTCTATTGACGACATTGATGGTTCTAAATCTGTAGATTTAACATATCCCACAACCCCATTTTTACCTTCTGCTTTAATTAAATCAGGCCCCTGATTTACACCTTCAGGGAATGGTCCATGTCCATATGTTTGACCTTGATCATTTGTTGGATATGCACTCGCTGTCGGTTCTATAACCTCTCCATTTGTATTTGAAGAAGTTTGGCTAGTATGATTAGAGTCATGAACAGTGGACATAACTGCTATTAAAGAGAAACTAATGATTGCTCCTAGAAGTGATTTACGGTTCATATAAATTAACTCCCCTTTCGTTGTTAATGCATTTTATGCGAATACTGTTAAGGATATTTGTATATTTTCCCGTAATGACATTCTAATATTTGGTAAACATAGTGTATGATTGCATAATACATTTGTCAACATAATTTATTCAATTCCCGACTAAAGTAACAGTTTTCTAGTCGGATAGTATGGCAATTTAAGTTCGGTCTCTTCACCAAAATCACTACCTCCCCCTAAATAGTGTATGGGCTCCTGCAACTTGACTTCCTGGCCAGCGATAAACAGAACTGTTCCATGTATGCTGCTTAACCAGGATATCCAATCGCACCGGCCCCCGCAACTCAACTTCTTGGCCATCGATGATAGCAGTTGCCAGCTGCTTCCGGATCTTGGACTCACAGTTCATATTTTCGTTATCTTCATCTGCATGGTTCCAAATTGCATTTCAGAGCTGATTTAGCGCATTTATAAAAAGAGAAATCCGATTATAATCTTTCTGCTGCTTCCATTAGTTCTCTTCTAAATAATCAACCAAGTCAGTGAAATCCGAGACACATGACGCGTTATGTACAGCCTTGGGTACCTGAGAAGATTGATAGTCATGGATTGCGGGGATGGACTAATCGAGTTAATTAATCCTGAGATATTAGAGTTGGAAGGTGCACGATCGGGAGTAGAATCTTGTTTAGCTTATCCAGATTATTACGGTTACGTTAATAGGGCTCAATCGGTGAAGATTAAAACGTTGAATAGCAAGGTTAAATCTATCGTTCTTCAGGCAGAAGGCTATTTGGCGCGATGTAATGAAATCGATCATTTAAATGGAGTGCATGTTTTATCCGAATGAGACACGATCCCTCAAGTCCCCAATCTACCGCAGCGAACAGTTGAAAACGAAAAGGAACTCGGTATGGCGAAAGCTCTAATCGAACAGCTGAGTGAGAAATTTGAACCTAACAAATATACGGACGATTATCGTATTGCCTTGCTTGATCTCATGAACAAAAAGTCACCGGTGAAAGTGTAGATGTTGTAACTTCTCCTGCAGCTGAAAAATATCGAATGTCAATGATCTTCTGGCAGCCTTGCAAGCAAGCCTAGAAGCAACTAAGCTGGTGACAAATAACTCTCCGCCCTCTATGAAACGAAAAAGTGCAGCGACGTCTAAGGATCACGTATCATGACGACACCGAAGGCGACCTCCATCGAGTGAGCCTTTCGATTAGGCATCTTCAGTGCAACGTATAGTCGCGTCTTTCGTTCGATGAAAGTAGCTGCGCAAGCCTTGCTTTGCCACGGCTAGAAACCACGGTATCAAGCTCCCAATGACCGAACGTCGTACGTTTATGGACTTCTTTCGGTCGCTTGCTGATCGGTGTACTGACGAGGAAGTGACCACGTGTTTCCATTGGCTTTTGACGCTTGCCCTTATGTCTATTTTTTAACACAAGAAAACATGCAAGGCCACCTGACAAAGTGAGTGGCCTCGTATGTTTTCTTTTAGTTCGTTATAAAACCGATAATTTTTTCATTGAAAAAATCAATTAATTAGCCGATATTAAAAAGAAAGTAAAATGTGTTAAGACATCATCTTTTAAAAAAAATCTAACGAATGGGTAGACATCTTCTGTAATTATTGAAACTTCTCTACTTCCATCATCTTGAGTTATAACATATCCAGATGATCCCCATGTATCTTGCGCAGCATCAGGATTATATTTACCGTAAAATACACCATTAGCATTAATTCTCCAATCCTCATTTTGTGGGAAGAGCGACATCACATTTTCAAAAGTATCACCCACACGAACTCCTCGAGGTCCCGGATGATCTCCAAACACATCGATCACTGCCGGTGTTGTTTCTACAGAGCGAGCATCAAAATAGATATATTTAACCACATCATTGGAAAAATATGTTTCGCCACCACTATCATTCACCTCTTTATTAAGTCCTAATTCCTCCATTCTCTCTTTGGTCCAATCCGAGCGTATTAAATCAAAGTCATATATTTCTTGCTTAGTCATAACTTCTGGTGTTGGGACATTTGTTTCAGATGGTACTGGTGTACTCGTTTCAGCAACCGGTGTACTTTCTACAGGAGATGGAATGGGGCTGGGGCTAGTCTCCATGGATGAATTAGTACTGCACCCGGTTAAAACCATTGACAAAAGAAACAAAAAAATAATGTTTTTCCTCATTGTATACCTCCAAGTTAGAATACAATTCGTTATATAAACTTATTAGTACATTTAAAAAGTAAAGGTTAAAGCCGACTACTCCATGCAAGCAGTCGGCTCATAACCATAAATGAAAGACAAATCAATAAGTTACGGTATTAGGGAAATAACCATAAGCGTTAGAAGTAGAATTTGGATTTGTATCCGGCCTATAATATTTAGCAGGGGCCCATGCATAAGGATACGTAATACCTAAATTACGTGTAATTCTTGCCATCCATTGAATATTTGTTCCAGTTGGGACTACATTTTGAAAGTCGAATTTATAGTCAAATGTTGTTCCAATTCTTTGCATAGCACCTCCTTGAATCCAATTGCTACTTCCAGCGGTTCTATAGAACAATGTAACTGCCGATGGTACTTCTGTATGCGTATTGCCGGTACCACTGAATACGACTGTAATTTGAGCAATTTTGCTGCTAAGAAACTTTGCCTGACTAAAAACATCAAGGTTTCTTCCATAGTTCCAAGACGCAGTATCCCTGTACAATGTTTCAGTTCGGTAGGCTTTTCGGCCAGCGATTTCGTTCTTAGAATATGCACCAAAATGTAAATGTTCAGCAGCTGCACCTACGGAACCGCCTGTTCCAATTCGATCTCCTTCAGCATAAGTTCCATCTGGGTATGTTGTAGTTGCAACAACCATATGTTCATAGTGGCAATAAACACCTGATGCTGTTTCTAGTGAAACGGTATTTAATGAGTCTTTTAGGTTTTTTAAAGTACCATCTGCCACTGCCACTATGATTTTAGAGGTACTAATACTTAGATCCACGCCTACATGAGGTGAAGTTCCATCGACATTTCGTGGTTCACTCCATTTGCTGGTAACAGTGGGCCAAATCTGACTACCACTTGAATTTTCGATCGGACTTGACCAACGTGTTGTAGCATCAATAGCACCTGTGAATACTTCGGAGTAGGGTGTATAGGCAGCATTAACACTTGGCATAACCGAAAAAGATAACCCAAACGCTAACAGTAACAGAACTACTTTGCGATTAATTTTATTCATCATGTTCACCTCACCTTAAAGAATATGTCCAAGTAGACATTTTTTTCGTTTCATTTATTTCCTCTTTAACAACAAGAAGCAGGGTATTTTCATCTGTCCAAGAGAATTCTAAATAACGTGCGGAAGAGTTTGATTCTGCAGGCAGAAAGTCTAAGTCAATTAGTTTGTCGGAATTCAAATCAATTACTTTTATATAACGTGCCTCTGGAACGTCATCTGGAACATAGATAAAGGCAAAATAAGAGTTATCCGAACTGAACCCTTTGTTACTTGCACGAAGTCTAGTTGTTCCATTCAATTTGGTTGAAGTAATTTCTTGGAGCGTACCAGATTTATCAATTTTAGCAATGTGAATTTCGCCACTACTTAGGGCCGTAGCGTAAGCAATAAGGCCATCCTGAACAGCATATATATACGGTGCCTCACCCACCAAGTCCAGTTCAGCTTCCTTCCCATCCAGGCTAACTACAACCTGCTTCATGCCTGAACTTGTAATCTTTTTGCAAAGTACACTTTCGGGAGTCAACCATCCATCTACTAAGTAATTGGCACCCTCCGCATCTGCAATAATAGTTTCATTGCCAGTAGTGATATCATAAACAAAAAGAGCTGATCCACGTGTCTTAATATTGTTTTTATTAGAGTTATAAACCAGTGTTTTACTGTCGGGACTTGACATAACGTCCTCATTCCAAACCACAATATTTTCACCATACAAGTTCATTGACTCCTCTGCTAATGCTTCAAAGGTTTTCCCGTTATATGTACTCGGCAATAACAGCTCCAACTGGTTATTAGAACTGTTTACGAGCCACAGCCCATTCTCCGCAGAAACCAGCGACTTCTGTCCATCCGGCGTAATTGAAAACTGAACGGGGATATCGTCCGAGTTTTTTGGAATTACTATTGTTTTGCCATCAACTTGAACTTTCTGTAACTTAATTGCAATATCCCCATGACTAGTTTTTACGGACGTTTCAAATTCTTGTGGATTTATTTGCTCTTTAGTTCGGATACCATTCAAAGTTCTAACAGTTAGCGCTTCTTCAATCATTTTGTGTTGCAACTCATCCCAGTTCTCTTTGAGAAAACGACCATCTTGTAACATATTATCAACAACTCTAGCATTAGGGTCTACTTCAATTTCTTTTAAAGCTTGTAATGTCAACGGCTCTGAAGATTCATCAACAAGAAACTCTTTTATTTTTGCGTAGTCACGGTCTTGTAGACGGTTAAGCAAAATAGGATTGTCCGTATCAACCTGTAGCATCCTGTAATACTCGTCACCGATAAAATCGAGGTTACCAGCTGTTTTATTGATTGCCACATTGTTATTCTGATTAGAAGCATATGCAACTGAGAAAACTGTTCCTAGCAATAGTACACCTGCTAACGTTGATGTTATTTTTTTTTGCACGGTTCTCTTCATTCCTCTCATTAATAATTATTGGGGTTCATCTGGGTTGGAACTTAATTCATTCACTCTCCAATCTATTCAAATTGAAATCATTGGAAATTATTTCAATGATAATAAATGTTACCTTCAATATACATTATTTGGAATAGTACCAAAAAACCATTTACTTGTCGAATATTATCTAATTTTAAAAAGAGTTTACAAATTCTACAGCTCGATCAGGTTAAGCCAGCTCCAGAGCAACATTAGTGCTAACGAGAACTAATCTTCAATCTCGTTCTCGTATTCTTTTATTCTCAGCGTATCTTTCATGCCAAAAGCCGCTACTCGTAAGGAGTGGTTTTTGGCATATCAATTATTCTTCGTTACAAAAAAGCTTTCTTCTGATTACGGCTCTTGATGACTATAATAACAAGAAATAATAAATCAATTGTTTCGCTTCGTCATCACTGGAATCTATCGGCTCATAACGACTTATTTGGCGATATGTTTTTGCCATTTTATAAATATGTTACAATTTGGTTTGTACTATATGTATACTATTTCGTTTAGTAATAGATCGTTCATTTCATCCGCTTTAACAATTTCAAACACCTGTTTATATACAAGCGTAAACTTTTTTTTTGAAAATGTTCAATTATTGTAAAGATAACTATGACACAACTTTTTCATAGGTGAATACTGACAATTATTAATCATTATAATTTTCTTCATATTCATTGTTATTCGACAAAACTTTCCATAAAATGAAACTCCAATACGACTTCGGCTTGAGTAAGATTTACGAGCTCGTCATTAATTCCAACCCCTGCTACGCATTTCTTCTTGAAGGAAATTCTTTAATTCAAAATAAACTCATCGTGGCCCATGTGCTTGCTCACTGTGACTTTTTCAAAAACAACGCTCGCTTTAGTGTTACCAATCGCAATATGGTCGAGAGCATGTCTGCTACAGCGGATCGTATTCATCAATATGAAATGGATTATGGCACAGATGCAGTCGAAAAGTATATCGATGCGATTCTTGCCATTCAAGAGCATGTCGATCCGACACTCATTAAGCCTTATCAATTAGATAAGAAACGTTATATCGAAATGGTGCAAAAGGACAGCGAGCGCTCTGATCTAACTAGCGATGAAACTATTGAATTCGCTAAGCTAAACTCCTCTGTGGTGCAGCCATCCCGGCACACCTTGAATCCCTATTATTTAGGATTAAAAATCGAGGATATCGAACGTCGATTCGATAACCCAACGAAGGAAGAACAAGCACGCTTCGGACGTGTTCCCGGCAAGGGCAGGGAAAAAATGTTCGAGGTACGCGAACTCGATTCAGATATTTCATTCATCCGCAACTATCTGACGAAGGATCTGGTTATTGATCTTGATCTGTACATTTTCGAGAAGAAAGGCCCTGAGTGGAAAATTACCGATAAATCGTGGGAGAAAATTCGCGATCAGCTTGTTTATTCAAATGTAAAGGTGGATTTCCTAGTTTGATGGTTAAGGATGGGGATTTTAATCGTGTGGGTGAGCTTTATTTAATCCATGAGTATGAGAGTATGGAATTGGATCTAAAGTATTTTGAGCGTACGCTGCCTCATGTCGTTCAGCTTTGGGGGAAAAACGTTCACCTGGAGACGTTTGTTGAGGATAAGAAGATTGTGTTCAGCTGTGATGGGAAGAAGACTAGTCGGAAGTTTGTCTGATAATATGGACATTGCTTCTTAACTCTGCATTGAAGAGCGAAGAGCTAAAATGCATAATGCTGATACAAATAACCCGATCTCACTAGATCGGGTTTTCTATTTTTCGGACAGAGGGGGCGAAGGGAATGGATACCTCTTATATACAGAATATTTCCTCCATCATATGTAAGTATAAAAATAAGCTATAGTATCCCGTTAGCATTCCTGTAGAGCGTTAAATTTCCGCTTTGCATAAAAACGAGCGCCTCGGTACGATGGAAGTACGCAACGGGTCATAGCCCTAAAAATTCCATCATCCAGGAGGACGCTCTACTATGAAGTTTAAATCGCAAGCGAGACAAAATCTACTCATTGAAAAAATTACTGCTCAGCATTTAGTTATCGGGATCGACATCGCCCAGCAGATGCATGTTGCGCGCGCTGTAAATTTCCGTGGCATCATCATCGGAGACTACCTATCCTTTTCTAATGACGAGGAAGGRTTTCACCATCTTTTGCTATGGATTCAAAAGCTGCAAACCACCCATMGTTTGAGTGCAGCCATCGTCGGGATGGAGCCAACCGGACACTACTGGCTTAACCTATCTCGGTGGCTCACAGAACGYCATTTTGAAGTCGTTTTAGTGAATCCGCATCTCGTGAAAAAAAACAAARAAAATCGCGACAATACGCCTTCAAAGAGTGACCGGAAAGATGCACTCGTTATCGCCGACATGATCAAGAACGGTTACTACTCGGTAACACGTACGACTCCCGAAGCCTTCGAGGATCTACGTGTGCTTCTCTCTAACCGCGACTTCGTCGTCAAACGACTTGTTAGTGCCAAAAACCAGATACACCGCTGGGTTGACGTTGTTTTCCCTGAACTACGTCACGTATTCAAGGACATCACCTGTATCGGTTCCCTGGCAACGCTTCGCCTCTTTCCTACTCCAGCGGAGATCAGTAAGCTACAGACCCAGAACCTAATTCAGGGATGGAAAACCATCATGAAACGGCACTGCGGTGCTAGAAAAGCAAAAGCACTCATCGAGATTGCCAACCATTCAGTAGGATCTCAGTCAGCTTCTCATTACTACAAGCTCCACTTGAAACAATTRCTCGCCGAGTAYGACCTTGCTTGCGAACAACTGGAGGTTGTGGAGAAGGAGATTTCAACCGTATTAGAACGCATTCCCTTTGCAAAATCCATCCTCGCAATTAAGGGGATTAGTGTCATTTCATTAGCTGGTATATTGGGTGAGGCTGGGGACTTAAGCGGATTTGTTCACGGAAATGCCTTGCTGCGCCATGCCGGACTCAACCTCGCAGAAGCGAGTTCTGGCAAATGGACCGGGCAAATGAAGAT
>NZ_JBFTPA010000038.1:0-26678 GCF_056398245.1 Paenibacillus sp. 01T47
ATACGATATAATTTCGCAACCGTATTAAGGCTTTCCACTCCATTTAAATAACGCGTGACTGCTTGTATTTTTGTATCTGGACTGAATTTTTTCATAGAAAAACTGCACCTCCAATGTTAGATGGTGTCTAACAATGGGGGTGCAGTTCAGTTCGTCTGGTTTTTTCATTGTCTTTTTTATTTTTTCATGCGCTACAAAGATGATCTCTTCACATTATCCTTCATCAGCTTTGCAATCTGCCTCGATTGAACATCCTTCTGTAATTCCAGCGCATCGATGACTCGTTCTTGTCTTTCTTTGGAATGATTTTGGCTCAGCTTCCATTTGCCTTCTATTTTTGAAATATGAATTTTAAATCCAACAATGCCTTTGGACAAGTTGTTAATGTACGTTGGGTCAGCTTGACTCATGCTCCACGGATTTGGCATGCTTGATTCATAATGGCTAACCGATTGATCTACGATTTTGAGCAGCTCCGCATGATCTTCAATGAGCTCGACATGACCATACACATGAACAGCGGTATAATTCCACGTCGGCACGGAATTTGGCGTTTCGTACCAAGAGGATGAAATGTACGAATGAGCTCCAGCGAAAACAACGAGTACTTCCCCTTTTAAGCTTGCCCAATGCGGATTTGCTTTTGCCATATGACCATACAAATAACCTTCGCTTTCATCTAACAGCAAGGGGAGATGCGTTGCACAAGGCTTACCTTCATGTTGTGAAAATAAAACAGCAAAGCTGTTCTGCTCCATCAGAGCGTATAGTGTCTCTTTATCCGTCACTTCAAACAATTGAGGTATATACATGAAATGTCTCCTCTGCTTTATGATTATTCAAACTATAGCACAAATCAATTCCCGCTATAAGAAATAAAAATAAGGCGCAATTATGCTTGTCCTCAAATAGGCAAATGAAAAACGACTGCCGAAGCAGCCGCAATACGCATACGATTTCTATTGCTTCAACCAGCTCGGAGCCCACCAGTTCCATTTTCCAAGCATGAGCATTAAGGAAGGTGCCAGCACCATTCTAACAATTGTTGCATCAATAAATATGGCCGTCGCAATGCCGATGCCGAGCTGCTTTACGCCTACTACTTCGCCAAATGCAAAGGGTGCGGTGACGACGATCATGATAGCTGCAGCCGCGGTTATCACATGACTGACGGAGGAAAGCCCCTTTCGTACAGCCTGCTTATTGCTGCGCGTATGATGAAATTCCTCGCTTATGCGCGAGATGAGAAAAACGCCGTAATCCATACTAATTCCAAATACTAATCCAAAAATAAATACCGGAATCATAATGGCAATGCTGCTCGGCTCAATCCCCAATCGGCCATCCATGAAGATCCATGTCAGAATACCAAAGGATGCTCCTATACTCAGAAGATTGAGGAGGATAGTTTTGAGAGCAATGAGGACGGAACGAAAGGCAACAAAAAGCACGATGAAATTCGTAACGAATAGAAAGAGCAGCATATAAGCTAAGCTTCCAAAAACATGATCGAATACTTCCTGCTCATACTTGGCCTCTCCACCAAGCGAGAAGAATATTTTTGATGATTCCCCTCTTCGCTCCCACTCCCTCAGCCAATTCATCGTCTCGCGAGAGGATGGTTCGCCCGCAATCGTCACTTGCAGCAGCATTTGATTATTTTTCAGAAATGGCTGGAGCGCCGGCTGGAATTTCTTATTTTGCAGTGGCCGCTGCATGATTGTTGTCAAATACTCGGGTGACAAATTAAGCCTAGAGAATACCGAGTCCACCCTCAAGACGCTCGGGTCTTGCTCCAAGCGCTTCGTCAGCTCAAAGGCATTCATCCAATCCGCTTGCTCCAGAAACAGACTATCCCCGCGAACTATAAACCAAACTTTTGATGTGGAGGGCAGCTCAAAAACAGCCTCTGAAGTCTCAGCGGCCAAACGAGATTCATAGTTACGAGGCAATGAAGCCTCATCTGGAACAGCAGTCTCCATTCTACTAAGGGGCAACCAACATAGGATAAGCACGCCCCCTGCCAGCATCCCCATCACCATTGGCCGTTTCATTACCAAATGAGCAAGCCCATCCCATACGGATGAACGACTGGTACCAATCGGGCGCGTTTTTTTCTTTTGCATGGAAGGCAAGCAAATCGCAAACAGTGCAGGCAGCAGCGTAAACGCAAGCATCAGCGATACGGCCACTACTGTCATCGCTCCAAGCGCAATGGACGAGAACATGGGCAGCGGAATCCAGATAAAGCTTAGCAAACCCAAGAAGACACAAGCTGCCGATACAAAAACAGCTCTGCCAGCTGTCTTCATCGTTGCAGCAAGCGCCTGGATAGGCTGCTTATGCCCTTCGAGTTCCTCGCGAAATCGACTAACGAGCATAAGTGCAAAGTCGATGCTTAGGGCAAGTCCCACCATCGGAATCACATTCAGAACAAAATTGGAGAGCGGCAATTTGGTGCCTATTCCATATACAATTCCCATAGCAATCGTCACTCCCGTTATACCAATAACGATGGGGAGCAGCGCAATAATGATTTTACGAAAAACAAGCCACAAGATGAGAAAAGCAAGCGGTATGCCGATCAGCTCTGCTTTTGCTAAATCCGCATGACTAGCCTCATTTACATCACCTTGAATAACTGATTTGCCTGTCACTTTTATCGAAATTCCGCTGTCGGCGGGCAAAAGTTGATTTAACTGCTTCAGCGTATCCTCCATCCGATAAGGTGGAGCGTCGAATGAAAGCAGCGCGTACGCGTAGTTCCCTTTCTGCAGTTCCTGCCGCTCAAGCGGAGAAACGATATTAGTCAGACCCTGAGTCCCGCTTACCTGCCGAAGCGTCTGTTCAATAAAAGCACGAAATCGCGACTTCGCTAAGTTGTCCGTTTTCTCGAATAGCAGCATGATCGGTGCTTCTGACAGATTAAAATCGGATGCGAGCACCTGCTGCACCTTTGCATAACTTCCCTTTTGCGGATACAAGCCATGGCCTTGTACGACAGAATCAAGCCTAAGCGCATGACTGCCAACTAAGATAAGTGCAATTAACCATAAGAAAGTACACACTCGTGGAAAGCGAAAGGATAGGAGCGCTAGGCCGTTCATCCCCATGAATATGCACCTCCAAAGTCAGTCGCATCCGCACGCTGCTCATTGGCTTCGCCTTTACATCCGGAATGGCTTTAATCTCGTCGCCCGGACGAGCCCCTGTGCAAGTGGAGGCGCTATTCGTGCGGCGTTTGGCAGCCAACTAGAAACAGTCGGCATATGAAATAACCATTGCAGGAAACTTCCCCATCGCAGCGGCCCCTCAAATTCACGTTTAATTGCCCTCGTATACGCATGCTTCCAATCAGCCATAGTAAGACTTTCATTTAAGTAGCGGTCAGCTAGCGGAGCACATAGGGCAGCGGAGCGAAGTGCCATGGACATTCCATCTCCACAAAGCGGCGGAATCATCCCACCTGCATCGCCAAGAAGCGGAAGCTGATCCCACGCGAGCGGCTTATGGTTCAAATGAACAGGCGCTACTGCTGCCTGCGTTCCTTGAACAGGCTCCCCAAGCGCGAGCTTCTCATGCAGCCTCGGATTTCGCCTTGCAGCGGCGTTCATGATCCCCAGTATCGTCTTTCCTGCATCTGCAAAGCTATCGCGAGCGAGCAGAGCCGAAGCATTCACAAGCCCGTCTTCTACCGGGCATAATCCTAAGTAACCGCCGCGGAAGAAATATAGCTCAACAACCGGCTCCATAGCTATGCCGCGAAAATGGGATTTCACGCCCATGTACGAGGGCTTCGCCGTCTGATGTTGCTTGTAGCCCGGTAATCCTGCATGCTTATTTGCTCCCCAAGCGGAGATGACAGTACGAGCCTCAACTGAGCTGAATTTACCGTTTTGTTTTGTTTCAATGGAATAACCAAAATCAGTAGCCTTCACTGCCGTCACTGTCGTTCCCGTTTGCAATTTTGCGCCCGCTTGCTGCGCCGCTTGATGGAGCGCGGCATCAAGCGAATATCGACTGAGACCCCATGCCGCACTTGAAAGCGGAATATTGATCTCAGCGCCATTTTCGAAAATTAAACGTATCCGCTCTATCAGGCTTGGTCCCAGCGCTTTAATAGACTCGCTTAAACCAAGCACCTGTAGTGTTCCTTGCGCTTCAGGAGATAGAAACTCTCCACACACCTTATGGCGCGGAAATGATTGACGATCGAGCAGCAGCGTCTCCCAGCCCTTATCGGCAAGCGCTTTGGCTAAGCTGCTCCCAGCTATGCCCGCTCCGAGCACAGCTGCATCCAGTATACTCGTCATTTTACTCAACTCCGTCAAATGGACTGTTATGTGACTTGCTAATAACGACCGCATATCGGAACAATGGTCTCCAGCTGTAGCTGATAGAACCGTTGCTCAGTTTTTGGCCAAGAAGCTTCCAATCTTTTGCGCGAAAGCCCTTTGCCACCGACAATGGACCGTCATGCAAAATGTATCGATTAGTGGAAATGATCCGAGTCGTCAGCCATACCGCAGCCCATGCGATCCAGTGACGGTGGATGTCATTGATAACCACGCCAAGCCGTGCTGCCTTGAGCATACTTGCAGCTGCATGTGGCAGCTCTTCCTCTGAGAAATGATGCAAAAACTGCGTCCCCGTTACGATATCCGCACTTCCATCCGCCAAATCAAACAAATCTCCTTGCTTAATCTGGACTCTGGGCTCCTTTTGAAAAACCAACCTAGCTTCCTCGCAAGCCTCTTCCGTTATATCCACTAGCTGAATAGAAAGGTCAATTCCCCGTCCATCAGCCCACTTCAGCAGCTCATGGTTCACATCGCCTGAGCCCGCTCCAACATCAAGAATGGTCAGGCTTCTCGGCTTATTCGCTTGCTCCCAAAGTCGTTCAACGCCGTAAATCGTCGGTGCGGCTGCAACAAAAATACGGTTCAGTTGACGAAGCTGGCGCAAAGCCTCGTGCAGCTCAGCCCCGCCTATTGAAAAATCATCCATAAGCTCGGCAGCTACAGCCCGATGACGCAAGCTTCTAGACATAAGCCTCGTCCGCCATTTGCTCTTGATCCCCCGTAAGTACAGCGGGAACATAAGCAATCTTAATCATCTCAGCGGTTAAGCCTGGACCAAATGCGAGTGCAATGCCGCCTACTCGCTCCGAGCCTGTTTCTTGAAGATGCGATCTCATGGCATTCAGCACAAACAAAATCGTAGCGGAGGAGACATTGCCATAATCGCGCAGCACGCCTAAGCTATGCGAGGTTTGCTCATCCGTAAGCTCGAACTTATTTTGCAAAATATCGATAATTCCTTTGCCGCCTGGGTGAATTGCCCATAGATCCAGCGCTTCGTCCCCGCATAATTGCTTTACTTCCGCAGGTATAAACTCGCCGATCAGCTTCGGAATGTGCGGGGAGAGGTATAGGTCAA
Source organism: Paenibacillus sp. 01T47 (assembly GCF_056398245.1). Lineage (NCBI taxonomy): Bacteria > Bacillati > Bacillota > Bacilli > Caryophanales > Paenibacillaceae > Paenibacillus > Paenibacillus sp. 01T47. The sequence goes on from NZ_JBFTPA010000038.1 coordinate 5,440, forward strand.
AGCCGTGGTTGCCTACCTCCCACACCATTTCCTCTGCGCATTCAGGCAGCAGTACCGAACGTTCTTCGCCTAGCTTAAAAATAGGCCTGTGATGCGGCTTGCCCGCACCAATGACACAGGCTGAAGCTCCGTCCCCGAAAAATGAAGCGGCAAATAACGATTCCTTATCGCCAGATGGCTGAATATGAAGCGTGCATAACTCGACGCATACAACAAGTACATTGGCGTTACTGTCATTTGATACAATTTGTCGTGACAGGCCAATGGCTTTAAGCCCCGCAGCACAGCCGAGAAAATTAAGCGGGATACGGGTTATCGTGGGGGCTAGTCCTAATTGATGTACGATCGCTGCATCCATTCCGGGCAAAAATTGTCCGGTACAGCTGACCGTAATAAGATGTGTAATCTCAGCCGCATCAACCTCTCCATCTGCCAAAGCTTGTCTCGCTGCATGAAGCCCAAGCGGAACGGATTCCCGCTTATATATCCCCATACGTTCCGCTGTCGAAGGTGCGGTCTCCGGTGAAGCGCTCGGCAGGTAGCGGCATTCGGCTGCTTCGGCGAGCAGATTCGGTTCACAAGTATACCGGCTTTGCACGCCGCATTGCTTAAAAATCCTTCTTCCCCACCGGGCGGAATCCGGCTTATCGCTTAATGCATCGACTAACCTTCGCGCTGTATCCGCTTGATCAACAAGATGAGGCGGAACCGCCGTACCTATTCCTAATATCGCAATACTCGATTGTGAATGCTTCATATCGTAATTTCCCACCCTCTCCAGACAAGCATTATCGGACAAGTTTTCTGCTTTTAACAAGTCTATTCATTGCTTCTCTTCGATATGCAAGCGAGTATTACATCGTTTTCCAATCATTTGTAATAAACTTGAAATATAATTTTCATCTCGTTTTAATGAAAGCCTACTATAATGAAAACAACCCCCTTTTGTAATATATAATGAAGACCCACAGCACCGAATGCTGTGGGTCTCTTTTTGTCTATTTTGGAAAATAGTATTTACCCAAAAAGTGCCCAGTCTACAAAGACTGGGCACTCAGCAAAATAAAATATTAAATCATATCTACATATTTACCATACACATATGCTATTTTCCCTTTATACGATACCTTCACCCAGCCGTGCTCCGTTCCTAACACTTCAAGAACAGTACCTTTTGGTACAGCCGTATAAATCTTTGCCTTCGAAGAAGCTTCAGCACGAACATTCAAGAAGTATGCTGTAACCTTTGCTTGCTTCTTAACGTCCGGCTTTACTGTTGGTTTAGGATCAGGTTTAGGATTAGGCTTAACTGGTTCCTTTGGAATGATTACTTCCGGAGTAGTTACCTCTGGGGTAGTCACTGCTGCCTTAATCGCCGCATTCAGTTTATGGTAGAACTCACCTTTTGTCTTCACGCCGACAAATAGACTTTGCTCCACCTTTGCTTTGTTAGACAACTCAGCTATTTCATTTTCAGTGACCGCATCCAAAATGTTAATTGAGGCTACATTGGTATATTTGCCATCCTCCGTTTTCGGAATCTCCAATATACCAGTATTAATAAGCTCAACTACATCTGCACGTTCAGGAGCTTTCGTATCTACACCTGTAATTTTCCAATTGCTTTGAATTTTAGGCTCGTATACACCTTTTTTCACGTCTTTTAGGTACGCAATGGCACGATTACGAATAGTTCCGTCCATTTCGCCAAATGTGCTTGCATCCTTCGAAGACCAAAGCTGCTCAAAGTTGCGTCCTTCAAGTGCCCCACCTTTGGCTTTAAGAGCATCCATCCGATATGCGTTCATACCGAGTTTGACCACATCGTCCGATTTGATGCTGCTGCCATCCATTTTACGTAAGTTCGTAATTCTATTGCCAGCAGGCTGCGTTAGATCAATTTCATATTTAACGCCGCCAAAAAAATCGTTTGTGCTATATTTGGAAGCGCGGCGTGTCTTATCAAAGCTAACCGTTACATCGCCAGGTCGTGTTGAGTTAAAATAACCTGCTGCCCATTCCATGTAATCTTTCAAATCTTTACCCGTTACTTGGTAAACGGTAATTTCTCCTAGAGCAAACTGATAGTTATAGGCAATATCTTTTTTCTTGATAGGACCTACATCCAGCCGCGCCTTATCATTATCAATCTGATGAGCAACGACATCTGCCTTGCTGTAATACAACATGACCTCGTTAAAGAAGTCTGATAACGGTGTTTCCTGAATTTGTACAGTCGGAATATCATTAATCTCATTTTTAGCTACAAGATTCATTCCTTTAAGCTGTGCCACTTCGATGTTCGCATCTGCCCTAGCAAAATCATGATACGGCTGCAGCGTGGATTCCAATGCTGGATCTGATACTTCAGTCGTTCCATCAGCCGCTTTAACGGGCAATGCAGCAGCTTTCTTATCTTTAAGAACTACCTTATCACCTTGCTTCGTGAACGTAAGGTCGATACGAGAAACATGCGTTCCGTATTTATCCGGTTCAACAATTAAAACGCCATTCACCGTATCCTCTTTAATAAGCTTGTGCATGTGACCTGCAAAAATAGCAGCCAGCTCCGGGTTCGCATTGGCAATATCAGCTACGCCAGTACCTGGTACACCATTTTCGTTCTCCAGCCCCATATGCATAAGGCCAACCATTACATCTACTTTACCTTCTAATTCCTTGATTGCTTTTTTCGTTTCATCAACAGGATTTTTGAATACAATGCCGTCTAGATGATCCGTTCCTTTTTCAAACTCAGTCGTCATTGGCGTATCCATTCCAATAACTCCAATTTTTATGCCAGCTTTTTCGATAATGGTATACGCAGGCAAGAATCGATCACCATTGTCCTTATAGATGTTCCCGCCCAGCCTTTGACCTTTATACTGAGTGGTAATCTTATTGAACACATCGAGCCCGAAGTTGAACTCATGATTGCCCATTACCCATGCATCAAAGTTCATTTCATTCATGGCTACCATCATCGGAGACTTCGGTTGATCATTAAATAATTCAGCCGAATTGCCTTGAATCATATCCCCTGCATCCAGTAAAACCGTATTCGGGTTCTCTTCGCGAACTTTTTTTATAATTGTAAATAACTGCGTTAAACTCCCCGTGGGATTGGGACCGTCAAGAGCATAATCCCATGGCATAAACCGCCCGTGAATATCCGAAGTACCTAGGATGGAAATCTGGGTATCCGTGCTTGCCGATTCAGCTGCTTTTGCCGAACTCGGAACAAAATTGATAACGCTTCCAAACAACATGAGAGCAGCAATCACTAAACTTACTTTTTTCTTCATCTTCATTATGACTCTCCTTTGGTGGTTGGATGAATAGTAGGAACGTTTTCATTCTATAGTATAGCTTGTATTTTGGACATAGCCAAAACGAACTTATTTATTGCAAAAGCGGCAACAGCGAAACAAGTTCGACGAGAAATCGAACTCATTTCGCTGCTGCTTTGCTGTGCTGCCATTGGATTCTTTTGCTATTAGAAAGAGAGCTTTTCTAAATAGTTTCGTGCTTGCTAAGCATTACGGACGCGTAAGCTCAACTAGTACAACCTCTGGACGATTAAATATTCTTTGCGGAAAAATGCTATTGCCGAGTCCGCGGCTGACGATCATCGTTGTGCCGCCTTCCACATATTTTCCTCCGTCATACTTTGGCAAGAAACCTTGCCCCGGGGCTACGAGCCCACCCAAAAAAGGCAACCGCACCTGTCCGCCATGGGCATGGCCGGAGAAGGTCAAATCGATTTTGTGCTGCGTGTAGACCGAAAAAAGTTCCGGGCGATGCGATAAAAGGATAGTGAGCGTGTCGGAGTTGTTTTCCGATTCGGTTGCTTGCATAGCCGTCGCCATATTTTCATTCAGCTTCGCAACATCGCCATCAGCCTTTAAATTAAAAACCGGATCATCCACGCCAGCCATTCGAATCTCGCCATTACCCAGCTTTATCATCTCGCTTTTGTTGCGCATCACATGGACACCCAGCTCTTTCAACGCCTTCTGTAATGTGATTAACCTCGGGCCATATTCATGGTTTCCGGTCACATAGTAGACAGGAGCCAGTTCCGTCATTTTGCGCATCAAGGTAAGGCTAGTTTCTGCATTGTATCTTCTGCTATCAACCAAATCGCCTGTCATCACAATGAGGTCCGGCTTCAGCTGTTTTACCTTTCTCGTAATTGTGCTTTGCTCCTTGCCGAAGGACTTGCTGTGAAGATCTGTTAAGTGAACGATACGATAAGAGCTGACTCCTTCAGGAAGCTTCGCCGAGCTGATTTCATATTTTGTTATTCCGATCGCATTATTTTCGTAATAAAGAAAAGCGGCTACTACAAGAATTGCTAATGGTAATATCCACAACAAACGTTTTTTGGTCATGCGCATTACTGCAAAACTCCTTACATTTTAGCGATAACTAGACAAATCTATTTCATCTAATAAACGATTAATAGCGTGAATGACAGCATCTGGTCTATGAATATGAATAGAGTGCCAGCTATCCTCGACTATAATCTGATTCGTGCGCTTGGTCAAATTTGTAAGCTTCCGCTGCCCCTGCTGCCATTCCTCATTCTGCTTCCCTGCGCTTAATACGATAACAGGCAAATCCTGCTTAAGCGGCTCGGCAGCTTTTAATTGCAGGCTGCTTTCCGTCGTACTAAGCAGCTCAGCATAGACAGCCCTATACGCACTTGCCTTGTAACCTAATGCGCGTACTGGCGCCAGCCATTCTTCCGGCAAACGCTTAGAGCCGATATGCTGCTTCAGCCATCTTGGTATGCCAAGCGGCGCCAGCATATAGCCTAGTCTATATTGGGAACGGTGGCTAAACAGCTGTTTTTGCCGGCCAGCGGTTGTTTGCTCCAGCAGATAGCGGCTCTCGTGCGTCGCATCAACAAGCACAAGGCCGCATACTTCCTCCGGATAACGCGAGGCGAACAGCCTCATAATCATCCCGCCGTAGGAATGGCCAACTAGCAAATAGGGCGGAGCTGCGCCAAGCGTTCTCAGCAGTAAACGCAAATCATCAACGTAAGCGCTGCAAGTAGGCAGATCAAGCACCGCCTCACTCCAGCCAAATCCTGCGCGATCATAAGTAATCACATTCGCCTTCGTCGAAAGCGCCGGAGCAACGAGTGCCCAATCCAGTGAGCAACCGCCCATCCCCGCTTCTAAAATAATCGTTGGCGAACCATGACCCGTGACGGTAACATGCAGCTTGCGTGAGCCGATGTCGGCATGCCAGCCCGTAGGTTTATGTTTTTTTTGCTCATAGACCGTTATCAAATACTGTACGATTAACAGTGGAAATCCGACAAGTGAGAGGATAAGTCGAATACTACGATCAAAAAGGGATATTTTCATCCTACAAACGACCTTGCCTTTCTCCAATTATTTCGCCCGTTGCTTCGATAGATTCCAAGATTGCCACTTGTTATGCTTATGGGCCTTATCCTGAAGCTTATTTATTACTCCGTTAAGCCCCTTCAACTCCGGATGCTTCGCTTGCAGCTTTAGCAGCACCGGCACCGCATCTGTGGACAGCGTGCCGAGATAAGCGATATCAATCTTACCTGTTCGTTCGTAGCGATCACCATTGTTCTCAGCAATCCGCGCATCTATGTTGATATAGTTCATCACAACAAATGCAATAATAGATATGCATATATAAACCTTGCCCATCGAGAAATGCTCTTTCCATATGCGCAGTAATGCAATGACGAGCAAAATGCCCAGATAAATCATAAAGCCATGAACGAGTAGTCTTGTCTGAGTGAAGCCATAAGCCTCCTCGTACAAAGAGAGCCTGCTGTAAGCGGAAATAAGCATAATGATTGTACAGCCTATCAACACCGTAAGAGACAGCTTTCGAATCCACTCCGCTGCTGCGCTAGTGCGCCGAATGAGATGCAAACCGCACATAAGCAAGCAAACGTTAATGAGTGCAACCATAATTAATTCCGCAAAACCTCTGCGTGCATATTCGGCATACGCAGCTCCCTCAGGCAGCAGACCGTTTGCCGCTCCGAACAAATAAGAGAACTGAATGATGACAAACAGCACGTAAACGATATTAATACTGACAAGCAGCGTCCCAGCAGTGATGGGATCAAATTCGATACGTCCGTTTGGCTGAATTGCTGCATTCGGCGTATCAGTCGGTGAATCTTTTGTTGTATCTGTTGCTTTATTAAAGAGCAATCCCCATATGTAGCAAAAAGCATAAAAGGCGAATAATGCTGTTACGATTATGCGCCAGATGCTCTCCCCTAATGAGAAACGATCCATGGCGCCCGGAATCTCAAGCAGCCAAGATAGGAAAATTTCATCCGCTGAAGCAAGCAGCGCAATAACGACAATAAGGATAGGTGCGGACAGGAGCAGTCCTAGCGATATTTTGCCAAGCTTGCTTCTCGCCGAGTTCTCACCTTTCTCTTTTCCTCTCAACCGATCATTAACCAGGTTAAACGGTACGCCTATAAAAGCAAACGGCTTAATTAAAGCCAGAAATAATAGCTCTGTATAAAATACGCCTCGGTACCACGGCTTCACACTGCTGCTCGTCATAAGCACCGTCTGAGAAATGATCAATGCAAACAATGCAAACATATTCAGCTGACGGAACAGTCCGTTATCATATAGCGCATACGTCAGCGTTAGTAAAAAGATTGGAATGAGCAGTAGCCAGCCAGATCGTGCTTGACCTTGCCATTTCTCAAAGCCCCCCATCCTCCCCTTTATGGAATAAAAAAACAACCCATAAAAGCTGGCAATGAACACGATAACCGAAATGCCTGCGGCTGCGCCTACAAACAAATATTGACTGACTAGACCAAACAGAAGGGCAAGAATAAGCATTTTCTCATACCTTTTTTGCCATGGTGCTGGATCTCTCATTTTTCACTCACTCCATCTTTAAACTGGATTTGTTAATTTACTCCTTTTATTGTAACCTAGAAAACAAGAACAAAAAGTGTAAGTTATAATTGGAAAATTTCATATTTTCGAGTTAGGAGAAATTTGCATGAAAATCCGTAGGCATTATCTCGCGCTTAGGCGCTCATATCCGAGTATTCAAGAGAATATTCCCTTCGAGGTTACAACACAGGAGCTCGCAAATTTGCTCGATTGCACACATCGGAATATGGTACTTTTATTGAAGCGTATGCAGCAGGAAGAGTGGTTAGTGTGGGAGCCAAAGCGGGGACGCGGCAATCGCTCTGCCCTCTCCTTCCTCGTCAGCAAGGAACAAGTCGCGCTGGAGGAAGCGCAGGAAATGATGCAAAAGCAGGATTTGCATTCGGCGCTTGAGCTTCTCCAGCAAATCGAAGAAGCGCCTTTGCTGCGCGACCAGTTTCAGGAATGGCTCTCTGGTCAATTCGGATTTCATTCGGAGGTGCAGGGCAAGCGGCGCACAGATATTTTGCGCTTCCCGCTTCCGCAGACGATCTATTCGCTAGATCCGGCAGCTATCCATTATACGGGCGAGTCCCACCTCGTTAATCAAATATTTGATGGGCTCGTTCGCATCGATCCGAGGGGCGAGCAGATTTTGCCGCAGCTTGCCCATGCGTGGGAGGTGGATGAATCGCGTACGCGCTGGACTTTCTATTTGCGCAAGGGCGTTCTGTTCCATCATGGCCGTGAGCTGGATTCATCAGACGTCAAGTATTCGCTTGAACGGCTTAAAAGGTTGGCGCCACAAGGGCTCTATAGCTGGGCTTACACCAACATCATTTCTATGGATACACCGGATGACACAACCATTCGCATTCAACTATCCGAGCGCAACGAAGCTTTTCTCTCTTTTTTGACGACTAATCGCGCCTCTATCGTGCCTCAAGATGCTTGTTCGGCAGCTGGAGAGCAATTTGGCAGCAAACCGATTGGTACAGGTCCGTTTCGATTCACCGGAAATGATCAAGGCGTCTGGATATTGGAAGCTTTCGCTGCCTATTTCCGCGGGAGAGCATTCCTTGACCGTGTAGAAGTGTGGACCGTTGCCGAGGAGGCAACGCGCGAAAACCACGCTGAGCTGCAATCGTTTCAAATCATGCACAACGCGAGACTAACGGATATGGCTGCTGAACGATGGCAGCAGGTCAGACAGTCCGGCATGACCTGTAAATTCATCACAGTTAATGAACAAAAACACGGCTTGCTGGCAAACCCCGCCATACGAGCGGCAATTAACCTCGCTATCGAGCGGACAGAGCTTTTGCAGCTGTTATCCGGAGATGTCATTGAAGGAGTTAACAGCTTCTGGCTGAACCAGATTGATCAAACGCAGGATGCAGCCCCTATTGATTGGAGCGTAATCAAGCAAGCGCTTGCCAGCTCCGGCTATCAAGGCGAACCGCTGGTACTAGCTACGATTCCGCAGTATGCAGCCGATGCAGAGATCATTCAGAAGGTGTATGCGAAATCAGGCATTCCGCTGCAAATAAACCTCATTCCTGCCGAGCAATTTAAAGGCACAGCGCGTATGTCCGCCGATCTGCTGCTTTTCGCAGTCATGCTGGACGAGCATCGCGAGCTGAGACTGATTGATTTGTACAAAAGCATGCAGCAGCATGCGCTTCCCGAGGTTCATGATATGCTGGAGCACAGCATCCAGATGATATTGGGTGAGCCTGATCGAGCACGCCGAGAAGCGAAATTCATAGACATCGAGGCTCAGCTCAAAGCCAGGCACAGCTTGTTTTTCCTCTACCGTAAACATTTGAAAACCGCGTTCCACCCTTCCGTGCGCGGCATTTCATTGGAATCGCTGGGCTGGGTACGCTTCCGCGATATTTGGTTTACTTAAAAATATTTGAAATGGAAAAAAAGGCCAAATCTAACGTGCAGAATGAATGGTCCGAGTGTTATGGCTGCATACTGAGATTAGGAGGGAAAATATAATGCGCTTGTTCGTGGCTATACCTGTATCACCATCTGTGTCCAAGGAGCTGGAAAGCTGGGCAGAAGATCATAAACATACGCTGCCTTTCCGTAAATGGACGCATCCGAGCGATTACCATATTACGCTTCATTTTCTAGGCGACACTTCGGCTGCTCAGCTTGAAGAGCTGGCAGCCGCTCTAAAAAAAGTAAGAGCAAATGCTTTTTCCTTAACTTGGAGCGGAATCGGAACGTTTGGCTCGCCCGCTGCTCCACGCGTTCTATGGGGTGCTGTTAGCGGAAACTTAAAGGAACTGACCGCTCTTCACGAGGAGATTATTCGGGCAACGAGTTCAGTAGGCTTCATTCCAGACGATCGTCCCTACGCGCCGCATATCACGCTTGCCAAAGGTTTCGCTGACGCTAATCGAATGCCGATTGAAGCAGCGACGTCTATTGCCTCATCGTTCAGCTGGGAAATCGATCAGTTTGTGCTCATGCTCACCCATATGAACGAGTCCCCTATGTACGAGATCATCGATCGTTTTCCGTTACATAAGCATGAATGAGGCTTAACTGCTGTCAAAATAAAAATAATCCCGCTGAGCGGCTATCCAGCTTTCCGACGTGCGCAGCGTCCAGCCGCTCTATTCTGCGTGAGCCTATCTCCTAACTCTATTAAGCCCCAACAACCCACCTCGATACTCCCCTCCTTTTTAGTAATTAACTTCAGCTTTTGCAGCCTATACCGCATCAGACTAGTCGGAAGAACGTATTAATAGTAAAATTAATGACATGAAAAGAAAAGATTGGATGTGATGGTTTGTGAATGGATTTGGATTCGGCCCTCCAGGCGGGGGAATCATGTTTACGATTGTTCCTATATTTATAATGATCGTATTCGTGCTCGTTATTGGCGGCATTATTTTTAGCATTATTAAATATTTCAAAAATTCGACCGCGCCAAAAGAAACGACTTACGCGCGCGTTGTAGCCAAGCGCATGGACGTTCGCCATCATACGAATCACCATAACCACGACGGAGTGGGGCATACCAGCAATTCATCCCGTACGTATTATTACATCACGCTTGAATTCGATAATGGCACTCGCAAGGAATATGTAGACGTCAAAAATTTGTACGGCTTGGTTGTTGAGGGTGACACAGGTTATGCGGCAGTCCAAGGGGATTGGATCGTTGCTTTTGAACGAAATAGTAATATAAATAGCTCTATTTAAGAAAAGAAAAAGCGCTTAACCCGTAAATGCAAACGGGCAGCGCTTTTTTTGTGAGTTAAATGGGTTAGAGCTTAAGCAATTTGAAATCGCCGCCGCGGCTCTCTGGCGCAGTCGAGCACGAATAGCTCAATTGGCTGCTGACATCAAGCAGTGTTAAGCGACAGCCATGCTTGGCCCCAGTATCAATGGCGAGCCGTCGATTTCCTTGCCATATGGCTCCAGGGGAAGAAGCATCCAGCTTGAACGTTGGCGTATGGCCAAAAATAATGGTGTACGACTGCGCCTCGTCCGAATCAGGCAAAGGCGTATAAATAAACTCGTCGCGAATTTCCGTTAGGTCCTTCTTGTTTTGCTCATGCAGAGGGACACCTGGCCGAATGCCTGCATGAACGAATAAATACTGGCCGACTACCACATACAATGAAAGCTTGTGCAGCCATTCTTTCGTTTCCGGGTGAAGCGCACTGCTAAACTCAGCGGATGCAAGAAGCCGCAGCTCCTGATTTCCGAGCAATGCCTGTGCACCTTCGTTGATAAGCTGGTGAATCGTATCTAGCGTGCCCCATGTAGCGGGCCTATCGGCATCGATGTAGTCGCCCAGCAAAATAAGCCGATCATGGTGCGGGTTATAAGCTGCTTCTTGAAGCAAAAGCAGCAGTTCTTCTTCATAACCGTGTATATCTGCAATGGCTAAAAGACGCGAGTCTGTTTTTGTTGGATTATACAAATGAATCGACTACCTTTCTTCCTCATTCGGGTAAATGAAAGCAGAGCGAATGGCTAGCTTAATCGTTACATGCTCGCCAGCCTCTAACGGGACTGCGAGCACTAGATATACCTTCTGTCCGCAGCTCGTTTGTGCAACTGCACGCCAGCGATTGCCTTCAAAGGTGCAATGAAGCACTTGAAGCTGAATCGTATTGTCTGGCCGCTCCTGCGGTGAAGCTAATGAAAGCACGGCTGCGGCGTCTCTTCGCTCGATGACCTCAGCTTCCTCAGGACGGAACATAATGATCGCTTGCGAATGGTCACTTAAGTTCTGCTGCTCTGGCGCGAGCAAACCGTGAATGATCGATGAGCCGATGCGAACAGCGCTGCCGCTGTCTCCGTTTATGACCTCGCCGCGCAAGCCGTTGATTGCTCCAAGCAAAGAAGCTGCCCAGCGGCTGGCCGGACGCGTGAAGCATTGCTGCGGCGTGCCCATCTGATCAATTTGCCCGTTGCGCAAAATAAGCAGCCGATCGGCCATAGCGAAAGCTTCCTCCGGGTCATGCGTAACATGGAAAACGCTCATCCCTAATTGGCGGAATAAATACGCCATCTCGGTGCGCATTTCTACGCGCAGCCGCATATCAAGGTTCGAGAGCGGCTCATCGAGCAGCATCAGCTTCGGCCTAGTAGCAATCGCCCTCGCAATAGCGACCCGCTGCTGTTGACCGCCAGAGAGCTGCGGCGGCAGCCTGCGCTCAAGCCCTTCAAGATGGAGCATCGCCAGCAGCTCCTGAACGCGCTGCTGAATATCCGCTCGAGCCATCTTGCTTCTATGCAGCCCATAAGCGATGTTATCGAACACATTCATATGCGGCCACAGCGCATAGTCCTGAAACACCATGTTCACCCCGCGCTTCTCAGGGGGCATCATGACAGACGGGGAGGCGATAATTTCATCGCCCAGCTTAAGCTGGCCGCCGTCCGGCTTCGATAGGCCGGCGACGAGCTGGAGCAGCGTCGACTTGCCGCAGCCTGACGGTCCAAGTACGCTTATAATCTCGCCTTCGCGCATGTCGAAAGAAATTCCTTTAAGCGCTTGAAACGATCCGTAGCTTTTCATTAAACCAGATGCTGCAAGCAGCGGTTTGGGAGCGGCTGGCTTAGGCTCATTTGCCTCGTCATACCTTTGCTGAATCGCAGTCGATGTCATGTGTTTGCCTCCTTGCGGCGGAGCATGAGCTCAACCGCCAAAATAATCATAATAACGATAAATGATCCAACGACGGTTGCCGCTGAAGCATAACCAAAATCCAAATCCTCGAATGCTTTGTTGATCGTAACGGGCAGCGTGAGGAAGTTTGGCGGGAACAGGATCGAATTCACCGCTAAGTCAAACACGCTGGAGCCAAATGCAGCAAGGCCCGCAGAGAGCAAAGCGCCGCGTATTAAAGGGACAAGTATGAAACGGACGCGGCTTGCGAGCGTACCGCCTTGCAGCTGCGCGGCAGTAAGCAGGCTAAGCGGCACTTTCGCCATTGCGCCGACCATCAATCTCGTAATGATGGGAATAGCGCCGGCGATTGCGGCAAGCACAAGAATCCAAGGCGTTCCGTACAGGAGTAATCCGATTGAATCGAGCCATTTTTGATTCCAGACGAAAATATACCCAATGCCCAGCACGACGCCGGGAACAGCAAGCGTGACGACAGAGAACACCTCAATCGTCCGTTTAAATTTGAACTGTGAATAGGTTAAGACATAAGCGACGCACAGCCCGAATAATAGGCCAAGCAGAGCAGCGACTCCAGCGATCATTAAGGAATGAGACAAACCCTTCAACAGCGTGCTTGAGCTATGGAACAATTCCCTGTAATGCTCCAAGGTGAGATTCGTTAGCTTCATACCGCCTGACTGTGTTTTGAATATGGACATCAGTACGTTTGCGCCTATCGGAATGCCGATGACTACGGCAAGAAATAACAAGTTTAGTGTGGTAAGAAGCACAGCAAACTTTCCAGCCGGCTTCGGTACAGACCGCTGCGCCCGTGCTGATAAGAAATCAAAGCGTGAGCGGCGCATCGCATAAAATTGGACAAACATCGCAATGCCGATTAACAATACGAGATAAAAGGACAGAACGCCTGCCATATCGAACCGAATGGGCGATGTGTAAATTGCCGAGTAAATAGAGTAAGGCAGTGTCGGAAAACGATAAACAGCGGCAATCGATGCAGGAAGCCCGAAATCGCCGATTGTATCCATAAAGACAAGCGCTGCTCCAGCCCAAACAGCTGGCATAAGCAGAGGCGCTTGGATCGTACGCCATACCGTGAAAGCAGATGCTCCGGATAGGCGAGCTGCGTGAGACAGCTGATCAACCTTCCACTCCATCGCCGCATGAACACTCAAATAAGCGAACGGAAATTTGCTTAAAGTCATAATAAAAATAAGTCCAGCAGGCTGAAAAACAGCGCTCGTAACCCAGTGCCAGCCGAGCAGGTTAACAGCGATGCCGCCTCCGGCAGCAAACAGCACCCAGCCCTGCGCTAAAATAAACGAAGGCGTAATAATGAGCAGCCAAACGGAGGCATCCAGCAGCTTAGCTGTTGGAAATGACCAGTTGGCGCGTATCGTTGCCAGCACACCGCCGAGAATCGTAGCGAGCACCGTCGTTCCAAGTCCAAGCACGACAGAATTTTCGAGTGATTTTTGCCATAAGGGACGCTTGAATATTTCGAGCAGCAGCGCAAGATCCCCGAGTTGCCAATTGCCGAAGAAAACCCCAGGCAGCAGGACTTGAATAATGACTGCCGCCAAGGGATATAAGACGAGGATGAATAGGATGATACTGACAAACCATCCTAACCGATCCTTCATAAAAGTTTGCATCGTTTACTTAACGGACTGGTCGGCGAACCATTGCTTGATTGCCGCTTCATTTTCAGATGCCCAGGAAGCGTCGGCTGCAACGAGCTTCGCATCGGCTGCGCGATCTTGCTTGGCATTTACGCCGTTAACGGAAGGCTGGAAATAACTCTCGTCGCCTTGATCAATTAAAGCTTGCTGCGTTTTTGGATCTAGCAAAAATTCGATAAACGCTTTCGCTGCATTCGGGTTTTTGGTATCCTTCTGAATCGCAGCTACCCGAACGGATGCAGGAGCGCCTTCTGCCGGCCAAATAATTTCGATAGGCTCGTTATCGTTTTTCATCGCATAGGCATTGCTCTCTTGCAGCGCTGCGATCGAGATTTCACCAGCGGCGAGCGCTTTGACAACGTTTGGATTTTTGGGATATACACGAAGCCCATTATCCATCAGCGAGCTAAAGAACGTTTGTCCGCCATCGATTGTCTTTTCTTTAAAAAACCAAGAAACAAAAGGATAAGCAGGAGCTGCGATCGCTGGATCAGCCATGCCGATCAAGTTTTTGTACTTCGCATTCGAGAAGTCCTCCCATGATTTTGGCGCATCCTCCGCCTTCACTTTGTCCTTGTTATATACGATAACTCCCGCAGCATGTGCGCCTGTAGGAACATACCATTGCTTCTCAGGCACAAAAGCTTTGGCAAAGTCAGTTAGATTAGCGACGTTATTCGGCGACCAGCCTTCAAGCAGTTGACCGCTTGCTCCTAGTCCGTAAATGGAAGGCATCGCATCCAGCCAAATGACATCCCAGTGCGGATTGCCTTTTTCTGCTTCAACGCGGGACATAATTTCTGCTCCGTTGCCCGCAACGACCTCCAGCTTGTAGCCGGTAGCTTCCTCAAATAATGGAGCTATAATGCTGTCAAAATCGTTCAAGTATACAGTAAGCGTTCCTTTATCCTCCGTGGCAGCTGTTTCTGTCGCTTGCGCTTCTTCGGTAGGAGCCGTCGTTTGTGTATTTCCGGCATTTGCTGCCCCTTTATTCGTATTTCCGGCATTTCCGTTGCCGCATGCAGCAGTTAGTGCCATCAATCCAGCTAGCAAAACGGTTCCAAGCCAGCGTTTCCCATTCGTTTTCATCGTTTTGATTTCCCTCCACTATCTGTTTTGCTTACCTCCTAACTTTAGCAACGGTTTGTCAGATGATTGTTAACGTAATGTCGAGATATTATGAAATATAATCGATAGATATTGATATACATATAGATTTAATCTATATTAATAGGCAAAAAGCGAGGGAGTGAGCACGGGATGAATGTACAGCAGCTGCATGTGTTTATGGAGGTGTGCAGCGGTCGAACGCTCTCGGAAGCTGCAGATAAGCTGGGGCTTAAGCAGCCGACAATCAGCTTTCATCTCAAAAGGCTTGAGGAGGAGCTTGGCGTGGAGCTGTTCCGCAAGCACTCGCGGAGCCTTCAGCCAAGTGAAGCTGCTGTGGATCTGCTTCCCTATGCGAAGCGAATCGTTTTCCTTATGGAAGAAGCTAGGCTTGCCATGCTGGAGCGCCGTGAACAAGGGGAAGGCCGTTTGAGGCTGGGGGCGAGCTACACGCCAGCAACCTATGTGATGCCGCCGCACTTTGCCGCCTACCGCAAGCTGTATCCAAAAGTAAGCCTCATGCTGACCGTGAAGCAAGCAGCTTCTGTGCTTGCGATGCTGCGCAGCTATGAGATCGATATAGGCATCGTCTCTCTTGGCGAATCGCTGGAAGAAGGCCTTATTATACAGCCGTTAGTCGCTGATGAGCTGAAGCTGCTGCTTGCGCCGGAGCATCCGTTAGCTAACCATTCGCAAGTAGAGGTCGAAGAGCTTAGACATGAAACATTTCTGCTGCATGAGGTTGGCTCAACCTCGCGTACCTTGTCCGATGAGTGGGCAGCCGGGGCTGGCTTGCAGTGGGAAAGTGTTATGGAGCTGGGTGCGATCGAAACGATCAAGGAAGCTCTAAAATGCAATATGGGTGTTGGCATCCTGCCGCGCCGAAGCGTCATCCGAGAAATCGAAGCCGGCGAACTCGTTATGCGCGATCTGCCTCAGTATGTAAACCAGCGGCATATTTGTTTGGCGTACCGCAACGAGGATCAGCTGTCTCCACATGTCAGATCGTTTATTGAATTTGTACGGCATACCTTTGCTGCACATGATAAGCTGTAAATAACGAATATACGGAGGTGGCTTGGATGAGCGATATGACAGGAAAGGTCGTAGCAGTAACTGGCGCCAATTCCGGCATGGGGCTTGCGACAACGGTCGAGCTTGCGAAGCAAGGGGCGCATGTCGTGATGATATGCCGCAGCAAGGAGCGTGGCGAGCTTGCACTTGAACAAGCGCGCAGCCAAAGCGGCAGCAGCGATATTTTCCTCATGACCTGCGATTTGGGCTCGTTTGCCAGCATTCGCACCTTCACTGCTGCATTTAAGCAGAAATATAGCCAGCTTGATGTGTTGATCAACAATGCAGGGGTTGTCGCCTTGAAACGAAGCATAACCTCGGATGGATTTGAATCGCAAATCGGCATCAACCATTTGGGTCATTTTTTGCTGACTAACGAGCTGCTTGACCTTCTTCAACGTGCTCCGCAAGGGAGAATCATCAATGTATCTTCAAGTGCCCATAAGGCCGGAAGAATACATTTTGACGATCCGAACCTGACGAGGGGCTACAATGTCGCAAAAGGTTATGCGCAATCGAAGCTTGCGAATATTTTATTTACGAATGAGCTGGCAAAACGTCTCGCAGATACGAGGGTGACGGTTAACAGTCTTCATCCCGGGGCGGTAGCGACCAATATTGGCGTAGATCGCAAGAGCGGCTTCGGTAAGACGGTGCATAAGCTGCTCAAGCCTTTTTTCAGAACGCCGCTTGAAGGGGCAAAGACGGCTATTTATTTAGCATCCAGCGATGAAGCGGCAAATCAGACCGGCCAATATTTTATCGACAGCAAAAGCGTTCAAACGGCAAGCAAAGCGAGCAATCCCGAGCTTGCGGCTAAGCTTTGGGCATGGAGCGAGCAGCAGGTCAAACTTACATAATACGTGTCTAATTAACAGCACTAATCCATCAGCGCATGGGATAAACTGAAAATCCATCAACACACTAAGTATTAAAACAAACTTATTATAATATGGAGTCTGCAGAATGCTCAGCATGGCACTTCCAGCTAATTAAGTCAGCTTCGCGCAGCATAAAATTAACTGGAGCTTTTCCAGCTAAATATAAAATAGCAGGAAAAGCTCCTGCTATTTGTAATGGAAGCAGCCTAATTTAGCAATTAACAGGATTTACTCCTGCTAATTCAACAAATAATTCCTAAAAAGTCGCTTTGCAGCAAAATTACATGGAGCTTTTCCTGCTAATTAACTCAAATGAATGCGTAGCTTAAAATTAACTGGAGCTTTTCCAGCTAAAACGAAAATAGCAGGAAAAGCTCCTGCTATTTGTAATGGAAGCAGCCCAATTTAGCAATTAACAGGATTTACTCCTGCTAATTCAACACATAATCCCTAAAAAGCCGCTTTGCAGCAAAATTACATGGAGCTTTTCCTGCTAATTAACTCAAATGAGCGCACAGCTTAAAATTAACTGGAGCTTTTCCAGCTAAATATAAAATAGCAGGAAAAGCTCCTGCTATTCACTATTTGTGGTGGAAGCATCCCCATGAGGACATGTTCAGCATTCGAAAAAGTTTATAAAAGAGGCATCCAACTCCCTAGCGGACGCCGCCGAAATGACCCCTTTAACTGCCATTACTTCGCTCAAATGTTCATAGCTGTAACAGGAGAAACCATTCTTTCCTATTTAACATAAATTCGGATGAATAATGTTTGTAAGCTGCTAAAGAAATCCCGAGCTTCAGCTCTATGACACCGGCCGTCAAATGGCATATGTGGAATTAAAATATATTTCAAAATCCCTTTTATATTAAGAACCAATAAATAAAATGAGCAATCGCCTTGCCCCAAAAGGTGACAAGACGATTGCTCAATGTCCAGCTATTTATGGCATTCGAAAGGTTTCGGACAAGCTCTGCAATATTCCGCCGAAGACATTTCATAATAGAAGCAGCAGGTCTTGCGAATATCAGGCAGCTCGCTCATCGTGCCTATATTCGTTTTGCTCATAAACTTCTTAAACGGATTGCGGCGTTCTCCAAATAAGCTTGCTGGTGCAGTCTGCGTTATAAACGTGAAATCCTCATGAAGTCGTTGTAAGATAACCGGATTCGTTTCTTCCTCTAGCCCGTCCTCATAAAGCGGAGCAATTCGAACCATCGCATTCTCCCATAAGATCACTATAGGTATTCCGCCAACCATAGATAAAGCACGAAATAATGGAGAAATATGCTCTGCAAAAAGTTCTCTTATTACCTGATCCCGCCACTCTTTCCGCTCCCCAGCTACCGGTTCCGTAACGCTTGGTTCTTCAAAGCTTAAATTAGGAAACTTGGATTTCGTCACATTGAACTCGCTGTCGCTAGGTGAAACCAAGCGGCAATTGTCCAACGTCATGGTCAGATTCTTGTTGTATACCGTCATCGCATACAGAACAGGAGCTACGACTAGATAAGCATATCGTTTCGCGAGCATCGACGCAGTTACTCTTCTTGATGGCGAAGCTATTTCGCTCCCTAGCCGATCCAGATAGGTTTCGCATAGCTCCTTATTCAATAAATTTCTTGAATAAATGGAGCGATCAGCGGACTCAGTATTATTTTCATAAGAGAAGTTATATCTGCTTTTTAAATTACCCCACTCCGGCTTTGAAAGCTTTGCTGACATGTTATGCCTTACCAAGGAAGATTTCTGCTACCCGGTCAACAATCATATTAATGGCTATCGGGCCATAATAGGCAATCCATATGTTTGAATCCACATCATAGACTTGATTGTTTTTCACAGCTTCAACATTTTTCCACGTTTCCGTCTTCTGGATTTCGTCCACTGCCGCCTTGAACATATCATCTTTTACGAGGAAATAATGATTAGCG
Organism: Paenibacillus sp. 01T47; assembly: GCF_056398245.1. Classification (NCBI taxonomy): domain Bacteria; kingdom Bacillati; phylum Bacillota; class Bacilli; order Caryophanales; family Paenibacillaceae; genus Paenibacillus; species Paenibacillus sp. 01T47. Next base: position 24,202 of record NZ_JBFTPA010000038.1, read on the forward strand.
CCAACTTCCGGGAAAGCCTCTAATGCAATTTCATAAGCGGTATCCTTTTCCTTCAAAACCGATTCTGGGGCATTCAAGCCTAAATCATTGTATAAAATAGCTCCTGTACGGTGGATTGGTGTATGTATCCGTATCCCCTCATCACGTGGGCGCGCTAATGCAACAGTTTGATCTCCGAGCTTAGCCTTTAGCTCTACCTTCAGCTTCTCTGTTTTCACGTTGTAGGCCTCCAAGACAGCCTTCGCTTCTTCAGACTTCCCTACAATTTTTCCGAAAGTATCCAATGTGACGCGCCAATCCTCATTAAATTCGAGCATGATCGTTGGAGCAATTTTGGACAAGCTCTCATACACTTCTTCTTGGAATTCTGTACAAATAATTAAATCGGGTTCCATGGCCATAATAGCCTCAAGGTTGGGCTCATCCCTTGTACCGAGCAATTTAACATCCTTCAGCTTATCCATTAAATAAGCCGGGAAGTCTGTTTTATCTGCCGCAGCTTTTACGCTGCCCGCTGGCTGCTCTTCTAAAGTTACCAATTGATCCACAAATTTTGTATCAAGCACCGCAATTTTAAGTGGGCGCTGCTCCAGCGTTGTTTCGCCCTTCATATGTTTAATAACAACAGGATACGCCTGTTGCGCTGTTTGCGATACGTTTGTGTTTGTAGATGCTGCACTAGATTCAGCTCCAGCTGGACTAGCCCCTCCCGTATTGTTTCCCATGCTATTTCCCGTCGAACATGCACTCAACAATAAAATTAAACTGAGCATCAAGCTAACCGCTAAAATCGACCTCTTACTCCTATTCATCCGTATAACTCCTCCGTCTAATTGTTGATAATGATTATCACAATCACCATCATACGAGAGAGAAGTATCCGCGACAATGGAATTTTGCGACATAGAGGATGAACTTATCCGACGGTGCTTTCTGAAGTTAAGAGGAGAAACGCCAATATGCTTCTTAAAGGCTCGGCTAAAATAATAACTATCACCATAACCTACTGATTCTGCAATGGCTTTAAGCGGCATATTCGTATTCAATAACATCGTTTGCGCATGATCCATTCGAACCTGAATGAGATACTCTAGTGGCCCAATCCGAAGCTGCGCTTTAAATAATCGCTGCAGCTTTCTCTCATTGCAATGAAGAGTGCTCGCCAATTCTTGAAGACTGATTGTCTCAGCGTAACGTTCCTCCATGAAGCGAATCGTTTGGCTGACGTAATCCGGCTGAGCTTTGGCTGCACCCTCAGCGGCATGGAGCTGCTTCATAAGATCGTATACCAATTGGTGAAACAACGCTCTCACATGAAATCTTTCCAATTGAATATCAAGCATCCAGTGCGAATACATTTGCTCGATTCTCGTCAGAAGACCTAGCGGAAAGGCAGGGGCAAAACCATATTGCATTTGAAAGGGATTATTGTCTCTATATACTTTTAACAGTTCTTTACGAGCTGGTAAAACGAGGACTGCTTTGTAAAAAATAAAATAATAATCGAGTTTTTCATTCACTTGCACAATATCAATCGTAGCGCCTTTTCCGGCATGGCACACATAAAAACGATTCACCATATGCTCCATTCCGTCTATGAGAATTTTTGCATCACCAGCAGCAGCGAAAAAGAAGGCACTAGCTGGCAATCGGAAGCCTTGCACACTCTCACCCGATCGCAAAATAGACCGACGAACATCAAGCACCCGTATAGCAGCATGATTCCATAATGGTATATGTTCCTGTAATGTCATCATGTTCACCTTCCATGTCTATTTACAATTTCCACCTCTCTTATTATATTAATAATCATTCTCATTATCAAAACATTCTTGCTCAGCAGCTAGAAATCGCCCTTACAATAATTGTAATTATGTTATAATAGGTTTTCAAAACAGGAAGGGGAGATTCGTAATGGAAACGATCGAAATTGTTGCTGTGAGTGCATTAGTTCTATCCGTCCTGCTTGGATTAAAAGTATTTAGCTTGCAGAGACAGGTTGACGAAATAAAATTAGAGCTTCAACGGGCTAACAACCATTCGGATTTTTCGAGATCACCCAAGCCAAACCTGAATTCCCCTCCTTCCTCACCCGGTATGACTCGCAACAACGCCCCTATAAATATCGATGATAGATTACGCATGCTAGTTGCTTCAGGAAAGAGAGTTCAAGCAATTAAAGAGTTTAGAAAAAAAAGTGGCGTCAGCCTCAAAGAGGCCAAGGACTACGTAGACGACTTAGAGCGGCATCAATATTGATCTGAATATGTTCTTCATCATTTATCCATTTCAAAGCAAAGAGGCTGTCTCTTTTAAGGCAATTTGCCTTTGATATGCTCCCCAAATAGTAGACAGGTGAAATAATAAAAAACCTGTTGCTATGAGGGGAGCATTTTCATGTCTAAAGTTAAATATTCCGCATCAGAGAAACTTACCATAATCGGAGAGATCGAAAGTGGTGAACTTGGCTCTATGGC
>NZ_JBFTPA010000039.1:0-24555 GCF_056398245.1 Paenibacillus sp. 01T47
GGTTCGGGGTGGAAGCACAGCAATGTGTGTAGCTGACGAATACTAATCGGTCGAGGGCTTATCCTAAACACGTTTACTGTGACCCATACATCCAGTAGACAGCAGCATTAAGGCTTCAGCAAGCCTAATCTTTCGTATCCAGTTTTCAGCGTGCAACACGCTACGTTTGGTGGCGATGGCGGAGGGGAACCACGCGTTCCCATACCGAACACGACCGTTAAGCCCTTCAGCGCCAATGGTACTTAGACCGCAGGGTCTTGGGAGAGTAGGACGTCGCCAAGCACGAAAGACCTATCGCATGTGATGCGGTAGGTTTTTTTGTTGTTTATGCGGTATGATAGGATTATATCAAATTTGGAGGTGCTTCGAATTGGAAACACGTATCGTTATTAAGCATACCGGTATAGAGCAATTTGACGAGAGTATGGCTTTATCTCAATTTGCATTTCAATATGAACGTTCTGCTGCAGAACTAGAACAAACGAAAGAGCAGTATGAGAGTGAGCCTACTGTAAGGTACGGAGCGTATGTCGATAATCAGTTGGCTGCACAAGCTGCAGTGTTAAAGCTGCAAACATATATCGGAGGCAAGGTTTTTGATATGGGAGGTGTTGCAGGTGTTGCGACATGGCCAGAGTTTAGGAGGCAGGGGCTAGTTGCTCAAATACTCGTTCAATCACTGTTAGAGATGAAGGAGAACGGTCAAACGGTTTCTTTTCTACATCCTTTTTCATTCAGCTTTTACCGTAAATTTGGATGGGAAACCTACACTGAACTTAAAACATATACGATTAAGACGGACATGCTTCCAGCGAGAATAGCATACGAGGGTAGGTTTGAGCGGATTACAGGAAACTATAGTTTGCTGAACGATGTCTATCAAGCCTATGCATCTCAATTTAATGGCTCATTGGTGCGTGACGACTTCTGGTGGAAGTATCGGATTAACAGAAGAAAACCAGGACAAACTGCACTTTATTACGATAAGAGCGGAGCAGCACAAGGCTACGTCATTTATGAAGTTAAAAACAGCCGGTTAACGGTTCATGAGTTTGTTCATTTAAATGAGCCTGCAAGAGCTGCAATATGGTCATTTCTTGCACAGCATGATTCAATGATCGAAGAGCTGACGATTAAAATGCCATCTAACGATCGCCTTCCCTACTTGCTGAGCAATCCGAGAATAAAACAGGAAATCACACCTTATTTTATGGCTCGAATTGTGGATGCGGAAGCTTTTGTGAGCCAATATGATTTTAAGGCAGCAGATCATGCTGATGACATTCATATTCAACTGATCGACGCTCAAGCTCCATGGAATAATGGTCATTTTTTACTTCATATCGATGCGTCTGGGAAAGCTTCACTTCGTCGTAAGGACGATAGTGAAAAAATAGATGAGGCAATTAAACTGGATATTGGTTCCTTTACGAGTGTGCTATTTGGGTATATTCAGTTAGAGCAATTAGCCCAATTCGCACGCATAGAAGGAGATATAGGATTGGTTAAACGCTTACAATCTCGTATTCCCGAACGAACTACGTATTTACCTGACTTTTTCTAAAGAAATAGCATGTTTTGAGACTTCCAAATCGAGTATAAAACAGGATGAACAAAGGTATTCATCAGCCTTGACAGCCTATACCCCCTCTGCTAATATTGCTAATAATATATGTGAGACGTACTTAAAATAAGGGAGGAACATACTCGTGTGGGAAACGAAATTCGCCAAAGAAGGGCTAACGTTTGACGACGTCCTGCTTATTCCGCGCAAATCAGAAGTGCTGCCTAGGGAAGTTGACATCTCGATTCGATTAAGCGAGGACATTAAGCTAAACATTCCGCTCATTAGCGCTGGTATGGACACCGTTACAGAAGCCGCATTGGCGATTGCAATTGCGCGTGAGGGTGGTATCGGCATTATCCATAAGAACATGTCGATTACACAGCAAGCGGAGGAAGTTGACCGTGTAAAACGTTCGGAGAGCGGTGTAATTACAAATCCGTTTTCGCTTACGCCTGATCACCATGTTTACGACGCAGAAGAATTGATGGGAAAATACCGCATCTCAGGCGTACCGATTGTTGATCAAGATAAGAAGCTTGTAGGTATTTTGACCAACCGTGATTTGCGTTTCGTACATGATTATTCAATTAAGATAAATGAAGTTATGACTCGTAACAACCTTGTAACGGCACCTGTTGGCACAACGCTGCAGGAAGCGGAGGGACTTCTTCAAAAGCACAAGATTGAGAAGCTGCCGCTGATTGATGAGTCCAATACACTTAAAGGTCTTATTACGATAAAAGATATTGAGAAAGCAATCCAATTCCCTAATGCGGCTAAAGATAAGCATGGTCGCTTACTTTGCGGAGCAGCGGTTGGTATTTCGAAGGATACAATGGATCGTGCAGAAGCATTGGTTCAATCAGGAATTGATGTTCTTGTTGTAGACTCGGCACATGGTCACCACATTAATATTTTGGATGCAGTTCGTAAGCTACGTGCTACTTACCCAGACCTTACTATTATTGCAGGTAACGTTGCTACTGGCGATGCTACCCGTGATCTTATCGAAGCAGGCGCTTCCGTAGTTAAAGTAGGGATTGGTCCTGGATCGATCTGTACAACTCGCGTTATCGCTGGTATCGGTGTTCCACAAATTACTGCGATTTATGATTGCGCGTCAGTTGCTCGTGAATACAATATTCCGGTTATTGCAGACGGCGGTATTAAGTACTCCGGTGACATTACGAAAGCAATCGCATCTGGAGCAAGCGCGATTATGATCGGAAGCTTGTTCGCAGGTACAGCTGAAAGCCCTGGCGAAACTGAAATTTTCCAAGGACGCAGCTTTAAAGTCTACCGTGGAATGGGCTCGCTTGGCGCTATGAAGGAAGGAAGCAAGGATCGTTACTTCCAAGAGAACGAGAACAAGCTTGTTCCGGAAGGTATCGAAGGACGCGTTCCTTACAAAGGGCCGCTTGCTGACACTGTGCATCAATTGCTCGGCGGCTTGCGTTCAGGTATGGGCTATTGCGGTACAGCTTCTCTGGACGAGCTTAAGAACGATACACAATTCGTTCGTATTACAGGTTCTGGTCTTCGTGAAAGCCATCCACATGATGTGCAAATTACGAAAGAAGCACCAAACTATTCACTTTAAGCTATACTATCTAGATACGATAATAACAGACAAGGAAAGGCGACTGAGTCGCTGGCCCTTGTCTGTTTTTTTTATGAAGGATTACTCATTGTTCTGTAACCTGTTTGTGGTTTAATTGTTAGGCTTCGATATGTTACAATTAACAACGGACAAACCAAGTGGGAAAAGGGGAGACGACGTTGAAGGAAATGGTAAGGCCGGTTCGAATAAAGACGGTCATCGCTGCAAGTTTGGCGGTTTGGATGGTAATGCTGTCGCTTGGTTCTGCGGTAGCAATGGCGAATGGATACCAAGGAAGAGAAAGTACGAAAAACGATTTAGGTTTACAAGTGAAAGCTGCTATTCTAATTGATGCGGATTCAGGACAAGTTTTGTATGAAGTTAATTCAGAGGAGCCGCTCCCTGCAGCAAGTATGACGAAGTTAATGACGGAATATATCGTTCTTGAGGAAATTACGAATGAACGCCTGTCCTGGGATGAGGTTATTACCACTAGTGCGGAAGCGGCCTCAACGCCATCGGATGGATCATCTGTATTTTTAGCTCAAGGAGATCAACATACGGTTAGAGATTTGTACAAAGCAATGGCAGTTGGTTCTGCGAATGATGCAACGATTGCATTAGCATCGCAAATAGCTGGAAGTGAGCAAGGATTTGTTAAGAAGATGAATGAGGTAGCTGCGGAGTTGGGTCTTAAAACAGCTATTTTTACAAGTGCGACTGGTCTATCGGAGACAACTGTTATTTCTGCGACGGACATGGCGAAGCTAGCTCAAATTATTTTGAGCAAGCACCCTGAATTTTTGGATTATTCTAAGCTGCAGGAATATAAATTCCGTGAACGCGACAAGGATCCAATCATCAACATTAACTGGATGCTTGGTACAAACGTGAATCAAAAGGGCCTTAAGCACTTAGCTTATGAAGGCGTTGACGGCATGAAAACAGGCTTCATTAATGCTGCTGGCTACAATTTCACGGGTACTGTAAAAAGAGGCGAGCAGCGTTTTATTAGCGTCGTTATGGATACTGCTACAAAGTCTGCTCGTTTTAATGAAACGGCTAAGATGTATAACTACGGTTTCAGCACTTTTGAGAAAAAGACGGTGCTTGCGCCAAAATCTGTGGTAGAAACAGCGAAAACGGTTAAGATTAAAAAGGGTAAAAAGAAAACCTTGCCGATCGTAACGGAAAAAGATATTACGTTTATGGTTAAGAAGGGCGTAGAGCCTAAAATCGAGGTTGTATCCAGCGATGTGAAATCAGAAGCTGAGCTGGTAGCTCCGATTCCAGCAGGCACGGTTGTAGGTACAGTAACTTACAAGTACACGGATGCCGAAACGAAACAAGAGCTCAAAAAAACGGTTAACCTCGTTACAACGGAGGATGGAACGAAAGCAGGTTGGTTCCGCTTGATGTTCCGTGGAATTGGAGATTTTTTCTCAGGTTTATTTAATGGAATCGTCAATTTGTTCTAATCCGAGTAGAAAACAGGGGAATAAAGCAAATCAAGGCTTGTCGATTATTCTTGCATCCTGTAAAATCAATGGTTAGAACAACTGCGGTAATATACAAATTAATGGATGAAAATAGGAGGATTTTAGCATGGAAACAGGTACATCGCGCGTAAAACGCGGCATGGCAGAAATGCAAAAAGGCGGCGTCATTATGGACGTTATGAGCGCCGAGCAAGCGAAAGTAGCAGAAGCAGCAGGAGCAACAGCGGTAATGGCGCTTGAGCGCGTCCCTTCCGAAATTCGTGCAGCAGGCGGAGTAGCTCGTATGGCTGATCCGACAATTGTAGAAGAAGTAATGAAAGTTGTATCGATTCCAGTTATGGCAAAGGCTCGTATCGGGCATTATGTAGAAGCAAAAGTGCTCGAATCCATGGGCGTTGACTATATCGATGAGAGTGAAGTACTTACACCAGCAGATGAAGTATTCCACATCAGCAAGCATGAGTTTACGATTCCATTCGTATGCGGAGCAAAAGATCTTGGAGAAGCGTTGCGCCGTATTCAAGAGGGAGCAGCAATGCTTCGTACGAAAGGTGAGCCGGGAACAGGCAATATCGTAGAGGCTGTTCGTCACCTTCGCTTGATCAATGGACAAATTCGTAAAATCCAAGGTTTGTCGAAGGACGAGCTTTATCATGAAGCTAAGGTTCTTGGCGTAGCTTATGACTTGCTTCTTAACGTACATGAAACAGGTAAGCTTCCTGTCGTGAACTTCGCAGCAGGCGGAGTAGCTACACCATCCGATGCAGCTTTGATGATGCATCTTGGAGCAGACGGCGTATTCGTAGGTTCTGGTATTTTCACATCAGAAAACCCAGAGAAATTCGCTCGTGCAATCGTTGAAGCAACGACACATTACCAAGATTACAAGCTAATTGCTGAAGTGTCGAAAAACTTGGGAGCAGCTATGAAGGGAATCGAAATTTCCAAGCTTAACTCCTCCGAGCGTATGCAAGACCGCGGTATATAATAGTTGTAATATGCAGGTGCCGGCTTAGCGCGAATAGTGCTGCCGGCTCTTGCCCGTAAAGGAAGGCGAGTAGAGCGATGAAGATAGGCGTACTAGCGCTTCAAGGCGCAGTGGCAGAGCATATACGAAGCTTAGAAGCGGCGGGCGCAGAGGCGGTCGCCGTTAAGCGGGTTGAGCAGCTTGAAGAGCTGCAAGGGCTTGTTATTCCAGGCGGCGAGAGCACGACGATCAGCAAGCTGATGCGCAATTATGGCTTCATGGAGGCTATTAAGGATTTCTCTGAACAAGGCAAGCCATTGTTCGGCACTTGTGCTGGTCTTATCGTTTTGGCTGATGAAATAGAAGGCCAAGAGGATGCGCATTTGCGCCTTATGGATATGACCGTTGCAAGAAACGCATTCGGGCGTCAACAAGAAAGCTTTGAGACGGATTTGGATGTCAAAGGCATTGACGAACCGGTTCGCGCTGTATTTATCCGAGCTCCATTGATCAAAAAAGTTGGAGCAGGCGTAGACGTATTGTCTACATACCGAGATGAAATTGTAACAGCAAGACAGGGACATCTTCTAGCTGTATCGTATCATCCGGAGCTAACGGACGATTATAGGCTGCATGCATACTTCGTTGATATGGTGAAGGAAGCAGCTGCAAGCAAGGAATAAACGTTTACAATAATAAAATTACTCCCTTCAGAGAGGGGCTTTTGGATCGTGCTGGATGTAAAATTGTTAAGAAATGAATTTGAGAAGGTTGAGAAAGCGCTGCTTGATCGCGGAGCTTCCCTTGATCTTATTGCTAATTTTCCTGCGCTCGACACTAGGCGCCGTGATCTTATTCAAGAGACGGAGCAGCTGAAGAGCAGACGCAATACGGTTTCGCAGGATGTAGCTAAACTCAAACGCACAGGCGGCGACGCAGAATCGCTTATCCTTGAGATGAGAGAGGTTGGCGACCGCATTAAAGAGCTTGACGATGAACTTCGTGAGCTGGATGTACAAGTGATTGAGCTGACTCAAGCGATCCCTAACATTCCTAGCGATAGCGTGCCAGTCGGCAAGTCGGAGGAAGATAATGTAGAGCTACGCAAAAATGGCGAGGTTCCAACCTTTGATTTTGAGCCCAAGCCACATTGGGAGCTTGCGCAATCTCTCGGCATATTGGATTTCGAGCGTGCAGCGAAGGTAACGGGATCACGTTTCACGTTCTACCGCGGCCTTGGAGCTCGTCTTGAGCGTGCGCTTATCAGCTTTATGATGGATCTTCACAGCGATAAGCACGGTTATGAGGAAGTATTGCCTCCTTATATCGTTAATCGTGACAGCTTGATCGGTACGGGTCAGCTTCCAAAGTTTGAAGAGGATTTATTCAAAATTTCGGATTCGGATTATTTCCTCATTCCGACTGCAGAGGTACCAGTTACGAACCTGCACCGCGAAGAGATTTTGCCGATTGAAGAACTTCCGAAATATTTTGTAGCTTACAGCTCGTGCTTCCGTTCAGAAGCAGGTTCTGCTGGGCGCGATACACGTGGTTTGATTCGTCAGCATCAGTTCAACAAGGTTGAATTGATCAAATTGACGAAACCGGAGGATTCATACGAAGAGCTGGAGAAAATGACCGCTAACGCGGAGAAGGTTTTGCAGCTACTAGGACTTCCTTACCGTGTTCTAACGCTTTGTACGGGAGATATGGGCTTCACAGCGGCTAAAACATATGACCTTGAAGTGTGGCTGCCAAGTGCAGGCACGTATCGTGAAATTTCGTCCTGCTCAAATGTAGAGGATTTCCAAGCTCGCCGTGCGGGTATTCGTTTCCGTAGAGATACGAAGAGCAAGCCGGAATTCGTTCATACACTGAATGGTTCGGGACTTGCTGTAGGCCGTACTTTTGCGGCAATTATCGAGAACTTCCAGCAAGCGGACGGTTCTGTGACGATTCCAGAAGTACTGCGTCCGTATATGGGCGGCATTAGTTCGATCGATTCAACAAAGCTTTAAAAATTTTTTTTGCCACATGGTCAAAATACACTTGCATTTTTATTTTGACCTGTGGTATTATATTTCTTGTGACAATTGAACGATGGAGAGATACCGAAGCGGTCATAACGGGGCAGTCTTGAAAACTGTTAGGGCGCAAGCCCACGTGGGTTCGAGTCCCACTCTCTCCTCCATATTTTTTAAAATGTACATGACAAGCCCAGACGCTAAGCGTTTGGGCTTTTTTTTCATTCTATCCCCTCGTATAAAATAATGCCGCACATCGCATGTTATACGATGTGGAGGTGCTTCATTTAATGGGTAAATCAGATGAACTGCAAATGAATCAAGAAAACTTGGCAGATGCTTGGCGTCAAACCTTGCCAGAGACGCTAAAAGACGCTGACCGCAGCAGAGTGCTGCCTGATGAGTCAGATTCCAAAGCGCTGCGCGTAACGATCGATACAGCCGGACATCAAATGTATTCGTTTGATTTTAAAGTTACTTATGTAGATAGCCGTGAAGTGAAGGTTGAGCTTATCGATGTGGAGAAAGACAAGGTATCCATCGATGAGCGTGGAGACATCATTCAAGAGCTGATACAAAATTACACTAGACATCTGCATGAATGTGCTCAAGCGCTGCAACGCTTGACGCATGCTTAGAGGAGAGGGCTGCTTATGACAAAGGCACAAGGAACGGCTGATAAGAACTTATCTAATGTGGTAGAAGCTTTGGAGGTTGAGGCGGTTAACAGCCATCAAGCTCAGCAATTGCAGCAGGATAAGAACGATCGAAGCAATCAGGATGACATAAATCATGATCATCCAACAGATTTAGAACATCAAAAAAATTAACGCTTCCCTCGAAGCCGATGAGATCTAAATAGGAGGAATCCAAATGTCGAAGCCAGACAGCATTCCGGTGCCGGAAAGCAATCCGCAAAATAATCGGAAGCGTAATGACGGAGGCGGGCAGCAAGAGCCGCTTTCTGGATCTAAGAAAACGAAGCAGCGTAATCATGTGGATCATCATAACCCGCAAGGATAGATCAATGTGCTGTTAAAAGCTAGGCCAAACGTCCCGTTTCAGTACGCTGAAACGGGATTTTTTGGATATAACTTCTAAATGAAGTTATTTTAGTATAGAATGGAGGTGCTCACAAAAAGATAGGGAGGAACATACTACATGAAGAATGTTCAAAAAATAGCGGTTCTTATGTTAGCCGTTATTTTAGTTGTTATTGCAGGCTGCAGCTCGGCAAAACCACCGAAGGAAGCTTTGCAGGCGGCTATGACGAAAATTAATGAAGCGGACTCATATGCAGTAAAAATGTCATTTGGCTTGGATGAATTGGAAGTTCCACAAACGGCAACTTTGGAAGGCAACGCAGCTGCTACAGCAGCAATCGTAGGTTTGATTAAAGATGCAACCATTACAGTTGATGCTGTATATAAGAAAAAACCGATGCGTACCGATATGAATATGCAAATCGTAGTGCCAGGCGACATGGAGATGAAGTTAACGGTACCTATGATTATGACTGAGGAAGCGCTGTATGTGAAAATACCGCAAGTTCCGATGCTGCCATTGCCGGAGACGATTACAAGTAAATTTATTAAAATTGATCTAAAGGAGCTTGCTGAGAAAGAAGGCACGGCTAAGCTGGATCTTGCTGCACAACAAAAGTTAGGCAAGGAACTTGGAGAAGTAATGCTTAAGCATTTTGACGAGAAAACATATTTCAGCCAGCCTAAGGCTGAGGCAGCTGGCCTGCCTGCTGATATGAAAGCAGATCAAATCATCGCCTTTGAGATTAATGAAAGCAACTATCCAAAAACAGTAGAAACCATCGTTAACCAAGTGCTGCCTGAGGTGCTAAATGTATTGCTTGCTAATGAAGCATCATTAAAGACTCTTCAGCTTGATAAGGCGGACATCGAGAAGATGAAGTCGGATCTTGAGACGAACAAAGCAGAGATTCTAACCACATTTAAAAATGATGTTAAAGTGAATACTCTGAAAGTAACGGGCGCTATCACAGATGGATATCTTGCTTACCAATCGGGTAAGGTAAGCATTGAAGGCTCTGACAAAGAGAGCGGCCAGAAGATGAAGCTTGGCCTTCATTATGATGTTACTTACTCCGAGATTAATAAAGATGCGAAGTTCGAAGGTGAAATTCCGACGGATGCGATTACACTGGACGAACTGACACAGATGTTCCAACTGCCGGTTGGTCTGTAATAGATTGAAAATGAAGCAGCTCCTGAGTGTCAGGAGCTGCTTTTTTAGTGAAGCGGGTGTTCTTACAAAGCGACAACCATCGATTTTTTTAGAAGCTCTTTCATCATTTGAGCAGCTTTTACTTTAACATTCAAGCAAGCGGAAATTTCAAGCTGATAATTGCCACTCAGCAGCTCGTTGCGCAGTTGTTCAGCTGTTTCGCAAACGTTATCTACATGATTAACAACGCTGCCGAACTGTAGAGGCTGATGTGAGTCGCTTCCTGCAATGACCTTTAAGCCAATATGATCTGCGAACTGTCGAACCTGATCAGCCATGCCGAAACCATATTGGAATAAATCTTTTGCATTTATATCAAGCGCATCGAGGCGTCTGAGTGTGTCAGCATCATGGTGAGTGAGCGGCGTGCTTTCTCTCATGGGATGAGCACCAATTCGAAGCAAGGGATAGCCGTCGGTGCGGTTCAGCAGCTCTTCTAAAGCGATAAAGCTATCTTTTGCGGTATGGGGTTCAAGCTGCTGCCTCAGATCACGAATATGGCTGCGGTTTCCAATGATTAGAATATGGCCTTTATTCGCTACATCAATCTCCATGCCAGAGAAAACCTTCAAGCCCTCCACGACATAATAATCACCTTTGTATTCAAAATGATGATCCAGCTGATCCATCATATCGGCAAAGTGAAGCGTGTTAAAATGCTCGGTCAACGCCACCGCGTGCAGACCGTTTTCTTTGGCTTCGCGAGCCATGGAAAGGAAGTAGTCGAGTGAAAAATTTGTTTTCTTTGACAGCTTGCCATGTGTATGCAAATCGATGCTCATCATTAGTGTGTTATCTCCATTCAATTATGTAATTTTAAAAGGAAATGAATTGTCCAAAAGCAACCAGCCCGATCATATAGAACAGGGAGCAGCTTAAGAAAATAAAATCATGCGGTCGAACCTGCATATGGGCAAGCTTAAGCTTCTTCGTCTCAGGGCTGACAAGCGAATAGGTAAAGCCGCGCACCTCTAATGCTTCGACCGTCGTTCTCGTTCGCTTAGCTGTATTCAGAATGAGCGGATAAAAGGCATAAACGCTAATCTTCGCCATGTATATAATTGAACGCCAGTGAAGAAAACCCTTATTGCGGGGAGCGCGGCCGCGCAATCGGAATGAGTGAATAAGGTTATGGTACTCCTCAATTAGAATCGGAAGCATCCTATAGCCGTAGGACACACCAAAGCTGAATTGTCCAGGCATCCCCATACTAAGCAGGGCGTCACTCAGCTTCTCGGGATCCATGCTAGAGAACACGGCAATGCTGGCCAGCGAGATGATTAATATTTTTAATGTTAAGGTCAATAACGGCCATACGCCCGCTAGACTCCCTCCGAAGAAGATGGAGCCGAAAAAAATATAACTAATCTCACTTACCAGGCCGACGCCCATAATAAGTAGAACAAGTGGACTTACCTTTGAAGATAAAGTAAGAACAAGCATTGGAATAAGCAAGCCAAGCAGAATGGCTTTATTATGAAAGAACCAAGGCGCTATGGCGAAAAAGGAATACCAAATCAGGAGGATACGCGGATCAAAGCGCGACAGAAAGGTCGATTGTCTGCCGAAAGCGGTACGCATCAGCTCAATTTTAATTTGTTCTACGCTCAGCTTGTCGAGCATGCTTTGTTTAATTGCTTCCAACCGTAATCTCCTCCTGCTCAAATGGGTTTGACGGATTTATATTTTTGATAAGCCGCGTGGTGAATTCATTGACAGATAGGCAAGGCGGCTCGAAACCCAGTCTTTGACTAAGCAAAGCGATTTGCGGCGCAATGAGACCTGCTTGTTTGAGAATGGCAACATGGCTGAATAACGAGCGTACATCTGTATCAAGTGCGACGCAGCCATCATGCATAACGATAACGCGATTTGCCCATTCGGCAACCAGCTGCATATCATGTGTCGCTATGATGGTCGTTTTTACATGATCCTGCAGCTGCGCAAGCATTTCAGTCATTTCACGGCGGCTCGCTGCATCAAGGCTGGCTGTCGGTTCATCCAGCAGCATGACAGTGGGACGCATGGCGAGTCCGATCGCTAATGTCGCTCTGCGCTGCTGTCCGCCGCTGAGCAGTCTGCCATCTCGATCCTGCAGGGCGGTTAGCCGCAGCCTCTCCAGAATTTCATCAACAAAAGGGTGATAATCAGCAATTCCGCGGGCTTTTAGAAAATATTCAACATCCTTGCGGACGGAATCTTCAATAAACATCTCCTCTGGATTCTGATAAATATAGGAGACAAAATCAGACAGCAGTTCAGGTGAAGATTGCTTCGTAATATGCCCGCATACGGTTAAGTGTCCTTCCGTAGGGCGCCGAATGCCCGAAAGGAGCTTGAGCAGCGTTGATTTGCCCGCGCCATTATTGCCGACAAGAGCAATACGATCGCCTTCATAAAAGCTGATGCTCATGTTCCGAATGACGGGATGCATCGTTCTTGCAATTGTTTTGTAGCTATAGGAGACATTGGCAAACGTAACAAGGGGCTGCATAGTATGTTCATTATTAGAAATAGGCTTATCCGTAAGGTCAGCTGAAAGCGTGAATGACGGTTTAAGCATCTTCTCAAAATAAGCGACTGCTTCATCGATGGTGATCGGGTATTGTGATGAATCCTCACTTTTTGCTTTTCCGGAAGCAGCCTCTAGTGTACAAACAGCAAGCGTAACCTGCGGCGGTAATATATGCAGTTCAGCAAGCTCATCAACTGCAGATAATGCCTCATGGACAGGCTTCACCCAGCGTATTGTGCCGCTATCCATAAGTACGACCCTATTGCAATAGTTTGCAATAAACTCGGTATGGTGCTCAATGACGATGATTGTTTTGCCATGCTTTTCATTCAGCAGCTTAAGTTTGTCGTAGATGAGTCTAGCATGAAAGGGATCTAGCTGCGCCACGGGCTCATCGATAATAATAATTTCTGGATCGAGGGATAAAGCCCCAGCAAGCGCCGTAAGATGCTTTTGTCCGCCGCTTAGCTGCCAAATCCACTGATCCTTCAAATGATCAATGCCAAGCATGGACAAAGCTCGAAGTCCGCGTTCACGGTAATCGCTAAAGCCATAATTAAGTGGAGCAAAGCAGGCTTCATCATAGACGGTCGGCCGAACGAGCTGGTTCTCAAAATCCTGAAACACATAAGCGACCTTGCGTGACAAGGAGGATACCGTTTCCTCGGCAGCTATTAGCCCTGCAACTTCAATGGAGCCGTCTAAATCGCCGACATAATAGTTTGGAATAAGGCCGTTTAAACATTTGCAAAGCGTTGACTTGCCACTGCCATTCGTACCTGCTATAGCGATAAACTCGCCGGGTTGAACAGTAAGCTGAATGTTGTGGAGCGCCTTGTTCTCCGCTCCGGGATATTGAAATTGAATGTCCTGCAGCTTAATGATGGGAGCCGCATGCTGCGGCCCCTGCTGGTTGGCTTGGAAGGATGAAGGTCTCAAAGCTTAACATCCTCCGTCGTGCGCGCAGATTTGGATTTGGCACGAAATGCTGCGATGAGTGTTAATATGAGCACTAATGCGGCTGCAGCAGCACTAATCCAGATGAACCCACTGCCATATTGCTCAATAAATTCTGGCTCCCATACAGCAAAGTTAATATCAGACTCGGACAAAAATTCTGCAACGATTCCGATAAAAACAAATATAATTGCGGTAATGAGCAGCCGCGGCGTTATTAGCTGTCCGAATGATATAGAAACTCTGCTGTCGCGTGGTTTTATGCCGAGAAGCGGTTCGATTTTTCCATATAGACGCGGTACGAGAAATAAAGTAGGCAGCAGGGAGAAAAAGATGCCGGTTATGAGCATGGCGTTAAGGAAACCTACACCTTCGATAAGCAATATGCTTTCGGGAATGCCTGGAACAGCTTCGAGCTCTTCGATCCCAAACCAAACCTTGCTGATGTCGACAATCGCCCCAAGCATCTGGTCAATACCTACTGCAACGAACGAAGCGAGTGCGAGTTGTTTGCGATTTCGTGGATCGCTTACGAGCAGGCCAGCTATGTACATGGCAATCGTAAATTCTATGAATTTTTCCAATTCTCCGAGTCCGCCGAATTGTCCAAGCAGCAGTTCCCCGAATATAACCTCGCCGAAGGATGCGCCAAGTGCAGCATACAGCGGATTAAATAGAATACAGAGCGTTAGTGGGATAAAAGCGAAGTATTCGACCTTCAGCTCAATGGGACCAAGCTTTAGCTCAGGAATAAGCTCGGAGAACATGTTGGAAATACCGTACAAGGACATCGATAAAATGAATACCATAAGCTTCTGCGATTGCGTCAGCTCATAACGGCGCTTAGGCGCTGTAACCATTGTGATTCCTCCTAATTTGTTTTTGAGGCGGAATACGTCTCGAATGCCTCGATTCAAAACGAATTCTTCTACAATATAGAGATCGAATGTTATCAGATCATCAACAAATTATTTCGATTACGTAAAATAAATTACAAAAAAATAAAAATGAAATAAAATTATCATTTTTAATCAAAAGGTGATATACTCCGTTTAGAAAATATGCTGCGATGTTGGTACAGGCAGGAGGAATTAAAGATGACGGCTTTTCATTTGGATATGGACTTGGATAATATGTCAAAAAGCCACCAATCCATTGCTAATTACGTAGTGGGTGCACTGCAGCAGATTCCTTATTGTACAGAGGAAGATATTGCGATGGCTGTAGGTGTCAGTACGGCGACGGTATCGCGGTTTTGGCGGACGATTGGGTTTGCTAATTTGAAGGCATTTAAGAAAACGCTGCTGAAAAGCGAGCATGCGACGCCTGCCCATAAGATGAAGAAAATATTGAATAAGGTAGATCATGAAGAGGCTGATATTGTAAGTGAAATGCTGGAGATTGCAGCAGCTAACGTAGAGGTTACTTCAAAGCGTGTAGACCGTGAGCAGTTTCATCAAGCGGTGGAGGCCATTCATAAGGCTAGAAAAGTGTATGTATTTGGAACGGGAGCAGCAGCTAGCTTGATCGAGCTCATCCGATTTCGTCTGAATCGGATAAATGTGCAAATCGAAGGTATGGCGGGGAGTGGCAGCGAGCTGCTTGAAACGCTTGTTCATGCTGATTCCAGCGATGTGCTGCTTATGTTCGGCTTTGTCAGGCGCTCACCTGAATTAACGGTGCTGCTTGAGCATGCCAAAGAGGCAGGCTACACTACAATACTGATTACGGATTTGCTCGTATCCGATATGCTGGAGCAGAGCGATCTCGTGCTGCAGGTTGATCGGGGGGAACTGGAGGGCTTTCATTCGATGGCAGCGCCAGTTGCGCTTCTTGATGCACTGTCAGTAGCCGTTACAAAGCGGTGCGGGCAGCAGGCGTTTGACCAATTGGACCGCTTGCATGTGATGAGGAAAAAATATAGCTCGCAGCTTCCTAAATAATAGAACCGCCGGAACGATTTGCGTCCCGGCGGTTCTATGTTTTATTTGAAGAAACGAATGGTTAGAGGATAGCGATAGCCATTGCCCTCTGAAGCACGCATAGACCCAATGATGGTAAATGCAATCCAGAAAATAAACAAAAGCGGTGTAGTAATAAATCCGATGAGAACAAAAATGAGCAAACCGGAAATAATGGAATAAATCATATTGCTGATCTGAAAATTGAGTGATTCCTTGCCATGCATATCCACATAGCTGGATTGATCCTTCTTCAGAAGCCAAATGATGAGTGGTCCAAGAATGTTGCCGAGCGGAATAATTACACCGCTAAAAGCAAGCAGATGGCAAAGCATGCCGTACGTTTTTTCTTCCTTATGAAGTCCGAAAGATTGATTCATTGTGTATTGCCTCCCTTAAATTGAAAACCGCCGATTAATGTGACTTATGTACTTATACGTTAACGCAGCGATAAGATATGCATAAATATATCACCGATTAGCTATTATGGGAATCCATTCCTAAAATGATGTTGTAATCGGTGGTGGTCAACTATATACTTATACATAGATAATCGATGCATAGAAATGCGATACTTAAACAGGAGGGCGTTATGAAAATTAATAAGGAGCTTATGAAAGGCAGTACCGTTATTCTTATTTTGACACTGCTTGACCGTAAGGAAATGTATGGCTATGAAATGACCAAAGAAATTGAAAAAAGCTCGAGCGGTGTGTTTACTTTTAAAGAAGGGACGCTTTATCCGATCTTACATACGCTTGAGGTGGAACAGCTGGTTGAATCGTACTGGAATGAGGATGGCAGCCGCAAACGGAAATATTATCGCATCACAGCGCGTGGAAGAGGGCAGCTGGAGGAGAAGAAGCAGGAGTGGACGTTGTTTCGGACGACGGTAGACCGCGTAATCGGGGAGGGCCATGCATGAATAACAAACCTGTTCAGTATGAGTCGATTCAGGAATACTTAGTGCAGGTTTGCAGACATGTAAAAGCAAGAGATGTGCATCGTGACATCAAGGTTGAAATGCAGAACCATCTGGACGAGCTGGTGGAGGATAAGCTAAACGAAGGGTTATCAGAGGAAGAGGCGGTTCGTGCTGCTCTAGTCCAGATGGGTGATCCTGATCAGATCGGCAAGCAGCTTCATGCAGCACATAAGCCGGTTATGGAATGGGGATTAGCCGCACTTGTCGCAATAATGGTGGGTATTGGCCTGCTTGCTATGTATGCAATGGAATTCGCTTATAGTGATCAAAATATGTATAGTGGGTTTCAATTTTTTCTTAAGAAGGCAGTTTTCACAGCGATAGGTATCGTGTTCATCATTGGTATTTATTTTTTGGACTATCGAAAATGGGAAAAGTATTCATGGTACATTTATAGCGGAACAATTTTTTTGATGGTAGCCTGTATTTTTTATGCAGTCGAAGTCAATGGTTCGAAAAGCTGGCTCACAATCGGGTCTTTTACCTTTGATGTATATGGCACATCTCCTTACCTATTTATGATTGCTTTTGCAGGGACGTTGCTTGTTAAGCATAAGGAGAAGCAGGGACTATTCAGAAATTCATTTTACTTCGGAAAAATGGCGCTTTTATATGCGATCGTGCCCGCTATACTGTATAGCACGGCAAACTCCAATCTTAATTTTATTATATATTTATTTGGACTGACCGTATTAATGCTTTTTGTTGCAAAAACGTACAAGCTGTTTATAACCAGCGTGGGTTCAATCCTAACAGCAGGAACGGTGTTTATTATAAAAATAAATGATCCAGTTCGCTATAAATCCATATGGGAACGATATACCGCATTTCTAAATCCTACTGCTTCCCCTGATGATAAAAACTATTATCTCCAGAAATCCTTGGAATCTATTCGATTGGGAGGGATGTGGGGACAAGGATTTGGCGTTGAGAACCGAATGTTTCGCTATGTTTATAGTGAAATGGTCTTTACTTATTTGATCTACAGTCTTGGTTTGGTTTTTGGTATTGCTATAGTGCTGTTAGCCGTATTGCTGATTGTTAAAGTGATTGGCATGGCAAAAACACTCAAGGATGTATATGCTAGAGGTTTGGTCGTTGGCTCATTTTCAATTATTGGTTTTCATTTCGTCTGGAATATTCTGATGTCGTTTGGGCTGCTGCCTATTAATAGCATGACGATGCCTTTCATATCGTATGGCGGTACAAATGCCATTATCGAATTAATGGTCATGGGATTGCTGCTAAGCGTCAATCGGAGAAAAAATATGATCAGCTTACTAAATCGCGAGCCATCAAGATAAAAAAAGGACTATCCTATTGTAGAATATCTACAGTAGGATAGCCCTCTTGATTAGAAGCTGCCTGGAGCGGGTGGACGGGTAGGGTAATTTTGCTGATTGTTTTTGGAAACGCCAATGAACAGGAATAGGGCTGTAGTAAGATGCATGATCATGCCGAGAATAGGTATTCATGCTAATACAGATGTAATGATCCCCAAAATACTGCCTACGACTGGCTTATTATGTTGCGAGCAAAGAACAAGCGTTACGATATGAAGAATGAGCGTTGCAAATAATAGCGTGTATCCAGATAACATGACTAGGGTGCCACCCAGCAAGGGGATTCCTAAGATGCCTTCAATAATAGCAGTGACTAGTAAAAGTGTACCTGCAGCTTTCATTTTATTTTCCTCCTATTTCTATATTTAAATTATTCTATGGGGCAGTTTTTGTTTTCTGTTTATCTTTGTACGCAGCGAAAGCGATCCGGGTTACATGCTTTCAAGCAAAAAGGCAGCTATCCATAGGAGAGCAGCTGGTTTTCAAAGAAAACAGCCCTGCCGAACGATACGGCAAGGCTTATATCATTATCCGATGCTTATTTCAGAAACTTGCCGATAATTCCACCAAGCCCACTGTTGCTGTCATGTCCTCCTTGGCTGCCGCCAAAGGTGTTGTTGAATGCGCTGCTCTGCGTTTGCGGTTGGTAACGGTTGTCATCCATACCGAATTTCACGCCGCTCTCACGTTCAAATGGCTGTATAATAACAACCTGATTAGGGTCACTGAATTCGTACATATAAGATTCCCCGGAGGTTTGGCCAATAAGCGTTTTCCAGTTTACATCGATCTTCACACTTGGGGAAGGACCTGTCCAAGCTACGATGGCATCAGGATCTACACGGCAAGGGCCTTGCAAAACCAGTGGATTGCCTTTGGTTTTTACGGCAACCTGTGCGCCCTGTCCGTTGTAAGTAAGTTTGGATGTAAACAAGCCGCGCTGGGAGAGGACACCCGTTCCAATGATGGTAACGCCATAATGACAAGTATCCGTAAATGCGAGCAGATCCTCACTCTCAACACTTACGCTTTGCCATGGTCCGCCTTGCTCTAAATTAATGATTGTAACATGAGAGTTCTCATCCGCGAGATATACGATGCCTTGTCCTTCGACTTCCATAATCTCTAAGTTTTCTCCCGTTACTTTACGCATACCATGGTTGATCACTTGTCCGATAACATTTCCGGAATTCGTTCCTAACAACCGCTTAGAATATTTGAATTTCTTGTTATAGGCTTGATCAGCAACCATCGATCCTTTTTTGGCAAAAAACTGGCCTTGTCCTTCTGCTTTCAAAAATAATTCCCGTTCGACCTGGAATTGAAACGGCATGCGGGGTAACCTCCATATAATATATAAAATGAAATTATAGCTGCTTCATTAACAAGTAAGCTGTTACATTGCCCCGTAATGCGCACATATGCCCACTAGATCAAGCGACAAGCCTGTTCCAACAGCATTAAATTTCCATTCATTGCCGTGGCGATATACTTCTCCAGCTAGGATGGAGATTGAGGTGGAATAGTCCTCGGATAGATCAAATCGGCAGATCTCGGCTCCGTTTGCTTGGTTCACGACACGGATATATGCATTGGAAACTTGTCCAAAGTTTTGGTTTTTGCGAATAGCTTCATCAATTGTAACGGTAAATACGATTTTTTGGATATCCAAAGCTACTCTGGATAATTGAATTTCAACCGACTCATCGTCACCGCTGCCTTGTCCGTCACGGTTATCACCCTTATAGCGTGTTGATCCATCGGGGCTCACGAGATTGTTGTAGAAAACGATATGACTAGTGGAAGAAACCGTGTTTGTCTGATTCAGCATAAACACCTCTGCATCTAGGTCATAGCTCTGGCCTTGCAGGTTATTTGTGTCCCATCCAAGTCCGATTTTCAATAAATCAAGCCCTGCATTATTTTTGGTCAAATCCAGCTTCTGTCCTTTGGTAAGGATAAGCCCACCATTAGGACTGGCCTGAGGAGCGGGAGCTGCGCCAAAAGCGTTATTTATTGATCCGCCCTGAATACCCCCTTGTTGGATACCGCCTTGCTGAATACCGCCCTGTTGAATGCCGCCTTGGCCTCCAAGAATGTTGGATGGTCTTCCTGGCGGATTTAAATTAATTCCCATATGAACTGCCTCCTCAATGCATAATAAAAAGCTGTTTTTTCGACAATAATTTTGGTTAAAACTGTATGTTTTGTAGAACGATATGAAACTATTTGTAGTATAGCAGATTGGAATGGAAGATTATAGCGTTGTATGACGAAATTACGAGTAGAGAAAAGAGCCTCACTTCAATAGTGAGACTTCTTAAGAAGCTTTAAGAGGATCGTCTGTTTTTTTGATCATCGAGGGATGCTTATTTAGTGAAAATCTCAGCACTATAGGTTGAAATACACTTATTTATCTCATTACGTATGTAGGCATGCGAATAAGCAATCTGGTCTTCAAAACCGCGGCAATTATAGCAATAGCTGATCTGTTCAGCAGTGTTTTTATACATGCACAGAGTAATGCTTTTCTGAAGGAGCTGCTGTGTATTTGTTGTTAGATCTGTTTTCATTTTTGCAATCATAATGTCTGCTGCCCTAGTAAAAATAGAACGTAAAGTTCGCGCTTTTCTCTCAAGCTCGCGTCTATTTCGTTCAACAATAACGAGAGCTAGTGGAAGGATAATAGCTTTGTGAAGAAGCTGTATCTCATCGTGAGCAGGTGGATGGTACAGGTATGAATTGTTTACTTTGGACAACGGCATGGCCATTTGTAAATCACCTCATGCACATTATATGCGAACAAACGTTCCGTAGTCAATGTATCCTGATCAGGTGTCTTATAAAAATTATTCGACACTAGTCTAATTGGTGTGGTGTAGATGAAAACAAAAAAAGCTTATTGCCGGCATTAGCAATAAGCTTTATATTTTCGTGAAAGAAATGGCGCGCCCGAGAGGGCTCGAACCTCCCACCTAACGTTTAGGAAACGTTTGCTCTATCCGGATGAGCTACGGACGCGCAGCAACATTGATTATAGCATGGGTGCTTTAGGTGAAGCAAGATTAACCATTTTAGTGTAAGACTATTGTATTTTTTTGTCGAATAACTGCGCTTTTATATGGAATCAAGAGGATAAAAAGCATGTAAAGGCGAATAGAGGTAAGGATAACGAGTTTGATCGGCTGGAGGATTGTTCGAATGCTTGAATTCCAAAATGAACCGCAATCGTTTCGATTGGATTTGTCGCCTGAACAAATGCTTAAGGTGATTTTTGAATATACAGCTAAAATAGCGAATGAAAAGAAGCTGGATGCTGTCCTTATCTTAATGGCCAATATGGGCAGAGAGATGGTCGTTGCAGATCGGTGCACCGTCTGGTTGATTGATGCTGCTCGCAATGAGCTTTTTACAGCGGTAGCTCACGGGGCTTGCGAGATACGGATTCCTTACGGCAGCGGGCTGGTAGGAAGTGCTATAAGCACGGGACAATCTATTTTTATAGATGACGCCTATGAAGATCCAAGGCACAATCCGGATAACGACTTAAAGACCGGTTATCGGACGAAATCGATTATGACGATCCCTTTTCACAATAATCAAGGAGAAGTAATTGGTGCCTATCAAGCCATAAACAAACTAACAGAGAAGCAGATATTCTCGGTGAAAGATATGGAATACTTATCGCTTGCTGCCTCTTACTCAGGCAAGTCGCTTGAGTCCATCATGCTGTATGAGGAAATAATAGAGACGCAAAAAGAGATTATTTTGGCAATGGGAAAAATCGGTGAAGGCCGCTCGCAAGAAACGGGCAATCATGTAAAACGGGTTGCACAATATTCATATGTTTTGGCAAAAGGACTAGGCATGAGTGATCCTGAAGCAGACATGCTGCGCAGCGCATCTCCAATGCATGATATCGGCAAAGTAGCTATTCCGGATGCTGTGTTGAAAAAACCAGGGAAGCTAACGGCAGAAGAGTATGAGCAGATTAAGGAGCATGCCATTATCGGTTACCGATTATTGCACAATTCCAAGAGACCGCTGCTGCAGGCTGCGGCGATCGTGGCTTGGCAGCATCATGAAAAGTGGGACGGTACCGGATATCCGCAAGGCCTTAAGGGTGAGGCTATTCATATATATGGGCGAATTACTGCGCTGGCAGATGTATTTGATGCTTTAAGCAGCGCAAGAATGTACAAAGAGGCTTGGGGGATGGATCGCATTTTGGGACTGATCAAAGAAGAACGGGGGAGGCATTTTGACCCTCAGGTGGTAGATGCTTTTTTTGAACAGCTGCCGCTTCTTTTGGAAATAAGAGATCGTGATGCTGATTGGCTGGAGAAGGAGTAGAAGCTGCTTGCAGACCTTGTTGGGGTGAACCCAATGAGGTCTTTTTTGTTTTTAAATTCAGTGTCTTCCAAGCCTTGATTTAATAAATATAGGGCGCTTGCTTGTACTTTGCTTGAAAGGCTAGGTATTTACCGTGTTCGAAAACCATTTTGGACATAGACTGATTTAGTTATTATAAACACGTTATAAGCTAGAGCGGATTACAAGCTAAATAGCGGAGGGTGATAAAACGTCTATGAACAAAAGGCTTCAAGGGCAGAAAATAAATGAAGCGATTTACAAATTGGAATCAGCGAGAAATTTAATTAAAACGAAACACTTAAAACACGCTGAGCAGCAAATACATGAAGCAGTCGCTTCGATGGGCAGTATTGTTCATAAAAAACGGAAGAAAAATGCAAAATCTGATCTTATTGGAGGTGTATAGAGTTGGCGCATAAACGGTCGAAATGCTTAAGAAAACTAAACTTAGCGATTGTTGAGCTGCGGAAGGCCAGAAGGCTTACACGTAGAGATAAAATTAGAAGAGCTAAAGTTGATGTGAAGGACTCTATCATAATCCTCAATAGTGCTTTGAAATGCCTGGGCGGCCATTCTTCAAAACCGAGTAAAAGAGTAAAAAGGTGCGTAAGGGGGCCAAGAGGGTATAGAGGGTCGAAGGGAGATAAAGGACCTCGAGGTTTGAGGGGGCACAGAGGTTTTCGTGGAACGGATGGAGAAACAGGCGCAAAAGGAGCAACTGGGGCAACGGGAGCTGCGGGCAGTCCTGGGGCAGCAGGTGCTGTTGGGTCAACAGGTGCCACGGGAGCTACAGGAACTACAGGAACTACAGGTGCTACAGGAGCAGGCTTAAATGGTATTGTTGCATTTAATCCACTCGCAGCACTTGGCTATCAAGCAGGGCAAGTGGTTACGTTTAATGGGAGCTCGTATGTTGTAAATACGTCTTCTCCAGTAGGAACACCCGGTGTTTCGCCAGACTATACGCTGCTTGCAGCAAGCGGAGTAACTGGTGCTACAGGAGCGGGAGTAGGTCTAGATGGCGTCGTGACTTATGATCCACTCGCAGCATCGGGGTATCCAGTCGGTCAGGTCATAACGTTTAACGGAAGGACCTATGTGGTGAATACGGCGCCGCCAACAGGCACACCAGGTACTTCGCCGGATTATACGCTGCTTGCAGCGAGTGGTGCTACAGGTGCGACGGGTGCAACAGGAGCGGGAGTAACAGGTGCAACAGGAACAACGGGATCTACAGGTGCGACAGGAGTCGGTCTAGGCGGAGCAGTAGTATTTGATCCACTCGCAGCACCGGGCTATCCTCTTGGTCAAATTGTGACGTTTAACGGCAGCACTTATATCGTGAATACAGTTCCGCCAACAGGCACACCTGGAACTTCACCGGATTATACACTGCTTGCGGCGAGTGGTGCTACAGGCGTGACGGGTGCAACAGGAGCGGGAGTAACAGGTGCAACAGGAACAGATGGAGCAACGGGTGCAACAGGATCGACAGGCGCAACGGGAGCTGTTGGTGCAACAGGTGCGACAGGAGTAGGAGTAACAGGAGCGTCAGGAACGACGGGATCTACCGGAGCTACAGGAGTCGGACTAAGCGGAATTGTAGTATTTGATCCACTCGCAGCTCCAGGATATCCAGTAGGTCAGGTCGTAACGTTTAATGGAAGCACGTATATCGTGAATATGGCACCACCAACAGGCACGCCAGGAATTTCGTCAGATTATACGCTGCTTGCGGCGAGTGGTGCTACAGGTTCTACGGGTGCTACGGGAGCGGGAGCAACAGGTGCCACGGGAACAGATGGAGCAACGGGTGCAACGGGATCGATAGGCGCAACGGGAGCTGTTGGTGCAACAGGTGCGACAGGAGTAACAGGAGCGTCAGGAACGACGGGATCTACAGGAGTCGGGCTAAGCGGAATTGTAGTATTTGATCCACTCGCAGCTCCAGGATATCCAGTAGGTCAGGTCGTAACGTTTAATGGAAGCACGTATATCGTGAATACGGCGCCGCCAACAGGCACACCGGGAACATCGCCGGATTATACGCTTATTGCAGCGAGTGGTGCTACAGGAGCAACTGGTGCTACGGGAGCAGGAGTAACAGGAGCGACCGGGGCGACTGGATTACCAGGAACGACGGGTGCAACGGGCTCTACAGGAGCAACAGGAGCCGACGGCGTAACTGGTGCGACAGGAACGGATGGGGCAACAGGCGCGACAGGAACAGCAGGAGCAACGGGTGTAACGGGCTCCACAGGAGCAACAGGAGCCGACGGTGAAACTGGAGCGACAGGAACGGATGGGGCAACAGGCGCGACAGGAACAGCAGGAGCAACGGGTGTAACGGGCTCTACAGGAGCAACAGGAGCCGACGGTGTAACAGGTGTGACAGGAGTGGCAGGAGCAACAGGCGCGACAGGAGTAGCAGGAGCAACGGGTGTAACGGGCTCCACAGGAGCAACAGGAGCCGACGGTGTAACAGGTGYGACAGGAACTGCTGG
>NZ_JBFTPA010000040.1:0-22220 GCF_056398245.1 Paenibacillus sp. 01T47
GGTTCGGGGTGGAAGCACAGCAATGTGTGTAGCTGACGAATACTAATCGGTCGAGGGCTTATCCTAAACACGTTTACTGTGACCCATACATCCAGTAGACAGCAGCATAAAGGCTTCAGCAAGCCTAATCTTTCGTATCCAGTTTTCAATGTGCAAAACGCACAATGAAGCAAGACTCCCACTCGCAGTGGGTTTTAGTGTTTCCATGGAGGATTAGCTCAGCTGGGAGAGCATCTGCCTTACAAGCAGAGGGTCGGCGGTTCGATCCCGTCATCCTCCACCATTACTTTTTTAACATGCCATTGTTCCTTGTGAACAATGTTTTTTTATTTTCAGAACAGCTTTTCACTGGAGATACGTTAATTTCATATGAACGAATATAAAAAGGGTTGCCCTCTATCCTGGGAAATGGATAGTAGGCAGCCCTATTTTGCGTACAAGGGGCGTAACTCAGCTGATCAGTTACAGGATTGAAGAATCATTGATGCCTAGTGCTGTATTACAACGTCCACAGCCGGGTATGGACGCCTAGAAACAGGGAAGCTGGACCTGTTGTTCAAAAGCGCTACGGTTGCTCCCACAGCCGAATGGAGACGGCATGAAACGAGTCCTAAACAGGGGTTAAAAGAAAAATTTTACAATATAATAATTTTCATTGAAATTACTTTAGCGCTAAACTATAATAGTTAAGTTCTAAAGTAAATATATAAGGAGTGGAACAAACAGATGAACCAAGCAGAAGGCATGAAAGTGCGTTTTTGGCCAGTAATGACTGCTATTTTTATCGGGTCCTTTTTATGCGTATTGGCTTCGGCTACGATAAATTTGGCGCTCGAAATTTTGAAGGACCATTTTGATACGACTCTGGGCTCCGTTCAGTGGACGTTAACTGGCTTTATGCTCGCAATGGGAACTACAGCTCCAATTGCTGGTTATTTAGGGGAGAGATTCAGCTATAGACGACTATACTTATTCTCATTAATTGGGTTTACCTTAACGTCAATATTGTGTGCATCGGCTTGGAGCGAAGGCTCGCTCATTTTGTTCCGTGTACTGCAAGGGGCATTCAGTGGTTTAATTATACCGGCAACAATGTCGATCATTTATCAAATCATTCCAAAAGATAGACAGGCGATGGCAATCGCATTTTGGGGACTATCTGCAATGCTGGCTCCTGCATTTGGACCTACAATCAGCGGCTGGATATTGGAGAACATGAATTGGCACTGGCTGTTTCTGATGAACGTGCCAATCGGCCTGATCGCAATCGGCTGCGTATATGCATACATTCCTTATTATCGGATGAACGTTCCGAAGAGCTTCGACTTGCTAGGTTTCCTAACGGTTATCATGAGCAGCTCATCCTTGCTGCTTGCACTGGGGCAAGGCCATAACTGGGGCTGGAGCTCATGGAAAATTGTTTCATTGTTCGTAATCGGCGGCATTTCACTGATACTATTTATATGGCGAGAGCTGCGGGCTGAAACGCCACTGCTTAATCTACGCGTATTCAAAAATGGTCGTTTTACGCTTAATGCCATTATCGCTAATATTATAACAATCAGCTTGTATTCCGGAACATTGCTCACACCCGTATTTCTTCAAAGAATACAGCATGTATCCGCGATGGATACGGGCATGATTTTATTGCCGGCTTCCCTGGCAATGGCACTGCTTATGCCCGTTGTCGGCAAGCTGTACGGCATCATTGGTCCGCGCTGGCTTATGTCTAGCGGTATTGTGCTGCTGACAATCGGTACGCTGGCGTTAAGCTGGCTAAGTCTTGATGTATCGCATGCCTACATCATCTGGTGGATGATCGTTCGTAACATCGGGATCGCACTTGTCGTAATGCCATCAAGCAACGCCGCAATGGAGCAAATCCCAGCGGAGCTGTCGGGGCATGCTTCTGCGATAACGAACTGGACGCGTAACGTGTTTGGCTCATTCGCGATTGCTATCTTTACAACGATGCTTGCATCAAGGTCGATTACACATGCTACCGACTTCATGAAGGCTGGCGATGTTGATAAGCTGCACATTGAAATGATGTCCTTCACGATGAGCATTAACGATGTATATGTTGTTGCTACGTTGGTAGCAGTCGTCGCATTGCCGCTTAGTTTATTCGTGGGCAAGGCGAAGCGTAAGGATGACATCAAGGACAACGTGGTAAAAGAAAAAACAATAACAAAACCAGTACCATCCCCAGTTTCTGCCAAATAATAAGTATTGCGTCGAAAGAGCTGTTATAAAAGCCCTTTCGACGTTTTTTTTATAAAATTGTTCTTTATTAAGAACCGACTCGGTGTTATATTATAAATGTTCACAGTATGACACTTCACAATAATAGGTTTATTTTATAGACACGGGGGTAAAGGCAATGATAAACAAAAGTAGCTTGAGCGGGGACACCATTCCGTATATGTTGCAAAAAAGAGCAGCAGATTATCCTCATGATGTGGCATACAGTTACCCAGCTGCTGATCAGCATTATACATGGCTAATGATTTGGGAAGAGGTGCGCTTGCTGGCGAAAAGCTTTATTCAACTAGGGGTTAAAAAAGGCGACTCCATCGTAATCATTATGCCTGGCAGGGCGGAAATGATTATTTCGATGTTTGCAGCGGCCTGCGTTGGCGCTATCATTGTTCCGCTTAATACATACTCTAAGAAACAAGAGCTTGAGCATTATTTAAAAGATTCTCGCCCTGCAGCCATCATTATGGGAGCTCAAGGACAGCATGTCCATTATCCAACGATCATGCAGGAAATAATAGTGGATTTACATAAAGAGGGAGTAGATCAGAATTGGTTCCCGAAGCATATTTTTGTACTGGAGGAAGAGGGGAAAGCAAACGAGCTATTTCAGCCCTATTCAGATTTACGGCTGCTTGGCGCAGCTATAGATGAACAGTTGTTTTTAACCGCCTGTGATATGAATGTCTCAAGTGATCCGCTTATTCTGCTTTATACATCGGGGACGCTGGGCCTTCCCAAAGGGGTATTGCGTTCCACGGCTTCCTTCTTATTGGCTGTTGAAAATGCGGGTAAACCAAAGAAAAGCATTGCCATGCTTATGAAAATCAGTGATCGCTTTACTCGTCATTTCTCGGTTATGAATTTATTGCCGCTTTATCATCTAGGAGGATTTGGTACATTATTTGCAAGCTTAAAAACATACAATATTCGGTTGGTCATGCTCAGCCACTTTAATCCCATAAATGCTCTGTCAGCGGTGGAGAAGGAAAAGTGTAAAGTCCTTATAGGTACGCCATATATGATTCAACAAATGGTACTTTCTCCAAAAAGAGAGGATTACAATTTGAAATCACTGCTAGGGGTAGCATTTACTTCAGCAGCAGTTAACAATACGATATTGCAAAAAATAATGAAAGGCTTGAACCTCTACTTTTTTATGGTAAGCTATGGCTCTTCGGAAGCAGGTGCAGTCGCTAATGGGACTTGTTTCGTGAATCGGAGGCAAAATATTATTTTATATTTGCTTTATAAGCTGCTGAGGCACTTAAATCTTTTAAACGGACTCATTCAATATAAGGAATTCGAAAAGGGGTCATACAGCATTGGGGGAAGAGTGGATAAGGTTGTAGAGGTGAAAATATTAAATCCGGAGACGGGAGAGGCGCTGCCGCCGCATGAGCATGGCGAGATTGCGATTCGAAGTCATCGGGTTATGCGTTACACAAGCGAGACTAACGATAGGGCTAGTATGACGGCAGATGGGTGGTATCGATCCGGAGATTTAGGGTTTCTGGATGAGCGGAAACATTTAACGATTACAGGCAGGCTTCACAGAACGATTATTAGAGGCGGAGAAAAAATTTCTCCGGTAGAAATTGAGAATGTGCTGCTGCGACATAAAGATGTGGAGGATGCATTCGTCATAGGTGTCCCGGATGAGCTTTATGGTGAGCAAGTTTGCGCTTGTATTGTAGCGAAGCAGGGAGCGACTCTAAGCGATAGTGTGCTGAAAAATGATTTGGCTCCATATTTATCGACGTTTAAGCTGCCGCGTTATTATGTGTTTTTGCCTGTATTCCCTCTCTCACCGACGGGTAAAATTTCAGTGGCTGAAATTAAATCGTTGGTTCTGAATGGGACAGGGGAGCTGAGAAGAAATGCGTAAATACTATCCAGGGATAACGTTATTCAAGCTGGCGGGTTCCTTGCTTGTGCTTGTAGCGCATCTTATGCTTTTACGCTATATGGCTTTAATGCCGGGGCAAGCGATTGTCCAGTTTTCTGGTCTTGCTACAAGAATAGTTGTGCCATGTTTCTATGTTGTAGCAGGTTTTCTTGCCTATAAAGGCTGGAGCCATGCAGCAAATCCAAGGCTTTATATTCAAAAATATTTGCTGCGTATTGGAATCGTATATTGCTTATTTTGTTGTCTGTTTGTTGCAGAGAGCATCGCTCCTAAGCTGATTAGCGACGGCTGGTCGGCAGGAAATCTCTTTATCCAAGCGAAGGTACTGTTTATCGCATTTTTCCTAAACGGACCATTCGTTCAATTTTGGTTTATCCCGCCGCTTGTGTTTGGTATATTAACGGCTTATTGGCTTATCCAAAAGCAATACATTCGCCTTGCTCTTATATTGACGCTGACTGGATTTGTTGGCATGCAGTTTGTTTCAGGAAGCTTAAAAACGTTATTCGGTATAACAGCTGAGAGCTTTCCCGCGATCGACCCTGCCTACATCGATTATTTGTATTTGTTTGCGACGAGATATATCGGCTTTGGCTTCACGTTCGTGGCTTTGGGTGTATTACTGGCAAAGTATGAGACATCGCTTATGCAAATAAAAGTAAAACCTATTCTGATTTTTGCATTGGGCTTAACGGTAGTGGAGACGCTGCTGCTGCTTCGATTTAGTGAATGGACAACAGATTATAAGCTGGCATTCAGTATGTTGCCGAATACACTGCTTCTTTTTTATGGAATGATTAAAATAGAGCTTCCAGCCGTTCAGACTTATCATAAAATAATCAGTTTGTTCAGCATCGTAACGTTTTTTGGTCATATCTTATTCATGCGGACCAATCTTTCTCTGCTAGGCTGGAGTGTTGACAGTATGAGTGTTTTGCAGGATTTCACACTGATGCTCATGACCTTATTGGAATGCATAGCTGTTACAATGCTGCTGCGTGCAAGCTCAAGAACGTTCTCTGCTCGGCAGACAAGAAATATGGCATCCTAAGATTAGGGCGTTTTGACCACTCCGCTATAATTTAGCCTATCATCCGTGTTTATTTCAATGTCATGGCGACCCAGCTCTTTTTTGCCCGCGAGGGCTGTTACTGAAACCGTAGCTGATTGACTAAGAGAATGTTCTTCGCCCTCTTCAAGAGGAGTCCAGTATACAATAGTACCGGATGTAGTTTTCATGCTTTTTCCTTTTTGAATGACCTTGGAGTCTGAAGGGGACCAAAGAAGAAGATTTCCTTCTGTAACGGTAATTGCAATGATGTCTGCTTCATCTGCAACGATGCGAATTGGAAAACCGGGTACACTGCTCATTAGCGGACTATATTTTCCTAGCGGAAGTTGAGTTTCAGGCTTCATCTCAATCGATGTGCCATCTGCGGCATAGGCCGTAATAACGAAACCGCCAAATGCTGTTTTTTTGTTCTCATGCTGCAATAAGGATGCTCCAAGCACAACCAAAAAAACAATTATACAAGCAGCGGCCGATAGGGCTGCTGTTTTTTTTATGGATAACGTTTTGCGTTTTCTCGCTGACTGCTGTTGTACGGAGTGAATCATCTGCTTCTTCATCTCATCGCCAGCCTGAATTTCCTTCATTCCGCTTATGTATCTATTCATTAGCGAATCCTCCAATCATGCTCCCTTTTAACATTTCACGAGCGCGCTTAAGCTGTGTTCTTACTGTGCTCTCGTTTCTGTTCAATAACTGGGCTATTTCTGCGGTGCTGTAATCTTCAAAATAATAGAGGTAAATGACGATCCGGTATTTTTGATCCAGCTCTAAGACGCGGGCAACAACTTCTCTGTTGTCTGAATGTTGGATCGGAATAGATGCATCACGAATGGGAGAAAAGAATCTTTTCCATGGACTGCGCAGCATATCCTTGCAAGCGTTAATCGTAACTCGAATAATCCACGCCTTCTCATGCTCGGCCAGCTCGAACGTCTTTTGCAGCTTAACAACTTTTATAAATACCTCTTGGCATACATCCTGAGCGTCTGCGTTGTTTTTAAGATAGGTGAAAGCAATACGCATTATCATATCCGCATAACGTTGAACAAGCTGGGTTAAATATTCATCTGAATACTCATTTGGCATGATCGTCGACTCCTTCACACCTAACACGATCAACCAAGGCAAAATGTTTCAAAACCATAAAAAAACCTGACCGCTGTCGGTCAGGTTTTTGTGAATAAAGTATTATTTGAAGAAACTGTTGAAAATCTTCACTACTGCATCCTGATCATGCGAGATGGACAGCATTACGTAGTTTCCGTTTCTAACAATTTTGTAGTTTTTAGCATCCTCATATTGATCCTGCAAATAGGTTTCAAACGTTTTTTGAATGTCTGCTGCGCGTGCCTCAAAAGCTTTAGCTACAGCATCGTAGCTTTTATCGGATTTCAACTTGACGATAGCGAGCTCAGTAGCTTTAACGTTCATCATCGCCTGCAAGTAGACGCCTTCGGTCACGAGACCATCAAAATCCGTTCCGAAAACATCCTTCAAACGCTCAGCTTCTACATTACCAAGCATCGGAAATTCAAGATCGGTCGTAATTTTTGTCGTGATATCCGAAACCTTAATGTCCGTAGAAGGCTTTACAGGAGGTTTAGGCGTTGCACTAGGTTTTTGTGTAGCACTCGGTTTTTGTGTTGGTTTGACTGTTGGTTTTTGCGTCGGTTTTTGTGTAGGCTTCGCTGTTGCAGCCGGTTTCTGTTCAGGTTTTGCACCTGATGGTTTTTCGGTCGGTTTTGCAGTAGCTGAAGGTTTTACGCCAGCTTCATTTTCCTTGCTTGTGTCAGTTGCAGTTGGTTTTTCAGTTGCTGCAGGTTCAGTTGTTGCCTGATCACTAGCAGGTTCTTCCGTAGCAGGTGGAGTTTCGGTTTCCGTTGGAGCTTCTGTTGCAGGAGGTACGGTGGGCTGTTCTGTAACCGCTGTCTCATTGCCTGATGCATTTTTTGCCGGTTCTTTCCCGGCATCGCTGCAGCCTGCAGCGAGCATCGATACTGTGAGTGCGAGTACAGCCATTTTGGATAACGATTTCTTCATATGTAGCATGTATGTCTCTCCTTAAAAAATAAAAGTCGAACACTAGACGACAGTGTTCGACAAAAGGTTGCACATTTACTTGTTATTGGTGATCGGAACTACTGAATCTCTTCACTATTTGTATCGTCTGCCTCATCTTCTTCGGGCGATTCTACAAGGCGGAAATCATCTGTTTTGCCGCCGTCCTCCCAGATTTCAACGAAGAGGGCATCGCAGTTGTCAAAGTCAGCTGCTTTGAGCGATAATGCTTTTTCCTCATCTGAGCCTACATACACATTTTCCAAACCATCCTCATTGAATGATTGAATAACATAAATTTTCATAAGGCAAACCTCCAGCATATTAATATTGTAGCAGTATACCATAAAAAGCCGGAGGTAAAACATTCGTTCTTTTAACTCGTTTTGAAGCGATTCACGTTATGCTGCAAATCCTCCGCCATTTTTGCAAGTGCACTAGAGGAGGCGGATATCTCTTCGATAGAGGATAGCTGCTCCTGCGTAGAGGCGATAACCTGCTCTGTACCTGCCGCGGAGTTTTGGGTCACCTCGGAAATCATTTTCATTGAACCGGTAATTTCGTCAACTCCAGCGGTTAGCTGCTGCACAGCCGAGGAAACCTTCACGGATTCATAAGCAACATCATTAACGGCATTTTGTATATATTCAAATGATTCTCCTGCTGTAGTAACAAGAGAAATACCTGACAACACTTCCTTGGTTACAGCTTCCATAGACTGAACAGCATTATGCATTTCAATCTGTATCGTAGAGATGAGCGACTCGATTTGCTTAGCTGATTGTGTCGATTGTACGGATAGCTTTCGCACCTCCGTTGCGACGACCTCAAAGCCGCGCCCATGCTCGCCAGCTCTTGCTGCCTCGATAGCAGCGTTCAGTGAGAGCAGATTGGTTTGTGTGGAGAGATCCGATATGACACCAACAATTTGGTTGATTTCATTTGATTGTCCATTAAGCTCCGCAATAACCGAAGCAAGCCCATTGACCGTATCATTTATTGAACCCATTTGCGCAACGGCTGTTTTAATCGATTCGTTCCCAAGGGTTGCCTTCTCTGACGCTTCGGAAGCTTTGGAAGAGACAGTATCTGTATTCTCAGCAATTTGCTGAAATCCAATCGACATATCATTAATCGTCTGATAGCTTTCGTTCACAAGCTTCACTTGCTGTTCAACGCCTGAGGCAACATCCTGTACAGTGACCGCGATTTGCTCCGTTGCAAGCGATGTTTGTTCGGCGCTTGCGCTTAGTTCTTCTGAGGATGCGGCTACTTGCTCCGCATTGGAATCAACTTGTTTAATCAAAGCTCTAAGATTATCGGACATCGTGTTAAACGAACTCGCAAGCATACCCGTTTCATCTTTATTTTTTATAATAATGGCTTTGCCTGTAAGATCCCCAGAAGCAATCTTCTCCGCAGCTTTTACGACTTGAATAATGGGTCTGGTGATGAGTCGGCCTATTAACAAAGCGATGGATATGCCAAGCACAAGAGCGATGATCCCGAGTGTAATGATGAAGCTGATGACTTCGTCCACTTGTTTGGATGCTTTCGCTGAGCCTATGTTCAGCTGCTCTTGTTGATAGGTTTCCATGTCCGTAAGAATTTTCTCAATCTTTGTTGTTATGGTGCGTCCCTGGTTCGCAAGAAGAGTGGTATACTCCTTCTCTTGATTCTCCTTTTTGAGACTGATAACCTTTTCAAGAAGCTGAAAATACTCATTTTCGATGAGATCGGCTTGCTTGAGTGAGTCAATCATTGTAGGAGTATAGAATGTAGATGCCAGCTGCTTGCTGATGTTCATATAATTTTCATGAGCAGCAGTTATTCCGTTTAGCGACGTTTGATCACCAAGCATGGCGTAAACTCGTATGGCAACCTGCTCTGATTTTACAGCTATGACCATGTTCTTAATATGCAGCATTTTTTGTGTTCGATCTTCAATTAATTCTGTATATGTACGATTAAGCGATGTGAGCTGAGTTAAATTAATGCTCAAAATCATAGTTAATAATATAAGGATAGCAATAAATCCTCCGAGCAGTTTTTTGCTAATCGTTAGGTTTCTCATAGGTAACCTCCAGTAAAATTCTTATAAAAGATGCGATGGGGTATTGGCAAGATGTGCAGGATTACTGTTGTAATGATCGCCTCCGAAAGAATATGAATGGTAAAATCTAGTGTGTATGTTCTATAAATTTGTAAGTTAGTATATCATATATACTTTCGACAATCTAGTTCGGTAGAACCACGCGAATAATAGGTATATATATTCACCAAGGGTAAGTATATGACTTGTTCAAGTTGAGAAATCAACTAGTCTCTTGTTTAAAGTTGCAAGCATTCAGCACTCGTTATTTCTTTTCGTGCAAATATGATAAAATTGTTTCAGTATCCGATTTATTGATATGGTTTTTCTGAAATATGGGGAGGGATAAAGTTGCAGCTGATTAATCAAGAAAAGGTGCAGCAGAGGATAGATAGCTTTAAAAATCAGGAACTTTTTATTCATCTTGAAATGACTACAGGTGCTTACGCTGCTCATCTCGACAGCTCAAAGCATCCAGCAGCCAATTTCCTTACGAATGTGGTGATTCGTTATTCTCACGGTTCGATTGCAGGGAGCGGGCCTTATCGGGTTGGCTTGAAAATGTCGCAAGGCTGGGTATACTCGGAGGGGCTTACCCACTGGGATGAAAACGAACCGGAGCGGCTGATTCTGGCAGGCCATGATGGGCAAGGAAAACTTGTCGTATCACTGCAATTAAGCAAGGAACCCTTCTGATGAGAGAGGAGATTAGAAATTCTGTGGGACAAAATAATATTTTAGTTATACTGCCACATCCGGATGATGAGGCTTTCTCCGTTTCGGGGACACTGGCTAAGCATATCCAAGATGGAGCTCATGTGACCTATGCTTGCTTGACACTTGGGGAAATGGGCCGAAATATGGGAATACCCCCGTTCGCCAATCGGGTCACTTTACCCGCTATACGCAAGCTTGAACTGGAGGAATCATGCCAAGCCATCGGCATACAAGATTTGAGAATGCTTGGTTTTCATGATAAAATGCTCGAATTTGAAGATCATGAGCAGTTGGATGGGCAAATAAAAGCTCTTATTCAGGAGCTGAATCCATCAATTGTGTACACTTTTTATCCAGGCTACAGCGTTCATCCCGACCACGATGCATGCGGGGCGTCCGTCATTAGGACAGTCGGCAGGCTGCCGCAAGCGGAGAGGCCAATTGTATATTGCGTAGCTTTTTCCAAAAACCATCAACAAGCGATTGGGAAACCTCAAATCGTGAATGATATTAAACCTTTTTTGCATCAAAAAATGGCTTCGATACAAGCACATCGTTCCCAGTTTCAAGCGGCCGAGTTAATGGGCAATAAAACCCTTCAGGATGCGGAAATACAAGAGCGCTTTGGAACGGAGCGTTTCTGGGTCTACCCATTCGCCTAATAAATATTCATAAATAAGATAAGCAGCTCTAAGGAATTGTCCTTAGAGCTTTTTTTTTCTGTTGGATCGGCAGCGATTTCATCAGAGCATGAAAGAGCTAGATAGTTTGAGTTACTCATCTAGCTAGAATGTGGATAAAAAACCAAGGTGGATCTAATGGAAAATCATTCGCTAATTATGGGCATTCCCATCCCTAAAATAACGATGGGTGAAACTGTCGATTTGATTGACGAAGTTATTAAAGAGAAAAAAAAGAGCTTTTCCACGTGGTGACGTTGAATCCAGAAATCAGTATGTCTTGTCAGCAAAATTTAGAGCTTCGTTCCATTATTAACGACGCGGCACACCTTACTGCTGATGGTGCAGGCATCGTCATGGTCTCTCGGTTAAAGGGGAATCCGCTGCCAGAACGTGTTACGGGATGCGATCTTCTTATTAACCTTTTGGAGATGGGAAACAAAAAATGCTGGTCGTTCTATCTTTTGGGCGCAAGTGAGTTGACGAGTAAAAAGGCTTCAGAAGTAATAAATATGAAATACCCAAACGTGTCTATTGTTGGAAGGCATCATGGTTTTTTTGAACCTAAGGATGACGTGAAAATTGTGAATGAAATTGCAAGCTTGAGTCCTGATGTTTTAGTCGTTGCCTTAGGTGCGCCTAAAGCTGAATTTTGGATTCATACGTTTAAAAATAGTCTCAATGCTAGGGTTGCTATAGGCGTTGGCGGGAGTCTGGATACGATTGCTGGAACCGTAAAACGAGCGCCTTTAATTTGGCAAAAGTTAAATTTGGAATGGCTTTACCGGTTAATAAAGCAGCCTTCTAGATGGAAGAGGCAATTAATTTTACCTCGCTTTGCAATGAAAGCATTGTTATTCAAAGATAGAAACGGATTATAATCATGGCTTAATATACACCTACGGAGGAAGATTAATTGGATCACATCATTCCGCATAAAATATTTACGGTTTGTTTAATTACGCATGGAAGAAAAGTATTGTTGATGAATCGTACACATGACGATTTCAGTGGATATATTGCACCTGGCGGCAGGGTAGAGTTTTTTGAAAGCCCTGTGGACGGGGCGATCCGTGAAGTGAAAGAAGAGACGGGTTTAACCGTAAGAAATTTAAAATATAAGGGACTTGCGGAATATATCAACCCGTTTAAGCCTGAAAGATATATGATATTTAATTACATCACTTCAGAATTTGAAGGCGATCTTCTGGCCGACCATAAAGAAGGGAAAGCCGAATGGATACATGTCAATGCGCTCGATTCAATCCCTATGCAAGATTCATTTAGAAGGCGAATACCGCTCTTTTTTGAGGATGGCGTATTTGAAATTCATACGCGATGGAAAGAAGATCGACAATATGATGAGTATATCAAAAGAACATAAATGAACATGTAAGGTTCGATTCCGTCCCGAGCCACCATAACTTCAAACAAAAAAGCCTTGCGGCTCTCGAAATGGATTCGAAAGCTGCAAGGCTGGATGATGCGATATATAAGAAATTATGATTGCTGTGAGATGGACAAGCCAAGTCCTTCAGCAATGCGTTGGCCAAAATCAGGGTCTGCTTTGAAGAAATGGCCAATCTGACGAAGCTTGATCTCATCTTTCTCAACGGGCTTCATAGCGCCGACGATCGTATCAATAAGGCGGGCACGTTCCTCTTCGCTGATAAGGCGATAAAGGTCGCCAGCTTGTGTGTAGTGGTCATGATGGTCAAAAGGAGCGCTGTCTGCATTTCCTGACACTTCGAACGGAGTTGGCTTGTTTTCCGGCGACTCTGTTGGTCCGCCGTAGCTGTTAGGCTCGTAATAAATCGATGCTCCTCCGTTGCCGTCTGCACGCATCTGGCCATCGCGCTGGTGATTGTTCACCGGAGCGACAGGGCGATTAATTGGCAGCTGATTATGATTGGCGCCAACACGGTAACGATGAGCGTCGGAGTAAGCAAAGAGACGTCCTTGGAGCATTTTATCCGGGGAAGCTTCAATACCTGGAACAAATGATCCTGGCGAGAATGTCGCTTGCTCCACCTCTGCAAAATAATTTTCTGGGTTGCGGTCAAGCACCATGCGACCGACCTCAATTAATGGATAATCCTTTTGAGACCAAACTTTCGTTACGTCAAACGGATCGAAGCGATATGTATTCGCATCCTCTTCAGGCATGATCTGCACATAAAGCTTCCACGCTGGAAAATCTCCACTTGCTATTGCATTAAATAAATCTTCGGTATGATAATCAGGATTTTCGCCAGCAATTTTGGCAGCTACCTCATTAGAGATGTTTTGAACACCTTGCTCTGTTTTGAAATGGTATTTCACCCATACCGCTTGGCCTTGGTCATTCACCCATTTGAAAGTGTGGCTTCCAAAACCATGCATATGTCTAAACGTAGCAGGAATCCCGCGGTCAGACATAAGAATCGTAACCTGATGCAGAGACTCAGGCGATAAGGACCAGAAATCCCATACCGCATTCGGGTTTTTTAAATGGGTTTGAGGATGACGCTTCTGAGTATGAATGAAGTCTGGAAATTTAATCGCATCACGAATAAAGAATACGGGTGTATTATTGCCGACAAGATCATAATTTCCTTCATCTGTATAAAATTTAACGGCGAAACCGCGTGGATCGCGCACCGTATCGGCAGAGCCGAGCTCGCCAGCTACGGTTGAAAAACGTATAAACATTGGAGTACGTTTTCCTACTTCGGACAAAAAGTTGGCTTTCGTATAAGACGTGACATCATGCGTAACTTGAAAGTAGCCATGTGCGCCTGCGCCTTTGGCATGGACAACGCGTTCTGGAACACGCTCTCTATTGAAATGCGCCAGCTTTTCAAGCAGATGAACATCCTGAATTAATGTGGGACCACGTGAGCCTGCTGTCATCGAGTTTTGGTTGTCTCCAACGGGAGCGCCAAAGCTAGTTGTGAGCTTGTTCTTCTCAGTACTCATAATAGATTCACCTCATTGATTTTGTATGATTACGCCTCATACCTTATGTTACCGTTTTATAGGAGGAAATCAATATCATTTTATAATCATTCTAAATAAAATTTTTCGTCAAATTGTGCATATCGTGCTAGGGATTTTGTCGCAGACTCGTGCATACGGCGCCGCAGGTGCTCGCCATCGATGACGCGAACCCGCTTTCCGAGGAAGCGAGTTTTGGATAGAACATATTCGCTGTCCTTGCTTGAAAAGTGTAATTGAATCGTATATTCGTTGGAGTCGGCAGCGTAACTGACTTCTTTCTCGAAGCAAGAAAAAGCATACAAAATGCGCGAGAGCTCCCCGTTGTATTCGGGAACAACAAGAATATTCGCACTCATGCTGCGTTTTTTCATTAAGCCTTGAACGATACCAATTAGCTGCTCGTAATATTCCGTTGGACAAACCTGCTCGCTGCTGCCCGTCACGTTATCAAGCTTCGTGCTCATCAGCGTTCGATGATTGATATGGTACCAGAGAAGATACCATTCCCGTTTGACCATCGAATATTCCAGCTTATAGGGAAGACCCCTTTGCTCCGTACAGGTGCGGTCTCCTTTAATTTTATAGCTTATATATAGTAGGCTTTTGTTAGTGATAGCTTGGCGAAGCGGACGAAGGTAAGAATGATAGACTTGCTTCTCTCTACTAGCTGCCTTATGCAGAAGCCCGCCAGTATCCAAGGATTGATCTTCTTCTAATATAGTGTTCATTTGAATAAGCGTTTCTGGAGACAAAGCAGCCGCAGCAGCGGGATGCTCAAGCATGGTCTTCAGCCAACTTCGCTCATGCGAAGTCATGATGAACGTACCGGAGCCTTCCAG
Source organism: Paenibacillus sp. 01T47 (assembly GCF_056398245.1). Classification (NCBI taxonomy): domain Bacteria; kingdom Bacillati; phylum Bacillota; class Bacilli; order Caryophanales; family Paenibacillaceae; genus Paenibacillus; species Paenibacillus sp. 01T47. The sequence goes on from NZ_JBFTPA010000040.1 coordinate 14,606, forward strand.
CTTGGATAAAATCTGATAGTTGAATATTTTCTCAAAAGGATTCATAGTAGCTTTTTATCTCCTTCCATTCCTCAATCAGTTCCTGCCTCAGCTTCATGGGAGCAAGCACCTCGCAGCTTGAGCCAAAGCTCCTAATCCAAGGCTTGATTTCAATCGTTCCGTTCACCTCAATTTCATAGATGAAGGATTCTTCACTTTCTTCCAAAATAGTGCCCCATTGTCCTTGGAGCAGAACACGCTCCATCACGAAGCTTGGGATATGAGGTCCCGGATGAAAGAAGCGAACCCGCACTAGAACAGGCTTGCCCGTATCAATTAGCCAGCTATGTTTAATCCGCTGCTCCAGCTCATCTCTTTTGGACTCGAATAATGCCACGGGGGACGCTTCCTCTTCCGAAATTTGGGTTAAGCCTTCCATTCGGTATTTCTTAATGCCGTAGCGGGCGTGATGACCAAGAAGGTACCAGCGGCCATATTGATGATCGTAAACAACTTTTAGAGGGAGCAGCGTTTCCTGCTGTCCTTCGGTATCGCGCTCAAATAATGGATTCGTATTTTTGGATGTGTAGCTGGTTTCTTTTTTCGGCGAAAAATAGAGAAAGCTGACCGAGCGCCGATGACGTATCGCAGCAAGCAGAGTAAAGAGATGTGCTTCGTCCAAAATACGAGAGTAATAGTGGTACTTATATAAGAAGGGTTCAACCGAGCCGTAATCGACCTGATTCCGATTCATGTATTTCTTGACACCATCACGCAGCAAATAACCCTGTACGGAGGGGATTTGGGTATTTGCCATAACGTCTACAAAGTCATAAAGATCGAGCAGCTCATCGCGTGAGAGCTGCTGTACTAAATCATTGTATATCCGATAGCGAAAAGGGCGCGTTCCAGACTCTTTTTTGATGACGCCTACTTGCTCTAAATATTTCAAATCGCCTCGTATCGTTTTTTCGTCAGGCAGCGAAAGCTCCTCCGGCATGCTGCTGCAGCATAGATCGAGGAGCTCCATTGCAGTGAATGACTTCTCGTGCATAGCAGCAAGCAATAAGGAGAGGCGCTGACTCTCTGATTCTTTTAGAGATTTGGCGCGAAATAGAAACAGAAGCATCGGTTCCGAAGAATCAAGATAGCTGTAACGAATGGTTTCGGCAAACTCCTTGCCTTTATCCTCAGGCAGCTGTTGGTAAACGCTATTCACAACCTCTTTCAGACGTTTGATCGTTTTATCGAAGGTATGGATGGAGATGCCCAGCCTGTCCGCATACTGCTGGCGATTATATGCACCGCTCGTAAGAACGAGCATCCGCAAAAACTGGATCTCTTTATCAAAGCTTTCTTTTGCCATTTATGTATTCCTCCGATCATAAGCGCTCTTCTTTTCTATCTTAACAGGAAGAGCGCAAATTTGAACAAAAAGGAAAATTTTCCTCCATCGTAATACTTTCACCATGTTCACGGTCTCCAAAATCAGGCAATATAAAGCTCATAAGAAGCGAGCAAGCCAACGAGTTATGACACGTATAGCTTGAAGCACGGGAGGTATTACGATGATAATGCAGCATAAGAGACATGGAGGCAATCATCATGAAATGGAGCTTGAGCATGGCTCACTCCACGTATTTGCGAATGAAGATGTGCTCCAAGCCTTTGGGGACAAAGTATATGAAATGGCAAACAACAATTTGCAAATTCCTCGAAATCAATATATGAGCTATACTCCTGATGCCCACGTTGGCATTGGAACCTGCATTGGGACGACTGCGGTCTGGAATATGAAAAATGGCTGTGTATCTCCCTCTATTGTCGGCTCTGATATCGGCTGTGGGATGCGCGTTCATACAACATCACTTCATAAGCGTGAGCTTGCTGACAAAAATATTCGTAGAGCATTGATCGCTGCAATCGAGAAATACGTACCGACTAACGAGCGTAAGAACTCGAACTACGACGATATCGATGTTATGAGTGTGGTACAGCATGGCTTGAAGGGTCTGCCTGAGAAATATGTGCCAAATGAGCAATGGCTGACGCATGTGGAGCAATCCCAGTTCGGCTTCGACCATACCTATTTAAATCAACTGCCTCCGAAAATTATGAAATATGCGCGTGGGCAGCTCGGATCGCTCGGCAGTGGCAATCACTTCATTGAAATTCAGTATTTGGAGATAAATGAGGAATACGCAAATGTGGCGGCAAAATGGGGCTTGTTCGACGGTCAGGTTGTCGTCATGATTCACTCTGGCTCCAGATCATGGGGCGGAATGGTTGGACGCGAACACAATAAGGTTATTAAGGAAGCGATGAATCAGTGGGGAGTTAGCAATCCAGACCCTAATCTGATCTATGCCCCGATTGCGAGTCAGGAAGGTCAGACCTACTTGAACCTGATGTATTCTGCACTCAACTTCGCCGTAAGCAACCGTCATATGATTGCATTCGGTGTCCGTGAAGCTTTTCAGGAAGTGTTCGGAGCAAGTACAGAAATGCCGGTTCTCTATGATCTGATGCATAACTACGCGCTCATGGAGTTTCACCGCAACCAGCCGATGCTCGTCCATCGCAAAGGGGCAACGCGTGCGCTTCCGCCGGGACATTTTCTAAATACGCCGGTGTACAAGGAGACGGGACATCCCGCGCTCATCCCAGGCTCTATGGGAACTTCCTCTTATATTATGGTAGGCAAGGAAGAGGGACTCAAAAACTTCTATTCTATTTGCCATGGAGCGGGGCGGGCGAGATCGCGAAAAGCTACGAAAGAAATGGTGACGGTTGATCAGTTTGAACAATCGCTGAAGGTTGGGACGGATGATGAAATACTCGTCAACCATGCTTCCTTGCAGGCCATTCTCGATGAATGCCCACAGGCATATAAAGACGTAGATCAGATCATCGACAGCGTTGTTGGCGCTTCTTTAGCTGCCGTGGTAGCCAAATGCAAGCCGATGGCTGCTATAAAAGGCACCTAGCTTTTATTAAATCGCTATTAAAGATAACTTCAATAATAGATGAGGTTCATGTACGAATGGCGTACCTTGGCTGGGATTTCTAAAAATCCCGCAGTGCATGCGCATACTATGCGCTTGTATACTGTATCGCTCATATCGTCTTAATCTCCCACAGGATAGAGTGGACTTAATCCCTCTATTGTCAATCGCCTAATCCGCGAAAAGCTCTTCGGAGCACTCTGACTCCCTCCAAAGGAGAACTAATGTTGTAGATCTGATCTTAAGCAGGAGCACTCAGACGATGCCTCGGCACAATCACTGCAGCAAAACCTATGCAATCGGTGGATACCGATTGGAGCCAGCTGCCTCTTATAGCAGAGTAAGACATAGAACGAGCACAGATGGAAAGTGAATCCGAGCTCGACTATCGACAACGAAGCTGTAAAGCTGCTCTGCTCCCTTCTCAAGCCGGATTCCGGTCTAGCCGCAGGAGCGCTCCTGTTCCAAAGATCAACCAAACCGTGTAAAGAGGTGTTAAATCATGTTTAAAAAAGTGATTATCAAGAACGATGAACGAGGTCTGCTTTTCAAAAAAGGCAGTTACATAAAGCTTTTGCAGCCGGGCGTATATCGCCATACATCATTTTCTGACGATACCGTTATTTTGCAAAATATTGCGAAGCGTTTCGCTGTTCCAAATATGGAGTTGAAGCTATTTCTCCACGATGAGCTGCTTGCCGAGCAGCTGACGATAGCTGATGTGCAGGATTATGAGTATGTACTGCATTTTGAGGATGGCAAATTTGCCGCATTGCTGACGCCAGGGCTTTATGGCTTCTGGAATGTAATGAAAAAACATTCATTTATCCGTATAGACATTCGGAATCCAGAACTGACATCAGAAATCGATAGATCACTGCTGTCGAGGCTGCAAAGCTTTATGCAAGTGTTCGAGGTGGCAAGCTATGAAACGGGGTTGTTATTTTTTAATAACGTTTTGCAACGCGAGCTTCGTCCGGGAAAATATTATTTCTGGAAAGGACCAACGAGTGTGCAGGTGAAGACGGTTGATCTGCGCCAGCTTCAGCTGGACATGACTGGACAAGAGATCATGACGGAGGACAAGGTGACGCTGCGGCTGAACTTTGTGTGCCAGTACAAGGTTGTTGACCCGCTAAAAGCATTTCAGATTAAGTCGTTCGAGGAGCAGGTATACATTTTGCTGCAGCTTATTTTGCGCGAATATGTCGGTACTCTAAAGCTGGACGATCTGCTGCGCATGAAGCAAGAAATCGCAAATTTTGTACTTACACGTCTGAATGAGCAGAAAGAGCATTACGGTGTACAGTTCGTTTCGGCGGGCCTCAAAGATATTATTTTGCCGGGTGATATTAAGGACATTCTTAATACGGTACTGCTTGCTGAGAAGAAGGCGCAAGCCAATCTCATTACACGAAGAGAGGAAACAGCGTCTACTAGAAGCCTGCTAAATACCGCTAAGCTAATGGATGAGAACGGCACACTCTATCGTCTGAAAGAGCTTGAGTTTCTTGAGAAAATTTGCGAAAAAATCGGGACTATCTCGCTCACTGGCGGCGGTAATTTACTGGAGCAGCTTAATTCGCTGTTAAGTGTAAAAGGTATGGATAAATCATGATAGATTTTGAATAAGCCTCGTAGATCGCTTGATGATCTGTGAGGCTTTTATTTAGGTTTGAATCCGTAATTTATAGGTTGAGTTTACATTTTGTGATGAAATTAGTAACAGATTTGTTTGATTCCATCTTCGATTTTTGTTATCTTTGAACCTGCATGTCTTTTGAGTGTACCACTCATAATTCATAGAAGAGCATGAAATACATCTACGAGTTAGGAGATTATTATGACAACAAAGCAAGATAAAGCACAGGAAAAATTATGGCCGCCGCTTACCTATCCACTGTCTTATGCGGATGCGCTAAGCACATTATCGAAGCAGCAATTAACTAGAATACGTACGAATTTGGATATTAGCAACCTAAGCTCGCTCAATAAGCAGGGGCTTGTGGAGAAGCTTTCAGAGCTGATACCAGACAATCTACAAATGGCAACTCGTTGCTTTGATCATAATAGATTGAAGCTTGTTCAGAAAATAGTGAAAAACGAAGGTATTTGGGACAAGCCGTTTCTTGAATTGCAGCAGTATGCTTATTTCCTAGAGCGTGGTATTTTATTTCCGGGAACGGTAGATGGCAAGCGTGTTGTGATGATGCCAGCCGAACTGGTGGAATTCATTAAAGCGGGGGACCTCTTAAAGGAAACGCCCATTCTTAATCGAAACACGGAATGGATACGGTTAACGCAGGGCCTACTCTATTATTATGGAACATTGACGATAGATCAGTTGAAATCATTTGTAATCTCAGAGGATGATCATCCTCTTGCTCAATATGATATTATGAACGTTTTGTTTGCTGCCCAAGATTACTATGAGCAATTTTTCATTGAAGAGAGTGGCTACATATCAGACTATCGGGTAGTAGATTCTGAGGCTATTGTGAAAGAAAGAGACCTTAGACATGATCTGGATTTTTGTCCATTTACGAAGCAGCAGCTTTTGAAAGCTGGAGAAGCAGAATATGTGGAGAGAAACAGCCACTATATGAATCTAGTCCGTTTTGTACTAGAGCGTTATGAGATTGACCGTGAAGAAGCTGATTTGATGGCTGAGGAATGTACAGATGCTGCGAGAAACGGAGATTCTTTAGCTTCTGTTATTGAGCTGGCGCAGAACTTTATTGAAATTCCTAATTCGGAGACAATGAGGAATATTACCGATTTGCTCGTTCCATTAATGAACAGCACGAAGCAATGGGCCATCAAAGGTTATTCCCCAGAAGAGCTAGCGGAGAAACGTGCAAACGTGAGCATGGTGCTGAATAATGCACCTAAGCCAGCTGCTCAAGCGGAAGTAATCGATATGCAATCGAAGAAAAAAGTCGGTCGTAATGAACCTTGTTCTTGCGGAAGCGGGAAAAAGTTCAAAAAGTGCTGCGGTTAATAGTAGAATCAGATAAGGCATAATCGAACTTGGAGGCGTACAGGATGAGACAAAGCCAGCAAGGTCTTTATTTAAGAAGCGTTAAGCTCCTTCGGGAGACAGTACCCTCCTTCGATTCTTATCCGTTTGATTTAAGTGCTATCCGGAGTTTAGATGAGCTGGAGTTCCATCCGAAAGTAACATACATCGTTGGGGAAAATGGAATGGGCAAGTCTACGCTGATGGAAGCGATCGCGATTGGACTCGGATTCAATCCAGAAGGCGGAACGATTAACTTTAATTTTTCTACAGAAGCTACGCATTCAGAACTTCATCAGCATTTGAGGCTTGTACGCAGCGTAAACAAACCAAGGGATGGGTTCTTTTTTCGAGCGGAGAGCTATTATAATTTGGCGACTAATATTGACCAAATGGACCGTGAGCTTGGCAGTGGACCACGCATTATTGATTCATATGGCGGGAAGTCGCTCCATCAGCAATCGCATGGTGAATCCTTTTTTGCAACGTTCCTCCACCGCTTTAACGGTAATGGTCTCTATATGATGGATGAGCCGGAGGCTGCACTTTCTCCTTTCCGCCAAATGGCGATGCTTGCACGAATTAATCAGCTCGTAGGGAAGCACTCACAATTTATTATTGCAACACATTCTCCGATTCTAATGGCTTATCCGGATGCAGTGATTTATAATTTGACTGCTGAAGGGATTGAGCGTACCGCTCTCGAGGAAACCGATCATTATATGCTTATGAAGAGGTTCATTAACAATAGGGAAAGAATGCTGGATGAGCTTTTCTTGGAGGAAGACTAATATAAAAAGGAGCTGTTATACATGTCATTAGAAATTGAACGCAAGTTTTTGCTGCCGGCGTTTCCAACCGCATTAATAGAAGAAAATGATTTGTTGGTGCTCTCCGAGCAAAGAATAGAACAAACGTATTTGGCTATCGACGACAATCAGGAGCTTCGTGTTCGGAGAATTGTTGATCTGGCGAGCGGCGAGGTTTCATTCACACATACCTTTAAGCTAGGCAACGGTCTATCACGTGAGGAAATTGAATATTCGATTTCGAACAGTATTTATGAACAGGTAGTAAACGCTTTTGGTTTCATACCATTGACGAAAAACAGAGTGACTGCAAAATGGAACGACCGAATCATTGAGATTGATACCTATGACCAAATCGAGCTTTCGGTGCTTGAGGTTGAGTTTGACTCCGAAGCATCTGCCAATGCTTTCATAGCACCAGCATGGTTTGGCAAGGATATTAGCTCAGAGCGTCAGTACAGCAACAAGAAAGTTTGGCGTGAACTGCAGCGTAAAGGAACGGAATAAAGATGGTTTTATGATAGAAATGAAGTTTTTTCAAAAAAGTTTATTTAAACGCTTGACCATTTAGGCATGTACATGGTATATTCTATTTCTGGCCGAGAGACACACGCGGTCAACAAGCAAAACAAGCAAGACAAACGATAGAAAAGTTTGCTCTTTGAAAACTGAACAACGAGTAATAACTGCCTCGCAAATCCTTCGGGATAAGCGAAAAAAGCGATAAAAAAGTAATGAGCATTTCAAACACCAATTTGGAGAGTTTGATCCTGGCTCAGGACGAACGCTGGCGGCGTGCCTAA
>NZ_JBFTPA010000041.1:0-20621 GCF_056398245.1 Paenibacillus sp. 01T47
TCACATCCAATAATGGAACCAAAAAGCGATTCTATAAGTTCGTCATTTTATGATGAAAATAAAGTGAGAAGGGCGCCCGCAATTAGAGTGCCCTTCTCTCGTTTGCAATGCAACTGCACCTATTGATCCGTTTGGATTGAGCGGAGTCAGGCTCAGGCAACCGCCGCCCGTACTCGATTTTGGTGACACTTCGCGGCGACAGCTTCATCCGAGGCGGTATTTTGAATTACAAAATTGGCAGTCTTCGTAATTTTAATCACTGAACCCTTTTCCAACAATTTTTTTTATCCAAATCAACATATACCGTGATACTTTCAGTTGAAACACTCAGTATGATTAAATGTAACGGAGTATACTTCTTTTCCGTAATAGCTACCAATTAAATTAGCAAATTATTATTAACAGTCACTTTCCTTACAACTGAATCTTTCGGACTCACAGGAATTTGGTCTTGTTTTTCATCATTAAGACTGTTGAAAGCAGTCATCTCAATTGGTAACTCACTTCTTTCAGATTGAAATAGATTACGTCCGCTAAAGATATTGTTAAAAGGATAAGTATCGGAATAAATAACAATCTCTTCAAGATATCCCTCCTACCGCATCAAGTCCTTTAGCTAATCGTTACTTCAATGAAGCAACAATTCCGCTCGGCACATAGTTTTAGCATTATACTTCAAACGAGATAAGGTATTAAGATGTTGCGTTAAACTACCCGTTAATGTAACGAAGCTGCCGATCCTTGCCCGCAACCTCCTCCGAATTGAGTGTTGAGCTATAGTTCCTCGTTAGCGGAATGACCTTTCTTAATCAGCGAGAGCACGTTTTATGATCGCTTTTGCTTCAGCAACCAACTTTTCATCTTTATAATCAATTGCCTGCATCATGATCAAAATGGGAATGTATATGGCTATCAATCGAGCTAATATCTTCGTTTCTTCATCGACATCCCCATATTCTTTGAAAAAGTCTGAACGCGCATCCGGAGGCAAAAAGCTATACGCGACATTCAAGTCGCAAGCAGGATGTCCGATATTGATATCTCCCCAGTCGATAATCCCTGAAATTATTCCATTCTCGTCTACCAGCATATTTTTAAAATGAAGGTCTCCATGGAGGAATACGTTTTTGGGTTTCACTTTTTCAGTTCCAAGCTGTTCCAAATAGTTCGATAATTCACGATACTCTTCTTCACTAAAATGAAGGGCAAGGTCGGAAATGAATTTATGCAACTTTTCTTTACGCATTGCAATATCAATCAAATTTCTATGGTCATGTTGAACTCCATTTTCTTGGGCAATTTGCACAGGGAATGCATGTAAGCTTTTTAAAAATTGCGCGAGCGTTGTTGCTGATACCGCACGGTTCTTGTCAGTTAGTCCGATTGGAAACTCTCCTGATAAATAGGGGTAGCCTAGGAAAGGTGCAGGATAATTATAATCCCCTTCCCCAAAAAATAGCGGTAACGAATATGCAATGGAACAATAATCTTTAAGCTTAGGTAGTATCTTTCCTTCCATCCTTAAACGATTAATTGCAACTTCTCTTCTTGGAAAGCGAAATACATATTCGACCCCGACAAGAAAAACAGTGTTATCCCAGCCGTATCCTAGTTTTTGTACGCTTTGTGAAGCTAACTGCGGAAACTGACTGCTTATTAATTTATGAGCCAATTCTTCTGATACTTCCCATTCCGCATCCCATTGATTCGTACTTCCCATACCCATTTATCGACTCCCTCACGAAAATAAAAAATAGGCTCGACTAGCCTGTTCCATTTACAACATCATATCATTAATTTGTTCTTCTGTTCGAGAACAACCTTACCGTCTGTTCCTCTATCCTGCCAGTTAGCGTAACGGCGAAGGGCTGCCACGCGGCAGCCCTTTTGGTTTTCAACTATCGTCTCCCGATAATCCAATAACAACATCAGACTCATTCCCTAGGATATCCCATGCTATTGATACTAATTAATCCTCTCTAAATATAATCCATTTATCATGCTCTTTTACCATCGCGAAATTAGGGTCAAATATTGAACCGACCTTATCTAAAAAAATCACTACCAATAGTTCTACTTTAGATTCTACTCCGAATTCGTTTTGGATGGCCTTTGCTCTATTATCCGGGTCGTGACGAATCCATAGTATTTTCTCAATATTATCTCGATTTTCGTATAAACCAGTCAGAACTCCTTTCACATCAATTTTATGAAAATCTTTGATATCATTCCTATTCATTGCATCATACAGTTTAAAGATTGTTGATAGAATATCGGGCGATATGGAACTGTCAACAATAGGTGTTCTTTCACTTCCATCCAAGAGTGCTTCAAGCATAAATGAATTCACTCTTTTTAGTTCAGATAAAAGGTTTGTATTATCCAATTGAAGATCAGCTAAATTTTCATTCAATTTATTCTTCTCCAACTCAAAGTCAGCTTTTAGTTTTAAGAAATCCTTCTCTTTAATGAATATTTCATTTTTGTATGTGCTGGCTGTTTGTTCTTTTTCCATTATTTCACTATTTTTTTCAACTAACTGCACACTCATCGAATTTATTTTTTTTGTTGTATGACGATTATACAAAACAGTATTAATAACAGTAATACGGAACCAAAAAGTGTTTTTTTGTTAAGCAATTGGATTCACCACCTCCTGAAATCAACCCTTATCGATAGCTGCTTTCTCTGTGAACTTCTTTATTCGGCTCTCAAAAGAAGCGCAATCATGCATCATCGCTAACAATAAAATTGATGGAATTAAACTGTAAGCTGGTTACAATTATACCCCAATTAAATGACGCCCTTTCATACCAAATTGTTGCGTTAAACTGCCCGTTAGCTTAACGCCCAGCAGAACAGAGGCCGAGTCTTTATTTTATTGTAAAACAAGCCCAACACATGATAAATAGCTCATCGGCAATCGCTATACATTCTTGGCCTTTTTCGGCATTCGGTACATATTCTTGACATTGCACATTGCCAAGAATATGTACCGATAAAATAAAAAAACCGCGATTTACGCGGTAATTAATCGGCTCATATTCTTGTCATCCGACATTTAGTGTCATACACCATATAGCTCGATTTTCGTTCTGTTTTTTTATAAGTTTCCCTTTCTTGCAGTAAAAAAGCAATTCGGATATAATCCGAATTGCTTTTTCTTTGAATAATGTGCTCCGGTACCGTACCGCCAACGGAAAGGCCAATCGTTGTCAAACCACTTCGATTGCCGGATTTATCATTCATCATGGATTCCCGGCAACTCATAACGTTGTTACAAATGGCAATCCTAAAACATCAGCTATTGTTCCGCGTTCTGGAAATATTTATTAATTACTCCTTTAATCCTTCTAACTCCAGCAGCAGAAGATTGTTCTTTTTTAATACTGAACTTTCCTAAGTTTGTTGTATCTTCTACATGAGGTCCTCCACATACTTCTCGACTCCAAACTTTCCCTTCATTATCTTTGATTGTATACACCTTAACGATATCCGGATATTTATCCCAAAAATTCCCTTCAACATTACTTTCTTTCGCTTCAATTTTAGGCAGCTCTGAAATATAGGTAACTGCTTTTGATGAAATCGCTTCATTCACATACTTTTCCACCTCAGCTATTTGCTCTGGCGTAAGTTTTTCATCATGGTTGAAGTCAAACCGTAATCGTTCTGAAGTAATATTACTTCCTTGTTGATGAACATGATCACCTAAAACTTCCCTTAAACCAGCAAGTAATAAATGAGATACCGTGTGCAGCGCTGTTGTTTCTGTTGAATGTTCAGCTAATCCACCTTTAAATTTACCCGCAGAAGCAGTTCTGCTCTTTTCAGCATGTTTCTTTGCCGCCTCTATATAAGACGCCTTGTCCTCCATGCTATATCCACTTTCAGTTAGAAACTCTTCCGTCAACTCCAAGGGAAACCCATATGTTTCGTAAAAATAAAAGGCATCTGCACCTGTCACTTTACCCTTATTCTTAAGATGTTTTTGTATTTCAAATTCTCCTTGCTGTAAAGTTCTATAGAAAAGATTTTCTTCCTTATTTACTATTTCGATAATTTTCTTTTTATTACCGATCAAATCTTCATAAGCTGTTGCTTCATCTATATAAACTTCAGACAACTCACCCACAAAACTTCCTTGTATACCTATTTTTTTACCTGCACGAATTGCCCTTCTTAATAATCTTCTTGTTATATACCCTGCATCACTATTAGCTGGCTCTGCACCATCATTAATTAGAAAAGTAGCCGCTCTCACATGATCAAGTATGATTCTAAACGACTTTAAATCGTCAGTATATTGTTTACCACTTAACTCCATCAATTTTTTCTTGGGATTAAGAAAGAAAGCCGTATTATAAATATCCTTGTCACCATTAAGGGCTGTTGCAACCCTTTCTAATCCGCCTCCATAATCAATATTGGGATTTTTCATTTTTACAAATCCTGTGTCTTCTTTTTTGTAACACATAAATACGTTGTTCCCAATTTCTAAAAACCTCTCGCTTACAGAAGCAGGATGATCCAGTGAATCACCGCCTGGTTCAAGATCATAGAACATTTCACTATCAGGCCCACCCGGTTCACCAACAGGCATATCCAATGAATTTCCGGTTCGACTCCACCAATTTTCTTTTTCATCGTATAAGAAAATTTTCCCACCTCTAGATGCCCCATATTGATAGGGATCATCTTCAATGATAGGTTCTATGCCAACTGATTTAAATTTTTCTGACCAGATTTGAATGGCTTCCGTATCTCTCTGTATATTCAAATCATCACTTCCTATAAAAGCACTGATATACAGCCTGCCAGGATCAATTCCTAATTCGATAATATGCCAATTCCAAATGGCATCGATTTGCTTTTTCTTATAGTTATTTTCATTTGCTTTAAACTCCCATCGACCTATCATTTCAAAAAATGTCAGATGCGACGTATCTCCTACTTCATCAATATCCACTGTCCTTAAACACTTCTGAATATTAGCAATCTCATTACCTATCGGATGCTTTTCCCCCAATAAATATGGAACCATAGGTTGCATTCCACTTCCTGTAAACAACGTTGAGGGATCATTTTCTGGTAACAAGCTAGAAGAGGGCACTTGGCTAGCCCCTATTCCTTTCATAAAATCAATATATGATTTTCTTAACTCATCTGGTGTCATTTTCACCATGCTCAATACCTCCATTTCAATTGTTAATTATTCTCGGAAAATTATTTTGCAAATATTCGAACGAGAAGAAATAAAACAAAAAAGCCCTAAGCTGACATATTTCTTGTCAACTTAGGGCGAACTATTATGTCCGTGTTACCACCTAATTTCAGATTTCTCTGCACTCTATCAATACGGGATATCTCCGATATTGTTTCCTGAATAACGGTGGAACTCCGTTGAAGCCTACTAAGATTCCTCTGTTCGGTTCACAGCTCCGAGACTGCTTCACTATTAGATCAATGAAGATTCGCACCAGCCATCTTCTCTCTGTGAGATCCCTAATAGCTACTATTTCTCATCATAGCCTTTTCGTTTTAAGTTAAAGCAATGCTATCACACTCAACTTGCTCTGTCAATTAATTCCACTATTTTCAATAAGGTATAAGTCTGTCGATACTACCATCAGCTTTGGCAATTCGGTTGCTTCGCATCCTCTGACTTTAGCCAAATTGAATGAGAATGACGCTCAACATCTCTTGGTGATGATGAGCGTCTTCTTTATTCATACCTTTGGAAATGCTTTCAATAAGACAGTGATCGATTCGGCGCGTGTTGTCGATGCATTCGGCGCAAATTGATTGCTGCCACGCCCTTGAATCCAGCCTTGCTGCACAGCTGCATCAATGGCTCCGATCGCCCATGCCGGGATTTGCTTGTCATCTGCGAAGCTCGTTCTTGCGCTTGCGTCGATAGACAGCTTCAATGCTCTCGCGACCATCGTCACCATCTCTGCGCGACTGATCGGCTGATTCGGCATGAACCGTTGATCAGCATAGCCTTGAATGAGTCCGAGCTCTACAGCTTGCGCCACGGCCTCACTCGCCCATATCGGGATCGAGGCTTGATCTACGAACGCCTTCGTACTGCTTTCGTTGCTTAGCTGCATCGCCTTCGCGAGCCATACCGTGAACTCCGCGCGTGTCACGGACTGATTCGGTCTGAATGTTCCATCCGGATATCCGTTCGTCATTCCTCGCTGCACGGCTGCTTGAATATCCTTGGCAGCCCAGTGGCCTGCGATGTCTTTGAAGGCCGGACTCGGCTCGGTCGACTTACGATTGACGGCAAAGACGGCGAATATACCGACATTACGTGTATCCGCTTGAATCGTACTATCCGTTACCGTGCTTTTGAGTTCCACCCAACGCGCTGTTGCTTTATCATATTGGAACACAGATGCTTGTTGATCTTTGCCAAGCTTACTGACATCAAACGTCAAGCTGATCTGAATCGGCTTATCGAAGCCGCCCTTCACATCCTTTGACAATTCGAACACCGGGCTTATTGCATTCGGCTGCTGCGTCAGCAAGTCAGCGGAATTGTCGATTTTCTTCAGATGCAGCATCATCGTTTCTTTCGCTGCGCCTACCGGAACAGAAACGGTAATCTGCTTGCCTAAGCTGACCGTTCCCGCTTCGCCGGCTTTGATCGTCGCTTCGCCTTCCTTCACGCCAGGTCTAGGATTATCAGTGTCGATTGGAGGTTTCGGTTCCGATTTATCGATAGAATCCTTCAACCTCGCGTTCAGATCGCGCAGAGTATCCACTACTGTCTCGAAATGATACGGGTATCGATCCAACAAGAACATCAATTGTTTGCGAAGCTCCTCGTTCCCTTTGTTCAAATTGATCAATTTCTCGGCTGCATCAATTAATTCTTTGTAGGGTACCATTAGATCATCGCCGTACACTTCGAACTCATAGATGGAATATCCGTAGTATTCGCCATAGACAGGCATTCGTTCAATTCCTTGGAATTTCACGTATCTAGCCTGCTTCGGAGCGAATTCCACCGTACTCGTCTCTCGTTTATCGCTGGCCGTAAGAATTCGATCGTCTGCCATCACGTTTTTCCATGTTACGTTATCAGTGGAATAGAGAATCTTGAACCGTTTCGCGGCCGTCTCCCATCCGATGACGACCTTGCTAATATTTTGCGTTTTGTCCAAGTCAACGGTGAACCACGAATCGTCTTTGTACGTACTCGCCCAGCGCGTGATCATATTTCCATCGACGGCTTGGCTCGAAGGTACCCATGCCGCCTCTAATCCCGAGGCATCGGTTACCTGATGCAGCGCATAGTTGTTCACATCGAGCAGCGGAATGAAGCGATTATAGACTTGTAGATTATCGATCGTTCCTTTGAACGCGTTGGTTGTGCCGCCGATTTTCGCGACAGGCAGGACAAGCGTCTGAATGCGCTGCACTGGCTGCGCCAGCTTCTCGACGTATTCATTCCCGTTCACATAGAGCGAGACGCCATTGCTGTCCCCCGTGATGAGAAGATGAGTCCATTGGCCAGCCGGCACTTTGTAATTGAATGCGCTATCATATCCTTCTTTAGAGAATCCTAATTTACCCTTGGTGCCGTGTTGCTTTAATTTTACCGTTCCCGCAGGCGATTCCATTAATACGGTATCGTCCGGATTGTCCGCATCCGGGTTAATCCACATGGAGACGGTCCAACCAAAGTTTAAGCTGTTGAGAGGTGTATCCAAATAACTAGTACCGCCGTTGAAGTGGGCGCCTTGCCCATATTTTCCTTTGACAAAATCGACGTTATTGCTTCTTGCATCGTATCCATTACCGGATGCGTCGATGGAATTGTTTTCGAACGAATAATCAAGGACGATTCCTTCCGTATTTTTGACTTTCACATCATAGGAAAGGTGGGTATTCGGCGCATCGCCCATCTTCGCGGCCGTCTTCACAAAGGTGTCGTAGTCTACATCGCTTCTCGCGCCGTGCCACATTTTCTCGGAAAGGACCTGCATGGCAGGGACCAAGCGGACATGAGTATCATCCATCGATAGCCCCGCTTCATACGAAATATCGTTCCAAAGTGCGAACATGCCGCCTTTTAATTGCGGATGGCCAAAAGGCAGCGTCGCACCGTACCATTTTACAGGCTCCCATTCCTGATATAAGAGTGACGTATTTAAATAATCGGCATATAGTCGGGGTACGAGATATAAATAGCTATTATTGATGTTAATGATGTTATAACCAAGATCGATTGCTTGCTGCGGTCCGCCATACGGTAAGTGCCAGATCGCCATGGTCGCTTCATTGCTGATCGGTGTCTTACCGGCGTACTCTTGCAATCCGCCCCACAACAAAGGATGTTTCCCTTTGCTATTGATGAATTTGATCATGGTATCCATATATTTTCTGAAATCTTCCGTGTTTCCTTTGTATTCATCGGTTCCAATTTGAACATCAGGACCGAGAAATGTAGGGTCTCCGCCTTTCCAGCCATCAAGATATTCACTCCACAAATTCTTGACAAATTCCACGGTCTCGGGTTTTGAGACGTCGAGATGCGAATCATTCCCCAGAGAAGGATCTAATGTCGTAAAAGCACGCGAATGCCCCGGCGTATCGATTTCAGGTATAATATTAATACCATAATCTTGACCTAACCGCTGCAAATCGCGGAACTCTTCTTTCGTATAAAAACCATCTATACTTGATAAATTCGGATACCTCTCGCTTTCTAACCGAAACGCACCGCGATTACCTATATCATCATTCAAATGGATTTGCAAATCCGTCATCTTATACCAAGCCATCATCTTCACGTAATCCCGCAAGAAATCAATCGTATAGAATTTGCGAGCCACGTCGATCATAAATCCGCGTGTCTCGTATTTCGGATAGTCGCGGGACTGCCCCTTCGGAATCTGGTCATGACCTTCATCCTGCTTCAGAATTTGCAGCACGGAACGCGTTCCGCTGAAGACACCCTTTACCGTCGGCGCCGTAATGGCTACATAATCACCGATATCGAGTATGTAACCTTCTTGACCTAAGACCTTATCCGTCGGATTTAAGGACAAGTACAGATCTCCGATGGATGGTGTCCCTTGGGTAACAGTCAATTCCCGTCCCGTAATCGCTTTCATATCTTCTTGGACGATAGCTGCTGATTTGGCTAACGACGGGTCATTATAGACAATCTTCGCTGCAGACGATAATGTATATTGATCTGTTCTCCCAATCCATTCTTGCAGGGACGGAATTACTTTCGGTTCCTCATTCAGCCCTTCGATCTGTTGATTTAATCCTGTGACCGTAACTTCGAATGACGGCGTTATCGCTTTCTGCGTTGGGTCCTCCAGGCTTTGTACTTGCAGCATCACATGAACCTTTTTATCCACCAATGGGGGGTGAATGACGCCTTCCTTGTCAATGACAGGCAGCGCATCCGATCCGTAGATGGAGATTTGATAACCTTCTGGTACAGCCGGGAATGGGAACTCGGTCTGTCCTTGACTGATCGGTTCAATGCCGTGAATCCCTTTGATGATTTTCTCTAGTGGATCTTCGCTGTATACCTCGAACTCATAGAATGAGTACCCATACAGAATGCCATCAGCCGGTTTCCGCTCAACCCCTACAAACTTGACGTATCTTGCTTCTCGTGACAGAAAATTTAGGACTTCCGTTCCACCTTGGCAATTAATAATGCCATCATTCTCAAGTGTAATGTTCTCCCAATTATCACCATAGACCGAAGTCAGCACGCGGTAGGATGTAGCTGGCGTCTGCCAACGAATGATAACTTGACCGATCTCCTTCTTTTCGCCTAAATCTACTTCAAACCACTGATCGTCGTATTTATCGGAAGACCAGCGTGTTGACGAGTCTCCATCGACGGCATATTTAGGAAAAAGTCCGTCCGGAACTTCATTGCCGGATACTTTCACATCCTTCTTCAACGCATAGTTCTCCCGGATGCTAGCTAAAGCCGTTGGTGCTGCATCCATTCCTGGCTGCTGCACAGCGAATGGCTCTTCGAGGTTGGCATCTGGGACCTCTTCAGGATCCGAAACTACTACAGAACCAGGCACTGTTTCCGGTAGTGAGTTATCCGGTGCTTGTTGCGTGATTTCTTCTGCATTTGATGTTCCGTCTGCGTACGTTATCGATGGATGAACAGAAAATATGATAGAAAAAAATAAGACCAACGATAACAATAACGAACATCTTTGTTGATTCCTTCGGCTTGACTGCATTTCCTCATCCTCATTTCCTCGTATGAAATGATATATTCGGGTTTTCGTACTGCTAACTTGAGTACTCGTCATTCCCGGGCACCCATTCCTTACCAAGTGGCCTCCTCACAGTTAATAGTATGAGACGTGTTAGCCATAGAAAAATAGATAAGTTCTTACTTTCATATACATTTGTTTACATTTTCATTATATTAATAAATAAAATCCCATCAAATCTACTTGATGAAATCCGGAACTCTATGAAAGATACTCCCAAAAGAGTCTCACAATGAGGAAATTTAGGGAATATTAACTACACTAACCTGCCCTTTAGCTTAATGAAAAATAGAGCAGCTGCCCGATCGCAATCTGCTCCCTGTTGTATTCAACTAAAGTCTCCCGTTAGCAAAATGGAACTTTTAATTCTTTACTTCAATTAATTCTTCAACATTGCCAACTATCTCAAGAATTTACTTTTTGAACGCTCCCTTTAGTAATGAATGAATCTTATCCTTTAAGTGTTCTTTACTATCGCCGCTAAGTACATTTTTATCCCAAATCTATGACTCAGGTATGTCATTCTCATAATAAACTTCATAAGAAACTAAACCATTTCCCCTTGTCACTCATCAGAAATGTTAACACGTTCATGTCATATCATTTTGGCAAGAAAGTGATAACATAAAATAAAAAAGCCGCATAAATTGCGGCTTACAATGTTACTATGTTCTTGTCACCCGATTAAACAATGGTTATGAGAAAGCATTATTATTGATGAGTTATTCTTATGGTATAGTGTCATATTGCCGTTAGCCTCAAAGGCGAAGGCTATGTAGTCGTTAGGATTGATATAGCTTTCGAGCTCTTCATCATTACTTACATCCGCAATGTACGGCGGTTTTTTTATTTTATTCAATCCTGCCGATACTCGAGAATATCTCCAGGCTGGCAAGCGAGTGCTTTGCAGATCGCTTTGAGTGTTGAGATTCGAATGGCTTTCGCTTTTCCGTTTTTAAGTATCGACAGGTTCGCCATTGTAATGCCGACTTTCTCGGATAGCTCAGTAACGCTCATTTTCCGCTTTGCAAGCATGACGTCAATGTTAACCACTATCATACGGTCAACTCCTGTTCTTCTTTGAGCTCGATCGCGTTTTTGAGCAGTTTCTCAAGAACTGCGGCAAATACTGCGATTACGACTGGCGCACAGGTTATAATTAGCCCAATGACCATGACGCCTGGTGCATCTGCGCCGTCAGCTACAAAGTAGAAAAGCGGGAGATTACATGCAAACATGAGTGATACGACAACCGCCGCTTGTTTTATTTTCTTAAGCGCTAAAACAGAGGTTTGCGAAAAAGCGGTATTTGTATCAATGTACCTGAGAAGCTTTAATGCCTGAAGTAGCGTAAATAAATACGCAATAGACGCCACATACGCAGCCAAAGCGGAAAGATAAACTTTAATATCCGGGAAATCCGGCATCATACTATGCGCCATCGCTGGGATTCCATAAAAACACATCACTAATGCAGGAATTGCCATAACAACCAGAACAATTTTTAAAAAGAGCGTCTCTTTTTTCATTTATTTCACCTCATTTTTGATTTTATCACTTCATTTATCGTTTCACAATAAAAATACATTGTTTTCTTCGTTTGAACCCCACAAGTTATTAAAAAAAATAAGCCCTACGGCTTATTTGTTCCTCCTTCAAATTTGAGCCGAAATACGGACATATTTATGAACCCACTAATTGAAGTTAATCGCGAAAATGATTAAACTATCTTGCCCGTTAGAATTCCTGTAAAACGAATATTTTGGACTTTGCATAAAAAAGAGCGCCTCTGTAATATGGGAGTTGGAAACGGGTCTACAGCCCTTTAATCTCACCATCAGGAGGTCGCTCTACTATGAAGTTTAAATCACAGGAAACAAAATCAACGCATTGAAAACATTTCCTCATTTCATCTTGTTGTCGGAGTAGATATTGCCCAGGAGAATCATGTCGCTCGTGCAGTCAGCTATCGTGGTGTTGCTCTGGGTTCGTCGCTAGAATTTAGCAGTCATGATGAAGGGTTTGGGCGGTTCGGCCTATGGATTCAAGATCTGCTCAAATCATTCAAGCTGAGCAAAGTTATCGTCGGCATGGAGCCTACCGGCCACTACTGGTTCAGCCTGGCTCGCTGGCTTTCATCAAAAGGAATTGAGGCTGTTCTCGTAAATCCCCACCTCGTCAAAAAGAACAAGGAAAACCGCGACAATACCCCTTCCAAAAGCGACCACAAAGACGCACTCGTCATCGCAGATATGGTCAAAAATGGCTACTATTCCCCTGTCCAGTTCAACCCAGAAGCCTATGAGGAACTCCGGATTCTCATGGCCAACCGGGACACGGTTACCAAACGACTTAACAGCGCTGTTAATCAGATTCATCGTTGGGTAGATATTGTCTTCCCTGAAATACGGCACGTCTTTAAAATCCTTACCTGCACCAGCGCCATTGCTACGTTAAGGCTGTTTCCTCTTCCGAAGGAAATTAGCAGCTTAACGACAGAGAAAGTCATTGCCGGCTGGAAGCAATATGTGAAACACCATGCAGGATTGCATCGAGCCGCGCAGCTCATTGTGCTGGCTAAACGCAGCGTTGGCGCTACGCAGGCACTTTACGCCTACAAGCTGCATTTAGCCCATTTACTCGAAGAATACGACTTGGCGCAGCACCAGCTTGAGCAAATTGAACATGAGCTCCATCATATTCTGGGGCGCATTCCAAACGCGCAGAAACTGCTTGAGATTCGCGGTGTAAATGTGACCAGTTTAGCCGGTGTGCTGGGCGAAGCTGGTAACTTAAGTGGTTATACGCATGAAAACGTCTTGCGTCTCCACGCCGGTCTTAACCTAACGGAAGCCAGCTCAGGTAAATGACGTGGAAAAATGGCGCTAAGCAAACGTGGCCGCCTTCGTCTCCGGCGTTTTCTCTTTCTCATAACCACGTGTATGGTCATGACCAATTCGGATGTTAGAGCGCTACACCACCATAAGGTCGAAGTGAAAAAGATCTGTAGTCATTTGAAGTTCTTCTAACCGGATGGACTTCGTGCGGAACCATTCGGTCGCTTGCTGGACCAGTGGTGAAGAATTTATCGCTGTACACCAAAATGCAGTCCACAATCCGAAATTTGGTGTTGAGTTCTACCTATTTTTTAATGCCAATGGTTCTCCCTTAAACATATCATCACGTTTTTCAATCATCACTTGAAAAAATTTCAGGGAGGCCTGGATTTCAGACTCCGATAATTCATTTAAAACCGATATAAACCTATCCTCCATCAATTCATGCATGGTCGCATGTAATTCATAAATCCTTTTGCCCTTGGGTGAAAGGGTAAAATAGACCTCTTTTTTATTATCAACCATCTGGTTTCGTTTGATAAAACCCTCTTGAAGTAACTTATTACTAATTTTTGAAATGCTGGCTTTGGACAAATTCATTTTTTCTGCAATCGACGTATTGTTAATAGGTTCATTGTTTCCAATGCAATCAATCACATGTACGCTTGTCAAGTTGTTCGGAATGGATGTAATGCCATGTGACTGTGCCAAGCCAGTAAACTCGCTAATCTCTGCTGTAAACATTTGCTCGGTTAGATGAACAAAGTGAAGAAAACGTTCGTACAATGTTCGCTTTAACCCCTCAGACATGATGTTAACATCCCCTTTATAAAAGCGAATTGCCCCTAGCAAGTTTAATACGCGGGCTAACGCTATATGATTGTTTTAAGTCCTATTTTTTATTGTTCACTTATAAATTATTTTATCACATTACTTCATAGGGATCAACCCTGAAACACCGAATATAAAGAGAAGTTGACAGAAATTACGCTTTTATATTATAGTTTCATCGTTAACAATAATAAAAAGAAGGTGTTGCATTTGACTCGTTCCGATTCATCTACTCAGTACAATCGAGGGGGTATGACTGTGAATCTTGCCAAAACGATAATAGAACGCCGAACCATTCGCAAGTTTAAATCAGAGCCCGTCCCATTCGAATTGATGAATTCATTGCTCAAACAAGCTTCAAGTTTGTGGAAATCCGAAGCGCCTCAACATTGGCGTTGCATTTATTATGACTCCATGGAATCGCGTTTGCGACTGGCAGAGAGCATGTTTGCCAAAGTAATAGACAGTCAGCTTGGTAAATTGATCCCGTCAAAATTAACGGGATTTCTCACCAAATCCGTTCTTAATACGCCGGTTCATCTGGTTTTTATTGCGGCATCTTCAGAAAATCATCGACAGCGTGACAACAATTATGCCGCCGTCTGCAGCATCATGCAAAACCTTCAATTGGTTGGTTGGGAAAACGGTTTGGGGATGCTCTGGTACACGGACCCATTGCTGAACAATCCGTCATTTTTTAATGAAATTGGCCTGAAGACAGGGGAGAAGTTTGCCGGTATTTTAAATATTGGATACTTTGATAGGTCACCTAAAGCCCGAAAAAGGACACCCGCGGAAATGAACTGGACAGAATTCACAACAGATACAAAACTGCATCTAACTAATGAAGACCGTTATGTATCTTCTCAAGACATTTTGGAAACATTAAACATCGCTGTTTGGGCACCGAATGATGGACTTCGTGAACCATGGCGATTTATTTATGTGACCGGCGAAGAAGCCGTTGCTAAACTCGCGCCTTCACATGGGAATACCTCGCAGTCATTACTTATCGTATTGGCAAAGAAAGAAGCTGACCCGCACAAGCAAGAGGAGGATTATGCTGCAGCATGTTGTTTGATTCAGAACTTTCAAATGTTGGCCAACTCTAAAGGCTGGCATGTTCGTCGCACCATGCCGGAATGGATATATGAGCGACGGCTACCGATACCTCTTAAGATAGATCTGCAAGAGAGAATTGTAGCTGTACTGGAAGTTGGGACAGTGGAGCAAATTTCATATTCATCCTCCACTCCCTCGACTTTAAATGTAATACGCCTTTGAATAAATATGAACCTCATTTAAGGAAGCTCCAAAGTGCGATGAAGGGCGAATGAGCACCCCCCGCCGACAAAACAAGTTGGAAACGTAAAAGTTTCAAGCTTGGTCAAGCCGAACACAGCTTCAATAATCCAACTCAGTTTTGATTCCCGATTACAAAATCAAAAACTTATCACCGCTGGCACTTCGTTTTTATTAAGACATCGTTCGACAATCAAAAGAGAAGGCATTCTCCCGATGCCTTCTCTGCTGCTTATTGCTGCTTATTATTAGCTGGTATAGCATAATGTTAACGAGAGTTCCTTATCTCAAGATTATCTAGTTTTGATTCATTGTCCCCAAGCTATGATGACATCCTTGATGTGATGATTCTTCAAGAGCATATCATGTATAGCTTGGTTGTTTTTGGCCATAAGTTCTGCATATTCTGGATTACGGGTATACTCATTCAATTTCTTTGGATCCTTCTCGTAAATTGGAAACAAGTTTGCGATAAACACGTCTGAATATTTATTATGACAAAAAATGCAAAACAATATTGAACGTCATATCTGATTCGAATTGATTTGCTCTATTTGGATACTCCACCAATCAACTTCTCGAGATTTTCCCTGTCCAGAAAAGGTGCTAGGCTTATGATCCGGTTCGCATCGATGGTGCCGTCTACAACCTGGTCTACCAAACGACTTAATGTCTCTCTGCTAATAAAGGGCGCCAGTCCATTCACGGTATTCCAGCTCAAGCTTCCTTCTTCGGCTTCTTGTACCAACCGATCCACCTGTTCCCTACCTAGAAAAGGTGCGAGGCTTACGATCCGGTTCGCATCGATGGTGCCGTCTACAACCCGGTCTACCAAACGACTTAATGTCTCTCTGCTAATAAAGGGTGCCAGCCCTTGAACGGAATGCCAGCTCAAGCTGCTCTCTTCTGCATTTTGTACCAATCGATCTACATGTTCTCTTCCAAGAAACGGCGCAATTCCAACAAGATTGTGCACTTCTAAGGAACCGTCAATCGATTTATCTACCAGCCGGTTTAATGTGTCACTGCTGACGAACGGAGCGAGTCCGGTAATGACATTCCACACAATCTCGCCCTCTTCTGCCTGACGAACCAGTTCATCCAATGTATCTGTTCCAAGGAACGGAGCCAGCCTCATGATCACGTCTAACTTAAAGACGTTGCTGTCTAATCGTTCAGTAACCTTATGCAGAACGCTTGCCTTTACAAACGGCGCTACTTCTACAAGCTCTTCCACCTCCACCTCTCCGGTATTGACCATCTCTGCAACTTGTTCTGGCCTGTTCCCTGCGATCTCCTCAACGATCGTTCCTAGGTGCTGGTGCTCCCGATTTTCTGCGTATTCTCCTGCATTAATAATGTCGTCTACCGTTTTTCCGAATAACCTCGCAAGCTGCGGAAGCGTTCCGATATCCGGTATCGAGTCGCCCCGTTCCCATTTCGATACCGCTTGATGACTTAAATTCAGTTGATCTGCAAGTTCCAATTGGGTCAGATCCTGGTCTTTGCGAAGCTTCGAAATATAAGCTCCAATTTTACGTAAGTCGAGCATCGTATTACCTCCGAAAAAACAAATTGTACAGTGCGCACCGTCGAATAAAGCATAGCATTTCCGCAAACGTGATTCTATCAAGCATTGGTTGAATTGTCACATCCGCTTTATTCAACTGCCAGTAGAATTGTCTAGATTGAAAATCGCTAGAGAGGGTAGCCAGAAGATCCCGCAGCATATGCCAGATCTGGAATCTACCCGACCTACACTACTTTTGTCGCTTTCATCTATAGGTTTTTGTACAAATCATTTCCATTAAACTGCCCATTAGTTTAATGAAATGAGCAGGTCACTACAGCGCCTGCTCATCGTTGTATGCTATTGAACTAAACTTCCCCGTTAGTACAATGCAACTTAGTAAATATCCTCATTATTTAAAATCTCTCTTAGCCCCGTGGTAAATTTGAGTACAGTTTTCCTCCTGTTATAAATTCAATGTAAACACTCTCTTCAAGCGAACCACCGATTTGTGCGTGAACAAAAATCGTATCTTCCTTGAAACTTATTTTTATAAACCCATCAGAATCATTATCTTGAAGTTCTGCCATTATTCCTTGGTCGATACAACAAACAATACCCTCAATCTGTTCTTATCTCACGCAAAAATGAGAAGTATGTGATATGAATTTTGTTGCTCCTGTCATATCAAAAGTATAATTAATATGAACCAGATATCTTGTCGCTAGTATAAGCTTTGCAGAACCATCAATGGAAGACAATGTGACTTTGTTCGATAGAGGTAACATAATTTATTGCTCCATTCTTAAATCCTCCGTGTATCATACCTTCAAACTAAACTGCCCGTCAGCTCAACGAGGCTGCCGATTTATGTCGGCAGCCTCGTTCTTTTGATAGTTAATTAAGCTATTGTTCCCCGTTTGTACAATCATTTATGTTGTGAGAAATTACATTCAAATCGCTCAACTCCTGGGTATTTTTCTCCCAGGCTCTTAATCATAAACCCAAGTCTACTTGAGTGATTTTAAGTAAAACATTATTCCTGCTCTGTCTACATTAGAAAATTGCAAAGGTTCATCATCCATCAAACGTCTTAATTCGTCTACTGAAATCCATCGTGGGTTCTTAGTATCATCACCTGAAGATAATAACTCCCCTTGCACCTTGCAACGGAAATAAACTCCAACTGAATCGAAAGGACCCTTTATTGTTTGATAAGCTCCAAACGGTCTTATACATTCCACTTGGAATTCTGGGTCGATTCCTGTTGTATCGACCCGTGTATCCTCGCCTTCAATTTCAACTACATCCAGTCCAGTCTCTTCCTTAACTTCCCTTATTAGAGCTTGTGTTAATGATTCATATTGCTCAATTCTGCCACCAGGAAGTTCAATTTTTTTCGTTTCACCCGCTTTATCCCTTGTCTGTACTACTATTTCTAATATTCCGTTTACTATTCTTTCAATTATGGCACGAGAATTTACTAAAAACATTTGTATCAACCCCATTTCACACTATCGAATTAACCAAAATATGGATTTGTTATACAGGATTATTCTACGCAAGCTTCAAACTATCCTGCCCCATTTCAATGAAAAAAGTAGGCTGCCGTAGCACCTGCTCATCAATGTGTATCATTCAACTATCGTTCCCCGTTAGCTCAACGGACTACAGCAGTTTATGTGGGGAAGTAACCTCTCCTCTTGTTATGGCGAGCTTATCTTACGGAAGAATGTGACTTGCCCGCTTTGGCCGATACGGAAAAATACCTCATCTCGCCGGGTGAGACAGGCTTTGTTTTCGGTTCACCCAACATTTTCTCTGGTACGCCGTCTAGACACTCATCCTTGCAGTCCCGTCTATATCTCCCCTCCTCCAACTTCATGTCGATAAAATCAACAACTTGCTGCAGTGATGTGATCTGGCTGATAATATTTTCACGATGACTTCTTAAGAGTTCCACAAGCTCCGGATATTCCGCGGGATCAGTATCGGCCGAGACCGCCAAAAAAGGTCGAATTTCCTCTAGCAGCATCCCCGTTTTTTTCAGGCATGCTATCAGCCGGATCGTATTGATGTCCTCCTGCCGATAGATGCGGTGCCCGTTATCCTTCCGCTCTGCGCGAGGCAGCAGCCCGATCTTTTCGTAATAACGGATCGTATCCTCAGTAATTCCGGTTTGTCCAGCGGTTTGCTTTATCGTAAAGCATTGCTCTTCCTTCATCCTGTTCCCTCCCTAAGATTGATTTTTGTACATTATACATCTTGAAGCTGGCTCTAAGTCAAATCTCTTATCCTTGGAGAAAAGCTTTGTTTTCGCGTCTTGACTTGGAGTCGACTTCAAGTTATAGAATGTGCACTATCGAATCATATTAAAAAGGAGATGTACAATGAACAAGGACCAGAGTGAACATATCGCATTGATTACAGGCGCAAGCGCTGGGATCGGGTTAGAACTAACACGGAAATTACTGTCGGAGAACTGGCATGTGGTTGCTGTAAACCGTTCTGATTTTCCAGCCGACGATAGGAGCATCCAGAATGCGGTCAAGAGCGGTTCGCTTCGAATTTATAAAACGGATGATCTCGCCGATTATGCCTGCTTGAGACTTACTTTAGAAGAGATCAAAAGCAAGGAGCAGCGGATCGATATTTTGTTCAATAACGCCGGAGGGTCTTTTCCCGAGCTGAGCTATTCGAAACAAGGACGCGAGAAACATTATGAACTGATGACTGTCGTTCCGTATATTATTCTGATGGAATTGAAGGAACTCATTAAAATCAGTCGTTTAAAAACGGTAATCAATACCTCATCTTCAGCTCTAAAATTTACAAAAGAGTTTTCGATCGAAGACCTGGAGCATCCCAAAACCTTTCGCAAGTTGCTTGGTCCTTACGCGACCTCAAAGCTAGCTATTTCTCTGTGGACTCAGGCCATTGCACCGCAGCTCGCCAAGAATGGTATCAAGATCCGTAGCGTTGACCCAGGTAGCAACAATACACTTAGAAAAGGGAAACAATCCGGACTACCCGTTTTGGTTGAAGTATTGATGAAGCTATTTTTCTCGCCTCCTACCCTCGGTGCCAACAAGCTGTATGAAGGGGCTCTTGGTGAACACCATCATGAGAACGGCGTATTTTTGCTAAAAGGACGGGTTGCGGAATTAAAGTTTAAAGAGCAGGCGCAGAACGTTCTGGAAAGGATTCAAGCGATTTATGAACACGAATTTCTCATGTCTTGAAGCCCAGACATTGAACAGAATACTGCACTAACCTACTCTTTAGTTTAATGACAGAAGGAGCAGTTGCCGCAACGGCGAATTGCTCCCTGGATATTACACTATTGTCTCCCTTTAGTGCACTGTTTCCTTCAACTTTTGCAGCCGTTAAAAGTAAAACTTAGATACTTTCTCATGGACAATGTACTTACTTTGAATTGCGGGCTAGTCCATCGCAAAGATCACAAATAAGACACCCAACTCGTTCAGCACCTGCTTACCCCTTACCTCTTCATAGCTACAGTACTTATTAGTAAACAGATTCACTTTACTAAATTTCGTTTTTGTAAAACGTCCACTTGTCGTAAACCGGTTTTGCATTGATTATTATTTCTAACAGTTCAGCTTTCAAGAGTTCAATATTTTGCTTTTCCACGAGTATCCTGTTTCCACTCACTTTACCAAACAGTATTTTAATTTACTATACTATCCTACCCGTTAACATTCCTGTAGGTGTTAGTAGATTCAATTTGCAGTAAAACGAACGCCCCGCTAGGATGAGTATGTACTGGGTTGGAGCCCTCAGAACTCACCTTAGGAGGCGTTATTATGAAGTCTAGACTAACTAAAGCTCAAAATCAAC
>NZ_JBFTPA010000042.1:0-20086 GCF_056398245.1 Paenibacillus sp. 01T47
TTAAGCATGAGCTATCAAAATATATCGATTATTACAATCACAAGCGTATTAGGACAAAATTAAAAGGAATGAGTCCGGTACTGTACCGGACTCATTCCCAGAATATCGCCTAATAAAATAACCTGTCTAACTTTTTGGGGTCACTTCAAACACGCTTGTAGTGTTTGTCTGGTTCTTTGATGTACATAGGATGCGTAGGTTGTTTAATCCGCTGTGGCAACTGCCTGCAGCTTGGCGCTTGCAAGCTCACGGACGGCTTTCCATTCTGCCAAATGCTTTTCTAATTGGTCGATCAGCGCGCTGACTCCTTGAATGAAATCAACTTGCCCGCTCGCTCGAATCGCTTCAATGGATTGAAGGATATCCGAAGACAAAGTCATGTGAGAAGGAAGGGCTGCAGTCAGCTCATGAAGAGCAAGCTCAATGGACGCAGCTGAAGCTGGTAGTTGGCTAGTCTTTGGAGCTGGTTCAGAATCAGCTTGATCTTGTTTGATTTGCTTCTCTACTTTCGAAACAGCTGCTTTGGGCTCGGCAACAGGTGCAGGCTTGGCGCGCTCCGCTTTGTTCTGCTCATGAGTTGACCAGGTTTCGATGAGTCCAGCGCCTGATTTAAATAGCAGCTTGTCCTTCGTGCTGTCAGAGATCGTTTTATCTTTAAACAGCTTGGCGATTTTTTTTACGTCGCTTACTGGCAGTTCATCTCTTGCTGCAATCAGCGCTAGTGGATCGCGGTGCTCGATCGGCAGATCCTTTAGGGGGAGCAGTTGATCCTCGGTTAGCTTATCCTTCCTAATCTCAGTGCCGCCAACGATCAGCTTCTTTACGGCATTGCCAAACTTCAGCAGCTCACATTTGTTTTTGATATACGATTCAGGTTTGCCCAGCTTACCGGACAAAAATTTGGTGGAGCTCTTGAACTTCGAATCGTTCAAGAGTTTATTGAACGCCTCGGCCTCTTCGATCGGAGAGAAGCCTTCGCGCGTCAAATTTTCCGCTATTTGCTCCAAATATATTTCCATCTCGTCCGTTACGGTTGAGACGATACAAGGAATCGTTGGCCGTCCGAGCATTTTGCTCGCCTTATAGCGGCGGTTCCCATAAATGATTTTATAACGTCCGTTGCTTGTTGTTCTTACTTTAATCGGTGAGAGCAGGCCTATTTCTTCTATGCTTCTCATTAATTCTTGCAGCGCTTCTTCGTCAAACTGGTACCTCGGCTGATCGGTATCCTCATCAATTAAATCAGTAACAATTTCAATGATATCCATAGGTCTCTCCTTAATTTTTTGTTTACTAGAACGCATGGCGTCATTTGTTCTTCGTTCGTCTGTTATGTAAAAGTATTGAGCGTCCGATTATGATAATGGCTTCCTCTATTATATCGGATCTTTTGTTAGGAATGGTTGCAAGATAACATTTTCAATGAAATGATGCTGGTTCTTCCGAGAGAAGTCTCATCAATTTGGACAAACAAGTGTTCTGATTAATTATAGCAGATGGCACGAATTAGCGACACTAGCTTGGCAGAGGGTACCGATATGGAGGGGGAGAATGGACAAAAAAAGCCAAACCCCGTGAACGAGGCTTGGCTTAGGCTCACAAATTATTTAACTGTTTTATTATAGTTTGCAATTTTTTCAGTGATCGCTTTAGCAGCATCATCAAGCGCTTTTTGTGGTTCTTTTACGCCAGTTAATGCTTCTTCAATCGCCGTTTCAACAAGCTGACGCGCTTCAGGGAATACGCCCATCACTGCGCCTTGCGAAGCAGGGGAAGGGATAGAAGCGTGCAGTTGATCAACTGCTGTTTGGAACTGTGGATATTTTGCTAGATTATCGGCAACGATTTTTTCGTCATAAGCTTTTTTAGTAATTGGGAAGTAACCAGTGTTGATGTGCCAATAAGCTTGTGTTTCCGGCTTAGCTAAAAACTTGATGAAATCCCATGCTGCTTTTTGTTCAGCTTCGGGCTTGTTATTCAGAATCCACAAGCTTGCTCCGCCAACGACAACACCGCCATCCTTCGCATCGGCAGGTTTAGGCAGGAAGCCAGTACCTACTTCAAATTTACCAGCCACTGAATCTACAATTCCGCGAAGCGAAGCAGTAGAATCTAAGGTCATAGCGATTTGGCCAGCTGCGAATGCTTTTTTCGTATCATCTGTTTTACGTCCCAGGTTAAGTGCTGATTTGCTGTCAACAAGATCCTTCCACCATGACAATGTTTTAACACCAGTCTCGTTATTCAATTGCGATTCTGTAGCGGAAGCTGTACGTCCGTTGCCATTATTCAAATATTCTACGCCTTGGTTTGCAAACAATTGCTCCATGAACCAGCCATAAATAGCGAATGAAGCACCTGTTTGGCCATTTTGCGTAAGCTTAGCAGCAGCTTCCTTCACCGCTTCGAAAGTTGCTGGCGCTTTTTCTGGATCAAGTCCAGCAGCCTTGAACAAATCTTTGTTGTAATACAAAATTGGGTTTGATGTGTTAAAAGGCATGGAGTGAAGCTTGCCGTCAAATGTATAGTAATTTGTAATATTTTCTTCTAGCTGAGAAAGGTCATAATTTTCTGCATCTACAAAAGTTTGAACAGGTGTAGTTGCTTTAGAGTCGATCATGAATCTTGAACCGATTTCGTATACTTGAATGAGTGATGGTCCAGATTTGGAATCCATCGATGCTTTCATTTTATTTAAACTCTCGTCATAGGTTCCTTGAAACACTTCTTCAACGACTACATCCTTTTGAGAAGCGTTGTAGTCTGTAACGAGCTGGGTTACTGCTTTGCCAAGTTCTCCGCCCATGGAGTGCCACCAAACAACTTTAACAGGTTCTTTTGCCGTTTCGGTAGGAGCTGCTGAAGCTTCAGTTGAGTTCGTAGCAGAAGGCGCCTCTGCATTGCCTTTGTTCCCAGAGTTGTTGCCTCCGCAGGCTGTGACTACAAACAACATTACCGCCATCATAATCGTCAAACCAGACCTAAACCTTGCTTTCATTCTTTTTCTCTCCCTCTCTACTACTTTTTTTGTTTACAGTACATTTATGGAAACGTCTATGAAGACGGAGCCACCTCATTCATTATCCTTTTACAGCACCAGCAGTAATCCCTCGTACGAGCTGCTTTAATCCAACAATGAGCAGTAATAAGGAAGGCAGCAGTACAATAGCTACGCCGGCTAAAACGATGTTCCAGCTTGTCATTTCTTCGAACTGCAGCATGCTAATGCCGATCTGTACCGTTCGCATCTTATCGCTGTTCGTTATGAGCAGGGGCCAAAGGTACATATTCCACGAATTCAGAAACACATAGACAGATAATGAAGCTATGGCAGGACGTGAAAGTGGCAGTACGATAACTAAGAAGTGGCGGATATGCCCGCTGCCATCTATCTTTGCTGCTTCAAAAAGCTCGCGAGGAAGCTGTAAGAAATATTGCCGCAGAAGAAACACGCCAAACGCAGACGCGAGAAAAGGAATCGTCAATCCTTGATAGGAATCCAGCCATCCCCATGATTTTACCGTCAAATAATTGGGGATAATGGTGACTTCCCACGGAATCATCATGGTGGAGAGGAATAAGGAAAACCAATATTTTTTGCCTGGAAAACGGATATATACAAAGGCGTAAGCAGCCATGCTCGCGATAAAAACTTGTCCAACCATAATAATGGTCGCGATAAGAAAGCTGTTCGCTATGAACGCACCAACGGGAATAAGCTCAAATACGGCAGAGATGCTGCCCAAATACACGCTATCGGGAAACAAGTCAGGCGGAAATTGAAGAGACTGCTCAGGTGTCATCAATGCCTGTAGAAATGTGTAAATCAAAGGGAACAGCATGGCAATGGAAAGCAATGAGAGCAGCAAGTACACACTAGAGCGGCGTAAAAATGGCTTTAATCCGATCATTGGTAATACACCTTCTTTTCTACAAACACAAACTGGATAATCGTCAAAATAAGAATGATAAAGAATAGGACTAACGACAAGGCGCTTCCTGTTCCGAATTGGTAGTTAATGAACGCTTCTTTATAGATAGAATATACGAATACCTCTGTTGAACCGGCAGGTCCGCCTTTGGTTAGAAGATGGATTTGTCCAAAGGATTGAAAGGAGCCGATGATCGAGATAACAGCTAGGAAAAATAGAGTAGGCGACAGAAGCGGGAGTACGATTTGCAAAAATGCACGGAATGGGCCTGCACCGTCAATCTTTGCGCTTTCGATCATGTCATCCGGAATGCTCTGGAGACCGCTCAGCACGATAATGTAATTGAAGCCCGATTGCATCCAGATGGTCATCATGGATATTGATAATAAAGCTGTAGATGGATTGGTAAGCCATTGGATGGGGGCAATGCCTAGCGTTGATAGGATATAATTCAGCATTCCGAGGCTGGGGTGAAAGAGGATCATCCAAATGACGGCTGCAGTACTTACGGACAGCGCGAGCGGCATTGCGAACATGAATTGAAAAATACGCATGGCTGGCAGCTTGATATGCGTGAGCGCGGCTGTAACGATGCCAAGTACAATGCCGACAGGAACGGTGTATAGTGTGAATAGGCCTGTAACCGTCAGGCTATTCCAGAACATTTCCGATGAAAACAGCTGTGTATAGTTATCGAACCCGACATACTCAGCGACTCTTCCTCTGGGATCTGTTAATTGGAAGCTTAAATAGACTGATTTCAGCAATGGATAAAATAAAAATACTGTAAATAGCAAAAGTGAAGGAGCCAAAAACAAATAACCAAGTGCGTTCTCCCTCAAACGATTCGTTTTAGCCAGTAGTCGACTAGCAGCGCGAGAGCTATGTGTACGCTTAGCGGCTAGAGTAAGCTTGCCTTCTTGCATGTTCATTCCCTACCATCCTTTCACATCCATGTTCTCCATTTAGTGTAGATTTCGAATGTTCGAGGAATGTTTTGAAATTAATAATAAATTGTAGATCGCTAGCATTAAAGGATAGGCATGCACTGTTAGTGAATTGTAAAATACCGGAACATTTAAATCGTGGTGCTCGTTATTAGTTGAAAGGGGGGGTATGATGAAACGATGGACGAGTGCAGGCCTCATCTTATTTTTGACAGTAGGGATGCTTCTGGCTGGCTGCAGCAGTAAGCCGTATGGTCATTACCGTGATGACCAAATGATTGGTTTTATTAACGGTTTGAACGAGCAGGAGAAAAAAATCGTATTCGATATTTCCGAGTGGACGAAGCGCGATGAGCCGGGTCCAGCTATAGAAGATTGGGGCGTAGAATATGAAGCCCTCGTGCTTCCAAGCACCAAAATAAACAATGATGCAGGGGATAAGCTGAAGTGGGAGGACTTGAAGCAAGGGCAGATGGTTCAGATAAATCCCTCGCGTACGGAGAAGATTACGGATACACCGGATGAGCTCATTGTTTTATCGATGTCCAATGAGCAGCTTTTTAAGAGAGCAGGCTTGTTGGCAAGCAAAAAAGGCAGCTACCGAACGACAGTTATATACGAGGATGGTAAGGGAGAGCCTTTTGATATTAATGACATCGAGAAAGAAGCAAGCATCATGCTTAAGGGCGGCTACAGCATGATGGCGTACAATCCAAACGACGTGCTAGACATAAAGAAGATGTTTAATATCGAGCAATTTCCAATCATTTTAGTATTCAATACTGAAAAACTAGCGCTAAAAACAGATCGTTTGGAGGATGCAGTATCTTTTTTGAAAGCTAAATAGAGTTGCGCAGCAGCCAGAGATTTTATTTAATGAGATAAAAGATAAAGCATATTAAGGTGGGGCTCAAAATGGAAGAAATAAAAGGGGATTTATTAACATCGGAAACGTTGAAATCGGATTTGATTAAGCTCGGCATACAACCTGGAATGACGGTTATGATGCATACCTCGATGAAGGCGCTTGGCGGTTTTGTATCCGGCGGGCCG
This sequence comes from Paenibacillus sp. 01T47, assembly GCF_056398245.1. Lineage (NCBI taxonomy): Bacteria > Bacillati > Bacillota > Bacilli > Caryophanales > Paenibacillaceae > Paenibacillus > Paenibacillus sp. 01T47. Next base: position 5,933 of record NZ_JBFTPA010000042.1, read on the forward strand.
ACTGCGGTGATTTTGGCGATAGAGTCATGTCTGACAAGCGAGGGTACACTTGTTATGCCAACGCATACGCCTGATTTGTCTGATCCTGAAATTTGGCGATATCCGCCAGTGAAGGAATCATGGTGGCAGCCGATAAGAGATACAATGCCAGCTTTTGAAACAGACCTGACTCCTTGCTTAGACATGGGGGTTATTAATGAATGTTTTAGAAAACAAAATGGTGTCGTTCGAAGCAATCATCCACAGGTTTCTTTTGCAGCGTGGGGCTCCCAGAAGGATAGGATTACTGCAAATCACAGCTTGGAATACAGTCTGAGTGAACGGTCTCCGTTAGCGAGACTTTATGATTTGGAAGGCTGGGTGCTGCTGCTGGGCGTTGGTCATAATAAAAACACTACTCTTCATCTAGCGGAGTATCGAGCTGAGTATGCAAATAAAGCAGAAACGATTAATAAAGCACCGATGCTTGTAGACGGAGAGAAAAAATGGGTTGCTTTAAGCGACGTTGATTTTGATACGGATGATTTTAATCATTTAGGCGAGTGTTTTGAGAAAGAAACGGATCATGTTCGCAGAGGAAAGGTCGGCAATGCGGACGCGCTGCTCATGCCAGTTAAAGCTTTAGTTGATTACGGAGTAAAATGGATGGAAGCTAATAGAGGCCGCTAGTTTCCCTTTTGTAATATTTTTCCCCAATGTCGAAATACGGTGGTATGATGAGAAATATAACCATATATCATCAGGCAAAGCTTTCAAGAGCAATAACTTGCTAGTGAGCGAACAGAGGGGAAGCGAACGAATGATAACGCTATTGAAAAAGCATCTGATTGTCCGTGTTTTATGCGCTATGACCGTAGTTATGATATTGATCGCGGGAGGCTACATAGGAACACAAGTAGTGCAAACCAATTCTGCAGTTGAAGAGGCGATTAACAGCTACAATATTCGAATTGCAGAGAGTTATGCGGCCACGCTTGAGTCGGGTGAATTTACGGAATTTCTTAAACAACCCGAGGAGACGGAGCTATACTGGTCTATTCGTGAGGAACTTAGTTATTTCCGCTCGCAAATAGGCGCGCGATATGTCTATTTCGTTCGGTTTGATGAAAATCGCGAACCGAGAATTATGATCGACGGTTTGCCTAAAGATGATAGTTCAGCTTCCCCAATTAATGAAGTAACAGATATGCCGGCTTCGGCGGTTGAACATATTTTTGCTGGAAGAAACGCAAGCTCTCCACTAATTGAAAACCCGGTATATGGTTCTTACTTGTCTGCCTATGTACCTTTGAAAGATGAGAGTGGCGCTGTGGTTGGAGCCATTGGCATTGATACGGATGCAGCTGTATTTCAACAGCTGGCTAAGAGTGTCATAAAGGAAAGCATCCCACTCTATATCATGATGCTAGTCATCACGCTTGTTTTAATCGGGGCGATCATCTGGTTTGTCCGCCGTTCGCTTCAGCCTCTGGAGACGGTAACTGCCAGCGCTGAGAAAATGGCTTTAGGTGATCTGGTGGAAGCGAATGCGATTTTGCGAGCAAAGCCAGTCAAATCTGTTGATGAAATAGGTACGGTATACAAAGCGATGCTTACGATGTCCGAGCATTTGAATGAGCGAGTTCGCGGAGTAGTTGTCAATGTGGAAAAGACGTCTGAGCAGCTCGTTTCATCAACACAATCCTTTGCAAGCAGTGCTGATCATATGCTGCAAATGGGCGAGGCGATGAATGGTTCAGTTCAGCATATTTTCGAGGGTGCACATGCCCAGAAAAAAAGTGCAGACGACAGCGCACTTGCGATGGAGGAAATTGCGCAGGGAATCGTTAAGATTGCGGAATCTTCGTCCACCGTTTCGAGCGCAGCGGTACAGTCACTAGAAATCGCACAATCGGGCGAACAAGCGATGATACAACTGAACACACAAATCAAAAATATTTCGGCTTCTGCCGGTCAGACACTGCATATTGCAAGGCAATTGCAGAGCTATACAGGTGAAATCGGTCATGTCATTGGCTCCGTTCGCGATTTTGCTTCCCAAACCAAGCTTCTAGCACTAAATGCTTCGATTGAAGCAGCGAGGGCTGGGGAGCATGGAACAGGCTTTATGGTTGTAGCAAAAGAAGTAAGCAAACTAGCGGAAGCTTCTGCTTCCTCCGTACAGCAAATTTCATTGCTGCTTGGCAATATTGAAATAGAATCAGGGAAAATTAGCGAAGAGATGGAGAAAGCCTCGAAAGATATTGAAGACGGAGTTTCTTTATCGGGTGAAGCAGCCGAATCGTTCTTGCATGCTGTTGAATCGTTCCGACTTGTGAGCGAGCAAATTATGGAGGTATCGGTGACGACGGAGCAGCTAACAGCTGGTTCTGAGGAGGTAGCCGCTACCGTAAGCAGTATTGCGCATATCGCAAGAGATGTATCGGATCAAACGGAGCAAATTCAAATGCTGACTGCACAGCAGCTGGACATGATGAAGCAAGTACATGAAGTGTCTGTGGTGCTAAGCTCTAATACGAATGATATGAGACAAGCTATTGCTCAGGTAAATGTTTGATTTAAGCAAGTAATAGGCTGCCAATGCGGGCAGCCTATTTTTTATTTGCATATTTACTTATTACTCAAGCTTCTATGGGCTTAATCGCTTCATATACGTAATTTTGTTTGCCGTTTGATGGGGCTTGGCCATAGTTGTAATCAGCTGACACAACCACATCGGAAAAACCAATGTTTTCTAATATTAGCTTAAACTCTTCGACACCGTACCAACGTAAGGCAAAGCGCTGCAGCTCAGTTTGGATAAGAGCGCCGTTGTGCCATTTTTCATATTTAATATATGAAATCTTATATTGATTGTATAAGTCGGCTTCAACAAGTTTGTCTTCCATGGTAATGATGTCTCCATCCGGCAGGTTGAATGTCGACGTACCGCTGTATTGCCCACAACTGAAATTGTTGTCAGGCAGGAACAGGTCAAGTATGATACGTCCGCCTGGCTCAAGATGAGTATACAAATTTTTTAGAGCCAGAAGTGATTCGTCTCGGTTCTCTATTAATAAGAATGAACCGCCTGGGATAATGATGGCTTCATAGCGATGAGGCAAATCAAGTTGTTGCAAATTTGACTTATACAGCCCAGTAACGAGCCCGCGTTCCTCACAGCGTTGACGGCAGGATGCGAGCATTTCCGCTGAATAATCAACACCATCGACTTGCAGCCCTGCTTCTAGAAGCGGAACGAGAACACGACCAGAACCGGCCATTGCTTCGAGAATACGTCCCTTGCAATCTTTTAGTCGATCTTCGTAATATTCTAAATCGCCACCGATAGATTGACCTGTTTTCTTGGATAAATCATAGACCACTGTACAAAGTTCTCCATAATAACTAAACGACATACGTAATTCCCTCCGATAATTAGATGTTTACGGAAGGGATTGTAATGATTATCCCTTACGCACCTTAATAATGAACGTACCGGAATGTAGTTTTTGCATGATAACCACTCGCTTTCTTGTAAAGTTATTATAAGTATAGGCAATAGGTAAATATAGGTCAATATTTCCAGAAAAAAGATATTTCTAAATTCTTATTTACAACGGGTTCATTTATACTATTAATGAATGCTGGTCTATGAGAGGGTGATTATGGAATGCATGTAAACTGTATGTTGTGCAGAAAACCATTTGATATTAATCACAGTGATCCTCAATATCGAAAGCTCATTGAAAAACAAACGAAGTATTATATTTGTCAGTCGTGTCATTCCAAAACAACAAAAGAAGCAAGTGCTATGAGCGAGATTAAGCCAGAAGGCCTTGATCCCAAAGGGTATGACAAATTAATAACTTAATTGTCTATGCTTTATGATGACCAGAGCAATGTTTTTTGATAACTCGTGCTATGTATCTATGATGACCGATGTACAGTTTTTGTGAAGGCCTGTGCTAGCCATCATTTCAAAGACGAATTTTGATCTCTTCTTTCAACGTAACGGACATGAGAGACCTTATTTGCCGTAAATCATCCTTTTTCTCGATCTAACGGACATAGGATCTCTTATTTCATGATATTCGAATGAATTTGGGGTCATTTTGGGCAAATAGAGGATCCTATGTCCGTTAGAAAGCAAATTAGCCTTTATTTTGAGAAATAAAGGCTTATATGTCCGTTAGGACGGAACCTAAGCACAGTCGAGGTAATCAACGAGCCACATCGTATTTATTTATTGAGATGAAGCTTTTTATCCAAATATTTAAGAGCTTTCTCCGTACAAACATCGCTCAGCTCTGCTTTGACGATAGCTCTGGTCTCTGCTAGATTATCGTGAGCAACAGCCTCTTTACCAAGTGTGGTTTGAAGCCAGTGATCTGAGCTTTCAAAGCACATGCTGCTCCAACCGCCATCGAAGTCAGCTTCCTGTGCCCCGGTAATCACAATGTCAGCAAAGTTTTGAAGATCAACAAGCGCCCGATCGTAGTCTTTCTTCTGCTCTTTAGCAGTCAGCCGGCTTTCCTTACGTAAATTGCGTGAGTCGATATTGCCTGCTTCCTTAATAATATGATAAATATTTCTGGCTTCTTGGGACATAAGCCCGCTGCTATAACGTTCCTCAACGCTTTTTCCTTGGGATAACAAGAACGGGATATGAGGAAACAAGTCAACGTGAATAAAGGTTAGTTTGCTGCCAAAAAACTTGCCATATGCCGCATGCTCATCCTTTACGATTTTAACCCGCCATATCCACGGATCAAACTCAGTTTCTGTATGCCAGCTGTCACTAGGAACCACGGCAGTGAGGGACGGATGCTCAGGGATAAGGTCAGAGAATGGAAATATCTTATATTGACTGACTAGCTTTACGAACTCTGGATAAGTAGTAATGCTCATATATACACTCCTTATAACGTTTACTCCTTTATTCTAGTTTTCTCCTGTCTAATCCTTCCATACATCGACTTATTAAATTTGATTTAAAAAAGTAACTTTTTTACAGTATCTGGCGTCACTATAGAAGAGGTTAAAATGGAACAGCTTTTTGCTCATGAAAGGACTGGCGAAAAAGTGAAAGGAACATTCGTTTCAGCTGTCATTACGGTGCTGCTTCTTGCTGGTTGTGCAGCCGAAAGTGTTGGCCCAAAAGCAACAAATGTACAGGAGCAGCAACGGGTTCAAGCTAAACTAACAGGGTTATTGGATAAGAAGACTAGTCCTTCATTTAACATCACAGATGCGAAAGAAATATCTATTTCCAGAGCAGCGGGTGCCAAGTCTGTTGAGTCAGTGTACACGGATCAAAGGAGGCTGGAGGCTTTTGTCAGAGCTATAAATACGGCAGTACAAATGCAAGGGATTTTAAATATGTCGAAACCGATCTTTACGATTACGGTGAAACAGCCAATCGTGAAAAACACCTTCAACCTTTGGATAAACGAGAGTTCTAAACAGGGCGTTATTATGGATGTGAAAGATACACATAAAGGCTTTACATTAACAAAGGAAGCGACGAATGAATTACTCCAAATCATTCAAGAGGACTCACAGCTCACTGAGCAGAGTGAGTTCGTTATGCCGCTTGCCTATGAGAAGGTTCAAAACGATCAGAAGGTTGCGAAGGTAGATCACTTTCAAATGGAGCAGCTTATTAAAGAACAGAACATTAGTGGCGGAAAAATTAGTATTTATTCGAAGTCGGGCGACGTTGAGCAAGTGTATGGTGCTTTCGAATCTGAAGCTGGTCTTTATGAGCTTGGGGCAGTCGGAGGCATGCACTCACAAAACAATGATGAGCTTCTATCGGTCAAAGAGCTAGAGCTTTATGGTAAGTCGCTTATTCGAATCGACGGTGTCTTTGGGGCAAATGCACCGATACACAACTATTTTGAAATGAAAGATGGTAAACCTATTCCATTCCTGCTCGTAGACACGGGTCATGCGAAAGAAGTGGATGTAGACGGAGATGCCATCGAAGAAGTGGTCTCGAAACACGGTCTACCACTGCTCACTTTTGTTTACAAATGGGAGGATGGCGCTTTTAAAGTTGGCGAAGTGGAATCGCAACAATAATAAAATTCGCAGGAGGTTTTAATGATGAAAAAATGGATAAAAGCAACGACAGCTGCACTAACAATAGCGGGTGTACTTAGTGCGGGTTCTGCAACGATGGCGGCATCTGCACCCAAGGCAACCATTAAAATGTTCATCGATGGCAGGCTCCAAGATGATGTGCTCAACGTGAACGGCAGAACAATGGTGCAGCTCACAGCCTTTAATGATCCTGAAAAACTCAAATATTCCTACGAAACGGCTACCAAGACGATTGTGATTCAAAATCCAGCTCGGAAATTGACTGTTCGATTAAAGGACGGACTAAAATCAGCTGATGTAAATGGGAAAAAAGTTCCCTTAGATGCCCCAGTTACCGTAAAGAAAGGACGTACTTACGTTCCAGTTCGTTTTGTTACGGAAACACTTGGCGGAACAGTAGGAAGCGACAGCACAGGGAAACAGATTATTGTAAGAACACCGTCGGGTGAAGAGCGGTTTAAAACGCTGAGAAATGGCGATCTTACAGAAGCGCGAAAGCTAGCGATTCATACTCCTGGAGTTGACAATGGGATGGATATTGCACCATATGGTGAAGGCTTCACTTTCGTGTATACTTTCCCTCAAGGGGAGGCACTCCGTTATACCTTGGAATATAGAGGTTTAATCACGTATTATGAAATCAACGATAGCGGTATTAGTGAAGTAAAATGGCAAAAGGATCTATTGGGGAAAAACGGAGAAGCGGGCAAGGAACCAAAGCCGTTTGGCGATTCCGTCTATTTCTTAGATAACTTTATGGCGGATTGGCTGAATTATGGGACAATTGACAGCAACGGAAAGAAGACGGAACTAGGTTCTATCGATCGTTATACGAATAAAGAATTTGCTAATGTCGTCATTTTACCAATTGAGGGAGAAGTACGAACAGATATTAAATAATTAAAGGATTCTATAAGGAATTAGAGAGGAATTAACATTGATTAGAAAAATAGACATCACAGATGCTGCGATAGCAGAGGAAGTATTGCGTATACAGATTCCATCCTATAGGGTAGAAGCAGAGCTCATTGATTTTTATGAGATACCGCCATTAAAAGACACCGTTGATACGCTGCGAAATTGCGGCGAGAACTTCTATGGTTATTATATTAATAATGAGCTATGCGGAGCCATCGCCATCATGTTTGAAAATAACATCATAGACATTCATCGGCTCATTATCCATCCTAACCATTTTAGAAAAGGAATCGCAAAGCAGCTGCTTCAACACATCGAAAGCGTTGGAGTCAGCGGAAGCGTGATCGTCGTATCAACGGGATCTAAAAACGCCCCTGCGGTTAACCTTTACAAGCAAAGCGGATATGTTGAAACGGGAGTTATTAAAGTGGAAGAACGGCTATCGCTCACCTCCTTCCAAAAAACATTAAATTAATTCCGCTCTCACATGTACTGAAGGAGTTTGATGATTTGTATCAGTTAGCCAAGGAGCTTATTGACTCTCAAGAGATTACCGTCTATGAAGCCAATCAATTATTTGGGGAAATCGGAAAATATCGCTTCTTGCAATTCTCTAATCATGCGATTCAAGGGGCGATCGATTTGAAGGATCCGAAGCGAGTCGTCATGGAGTATCCGCGTGCGATCATACATCTGATGGAAAATAACGATCCATCGTTCGAAAATGTATTTATGATTGGTCATGGAATTGGAACCATCGCCGGACACTATTCCGATAAACGATTTGTGATAGCGGAAATCAATGAGAAGGTAGTAGAGCTGAGCAGAACTTATTTTAGCTATAGCGAGGACAATGTTGTAATTGGAGATGGGCGGCTGATCCTTGAAAATCAGGCGTCCGGCGGCTTTGATTATATTATTTTGGACGCCTTCACGAAAGAGGGGACACCGTATCATTTAACGACATTGGAATTTTTCGAGTTAACGAAAGAGAAGCTGAACGCAAGCGGTTCGATGATTATGAATCTCTTCGGAAAAGTCAAAAACGATAAATTAATTAATTCAATTTATTCAACGCTGAAAGAGATCTATCCGTATACGAAAGCCTTCTCTCTGCCTGCAGAAGATCTAGCCGATACTCGTAATATGATCATCGTCGGCAGTAACAAAACGCTCAGCTTTCAATCACGGGAAATGGCTGGTTTCCTCGAAATAGAATTAGAAGAAGGGCATCGTATGGCGGACAAACGAAAAGGATGAACCGACTATACGGATCATTTATTGTCACGTATGATTTTTCGATATTCGCGCGGCGTCATGCCGACAATTCGTTTAAAATGGGTGAGGAATGCATCGATATTTTTGCAGCCGACCTCTTCCGCAATGCTGCTAATTTTTAGCTGGGAGTTCCTAAGGAGCTCGCAGCTTTTTTTTATGCGCAGATGCTGCAGGTAATGCAGGAAGGTTTGTCCGGTATGCTGCTTGAACACGCGGCTGAAATGCCGTTCGCTCCACTCGCAGCGATTTGCAAGCTGGCTAATGGTGATATTCTCATGCGCATGCTGCTCAAGGTAGTTCAGCACATGATGGAAGCGGGCGGAAGAATTCTCTTCTAATAACAGCTCCTTAGCGTCCTTCATTAATCGATAGACGGATAGAAACAGCTGCACTAGCAGCGTTAGCAAATAAGCTGATGATCCACTCCGCGGGAGCTCATATTCACGCAGCAGGCTGAGAAATAAATCTTCGATAACACTATCCGAGTCGAACAAGGAGTGGAAAGTGGATGCATCATTAAAACAGGTTTCCAGAAAATCAACGATCTCCTGATCGCCAATCCAGTCTTTCTGAGATTGAAGGAGCGAGGGCATGAAGACGCAATTATATACAATTAATGGCGAGCTGTTGCGTGAAGGTGTTGAAGGACGAAAGACATGCGGAATGCCAGGCGGCAAAATAAATAACATCCCTTTATAAACGGGGACGACCTCATCCCCTATATGATGAAAGCCCTTGCCTTCAGCTACATAAGCAAGCTCAATAAAAACATGATTGTGCAGCGGCAGATCAAAGTCTTCCTCGGCGCGGTTTACGAAGATGAATTTACTCTTTTGAAAATATTGCTCGCTCTCGTAAAGCAGCGTATGCTTGCTTGTCATCAGCTCTCATTCCTTTCATCCGATGTCGTTTTTCAGGGAATAAATGTCCGAAACAGGGGTAATTGAGTAGCATGATTTTACTATAATTAGAGGTAGAATGCACGTGAAAACATACGATTACTCGCTTAGAAGGGACGGAATAACATGATGGATTGGAATTGGAAGGCGAATTGGATTTGGGGCGGAGAAGCTGAAAGCCCTCGCAATGAATGGCGTTGCTTCAAAAAGAGCTTTGATGTTGCACCATCATCGGATGATTTTGACCAAAATACTCAAACAACACTGCGAATTAGTGCGGATTCTCGCTATGTTCTTTATATTAATGGCAAGCAGGTAGGCCGCGGCCCTGTACGCTCTTGGACGGTTGAGCAATTTTATGATGTGTACGATATTGGCCATCTGCTGGTACCTGGGCAGTCGAATACGATTGCGGTGCTCGTACATCATTTTGGCGTATCGACCTTTTACTATTTGAGAGGCCGCGGCGGGCTGCTTGTGCAGTTGGATAGGAGCAGTGAAGAGGGAACGCAAACGCTGCTTGAGTCAGATGATACTTGGAGCACAGCTATTCATGAAGGCTATCATACACGTACGCCTCGAATGTCTTGTCAGCAAGGTTATTCTGAGTATGTTGATGCTGGCTCGTGGGACAGCGATTGGACTACAGCCGCGGGTAGTGGTGATGCTTGGGAGAAAGCAGCGTTACTAGGCGTTGTTGGCACTGGACCGTGGAAGACGCTAATAGAGCGGGACATTCCGCTGTTAGCAGAGTACCCTGTTTATCCTTCCCGCATTTTATCTCTGAGCAGCGTTAAGTCCTTCAGCTTCTCTACGTCAATTGATATACGCAATCAAATGGTTGAGGGCAGTGAGGACCATGCAAATGTTGTCGGCTTCACGGGTTATGCGGCTACCATACTGTCTGTCCAAGAAGACACGGATATCATACTTGGGTTCCCATTTGCGAGTGAGTGCGTAAGAGCAGTCTCAATTAATGGGGTGAAGCTGGATTCGGATCAGTTCACGGGAGTGCTCCCTGAACGCTATGCGGAAGTGACAATTCAAAAAGGCGAACATTTACTCTTAATTGATGTGAGTGGAAGCATGCATACAGGTCAGCTGCACCTGGGCATCTACAGTGAAGTTCCGATTGAGGTTCGATCACCACTAGCTTCTGAGCAACAGCCAGAGGGAGCATCTGCTTTTATTAGCATTGGTCCTTTTGATAGTACCGTATATTTGGATCATCAGGAATCGAGACAGATTGATTTTGAGGATGCGTATTATATGCAAGTGATAGATAAGGTATCTTCCGTTCAAGATTTGGATGCGTATTCTCCATATATTCGTTCTATCGATGAGAGTCTCGTAAGTGAAGTGGATGTATTCGGTCTCTCTGTGTGGAAGAAGGAAAGCACTCCGCATGTTATTCCGGTGGCTTTGCAAAATCTTGTTATTCCGAACGCATCGCCGGGAGTTATTCCGATGTATCCAGGTCTAGATACAGAAATTATTATTGATTTCGGCAAGGAGCTTACGGGTTATCTATCATTTGAGGTTGAGGCAGAAGCGGGTGCTATTTTAGATTTTTACGGATTTGAGTATATGACAGAGGATTATCGCCAAGATACGTTTGGACTGGACAATACTGTGCGCTATGTATGTAAAGAAGGAAGACAGATTCATGTCTCTCCAATTCGCAGAGGCCTGCGGTACTTGATGCTGACTGTCCGAAATGCGAATACGCCGGTCAAAATACAAAATGTTCATTATATAGCAAGCCATTATCCTGTAGCAGAAATCGGTAGATTCCAAAGCTCAGATCCTTTATTGAACGACATATGGGAGATTAGCCGCCATACGACGAAGCTATGCATGGAAGATACTTTTGTGGATTGCCCAGCCTATGAGCAAGTTTTCTGGGTGGGGGATAGCCGCAATGAAGCGCTGGTCAGCAATTACTTATTCGGCGTAAATGATATGGTTAAACGCTGCTTGCGTCTTGTACCGGGATCGAAGGATCAAACGCCTTTATACGCAGATCAGGTTCCGAGCGGTTGGAGCAGCGTTATTCCGAACTGGACCTTTTTCTGGGCTATTGCATGCCGTGAATATGTTGAGCAAACAGCAGATCTTCATTTTGCCCAAGAGATGTATCCGCATATCCGTTTTACGCTAGAGCATTATTTGAAGGAAATCAATGAGGATGGATTGCTCGCTATTAAGGGCTGGAACCTGCTCGACTGGTCGCCGATTGATCAGCCTAACGATGGCATTGTCACACATCAGAACTGCTTCTTAGTGAAGACGCTGCGAGTTGCCTCTGAGATGGCTGGTTTTTCCGGTGATGAGGAAGGGCGCTCACGTTTTGCGGCAGCAGCCGATGATCTTCAAGCGGCGATTAATCAGTATTTGTGGTCCGAGGAACAGTCTGCCTACTTGGATTGTATCCATGTGGATGGACGCAGATCAGACATCTTCTCCGTGCAAACACAGGTGGTCGCTTATTTGACAGACGTTGCGCAAGGAGAACGTAGAAGCATTATGGAGAAGTATTTGCTGGAATCGCCTTCCCATTTTGTTCAAATCGGCAGTCCATTCATGTCTTTCTTCTATTATGAAGCATTGTCAGCATCGGGACAGTATTCTACGATTGTTGAAGACATCCGTCGCAATTACGGGCAAATGATCGAGCATGACGCGACAACTTGCTGGGAGATGTATCCGAACTTCTCGGAAAATAGAGCGAATCCGAATATGCTGACTAGAAGTCATTGTCATGCTTGGTCGGCAGCGCCAGCTTATTTCCTTGGACGCGAGGTGCTTGGCATTCGCAGTACAGCAATGGGCTGGACGGAGGTCGAAATTAGTCCTAATCCTTGCGGTCTTACTTGGGCGAAGGGCAGCGTTCCTCTCTCCGATGCAGGGCAAATCGATGTATCGTGGAAAGTGATCGATGAGAAAATCATTGAGGTTTCCATTCAATCCCCGGCATCGGTAAAAGTGAATGTTAAAATACCAGAAGGATACGAAGGTATCGTTCGGGAGAAAAAAATCTTTTAGCAGAAGTATCGGTTGAATTACGCTCAATGGAATGAAGATGCAAAAAAGCTCTCGCTGTCAGTAGACAGTTGAGAGCTTTTTTTATAGGAGCGGTAAAATGCATTTGAATTATTTTAGTATAGATCGAACATGTTGACTTCATAGCCTTGTATCTTCAAATATGTAAACATCTGCGCCCGATGATGCTGAATATGGGTCGTAATCTCAATCAGCCATTTTGCCTGTACCGAACCGTGTTCTAGATAAAATGGTTTTGTTTTCTTGTGCAGGAAATCCTCATCCGGAAGACTTTCCATATAAGCTCTGACTTCATGCAAACCAGTCGTGAGCCAAGCAATTAGTTTCTCGTGGTCTTGATCGGCAGCTATATCCGCTTCAAGCTTGCGGATGACGGTTTCATCGTTCTCCTGAAGAATGAGCAGATCAACCGAAGGAATAGATACGATATGTTGGACAAGCTCCAGCAGCGTCCTCATATTGTCATGCGGTCTGTATGACCAATGATCGGTTGAGATTTTGCGAATCAAATTGGAAGAGGTTTTCGCGATATGCTCCAATTCCTCCAGCAGTAATCCTTTTACTTCATTAATAGTTTGAGATTGCATTGCCTTCACTCCATTCTTCTTAATTATAGTATTGTTGTCACCCTTAGTGGGCTTAATACTGATTGTAGCTTATAATAGTGACAGTAGTTGTCATAATTAAGAAATGAATGGAGAATCAATATGTCAAAATCGAAACGGCTCATTGAATTGATGATGACTGTTAATAGAAAACGTAAGTTCAACGTCAAAGAACTCGCGGTTGAGTTTGAAGTGTCGACAAGAACGATATTGAGGGATTTGCAAGAGCTGAGTGAGCTGGGCGTTCCGTTGTATTCGGAGGTAGGGCCGCATGGCGGGTATCAGGTATTAAAAGAAAGGATATTGCCTCCGATTGCTTTTACGGAAGAAGAGGCTGTTGCGATATTTTTTGCCAGCCATGCTTTGAGGCACTATTTATATCTTCCCTTTGAACCTGAATCATCCTCGGCACTCAGCAAGTTCTATTATTACATGCCTGGTGATGTGCGGGATCGTATTGATCAAATGAAAAATCGTGTTGATTTTTTCACGCCTGCTCGGCAAATGAAATCCCCTTATTTATCGATCTTGCTTGAAGGGGCTATTCACCAAAAAGTGTTGGTTATCGAATATGAATCACGAGAAGGTCGGTCAAGCCGTCAAATACAACCGATTGGCATATATGCAAGCAACGGATTATGGTACTGTTCCGCTTACTGTTTTCTTCGTGCTGAATTGCGGTTGTTCCGTTGTGATCGAATTCACTCCGCTGTAGAGGATACATCTGATTTGGAAGCGCTGGATTTGCGGCATGTAAACCTTGGGAATAGCGATGAGGTTTTTCAGACGCAGGAGACATATGTTAATCTTTACGTTGAATTAAGCAGAGAAGGCTTGCAGCGCTGCGAGTCTGAGCTATGGCCGCTGCCCAAGCTGAATATTCGCGAAGATGGTACAGGCTGGATAGATGGCGATATTCGAAAGGTTGATCTTTCGTTTTATTCGAAGTTTTTTATGGGTTTAGGTAATGAAGCAACAGTTAAGGAACCGGTTGAACTAATAGATCGCATGAAAAAGATATTAACTGAAGTCATGGCTAAATATGCGTGAAGTTAAAGGATAAACAACAAAATAAAATTAATTTCAAAAAACACTTGCATTAGTAGGCGAGTACATGGTATATTCTTATTCCGGCCAAGAAACACACCGGAACAAAAGAAAAACAAGCAAGACAAACGATAGAAAAGTTTGCTCTTTGAAAACTGAACAACGAGTAATAACTGCCTTGCAAATCCTTCGGGATGAGCAAATATAGCGATAAAAGTAATGAGCAAGTCAAACACCAATTTGGAGAGTTTGATCCT
>NZ_JBFTPA010000043.1:0-19453 GCF_056398245.1 Paenibacillus sp. 01T47
TATTGGAAATATTTAAGTGATGCAATTATTATGATGTATCATACTGCTAAACTATTTTCTGACCATGGTAAGAATGTACTAATAGACGGAATTTTGGTTGAAAGACCCGAATTAAAACCGCATTATGAAAAAGTTAAGGATATATTTGCGGGGTATCCTTTCTATATTGTCGAAGTTTTTTGTCCTTTAGATATTTGTCGCCAAAGAAATATTGAACGTGGAGATAGAACTGAAGACCAATCTGAGTGGCAAAATAATATTATGGCCAAAGATATACAATACAATTGTACTGTCAATACACACATAAATTCCTCAGAAGAATGTGCAGACTCAATTATAAAGTATTTATTTGATAGGTCCGAGGTTTAAGCTATCGGGGAACGTTTGTTTTATAAAAAAACGAAAGCAGCCGACCACAATGATTGGATGCTTCATTACACTAACGGGCAGGATTGTTAAATAACTTCGCGAATACTTCAAAATTGATAATTTTCGTTAAGTTCGTAAATACACTGTTAGCTGAAAGATACGCAAAAATAAAATTATGAAAGGCGGATTCAATTGAAGCCAGGGATTATAGTTCTTCTTAATGGAACTTCAAGTTCTGGAAAGACATTATATCTAATGAATTATTATCTCAAAATATATCCCATTTCAACATATATCAATTGATAATTTTATTAATGGGCTATTTCATAGTTATAAAGATTACATTAACAGTACCTATCCGAGTATTGAAACAAATGGTGCAGAGGATGGACAATTAGTAAATCAAATTCTTACATATCCGTTGATTTCATTATACTACTCGACAATAAAACTATTTTCAGCGATGGGAAACAACGTAGTTCTAGATTCTGTTATAGGTAATGACAAATGGTTCAATTCTTGTATTGAATTATTATCGGATCACGCTGTCATATTCGTAGTAGTTAAATGTTCAAAGGAAGAACTTGCTAGAAGAGAACAACTTAGAGGAGACAGGGAAAAATTGAGTGGGAAAATATTACTTGACGCTTCAAACTAATAAAGACTGGAATCAATTTAGGAAACAGGACTTCTGTATACGGATGATTACCACCTGATATTATCTTGCACGGAAAGTCAGGCGACATAAACTACCGGATGATATGCTTCTTACGAAAGGAGGGATTGCCGTGGAATGGCTAGAGCGAATGAATCGAGCTGTCAGCTATATCGAAGACAACTTAGAACAAGATATTGATTACGACCAAATCGCTAAAATCGCCTTATGTTCAGTTTACCAATTTCAACGCATGTTTTCATTTGTACTTGAAGTCCCATTGTCCGAATATATCAGGCGTAGAAGGCTGACGCTTGCTGCATTTGATTTAAAGAACAGAAAAAACACTGTGACGGATATTGCCTTGAAGTACAGATATGAAACACCTGAATCATTCTCACGAGCATTTCAAAATCTACATGGAATGACGCCTACATTAGCGCGAAATGCTGAAAGTGAATTAAGAGCCTTTCCTCGCATCTCCTTTCAAATCATATTAAAGGGAGTTGTTGGAATGAATTATCGGATTGAAAAACGGGATGCTTTTCAAGTTTATGGGCTGGAGGATATCTACCATTACGACACTATTGCGAATGAGGAGGGCATATCGATCCCCGATGTTTGGCAAACCATCAGCAGTAATGGTGAGTTGGATCGTTTATCCCAGTCGGTTAGCGGGGATTGGAGAGACGAAGGCAATTTCAGCAAGGAACTTGGAGCTGTCTTTTCATTCGATTCCTATAAATTCACAAACAATACGACGTTCCCTTATCTGATTGGGTGTTACAAAGCGGTCGATAGCAAGGTGAATGGATATACAGTTGTTGATGTTCCACCATCCACGTGGGCAGTATTTTCAACTTTACATGATGGGAATGGCAGCGGCAAGTATGATTTGCGGTCTTTGAAGAATCGGATATTTTCGGAATGGCTGCAAACATCAACATTTACGATTTTAGATGGCGGCAACTTCGAGATGTATGGTACAAGCGTAGATGGCTACGAATATTGTGAACTATGGTATAGGGTCGAGGGATAGAATGGAAAAACGCGGCTGCCGACATGACCGGTCACTGCATGTTTTTAACTCGAAGATCGCACAAGGATCATTTCAGCATGGTTCATTAAACTAACGGAGAACTATAGTTGAACAAATAAGGAGCAGTGTGCTACGTGGCAGCTGCTCCCTTTCTTTGTTAAGCTAACGGGCAGAATAACGTATTAACTTCTAGGTGCCCAAAGCATAATGGAGACACCTACAACACAAACAGCGGCTCCGATCCAATCGTACATATCGGGTGTTTTTTTATCGACCAGCCATCCCCACAACACAGCAAGTATAACGAATACTCCTTCGTATGCTGGATAGACTCGTCCAAATGATGGGAAGCTCTGTACCGTTGGGATGATCCCCCTACAATTCCATACCATATTGGCTTGGATTCGCGTAGCCATAACCAAACAAGATAACCTCCACCAATTTCGGCAAGTCCTGCAACGATGAAAATTGAGATAGTTAACAACAAATTAGATTTCTCCTTACACTATGAACAAGTACCGGTGGTTTTTATTTTATCAAAACACTCTGATCAGGTTAGGCATTTACAGTTCAATCCATCATCTAAAATTTGGATCATGGGGTTAATTTGTTTCTTTTTCTCTTCCAACTCCTCACGTTTTTCTCGCGCCATTTCCTCCCATCGCTCTGATGGTGGAAGCGTTTCGAAACCTTCGAGCAGAACGATGATTTCTTGAATCGTAAAGCTGGTTTGCTGCGCAATTTTAATGAATGTGATTCGCCCAATTAGCTTTTCGGCAAAGCGGCATAGCGGCGTTGACCGTTTATTCGTTCCGGCGCTGGCAATAATCCAATTCTTCCGTTCGATCAGCTAAGTAAGAATTGGGAGCTTGTCAAAAGAAATAAATTGTGTTTATCAATATAGAACACAAGCATATCACTTTCATGTATACCAAATCGGATTCGCATTTCTTTAGGAAATACAATTCTTCCAAAGACATCTAAAGAACGCACAACTCCAATACTATATCCCCCCCTTTTACCGCCAGTTTCGATTGCTAATCCAGGAGGTTCATATACCTTTGATCATACTTCTATTGCAATACATCTAATTTCATTGATAAGAATGAGCTGTTCCCCACATTCAATTCCTCCCGTTTGCTAGATCAGATTTTTATGTATATTTGTATTCCACATTAGTTCTCTAGAACAAGTGGTGGTTAGTTTACTAAAACACGAACAGGAAATCCAAATAAATGATAGAATTTAGAAGGATAAATAACTAATGATACGGAGCGTTAAGGAATGATTGGAAATTTTTCTTATATTATAGTATTAATTTTCTTTGTTAGCGGCACCATTTTCACTGGATTTATTTTTGAATCAAATTTCTTAATTATGAACGCGTGTGGTTACGTTGCTTTCCTTTTTGTGTTGTTTAATAAGACTCCGCTTATAATGACAAAGGCGCATTTTTTGATTATTAGTATAGCTTTATGTTATTGGGTTTCAGTTCTATACGCCGTTGATACTGAGGCAGCCATAATAGAAGCATCCAGAATTTCGAGTGTAGTACCGCTATCTTTCATGTTATCACTCATATCTCAAGAGCAGTTTGTAAAGCTTCTTTATCGATTACCTTGGGTTGGGAGCTTTTTGGTACTCGTTGGCCTCGTCTTCCATTTGCAGCGTGAAGGCAGATTGGAATCATTACTTCAATATGCCAATGCATTGGCAATTTTACTTTTAGTATGTATACTTATTAGCATTTTGGCGATTGCAATGAAGAAGTCAAAACAGCATGTATTCCTTATGACAATCAATGTCGTTGGACTGTTAATGACATTCTCTCGATCAGTATGGGTATTATGGCTCGTCTCGGTAATCATGATGCTTATTGTTATTCCTATCACTCGAAAGAAAAAGATACTGATAAGTCTCTCGTCAGCACATCTTCTAGGATTAATGATTGCAATGCTAGTAAAACAGGATATTTGGTTTTTTCTCAATCGTGTTTCAAGTATACAAGCGAAAACATCGGAGTTTCAAATTCGATTCGTTTATTGGAAAGACAGCATTCGAATGTTTATGGATTATGCTTTTGGGGGAACAGGCGGAGGAGGGTGGGCATTGCTGCAGCAAGCCTATCAGTCACAAAGATATTATGTAAAATTTATACATAACCATTATATTCAGGTTTTTCTAGATGTTGGGCTACCTGGTGGTCTAGCTTTTTTAGCGTTCATTGTATTCTTTTACAAGAATGCTCTTGTTCAATTGAAAACGAGTGAGATAATCGACAAGCCTTTGCAAAAGGGAATTATCATAATGGTTACGATAATGCTGCTGCATGCGGGGTTCGATTTTGACTTAACTTATCCTTATCTCAATATGTTGTTAATAGGTTTGATTTTACTGATACCTCAGCAAACAATTGAAATAAAATGGATTAAAATAAAATACATGGTTGCTGTCCCAACAGTGATTATACTCTTGTCTTTTTTTACGTGGATAGGTGTTGGTTATCAGCTGAAGGAAAAAGGCATGGAAGCAATTAAGCAAAGGGATTGGAATCATGCGGAAAAACTGCTTGAGCAGGCGGGAAGAGCTGTCCCGTGGTCAAACACAATCATATACGAAAAGGCAAAGCTATACATACGAATGGGCAATGAGACTGGTGATACTCGTTATTATGAAAAGGCAGAATCAGAGCTTATGAGGGCGATACAGATGGTTCCTCCAAAAGAACTATATACAGATTTATTTAAAGATTTACAGTAAGATAGATAAACATTTCATAACAGCCTAGATTTCGACAATATTTTTTGATAAAATTAATAGGTTATGTTAAAAAATTCTATTTTAGGGGCGGTTAAGTGAACAGTTCATTCCGTAAAAAGGTTAGTTTGTCTTTGGTTTCTTTAATACTATTATCTATGCTGGCACCGGTACTTTCTTATGCAGCGGCTTACATGGTTTTTCATTACGATGAACGTACAGGGGAGTTATCTGGGGGGATATACACTGCAGACCCTGATAATATCAAAGTAGAGAGAATCGATGAATCGGGTGCTGTCGAATCTATGGACGGAAAAGTATCAGAATTCTCTAATACATTGTACGATGATAATAATATCCCTTACGAGTGGGTACATTTCAGCAAATATGTTGGCTCGGATACGACCAAAGAACTTAGAATTACAGAAGGGATTGACGGTACGGTTTTTAATGCAAGTAGAAATGAGTATAACTACTATGTATATACGGATAAGCCTGTAGATTTAGATACTTATCGGATGAAAGGGGAAGAAGGCTTTTCTGGAAAGAAGGAGAATACGTTTTTGGTGAGTAACGATAAGTTGTTCACTTTTACTCCAGAAGAATCGGGATATGATTCTATTGTTATTTCACTTCCAAATAGCAGAATGGATAGCAATAGGATAAGTTATAATCCTTTGAATACAACGGCAAATGATTTTTCATTGACTGACATTAGCGTCAATCAAAGCGTTTATGCTGAAGCGCTATATCCTTTTAACAACTATTATTATTATGACGGCTTACCTGTATTAAACAATATGTTCGGACTTCAGTTTGCTGAACCACTTGTTAAAGGTAAAACATACGAGTTAAAGCTTTCTAGTTTAAGTGCTGGAGATGAAATTCAGATTGCGAGTGCTGGGAGAGAATACTATGCAAGCATAGCTTATGGGGAGCATGTAAGTTATACGAGTAGTGAGACTGGTGAGGTCCACCATTATATAAACCGAAAAAACATTGCTAAATTCAACAATATTACCTTTGCCTCAGCCATTGTATCCCCACCTTCCCCTCCTTCAGGTGGAATTGGCGGCGTGATACCTGATCCGAACCAAGGAAAACAAGTAGTGGAAGTGGATAGTTTGAAGGGGAGCAAGGACGGTATTGTTGCTATTACCGTGTCTAAAGACAAACCTCAGGTTTTGCTTCCAATTAAAGCAGCAGAGGTACTTGGAGAAAATAAGCTTCGTCTAACCAGTGATAACATTTCTGTAGAGATTCCAGCAAAGGTTCTTGATAAGCTTCAACAGCTGCTTCCGGCAGACCAGCTTGAAGGGGCTCAAATTGAATTTGATATTAGTATTGTGGCAGAAGCTTCAGCTTCCGTTTTACTGAATAAAGCAAAAGATCAGACATCAGCAAGCCTTACCAGAGCAGGAGATGTATTTGACTTCTCCCTGTCGGTTATCACCAAAGACGGAAAGAAAACACCGATGAGTACGTTTGACAATCCCATTAAAGTGAATTTTAAAATCAATGAAAATGCAAATAAACAATTGTTAGGCGTTTATTATATTTCTGTTGATGGTAATCTGGAATATGTTGGCGGCAAAGTGAACGGGGCAGAAATTCAAGCGGATCTCACTCATTTCAGCCAATATGCCGTTCTTGAATATTCGAAATCTTACGAAGATGTGGCCGATGATTATTGGGCATCGGACATTATTAAGGTGATGTCTGCCAAACATATTATTGAAGGTGTAGACGGTAATAATTATGCGCCGCAAGCAAATGTTACACGCGCTGAGTTTGCATCTATGCTTGTAAGAGCACTTGGTCTTAAAGCTAGTGGACCAGCAGCTTTTAAAGATGTGAGTGCTAGTGCATGGTATGCTGAATCAGTAGCAGCAGCCAGTCAAGCAGGACTTAGCCAAGGTGTTTCGCCAAGCAATTTTTCTCCCAATGTGAAAATAACGAGAGAAGAGATGGCTGTGTTGTTAGTGCGTGCTTATGAATTGAGAACTAATACAAAGCTAGGTGAGGCAGCTAATTCCACATTTATTGATCGTAGCGAGGCTTCAAAATGGGCGCTGCCTTCCATTGATGCGGCTCAAGAAGCTGGAATCATTCGAGGACGTACCGAGAATGAATTTGTACCTCAAGCGCAACTGACTCGTGCTGAGAGTGCTAAAGCGATTTATAACTTGTTTGTGAATTAACAAAACGTCAAACGAAGTAGAAATGCTTGATACTGAACTGCACCCCGTCAAGTAGACAGTACAAATATAAATAATTAGGCGGCCTTAGTCCTGTTTTCCATTGGACTGAGGCCGTTTAGTTTTGCTTGTAATCGTTCGTTGTTGTAAAAGTGAATGTAAGCCTCGATGTCCCTCTAAAGTTCCTCAAAAGTGTGGTATGTGTTTAAATAATACTTCTCGCATTTTAGTGTCCCCCAGAAAGATTCCATTGGACCGTTATCAATGCATCGCCCAACACGGGACATACTCTGGGTTATTTTGTTGTCATCCAAGTGCTCCTTAAAGGCCAAGGAGGTGTATTGGTAGCCTCGGACGCTAGAAGCATGGGGGATGCTTCTTGGGCTGCTTGCAGGGCCAGTTTCAACGTTTGGAATACAAGTGGATTGTTATTAGAACCCCCTAATACATAGGCGACGATGGATTTATCATGAAGATCACGAAATAGATACCACTCTTGCAATAGCGATCGAATGCGGCATAGTCGATGTAGCCACGGTCAAACACATAAGTGACTTCAGGGGTTTCAGAGACTCAATTTGAATGGAACGAGGAGCCTGGTGGAACCGTTTGGACATTAAGTAAGATTAATGATGATTCCCTACGTGTACAAATTATGTCTTTTGTAGATTTACGTAACAAGAAAAAGCAAGTTATTGAACTTGATGAAACTGGTTCTATTCTGGAATTTACAAGGGCAGTAGTTCAAACACTTGAATTATTGTTAAAGAAACATGGACGGAAAGGTTACCAAGAAAAATGGATTAATTACGACTTCTCTATGGATAAATACTTGAAGCTAAAAGGTTTCAAATCGAAAAAGGATTACGCTAACTGAGAACGATAGTTGAATAACGTATTGATGAGCAGGTGCTGAGTTGGCCTGCTCATCTTATTAAGATAACGGGCAGATTAGTTCAGCTAACTTATAATTTGTTTTCAAATGGAAAGCCTACCTTTAGATAAAGGGAGGGCTAAAAAATGAAACAAATATTAACCGCCACTATTATCGTTTTGATACTTTTAATACCAAATCAGGTAGTAGCAAAAACCATGGGAGCCAGTGTTGAAGTTAAGCATAATGAAATTTATGATGCCTTTTTAGTTTTATTAGACCCTTATGCGGGAAAAGCGATTAATAATAAATATCCAAATCGTAATTATGGGTTATGGAATGCGGAAATTTTAGAGATAAAGCGATCTGATGGATCACAATTTCATTTTAATGTGAAAGTTAAGTATGATACTTATACAGGTCCACATAATCCACCTGAGGGTCCTGTTACTCTGACCTTTGATCTAAGTTCAGGGAGGGTCACTGTTACCGAAATAAAAGGGTAAATGTACCTGTCGGGTTTAAGCTAACGGGAAACGATACTTGAATACCACACATTGATGAGCAGGCACTGAGGTTGCCTGCTCATTTTATTAAGTTAAAGGATAGGCTTGCGGAAATTTGTCTTGAGTAGCCCAGATTCCTACATAAAAATCTCTAGCATGGAAATGTTAACCAGAGAGGTGATTGTGTATGAATATGAAAAAATTGCTAATTTTTCTAGTGGTGTTTGCTGGAATATTTTCCTCGCTACCATTAGTAATGGCTTATGACGATTCAGATGCTTCAGTAAAATTTGTACAAGCTATTGTAAGAAAGGAAAATGCTCTAGCTCAAAAGTACCTTGCGAAAGGAGTCACAATACCAGAGATTAGTGAAAATTCCCTAATAAAGAGTTATCAATTGGTCACATCTCCGACTGAAAATATAAAGGTCTTTTTGGGGCATTTTTGGGATGAAGTGTTGGGTGGTGAACGACTCGCACTAATTTGGGAACTAACGGTCGAAGATAATAAAATCACAAAAATAAGAACTCTGTTTGATGGTGCAAACCCATTAATGGACGAAGTGAGGCTTCTCAAAGATTATCATAATTTGTATCAAAGAAAAGTGCTTGTACCAACAGAATATCCGTTTGAAATTACCCATTTTGATGGACATATTGAGTATGAACATGAGCGGTTGGTACTATTATATCGAAACGAGTCTATAAAGGGTTTCCTTCAGATTCAAATCAAACCTGTAACTTGGGGGTTGGAGAGGTACAAAGGGACAAACGGCCAATTTCATACACTGAAAGATGGAACAAAAATTCTATATAGAACAAAGTTCGACTTAGGTTATGAAATAAGATTTCAAAAAGAAGGAATGCACTACACTGTGGCAATCGGTAATAAGAAATATTTAAAGAAAAAATTTACAGTTAACGATTTAATTAAAATTGCGGAATCCATGAAATGAAGTGATTAAACTAACAGGTACATTAGTTCAGTGAGCTATGCAGCAGTACTATATTTCTAACATGAGAATGCACTGAGAAAAAATTCTGTATATAAAGGGGGGCGATCCCCCTCGCCTCCACCAATACCATGAAGAAACCCGACCTCGTGAGGAGCCCACTGAAAAAGTCAAACTGAACAAAGGTGTAGTTTTCTCACAAAAATGTGAGGAGACTGCACTTTTTTTCTTGTATACTTTTAGTATCATTGGAATAAGGGTGAGTCGAATGATTCAAAAACAACAAGCTTTGGTGTTAAGTCCTTATGTTGAACTCTATAATTTGATTGTACCTAAAGATAATTTGCTTCGACAAATTAATGATCTCGTGGATTTTTCATTCATATACGAACAACTTCAAGTCAATTACTGCCTCGATAACGGTCGTAATGCCATTGATCCAATCCGAATGTTTAAATACTTATTGCTGAAGGCCATTTTCGATATGTCCGATGTCGACATAGTTGAGCGGTCTCGTTACGATATGTCCTTCAAATATTTTCTGGGAATGGCCCCAGAAGACCCCGTTATGGATCCTAGCTCCTTGACCAAATTTCGCAAACTTCGTTTGAAAGATCTGAATTTGCTGGATTTGCTCATTGAGAAAACCGTGTCACTTGCCATTGAGAAGGAAATCCTCAAGAGTACGTCTATTATTGTCGATGCTACCCACACGAGAGCACGCTACAACCAGAAGTCTCCTCAAGAAATTCTACAGGATCGTGCACGCAAGGTGCGCAAAGCTCTCTATACCCTAGACGAAAACCTAAAGGACAAGCTTCCTGCTAAAAATACCAGCACCACTTTAGAAGATGAGCTCAGTTATTGCCAAAAACTCATCCACACCATAGAAAATGAGTTAAGCATTCCACTAGTTCCCAAACTTCAGGAACCACTTAACCTGTTGAAGGAGACCGTTCAAGATGATGTAGAGCAGCTTCGAATTTCGGAGGATGTTGATGCACGGGTTGGGCACAAGAGTGCGGACTCCTCTTTTTTTGGATACAAGACACATCTGGCTATGACAGAAGAACGTATTATTACAGCAGCCATCGTCACAACAGGTGAAAAGAACGACGGCAAGCAGTTGCAAACACTCATTGAAAAAAGTATAGCCGCAGGCATGGATGTCCGAACGGTGATTGGCGATATGGCGTACTCGGAAAAGGACAATCTCATCTACAGCAAGACAAACGATATTGAACTGGTATCCAAACTAAACCCCGTGGTTATCCAAGGGAACCGAAAGAAAGAAGAAGAGTTTGAGTTCAACAAAGACGCAGGTATGTATGTGTGTAAAGCCGGTCATTTGGCGATGCGGAAAGCGCGGCAAGGGAAAAAGGGCGTCGGCAAAAACCAGGTGACGACCTACTATTTTGATGTGTCCAAGTGCAAGCGCTGTCCTCTTCGGGAAATAGCCTTTCAAGAGAGTGAAGATTTCAAAGCGAAGTCGAAGGAACGTTACAAAATTGAAGCTAAAAACAGTGAACTAAAGCACAGACACGGGTACGATGTAGCCACATCCTCGGGTCTATTAGGAATGGAGCTTCAAGGAGCGATGGCGATTTTTGCAGTGAATCTAAAGCGAATTTTGAAGCTCAACGATTGAAACGGGACGTCCCTAAATACCAAATACAGCAAAAGAAGACATCTTCCCGAGTGGGCGATGTCTTCTTTTTGTAAATGAACAACCAGCTAAACTGAATGCGCCAGTTCTTCAGTGGCCTCCTCGTGAGGTCGGGTTTTTTGATTTTTTAGTTATGTTAAGAGCACGTCTTTTATTAATCTAACGGGTAGAATAACGCAATGGAACCACAGTTGCAATAAAGGACAGAAATGCTCGATTAACGAACCAAAGGCCATCAAGTGGGAGACCTTGTACTGCGTCATCTGGCCCGGTTATAGTCCGGTTCAGTTGGCGTTTTCGATTTTGTCGTGTGGTTCGCCGGAGATGAATTCATCGTACTGGCATGTGATTGTTCCGAGGCTAGCAGTCTCATCACGATCCTGCTTCAGCTTGAATCGGATGTAGAAAGATGCTATGCCGAATACGTAAAAAAAGTCGACCATCTCGTGGTCGACCTCTAATTATTTTATTGCGCGGTCAGAATTTGTGGACCTTCAGCCGTGATGGCAATCGTATGCTCGTATTGGGCGGCGAGCTTGCGGTCCAGCGTCCGTGCGGTCCAGTTGTCCGAATCGATTGTCATGTGGTAGGTACCTTCGGTGATCATTGGCTCGATCGTGAACACCATGCCTTCCTTGATTCGGAGGCCTTTGCCGGGCTTGCCGACATGCATATAGTTCGGCTCCTCGTGCAGATCCCGGCCTATGCCATGCGCGAGAAGGTCGCGCACGACGCCGAAGCCGTTCGATTCGGCATGCCGCTGGATGGCGCTCGTCACGTCGCCCAGCCGATTGCCGGGCTGCGCCTGCGAGATGCCGATGTCAAGGCATTCCTTCGTGACACGCATCAGCTTCTCCGCCGTCGGCGATATGTTCCCGACTGCATAGCTCCAGGCCGAATCGCCGAGCCAGCCGTCGAGCTCTGCGACCGTGTCGATCGTCACGATATCGCCCTCCTCAAGAGGCTTATCGCTAGGGAAGCCATGCGCGATCACGTCGTTGACGGATGCACAGGTCGCATATTGATAGCCCTTGTAGCCCTTTGTGTAGGGCTTGGCGCCATGCTTCAAGATAATGTCCTCGAAGATGCGCTCAATCTCGTTTGTTGTGATTCCCGGTTTGATGAGCGAGGCGATCGTGCGATGGCATTCGGCCACCACTTGGCATGCCTTGCGGATGGCCTCGATTTCATGTTTGCTTTTTAATATGACCATGTTCGTATCAGGACTCCTTCGTAATAGCTTGCATCGCTAGCTTGGCGATTCGATCGACGTCCAGCTCGGAAGTGCCCGCATAGTAGTGCAGTCCACAGCAGCCGACCAGCACGGCAAGCATATGGTCGACGCTGTCGTCTTCACGCTGGGCGATCGATTGGAGCGGAACATACAGCCGTTCCATGAATCGTCTCTTTGTGGGGTGCTGATCCTTCGCGGGCAAACCTGTATAATGTTCCGCCGCCATTTTGTAGACAAGATATGCGCGGGCGTCCGACTGCCACAGCCGGAGCAGTGCCTTGCAATAAGTCAACAGCTGCCTATTATCCGGGCTGTCGACACAGGTGTTTGCCCATTCTGTCAGGGCTTGCTCGCATCGCTCGAAGCCGCTGCCCAACACATCTTCTATTAATAAATGCCGGTTGGGGTAATAATGGTATACCGTGCCGTAACCGAGCTCGGCTTCGCGGGCGACGTCGCGAATATCAAAGCTGCCACCCGTGTGGAAGTAGGTGCGCGCGGCGGCGTCCAGGATTTGTTCCTTGCGCTGCATGCGGATGAGCTCGTTTTGTTCTTTGGTGCGGGGGCACATGGGTGTGTGAACCTCCTTGTATAGACCTGCAAATTTGTCGATATAAACATAGTAACGCAATGGGCACTTATTCGCAACATTTTTATATTCATAACGTCCATATACTTACAGTTAAAAAAATTCGGTTTTTTGATTTTTTAGTCATGTTAACGGCAAGTCTTTTATTAAACTAATGGGAACGTTAGTGCAACAAAAGAGATTTACAAGCCGTATACTTAGTGAGTCAGCGAAATGAGATTAAGAGGAAAGAATAAAATATTTCACTAAAGAATTGTACGAAGAAATGCAGATAAGAGGATATATGGAGTATTGTACAAGGATAAGGTGTGATGCGGATGACTGATTTTGCAATGATTAAAAAGCTGTTTCATATTACGAAACGAAATGGGTTTAGTCATGGCGAGATACAAACGATTAACAATAATTTTGGTGAATTGCCTCAGGTGTTAATTGATTATTATTTGGAACTCGGTAAAGACGAGCGGCTGAATCATACGCAAGATCATTTGATCAAACCCGAGCAACTTCAATACTTCAAACATAGCGAATATTTAATTTTTTATTACGAGAATCAACGTGTCTGTGTTTGGGGAATCCATAAGAACGATTTATTCAAGTCCAATCCCCCTGTTTATATGAGTTACGATGAAAAGGTATGGGAAAAGGATTTTGAAACATTGACCGATTTTTTTCATGCTATGGCCTATTTGCAAAGCGTATTCGCTCTTGAATACGGCTGTGAATCGTTCTATTCTATTGAACAAACCGACTTGGATTTTATTCGTGAACATTTTAATAATAAAGGTATTTCCTTTCGGCATTGGATTGGCATCGAATTTTATGGGAATGACAATGACAGCATAATAACAGTGTTGAAAAATAACGATAGTTTTGATTTGATTTATGCTTCAAGCGACAAAGAACATTTTGATGAAATGGATCGGGTTCTCTCAAAACTGGCAGTAGAAAAATAATTTGTTGGGATTGTGATGAGGATATGGTTAAAGCAGTGGATCAAACCTCCTAAAACGAAAAAAGTAATCATTTTAGGAGGTTATAATAAATGAAATTCAATCCGATTGTCATTGATAACTGGAGTAGAAAACCCTATTTTGAGCATTATTTAAACAATGTCAGATGCACTTTTAGCATGACGGCAAATATCGACATTACCTCGCTGCTGAAAGAACTTAAGAGTCGGGAGATTAAGCTGTATCCAGCACTAATCCACATGATAACTACGGTGGTAAACCGCCACGATGAATTTCGCACATGTTTTAATGCAGATGGGACTTTAGGTTATTGGGATAGTTTATCTCCTAGCTTTACAATTTTCCATGATGGTGATAAGACTTTTTCAAGCATATGGACTTTGTACAGTGAAGATTTTAATGATTTCTACAGTCGTTATCTTGATGATATGAAAAAGTATGGAAGTGTTAAACAATTTGCCGCTAAAACAAACGAACCACCGGGCACTTTCCCTATTTCCAGCATTCCTTGGGTCAGTTTCACTGGATTTAACCTGAACATCTATAATGAGGGAACCTATTTACTACCCATCTTTACAATGGGGAAATATTTTCAGTTTGACGAAAAAATACTGTTGCCATTATCAGGACAATTCCACCATGCCGTTTGTGACGGTTACCATGCCGGGATACTGTATAATGAGCTACAATTACGTGCAGATGCTTGTACGGAATGGTTGCCAAACTATACCGCATTCAGCTAACGGGTAACTATAGCTTATTTTTTTACTTGCAAGTGGTGGTGGAAATATTCTGTATAAGAGGTATCCAGTGCCGGTAGCCTTTCCGGTCAGTTGTGCGGTTGTGAAGCTCTTTTTTTTGGAGCGGCGCATTAAAATCGTTGGGGTAATCGTAACCGACTACAGCGAGCTAAAAGCCCATTAGGTAAAATTTACCTAATGGGCTTTTTAGGGTTCGAATTTTTAATAATAAAAAATAGTGTTTTATGTAATTTTTTGCTGCGGCAATATATGTTTTTACAACTTCATCTGCTAACATAAGAGAAACATAACGAGAGAGTACATAAAGCACGGGGGCTAACATCTATGAGCTACAATTTATATTTATCAGCATTGCTGATGGCGGCTACCTGCTGCTCGCTAATGCTGTGTTATCTCTCTTGGAAAAGAAGAGAGCTGCCTATTGCAATTAGTTATGGGCTAGGCATGTTGACGGGTTCCTTGTACACTTTCGGATATGCTTTTGAAATTGTTAGCACCGATTTAGAGCATATACGCTTCTGGCTTCGAATTGAATATCTAGGCATCCCATTCGGCACTATTCTATGGATTATAATGGTGCTGCAATATACGGGAAGGCAAGCGCTCGTTCGAAAATGGGTAGTAGCGCTGCTGATGATTGTTCCTTCCATTACCTTTGTAGCTCATTATACGAACGATTGGCATCATTTATTTTATAAAAGCATGACTTTGAATTACTCAGAGGGCTTTCCGCTGGTAACGACGGAGAAAGGACCTTTATACAAGCTGCATGTCTACTATTCGTATTCCTTCTTTGTAGTAGGCATGGGATTAATGGTTGAAATGTTTCTAAAAGCGACATCTCGCATGAAGAAACAAATCGCTTTTATGATTATTGGATCATGGGGGCCTTTTGGATTTACGCTTATTTATTTAAGCAATGTCATTTATATGCCAATTGATATCTCCCCATTTGGTTTTATTTTCTCAGGAATCTTCTACATGTGGGGGATTTATCAATTTAACATGCTTAGACTAGCGCCCTTAGCGCTGCAAAAGGTGTTTGCATCCATGCAGGATGCGGTAATTATTTTTGATTTGGAAAATACACTAACTAGCTTTAACCAATCCAGCAAGCAGGTTATTAAAGGGATAAATAATAAGTGGATCGGGTTGCCGGCAACGCAAGTCTTTTTGCAATATCCATTGCTGTTGGAGAAAATCATGCAAGGGCCTTCTTTGAACAGCAAGGTCCAAATTTCGGGTCAAGCGGATGAACCCTATTATAATGTGCATATGTCCTTGATTAGTGATAAGAACCAGAAGCCTGCCGGCAAAATGTTTTTGTTAAGCGATGTTACGGAAATGGTGCGTTCAGAGGAGCGGCTGCTTGATAATGCCCGTCAGCTAAGCGAGCTAAACATGTTCAAGGATCGAATGTTTAACGTAGTCGCTCATGATATTCGTGATCCGCTGGCGGTGCTCATCAATTTGATGGAGCTCATGGAGGACGAGTTGCAAGGCTACGGCGGAGAGCATGAGGAAATCGTCCATGAAATGGGACAGCAAATTGAAAATACTTTTGCACTGGTAGAGAGCTTGCTGGAATGGTTCCGAAGCCAACGCGAAGGCATGGTATTTAACCCAGTGGAGAGAGACATATACCATACCGTACAGGTCTGCATCCGGTTATTGGCGGTTCGCTGCGAGAGTAAAAAAATCCAATTGATATCGGAAATACCGAAGGATACGTTTGTGCTAGCCGACAAAGAAATGCTGGATTTGATCGTCCGAAATTTATTGTCCAATGCCGTTAAATTTACCAACATCGGCGGCACGATCCGGTTAAAAGCAGAACATCAAGCCGATAAACTAATTATTTCTGTAAGTGATTCTGGAGACGGCATATCGCCACAACAGGCCAGCTCACTGCTACTAGAAGGTTATCCGGTGTCATCAACAGGAACAGCAGGAGAACGGGGCGTCGGTTTGGGACTTACGTTATGCAGGGAATTTGTTCGTTTAAATGGTGGAGACATTTGGTTCGATAGTTCTGAGCAAGGAAGTACCTTCTACTTCTCCGTTCCTACGCCATCTGTACATGCATTCAGACGAAGCAGCTTGGAGGCGAGCGCAGGTTGAAGGTTATCCTTATTGATGACGAGAAGGCGATGCATTTAATTATGAAACGGATGCTTGCAAAGACATCTGTGGAAGTGGAAATTACAGGCAGCTTCACGGAGACAGAAACAGCATTTTCTTACCTGATGAATCATGATGTAGACTTGGTGTTTCTGGATATAAGCATGCCGAGGGAAACTGGGCTCGAGCTTGCCGAACGATTAAGAGAGGTCGGAAGAGAGATAAAGATCGTGTTCCTGACCTCCCACAAAGAATATGCTTTGCCTGCCTTTGATGTTTATGCCTTCGACTACATCGTAAAGCCGGTTGTGCTGGAAAGACTTAAAAAAACGCTGCAAAGAGCGTTTGCTGAGTTGCGTAAAGAGCACTTGCGACAAGGGGAGTGGGCGGCGCCTTTAAATGAGACGAGGTTTAACTGCTTAGGTGTTATAGATATTCAAAGCACGCAGGGTATAAGGGCGAAATGGAAATCAAGCAAAAGCGCGGAACTGTTTGGCTATTTGCTTATGCATAAAGGAAGGCTGATATCCAGAGCAAGACTGATCGAAGAGCTGTTTGGCGACATGCCACAAAAGAATGCTGAGGTTTACTTGAATACGACCGTCTATCAGCTGCGGAAGGTATTAGATCCATTTGGCCTGAGAGAGAATTTGCATTCTGACAGCAACCACTACGCCCTTAGTCTGAGTGAGGTGAGTGTAGACCTTGTAAGCTTTGAAGAAGGCTGTAGAAAAATGTCAGTCGTGGATGAGACGAATCTGGAAGAGGCGATTGCACTAGAGCAGTTGTACGCAGGGGACTTATTTGGGGATCACACTTTTGCATGGGCTTGGAACGAGATTGAGCGTCTTTCGTTGCTGTACACCTCCTTTACCCAGCGATTATGCATGGCTTTGTTAAATAAGAGCGAGACGAATGCTGCTATTAGGTTGTTAATGAAGCTCGTGTCGCGCAATGAACTAGACGAACAATCCTTTTTGCTGCTTATGAAAGCTTTGGCTTTGCAAGAGAACAAGGAAGCGTTGACCCGGCAATATAGGCAATACGAAGACACGCTGCATAGAGAGATCGGTATAAAACCCTCCCGCGAGGTTGCTGATTTATATTTCAGTCTGCTGTCCGAGCTGGATAAATAAGAATGAGTAGATATGAAAGGCTCCTAAAATAATAGGGGCTTTTTTTGCTTTTGTCGAAGTTTGTCATTTTGCCGTCATTGGGCTTGGATATAATGGATCTAACTATAGAGATGAGGAGATAAGTTAACATGAAACGATTTTCAATACGCAATTTATTTTTAGTTTCGGTTTTAATTCTGAGTCTGTTAAGCGGATGTGTGATCAAAACAAGCCAAGTCACCATTAATTTTAACTCGGAAAGGTTAAGTGAGGCAGAGTATGCATACATCAGATATTCGAATGGCGATGTCGTTCAGGCACCCAACCTATTGCCGAACCAAAACGACGTTACTGTTGCTACGAATAGCACGCAATCCATTGTAGGTGGATACGTAAGCGACGGTGTGGTGAGCTGGGTTCCAAACATGAGTTATGGCGGAGGAGGTTATGTTACTGTTAGTGGTATTTCGGCAAGTAAACCCAAGCTTCCCGTAGGCTATGTCAAGTTAAATAATTCACCAGTAGTTGTTCAGAGTCAACCCGAGTATATAAGCGTAACCTTTGCTGTTTATGATACCGATGGCAAGCCTGTGGATGATCGCACGGAAATTTTTGCATATTCCGCAGATACAGCTTTAACCTTCTATAACATAGACCCAAGCGACCAGAATAATGGTAATTTTTATACGAGGACGAATACGGTAGACGAGGGTTACTCGTGGTACACCGTTAACGGATTGGTCACTTTCCAAATTAAATCGGGCATTAGTGAAATTTATAATGCACCTCTTTCTTTATATTCAGGTTCTCAATTCATAACGAATGATCCTTTTCACAAAAAATCTACACCTGTGGCAGCAATCAATGTAGGCAGCGCAGGGGATGCTTCTTCCTTACTTATTGGCGATACTTTGGCTATGCACGCGGATATATTGCCAGTAGACGCCTCTTACAAAAAGGTGAAATGGTCAGTTGAGAACGGAACAGGCTCAGCGACAATCAGCACTAGCGGTGTATTGGCGGGTATTTCGGCAGGTACGGTTACCGTTAAAGCTACGGCTATTGACGGCAACACCGTTTATGGAACAACAACGATTAAAATCCATGGACCTGTCATACCTGTTCAAAAAATATCTGTAACAGCGGAAGATGAGGTTTCTACAATCGAATCAGGCAAGACACTTCAAATGTATGCTGTTGTAGCCCCAAGCGATGCAACATACCGAGAGGTTGCTTGGTCTGTTATTGATGGGACGGGTACAGCTGTTATTGACGAAGAAACGGGTGAGCTTACTGCCGGCAATCCAGGTACAGTAACGGTTCAAGCAACAGCTACCGATGAAAGTGAAGTTGTTGGCAGTACTATTGTTACGATAACAGCCGCCCAAGTCCCTGTATCCTCGATTACGTTAACAGGTGATTCCAGCGTGCTGGTTGGTCAGACGTTAACGGTTGACGCGACCGTTGCTCCTGCAAATGCAACGGAAAAATCAATCGAGTGGTCTGTTGAAAACGGAACAGGCACAGCAACAATCAGCAAAAGCGGAGTATTGACGGGTGTTTCAGCAGGTACAGTTACCGTTAAAGCAACGGCTGCTGACGGCAGTGCCGTATTTGGAACCAAAACGATTGAAATTAATGAG
>NZ_JBFTPA010000044.1:0-14561 GCF_056398245.1 Paenibacillus sp. 01T47
CAGCCCCCAGCCCCAATTATTTCTTCTATCGTCTGTTGTCGCATTTGTCCGATAGTTGTTTGCATTCATACCCGTGTTATTTGCTCCATAGCCATCTCCATAGCCATTCATTTGATTAGTGGTTGTGTTGTTTGTTCCATAACTGTTCATACGATTGTTATCTGTTGTCATCCTATCTACTTGATTTGATTGTTCCGCGAAGGCAGGGAAACACAGTGCGGATGATAGGATTGTAAAGGCAAATAGCAACGAGTAAATTTTTTTCATACTCACTAATTCTCCTTGTGTTCAAATTTTTTTTACCGTTTATAAGTTGCCCTTACTATAAAAAAATATTCTGCTTTTATGTATCTCAATGAATAATCAAATACATGGGAGGGATTTATATATGGCTGAATAACATTTTTTTTGAATGAAACCTACAAGAAAAAGGAGGAGGCTACAAGTTCCTCCCCTCAATTTAGCTAGAGGATGTTAGGCCCAATTACCTCACCGCTGAAATGGACCTCATTGATTACAGGATTAGCGAAATTAGTAATTGGGATTGGTGCACCATCCGTAATTACACTAAATCCGGAGGCTGGGCCAGCTGCTGCAGTTAAAAAATAAATTGAATTAGGACCAGTTAATCCTGTATCGGTACATGCAAAAGTTGTTGTAATGGTTCCTTGCACCAGAGTATTACCTGTTCCTGAGAAGTTAATCTGGGTTACACTTCCGGAGTCTACTACTGAGGCAACACGCACACCTAATAATGGAGCATCTCGAAAAAAGCTGAAGTTCATGACTTGGCTTGCCAAGGCTAATTCGGGGGCAACTTCGCTTATGAAGTTAAAGCTCCATACGATGGTTGCTTTTAATGCCACTCGACTATTTATATTAACATTACTTAAAGTTATTGACTGGTTACTGACTTGAACTTCCGGACCAATCATAGCAGGTGACACTGGAAGTACGATTGTTGTAATGGCTGGACCACCGGTAATCATAGGATCGGGAATCTGAAAAAAATCATAAAAAGTAAGAAGTCCAACTCCTGAAGTACCAGGTAATCCCTGCGGACCGGTTGGACCCTGTGGCCCGGGAGGCCCTGCAGCCCCTGCAGCCCCTTGTGTTCCATTCCGTGCAAGCACTTTAATAATTCGTCTTTTGCGTCTCCCTTTAATTAAGGAATTATGTTTACATCTCTTTGGGCTATTTCTTTTCAAACCTATTTTAAGCCTAGTAGTGGAACATTTCATCGAATACACCTCCTCACATAGATGCCTTATTTTATGATTTTGTTGGAATGGTGTGTTAGACAGTTGACTAGATTTATCGAGAGTAAATGATTGCGACCTAAGTTTTATTCAAAATTAAATAAATTGACGGACAGATTTGAATATTCTATTACTTAACTACTTCAATATGCTCTTTAGCAATTATCCATGCTGTTGTAACACATAGATACGCAATTAAGTAGGAAATGAATGTCCAACCTATATTCCATCCGTTTCCGTACATTACGAATCCAAATAGAAGGGCTGTGTATTCAAGGACAGTGGTGAGTAAGCTGAAAATCAAAATAAAGATAACTGGATGGAGTCGAAAAGTTCTTTTTGAAAGATTGTAAATTAATAGAGAACCTAAAACAGCGTATAGCCCCAAATCCATAGGTAATGCGGAAATAGTTTCATTTTTCTCGAAAATAGGTTTAAAATCCCAAAAACCAAAATAGATGCCTATTGTATTTATAATCATTGAAATTACTGCCGTTACAGGACTAATGACAATAAATAGGATCGGTTGTTTTCGAACTATGAACGATGCTAAAACCCAAGGAATTATGAAGCCAAAAATAATATTGTATAGCATTTTTAATTTCACTCCGTATTGAAAGTTTTTATATGAAGTATCGTCATAAAAGCGAGTAGATATTCAATTAACTTTATGTTCAAGTCTGAATACGGAAGAACATGGAGGGCTGTATGGAGGAACAAAAAGAGTTAGAGGACATTAAAAACAAGTTGACTGAAATAAAACAATATGATGATTATTTTTGGCTGCGGTATTTGCAAGAGAATACGATTTTTGACACCGATAACATCAAGGCTCAAAAGGATTGGTTAATAGCCAGCCTAGAACGATTTATCCAATTGTCACCAGCAGGTGCTTTCAAGGGCAACGAAGGAGGATCACTATGAGAAATTTTTCAATTCATTGTATCTTGATGCGAAATACGATCTTATATTTGCCGTAGAAGCTGCCAATGAGAGTGAAGCAAGACTTAGAGCTGAAGAGGAATTAAGAAACGACGGGCTACTGGATAAAGTTGATCAAAACTTTGAAATTAACTAAGGAGAGGCTATGTAAAGACCAATTACTAATCAAGATCTCGATGATTATACCGTATCAAAATGTGTGATAAGAAAATGAAACGTACCAAAAATCAAATATACAGTTTTTGAAACGCTTTATAGTGTCTTTTTTTAGTGTATCAAAAAGCATGCTTTTTGAGACTTTGTCCGTTTGGACGGTAATTTCGATGGTCACTTCCGTTTCATTAACTCTACGAAAACCTAAGACTGGAAATATCAAAAGTAAGCTTGAATCTGTAATAATAAGTTAATAGTTTAAGATGCCATGAAACAGCAAAAATAATCAACAAAACGAAACAATAAACAATTTTGTATTTTAAAATAGTTAAACTAAAAAGGGATTTATAACCATCATTGAATCTATTATTTAGAAAAAAACTAGTTGACATGCAAATTGTTTATTACTATATTGGTTTAGAAGGAAAATAATGTATTGTAGGAAGAGCATGAAGAAATGGAGCCTTATTTTACCTGTTGTATTTTTAATGTTTGCTTCTGTTGCCCAAGCCACCGAAAGACCAGAAAAAATTGAAAAAAATGAGAGGAAAATTGTACTTAATGGGGCACTGACAATTACAAAGTATGACGATGGTCGGATTGCACCAGTCTCAACTTTTTTGAATCTATCAGAAATACAAGTCAATCAGGTATTAAGTGAGATGAAACTATCAAACGAACAAATCGAGCATTATTCTCCAGAACTAAAAAAGAGAATTATTAGCCGAGGTGGAGTAGCTGTCGAAATACAAAGCAGTCTAAAGCATTATTACAACAGTGTTGACGGCACTAGATATTTAATTACCGATGAAAATAGAGATGAAGTTAATGCGATTAAAGAGAAAGATAGCCTGACTTTAATGAAGCAAAGTAATGGTGGAATTAGTACGAAAGCTGTAATCCCTATAGATACAGAAAAGGATGGAAAATGGAGCGCATCAACTAGTATGATTTATCAGGGGTTAAGCTCTACAGGACAAGAATTTAAATATGATTTATATACTGAGTATAATTGGGATGGACAACCTAATTATTATTTTAGTGACTCAGTAGTACAATATTGGGATAATGCTACTGGTATCTCAAGTGCATCATCTTACGGGGCTAATAATTGGTTGCCCCAGGTTAATAATACAATTCAGCAGGAAGCTATGACAATTGTAAGGAAATTCGGTCAATCTCAAGGAACCTTCGATCTTAAACATTCTCATCATAATTACGGAGTAATAGTCGATGATCTTAGAGTTCCGAGAACTCTACGAGGCACAAATAAGCAGATACTTGCCAGTTATGCTCACCCATATATTCCTGGTTTTGTAAGCGCTGTAATGGGTATCGCAGGTATGTCATGGCCCGGTTTAATAGGAGACGACTGGTACTTGGATGGTACTTTTACTGTTCAAAACACCTAAATTAATTAGTATCATTTTTAAATTTATCGAGAACTTCAATCTTTATGTAAAGATTGAAGTTCTTTTCCATTTGATACATACTATAGATATTGGTTGAGCGACATTTAGATATATATATATTATCTTAAGTCAGCGACGAGGAGGAACAATGAAGAATAATGATAAGAAGATAATGAAAAAAAGTATATTTATAATATTAGCTGTCATAGTAGTTGCGATTTTATTTATGCTTTCTAATGGTTATGCGTTTACAGAGTCAAGTGCACTTGCATTGTCTAACAAACATAAAAAGAGTCAAATTGTTTATTCAAAAGAGTTTGGCGACATTAATTTGTTAGTTGAGAAAGAACTTAATAAGAAGTATCTCATAGAATTAAAGAAAAAATGGTTTTTATATAAAGTAACAAATAAAGAAGAACTGCTTCCAAGTGGGACAGACAAAATGAAAAGAACATGGATAAGTGTAATGACTAAGCATTCAAACCGAAAATATGAAACAATTATTGCTGCTGAAATTCTTGACCCCCATGTAAAGAAGGTAATTGTAAGCAATGATGATATGCTATTCAAAACTCAAGTCGATATTAAAAAAGCATCAACATTTTTTAAGGAACTAGAAGTTGACAATGGATATGCCGTTTACTACACTAAGATGGATTTTGAAGATGCTTCAAGTTTTATATTCCGTTTAATAGATGAGTCAGGAAAAATTATATATACTGGGCGTTGATTGATAGCATACATTAAATATAAAGAAAACCACTACTGCACTTCAACTGTTAGACACGGAGCATTGATTGAGTTCATCTTCTATACAATTATGCATAAGGTCTTAGTGAAACTTAATGGTCTTAGAGTTGGTGCAAATCGTGCTAAAGGAAAAATAAAGATCACATATGATTGCATTAAGCAAACGGGAATAGATCATTAAAGATGGAACCTCAATAGCATTAGGGTATTCGACTGCCAATACTTCAATACAACACTTCTTACTTAACTTAACTTAACTGACTACCACGACTTATGAAACGAACTCGAAAAATGACGTCCAGCTATCTTTAATTTGAATGGTCACATCCGTTTCATTAATTACACCATTTGAATAGGTTGCTACGAATATAAAGATATAATCGCCATCCCGACTCTAATCTTACCTGCGCTTGCTCCTCAAAGATATACCCGTTCCAGGATTTCTGATCGATGGATGACAACTTTGTATTGCCTATTCGAGCAGCTGCTACTTCGACAGAAATCTAATTAAGCAATAAAGCGCCCTACGTTTTCTTATCAAAGGATGGAAACATTAGATGAAATCAAACAATGGATTCGGCTTATCTTCGAGAATTTTGTGTGTTATGTCTTAAAGAAACAAAAGAGAACACAGTCCGAATATGTAGTAAAAGCAGTTAATTATTTGAAGAACCATTATACGGAAAACATCTCACTAACTGATGCTGCCGAATATATTCATCTATAAAGTATAGCTTTATCTTATTCATGAGTATGAAGGGATGGAGCTCGATCTGAAGTATGTGGAGCGTACGCTGCCTCATGTCGTTCAGCTTTGGGTGAAAAACGTTTCATCTGGAGACGTTTGTTGAGGATAAGAAGATTGTGTTCAGCTGTGATGGGAAGAAAACGAGTCGGAAGTTTGTTTGAGGTAAGAGGATAGCTCTTCTTAATTCTGTTTTAAAGAGCTAACACATTTAAATAAATATGTTACAGAAACCCCGATCTCATTCGATCGGTCTTTCTATTTTAGGATAGAGAGGGCTCCCTTAGGAGACATAGATATCGTTATTGTGAAGGTGGAGTTCAAAGAGATGGGCTATGTGTGTGTTTCTTCTAAAGAGCAAAATCCGGAAAGGCAACTACTTAAGTTTCGAGAACTGGGTCTAAATGAGCGATATCTTTTTGTTGATAAATTAAGTGGGAAAGATTTCAATCGACCTCAGTACCAAGCAATGCGTCTTATATGTTGAGACAAGGTGATTTAATTTACATTGATTCATTAGATCGATTGGGACGAGACTATGATGGAATCATAGATGAGTGGAAATATATCACTCGTGAGGTTGGAGCGGATATCGTTTGTTTGGATAACGAGCTGCTATTTGATTCTAGAAAGTATCGGACAATGGGGGACTTCTGAAAGGTTCTGGAGAATCAATTTCTTAGTTTGCTTGCTTATGTAGCAGAACAAGAGCGTAAAAAGAATCTGCAGCGGCAAGCTGAAGGAATTGCAGTAGCTATAATTGAAGGAGTAAAGTTTGGTAAGCCGCGAAAAGAAATCGATACCACCTTTATTAAGGTTTATCAAGATTGGAAAGCTGGACTCATTACTGGAGTAGCTGCTAGGAAGGTATTAGGATTAACGCATAGTACGTTTTGCCGACGAGTAAATGAGTATGAGGGCTAATAATCTGTTAAATCTTTTCTCTGGAATAAGAACGTTAGCTCTGTACATAATAAGAACAAACGTTCTGTTTGGGGGTGAGTCTTATGGACGAGAAATGGATAGGTGCAATTGTTGAGATTGTATATCTCAGCAAGAATAAGAACTTGTCCAAAAGAAAAATAAATATGTTATCGGTGGATCAGGGACACATAAAGGCTTTTTGTCTGGTTAGACAAGGAAGGCGAAATTTTTTAGTTAAAAACATATTAGCTGCAGAGCCCGTGGTGGTATTTATTGGCTAAAAGCAAAGTTATCATGTTAGCGGATCTAGGCCTGTGATAATTATGCGAAGAAAAACAAATCAGGAATGTATGTGCTGACAAAAGAAAATTTGCACGAGACACTCTGGACTTTGCATATTGATAAAATGTTTATGGTCGGCAGCAAGATGACACGACATCTAAATTTTATGGGTCTTGATACTATTGGAAAACTTGCAGGTACACCTTTAGATAAACTTAAATTAATGATGAGGCTAAGTTTGGTAAAAACTCAGATGTTAATGCAGAAATGTATTGGCGCATAGCTAATGGAATTGATGAAAGCCCAGTCACGCCAGGAACTCATCAGGTTGCACCTAAAACAGTTGGCCATATGATGACACTTCCTCGTGATTATCGCAAGCTCGATGAGATAAAGGTAGTGCTCCTAGAGCTTACAGAGCTCGTATGCCAGCGCTGCAGAGGCAAAGGCTATATGGGGCATGTAGTATCGGTGGGTTGCTTAGGGGCTGATTTTGAACGCCCGACAGGTTTTTATCGACAAATGAAAATGGTAGATCCTACAAATGTAACCAATCAAGTGTATAGAGCTGCTGTGGAATTATTACAGAGACATTGGGATGGATTACCTATTCGAAGAATAGGCATCAGTTTATCTCAATTTTCCTCCGACGATGAATATCAAATATCATTATTCGACCAAGACCGAGAAAAAGCACGAGCATTAGAACGTGTAACTGACTTATTAAAACAAAAGCATGGTGACTCAATTATTATAAGAGCTACTTCTGCTACTCCAGCTGGCAAGGCATCAGATCGCAGTATGAAAATAGGAGGTAATTTCAAATAGCAAATCCTCAGATGTGAAGTATTTACAATTTTGAAGGTTAGCATTATACTTATATAAAATCCGGAATGCACCGGTAAAATAAAGTTGTGGGAGAAATCCTACAGCTTTTTTTTTGTGAAAAAAGAGAACACTTGTTCCAAATCGTAGTGTAGAATTTATATATAAGAGACACATATACCAGGAGGAATAGGATGTTATATAACGAAAGCTGTATTGAAGGTTCAAAGAAACATTTAGAAGATAACTCAGTCGATTTATTGATAGC
Source organism: Paenibacillus sp. 01T47 (assembly GCF_056398245.1). Classification (NCBI taxonomy): domain Bacteria; kingdom Bacillati; phylum Bacillota; class Bacilli; order Caryophanales; family Paenibacillaceae; genus Paenibacillus; species Paenibacillus sp. 01T47. The sequence goes on from NZ_JBFTPA010000044.1 coordinate 7,561, forward strand.
AGATCCACCATATAACTTAAGATTTGGTGGGACAACACAAACGAAAACGAAAAAGCCAAGATTTAATATAATAGAGAATGATATGCTTTCACCGGCGGAATACAAGCGTTTTTGTATGCAATGGATTTTTCAAGCTTACAGAGTTCTCAAGCCAGGACGACATATTTATGTTTGTATTGACTGGCGGATGTATGCAGACATGGTGATTTGGCTGCGTAATGCAGGTTTCATAGTGAAGAACTGTATTGTATGGGATAAAGAACATATGGGCCTTGGTTGGCAATACCGCTATCGCCACGAATTTATCATCTTTGCTGTGAAAGGAGATAAACGTGTCAGACGGATCTCAACACGAAAGCAGACAGACATTTGGCGCATACCACGCATTCATGGTAATAAAACCATACATCCAACGGAAAAGCCTGTAGAGTTGTTAAAGGAAATGATTGTGAATAGTAGTGAGACTGGAGAGTTAATGGTAGATTTTTTCGCAGGTAGTGGGGTTGCGGAAGAGGCAGCCATTATTACAAGTCGGTCTTGGATGGCTTTTGAAATTGATAAAAATTGGTATGATGTTGCAATGGAAAGGATACAAAAGGCGTTGGGAATATAAGTTATAGCTACAGATTGAATTAGCGGATAGGTCTCAGTAACTTTATCACTAGGTTGGCAGTCTAAGTTATAAACACTCGTCCTAGACTGCCATTACAACAAACGAAAGCAAAAAGTCGAACCCTGCCACTTTAAGAAGGAGTTTTTTATCGACTTGGTATATCATCAGATGCCGCAGCTGCAAAAGGATGGTTTATTTCATCCCATACATTTCTTATAAATTGTTCGTGTACTGGTATTTGCCATCCTTGAAACGCATCATGAAGTTCAGACCAATCAGGATTTTCAACTAAATATTGTTGCATTAATTCATCAACAAGATGAACAATCGGAACTTCTAACGGAATACCGTATGCTGATTTAATAATTTGTAACAATCTTAAAGGAAGCTCTTCTAGAGACTTGTCTTTTAAAAACTCATATGCTGCATACGATTTAGAGGTGCCCTTTTCATAAGTTTCGGGCATTTCTGCCTCAAAAGTATGTTGAAGAACAAATTTCTTGTTAGCACGAACAGATGCTAATACTTCAATTTTATAATTTATGGTAATTGCTTGACGAAGGGTAGAGCTAGCTCTTCTTTGCCCATTTTTTCCAAGTTCAGTAATATCCATATCATGAATAACCGTATAGGGAATTCCAAAATTATTTAAGACATTCAATACAACGTACATTGTAGGTTTACCTGCACAGTTTACTATTGAGGTTTTATGAAATACATCAGATGAAAGTAAACCTGAAACCATAAGCTTTTCCGCTATTTGTCTAAATGCGACAACCTCAGTATCGCCTTCAACAAGAATTGCTTGCTGTGCAAAGAAAACTTCATTTAGATGAGGGTTGAATTTCAAGAGGGCTTGAAATTTATCTCTTTCATCCTCAGGTAAGCCATAGATATCAGAACTAACTTGGTTTGCTTTGACATCTTGATTAGAATCTAAAGAGAAGCGAATAAGTGTTCTGTTTGGTTTTGATAAATCGATAAAGTTGGGAGAATGAGAAGTTGCGATAACTTGAAAAAACCGATCATCAGCTAGCTGGTACAAGGTATCCTTAAAAACTCGTGCAATATGCGGATGCAAGTATAGTTCCGGTTCTTCAACTGCAATTATTAACGGCCTACGGGCTGCTATTTGTTCCCTTCCTTCAGGAGGGAATTCGCTTCTATATTTTCGATAGCCTTTTAAAATCGAAACAATAAAAGTACGTTGCACACCATTTCCTTGATGTTCAATAGATGTATTTATGCCGTTATAATTAAAAACAGTATTTACTGAACTACTGATGAATTCTTCAATAGGTTTAAAGTTAACTTTAAAATCAACACTTGTTGAGGTAATGTTATTTAAAAATGATTTCACCTCATTTTGAAAGAAACTTATTCTTTCATTAGTGTGCGAGTTTATTCTGTTTTGTATTTCCCTATTCGCACGAGTCGCATCTAAGTATTCATTAGTCTCCATAATAACTTCTTTATATAGTTGAGTTAGGGTTTTTATGTAGTCAGAACTATTTTTTATCTCTTCATTTGCATGACGAACTGCTGGTATATAAAGAACTTCAGGGAATACGTTAAGAAAATGAGTGCCATTATTGCCCCCCCCCCATCCTCCCGTCCCAACCCTCATTATTCATATCATGAGTAGGTTCTCCTGAGGTTTTGGAAAAGCGTTTTACAGGTTCTCCATATTCATAAACTGCTCGTACAATAAAATGTCCAGTTGGCTCATGAAGTGAATTACGAATCCCATGAAGCTCTAATTCTGCTGCTGTCACATCAATGAATGTTGCGTGGAAACTGATTGCACGACTTGTGTCGTGTCTATAGTAACAGTTTTCATCAAGAGTCTTATCCGCTTTACCAAATTGTTCGATGGCTTGAAGAACTGTGCTTTTACTGCAATTGTTCGGACCAATAATGATGCTGATATTCTCAATATCTAATGATAAATGCTGAATTCCTTTATAGTTATTTATGGTGATTTTGGATAGTTTCATGGATGCCCCCTAGTATGTTTGTTTAATATATCCCTATGATAATGGAAATTTTCTTTTCCTACAATTGGGAAATTGTTAGTGGGGAATAAGTTAGTTCAATTGTCATTGGCTATATATCTTTCCTATGCACATACAAACTAAGAAAAATGGGCGAGAGAATCATGTGAAGATATAATTTTTCTTAACAACTGTCGTACTCCTTAGCTTTTTTACTTCATTTGCTACAGAAGCTTCAGTACATCCAAACCTAAAATTAAAAGCAACTGAAAATGCCTAGCATCAACAATTAAATCCCAGTTATTATCGCGTCGTTAAAGAATTTTTTCAACAAAAAATTTTCCCGAATTAAAAATGTGCAAACTTTTGAAAATTATCTTTTCCCCTCGTCTCCGACCTTATTAGGTCGGTTTTTTTGAATTTTATTTATGTTAAGAGCAAGTCTTTCATTAAACTAACGGGCAGATTAACTTAACAAATAGTGGAAGTTTAATTACCGAAAAAGTACACTTAAAATATTGATGGTTCGAAGGGGGTTCCAATGAGGCTTAATTATAGAAATGCAATTTCTAAAGATGAAGAGGTATTGTTTGATCTATCCGCTAAGCTTTCGACTAGTTTTAAGTTGAATAAAACGGATTTCAGACGAACCTTTCTTGATGTTTTGAGTAACAAAGATGCAGACTTAGTAGTCGCAGAGATTGAAACAGGTATCATTGGATATGTACTAGCCTTCCATCACTCCACTTTTTATGCAAATGGTTTAATAAGTTGGGTTGAGGAATTATTCGTACTAGAAGATTACAGGAGTAAAGGTGTTGGAAAAAATCTTATGGTACTTATTGAAGAAAAAGCAGTTCGGCGTGGTTCAAAGCTGGTTGCACTTGCCACAAGAAGAGCAAGTGATTTCTATAAGGCTATTGGTTATGATGAATCCGCTGTTTATTTCAAAAAGTCTTTATCAAGAGCTGACTAAGCTATCGGGAGATAAGAGGTGACAAAATGGATGAAAGAGAGGCTGCCGGCTTAGAGCGGCGATCTCGTTAAGCTAACGGGAAACGATAGTTCAATTAAAACACAGAAGCAGCCGACCACAATGATCGGCTGCTTCATTACGCTAACGGGCAGTATAGTTGAAGATTAATTCCGGTGAACCGAACCACAAGTAACGGCGATGTGGAGTGTTGACGCTGCTCACTATCAGAATATAGGTCACATAGTTGATATAGTTGATGAAAATGCATCTCGAAAGGGGTGCTCTTTTCGTTACAGCAAGATTTGGAAAGTGTATGTTTAGCCATTATGTTATCTTGTATTCATCAAATCAAAATGAAACAGACTGGAGGGCATAAAAGCGATTACGGTTACCATAAAGCGTCATGATTAATCTGAATCGATAGGTATCCTTTTGATAGGTGCATAAATGTGGTATGCCAAATCAAGATTGTGAATGTCATCAAAAAATTGAATAAGTTCAATATGTGAATCGTCTGCTTCCTGCCTGGAAATCTTTAAAAATCTTGCATAATCAGTTTTGAGAACATCACCTATATCAAGGAGGTCACCAGAATATTTGAACTTGGCACAGAAGAGCCGTGGTACATCAACGGTAAAATAGAATGGTCTATTTATCTGAATATCAAATGGGATCCCGAACAGTACCTTGAAGCGAGATGAATTGGGTTGGCAATTAGAATAAATGACGAAACATGAACCATTAACTGTTTTATCAATGTCATTTAACAGTTTAAGCGAATGAGACCGAATCTTCGTCTTGTAATCATCAGTTGCCAGGTCAACCTCAAAGGCTATGCCGCTCACCCGGATTGAATCGAACTCCGTTAGGGTGAAATCGGTAACAATATCACCATTGATGTTTTTAATGGGTCTTCTAACCACAGAAGGCATTGGTGTTTGAGAAATGTTCATATCACTTACTCTTAGAGAGCTTGGAGCCATACCGTATTGGCGTTTGAAAGCGCGGGTGAAAGATGATTGAGTTCCAAAGTTTAGCTGGTAGGCAATATCTGTTAGTGGTAAATGATCGGTTTGAATGCATTGTAGTGATGCGTTCAATCTTCTGGATAATATGTAGTTGTTTAAAGTACAACCCATCATGGCAGAAAAAAGTCTGTGGAAGTAGAATTTGGACATGTTGAAGGTATTAGCCACAGACTCTAGTGATAGAGGCTGGTCTAAATTGTTCTCAATATGGTTTAAAGCACTCTCTATGACTTCGTATTGGTCCATAATAACCCCCAGGAGGTAAAGTTTATGACGCAAGACAGAATGAATGGGATCATCATCGGTATTTTTTATTTTGTTGCTGCAGTCACTTCAGTCATCGCTGTTATTTCTTATGAGCCGGTATTGTCAGAACAATGGTATATGTCCGTGGCAAATGGATTTAAAACAAAGGTTTTACTCGGAGTCATTAACGATCTCTTGCTCGTTCTGACAGCAGTAGGTACAGCCGTTATGTTGTTTCCTTACCTTCGTCGTTGGAATGAACATCTAGCACTAGGACATCTATGCTTTCGATTTATGGAAGCTGTTCTTATTGCAATAGGCGTGGTCAGTATACTAGGTTTATTGCAACTTAGTATTCATTATGAAGCAAACAGCTTAACAAGTGAAGAAAATCTTCACGAGATCGGTTACATGCTGCAAGCTTTCCATCGTTGGACTTCGATGTTAGGACCTAATTTTATGTTGGGTATCAATACGGCATTGTATAGCTATTTGCTTTTTCGAACAGGTTTAGTGCCAAGACCGCTAGCTCTGTTTGGTATGATTACGGCTGTACTCGTATTTATAGCCGGTCTATTAGAAATGTTCGGTATTGTAGAACCTCTATCTGCAGCAAAAGGATTTATTGCTCTACCTGTGGGTATTTATGAGTTGAGTTTGGCAGCCTGGTTGATTGTGAAGGGATTTCACAAGCAAAACCTCAAGAAACTTAGAGCAAAAATAGAGTTATACTAATGTAGATTTTGGTGGCGAGTGTAATATTGTTTTAGATATACTAAGGTGAACCGTATCACAAAATAAAGGAGTTTTGTTGAACTAACGGGAAACGATAGTTGAACAAACTTGGAGTAGTTTGCTGCGGCAGCTGCTCCCTTTCTTTATTAAACTAACGGGCAGATTACGTTAATGGATTTGCATTTTATTTTGTTGCATGCATAAACCCAAGTCACTTAACGGAAATTACTTCAATGGGGTGATTGTAGTGAATGTTAAAAGCTATATCGGGTTACTGCTAGCAGTCATCATTTCCTTCGTGCTTATACAGCCAGTTTACGCTAAACCACACGAAGAACCATTGGAAAGGCTTGTACTTACTTTGTTAACTCCAAATATAAAGGAACAGATTAATCGATATTATGAAGATAAACTAACAGAGTCACCTACGTTTTCGCCTTTTCTAGGAGGGACTGAATTAAACGTTGAATACCATCCTTCGCATATTGATGTTAATGTTACAGTGATTCCGTATGTGGGACCTCATTTAGATGTAGGGATGGACTCGATGAAGTTTCGTGTAGATAATACAGGAGCTGTAATGATTCTAGAATACAAACACATTAGGGACTATGAGTTGCCTCCATACTGGCAACACATTCTTCGTTGAGCTAACGGTACACTATAGCTTATTTTTGTACTTGCATATGATGGAGGAAATATTCTGTATATAAGAGGTATCCATTCCCCTCGCCTCCATACCCACCATGAAAAAAACCGACCTCATAAGGTCGGTTTTTTTGATTTTTAGTCATGTTATGAGCAAGTCTTTTATTAAACTAACGGACAGGTTAACGCAACAACCGAGCTTTTGCGTTCGTCTTAATGGTACAACAGTATTTTTCTTAAAGGGGGGAGAATTATGAGGATAATAATTATTGTTATGTTTCTGTCATTCTTTGCAGCAGGTTGTAGTGATAATAATGGGTCAAACTCATCAAGTACCTATCCAGCTTCCGTTGCTTGGAATAACACCCTTTATGGATTATCTAAAGAAGAGGTTCCAATTGAAGAAGTAGGCAAAGAGATTGGTAAGATTGAAAGAAAAACAACCCCAATGCCAAAGAAAAATGGAGACTCTAACGAAGTGCCAGCAGGGAGTACACTATTTGAAGTCAAAGGAAAAGACCCTCATGAAGTTATTGCAGTCGAAGTAAATGATAAATATGTTATAGCAACAAAATTGGGACCTATTAATTAAACTAAACGGGCGGCAGTTGCCTGAGCTTGACTCCGCTCAATCCAAACGGATCAATAGGTGCAGTTGCATTGCAAACGAGAGAAGGGCACTCTAATTGCGGGCGCCCTTCTCACTTTATTTTCATCATAAAATGACGAACTTATAGAATCGCTTTTTGGTTCCATTATTG
>NZ_JBFTPA010000045.1:0-12854 GCF_056398245.1 Paenibacillus sp. 01T47
CAAAATAAACTCATCGTCGCCCATGTGCTCGCTCACTGTGATTTTTTCAAAAACAACGCTCGCTTTGGTGTAACCAATCGCAATATGGTCGAGAGCATGTCTGCTACAGCGGATCGTATTCATCAATATGAAATGGATCATGGCACGGAGGCGGTCGAGAAGTTTATCGATGCGATCCTTGCCATTCAAGAGCATGTCGATCCGACGCTCATTAAGCCATATCAATTGGATAAGAAACGTTATATCGAAATGGTGCAAAAGGACAGCGAGCGCTCGGAGTGGAATATCCCTTCTTCCTCTTATGATGATTTGTGGAATCTGGACCCGGATCGGACAGCTTTGCCGCATCAGCCGCTCAATCACAGGCCGCTGACGCCAAGCGATTTCCGCCACGGCCAGAAAAAGATCTCATCTGGTTTATTGAGGAATACTCCCCTACTCTGGAGGATTGGCAGCGCGACATTCTATCTATGCTTCGCGATGAGATGCTCTATTTCTGGCCGCAAATCGAGACCAAGATAATGAACGAAGGCTGGGCCTCCTACTGGCATCAGCGAATCATACGCGAGCTTGATCTAACTAGCGATGAAACGATTGAGTTCGCTAAGCTAAACTCCTCTGTCGTGCAGCCTTCCCGGCACACCTTAAATCCCTATTATTTGGGCTTGAAAATATTCGAGGATATCGAACGCCGTTTCAATAATCCAACGAAGGAAGAACAAGCACGCTTCGGACGCGTCCCCGGCAAGGGCAGAGAAAAAATGTTCGAGGTACGCGAGCTCGATTCAGATATTTCGTTCATCCGCAACTATCTAACGAAGGATCTGGTTAATGATCTTGATTTGTACATTTTCGAGAAAAAAGGCCCTGAGTGGAAAATTACCGATAAGTCGTGGGAGAAAATTCGCGATCAGCTAGTTTATTCAAAAGTAAACGGTGGTTTCCCTAGTTTGATGGTTAAGGATGGGGATTTTAATCGTGTGGGTGAGCTTTATCTTATTCATGAGTATGAAGGGATGGAGCTCAATCTGAAGTATGTGGAGCGTACGCTGCCTCATGTCGTTCAGCTTTGGGGGAAAAACGTTCACCTGGAGACGTTTGTTGAGGATAAGAAGATTGTGTTCAGCTGTGATGGGAAGAAGACGAGTCGGAAGTTTGTTTAATTTATACGGATATTGTTTCTTAACTCAGCATTAAAGAGCTATCATGTATAATGCTAATACAAAAAACCCGATCTCATTCGATCGGGTTTTCTATTTTTCGGACAGAGGGGGCGAAGGGGATCGGATTCCTGTCCGAAGATAACGCAACATAGGTTTCTACGGGTGTAGTCACAGTTTTGATGTCACCCTAGTATCGCTCCGAACCGGCTATAATTTGGGTCAGATAATAGAAATTTCTCTATTATAGGAAAGCTATCTTCAATATGTTAAAGCATTTAGGCTTGAATAAGAACATCTGAAGATATACTCTCGTCTGCTAAATATTACAGCTGCTTGCACCTATGGCTTATCTGAATAAACAAAGCCTACCTTTATCAACTAAATAGTCGAATGCTATTTCGGACGTTGCTAAACCGTAAAAACAACATACACAGTTCCTGCCCTCACGAACCGATGTGCACAATCGCCGTCACAAAGAGGAAGAGGAATACAGCCATGGATGCGTTAATGACTTCGAACAGCGCAAGTGGCTTAGACATTTTAGTCGGTGATTTTGGAAAGATACCCGCTAAGTCGATAATGTACACGATAAAGTATGAAACAGCGATGATTTGTGTGATTAAAATGGCATTTGGATGTGATATCAACAAGAGATAGCACGCGATAAACGACGTAATTCCAAGCAAGATAAGAAACAGATTAAACCCCCAAAATACACCTCCCTTTAATTTTGAGAAATCTCTATTCTCAATCGGTCCTCCCGGAACCAATATCGCCAATAATGTTACATTTAAAAACACTAGTAAACTTGCCATGATCATAATATCCTGCATCGTTATCTCTTCCTCTCATTTGTTAGTGTCTCAAGATTAACAGGAAGGATAAAACATGTATTGTAAAAAATCAGCATCTATGATCAGGTATTTATTACTTCTGACCATGCCATACATAACTAAGGGTTAATTCATGCGGCAGTTTCTCTAACTCTTTGACGGTTTTGCCTGCAAATCTTTTGGATGTTTTGATGAGGTGGGACTGATCATAGTAACGATACTGCATATCCTTTCTCAATCCTTCATCCTCAACATGTTTTCTGAACTTCACAATATCTCCAAAGGCCTTTGGGGTCAGTCCGATCTGTTTTTTGAAGAAACGCTCCAACGTACTTACTGAAATACCAAAAAATTTTGCCATACTCACAATGTTCAAGTTTTCATATTCTCGTTCTACATAAGTAAGCATTTTTTCTATGCGGTCGTATCCTTCTTATTCAACGCCATTTTATGCAGCAAATAATGATTGATTGTTATGATATGTTGCTCCACATCTCTAGATTTCATCATCATTCGGTATAGTTCATCTAGATCAGGGTCCACATCGATGGCTTGAACGATTCGCTCTGCCAATTCGAGGCTGGGCACATGAAACAATTGTATAAACCCTAATGGAGTTAATGAAATCCCGATTTGATACAGCTGTTGTCCGTATCGAACATATTTCACGCTTTTCATTTGACCAATCACAACCGTATTGGGGATCACCATTTCCTGATCTTCTCCCACCTGCCTATAGGCAGACCCATAATTGAAAATGATATTGATATACCCCAGTGGCATAATTATATCTTCTCTGTTGTCATCAGAGAGAAAGTCGAAGTCTACGACCCAAATATAGCCCACTATCTTATGTAAGGCATTTATTGGTTCAAAAGTTCGAATCATCGTATGCATCTCCTTCTAAAAAACTGGTGATTATCCACTTTTTGTCCACGTTTCCCTTGAACTCGAATTCCATAGGTCATTTCAAGGGGAAAAAACATGTCTCGATAAAACCCGCTATTAATTTTCTAGTTTATTGTAAACACAATATCAACAACCAAACAGATTTTCAATTCTCAATAAATTTGATGTCTACAATTCTGAGTGTAACAAAAGTCCTAACCGTATGAGGCCGGGCTTTCCCATGGTGGAGGTGATGGCCTTGTTCATATCTCCATCTTACTTGCTCACGATGTCTATCCCCCGCTGACGATATTAGAGGTTGGATATAAACTCCGTGCTCTCTACGCTTCGCTCCAGTCCGCGCGGACTTAACCCAGGGTTCGCCCCCTCGAGACTCCACTCAACGCAAAAAGGACACCTCTGAGGTGTCCTTTTTCATGTTGGTAGAGGCGAACCGTGGCTGTGCAAAACCACAATTCGCCGTCGAGTGAACAGTCCTCCTAGAAAGCCCCATTCCCTTGTTGGAAGACAGGCTCGATGGTTCCGTCAGGAAGTTCGCCATCAACATCAAGATTTGCGCAGCCGATCATAAAGTCAACATGCGTAAGACTTACATTAACGCCCCGCTCCAGAAGTTCTTCGCTGGATGGTTTCGTCCTTCCTTCCATATTAACAGGATAAGCACTTCCTAGCGCCAAATGACAGGAAGCATTCTCGTCAATGCCGGTATTGTAAAGTACTCTGTTCAATTGGAGATCGGGGAATCATGCGGTACTAAAGCCACCTCACCGAGATAGGATGCACCTTCATCAGTATCCGGCAATCTATTTCTTAGCCACAACGGCATCATCACACTTTAGGAGTATAGAGTTTGTTTGGAGGGGAATAAAGAAAATCTTGACTACCTCCTGGTAAGGCCGTTAATTATTTTTCTCTTTTGTATTCTCTAAGTTTACCTATCCAGGCTTTTTCTACTTCTTCAATTATTATCAGATGTTTATTCTTTATATTTGTACGTCTTGAATTTAATAAGAAGTAAGTGTTAAGAAGGAAAAAAAATAATAAAAAACAAAGAAAAAATGAAGAGTATGATTCTGAACTCGTTTTAAAACTATGGATAATTTGAACAATCGACTCTTTATAACCTTCGTAATCTTGCTCTTTATTACTATTTGCAAAAACAAGGAGGCTCGCATTAATTGATATAAAGATTGTAAATGAAGCTAGTATTAATGGCACTATAAACTTACTAATAAGATCAACGTATGTTGTAGTGCAAGACCTCCTTCATAAGTTTTTAATTTTAACTTAGTAATTCTAAATTTCTCAAAGGATGACTCAGCCAAGCTCATATAAGCTTTATATAATCTCAGTGTTTCGTCTACTTTCCCTAAATTCAACTTATCCATTACTTCCTTGATTGGTGCATTAATCTTACTAATTTCATGCAAGTGTTGAATTATTACCACTATTATAAAAATGATGATAGAAACAGCAAAAATTTGATTATTTGTTGATATAGACATTTCTCAACTTCCTCTCATTGAATTAATATTATATATCGGAGAAAATGAGTTAAGTATTATTGTAATTCCTGAAAGTATACTTTTAAAAGATAAAAAACTTGAAGCAAGATTGGTATTTAGTTGAGATATTTTTTGATTACAAAAAACAAAGTGATGGTAAAAATAGTATGTTATGAATGATTCATGTTATATAACTTCTGTTACAAATGCTTTTGCATGAAAAGTATCATTAACTTCATTCAACAGCGTCTTTCTAGGAATTTTACATCCAGAGATGCTCAACTGTTAAAATTGAACAGGACATTTAACCATTTTAGAAAGCATGCTTTTTGATACACATAAAAAAGACACAATAAAGCGTTTCAAAAACTATATATTTGATTTTTGGTACGTTTCATTTACTTATCACACATTTTGATACGGTATAATCATCGAAATCTTGATTAGTAATTGGTCTTTACATACCCTGTAGCCAGATGCTCTAAAAAATGATGTACATCACCATTTTTAAAATCAATTTGAACAATGATGCCCAGGATCTTCTTTTGCTCATGATTATTACATCAATTAAAAAATCATACTCTATCATATGAACGGAACCATTATGTTTTATAAAATAAGTTCGGTTTTCTGATTCCTTTTCCTCAAAAAATCTTTTTAATGTGGCTGCACTACTTATCCATTAATCCCTCCAGCTTATTCTTGAATAATTTCATATTGAGCATAGCACTAACATTTCTATATATAGTCAGCAATTAGTTTGCAAAAAGTATGATTCTCAAACTATATTTGTCTGCATTAGAGCAGGCTTTGGTGTCCTGCTCATTTTATTAAACTAACGGGCAGGTTAGTGTAATTACTTCTCGAATACCTTAGGTATTCGGAAATTATTAGTATCAATCTCTAATCATTTACTCGGTGGTGTCATCTGTGGGAATGAATTTTACTGCGTATATGTCACATAACCTTAAAAAAACTGAAATAATAGAGTTATGCAATGATTTAAATGAAAACAGTTCTCGATTTCCATTAATTCGTGAGTTTATTGATACACTTTTACCATTCAATCCAAAGGATAATGTGAGGAAGTGGCGTACAAGTTTTGATAGTGCAGACGGAACAAATAGCTTGGCAGGTCCCTGTGGAATATCACTTACATTATCAGAGAAAGTATGTTATTTTCATCATTATTTTAGATGGAAAGGATTTTTAGTAGATAATGAGATACAACAGTTGCTGAGGAATGTTAGCTATGGATTTATGAGGACTTTTAACGCTTCATTTGTTATTTATGTCCCAGATAATGCTGCAAAAGAATCCGCAATTATGGATTTCATCAAGGAAGATGAGAATAAGGATATTAATTATATAAGAGAATGGCTATTAGAGAATTGTGGGTTACCAAAGAATAATATCAACGATATTTATAAAGAGTATGAAGATTACTGGGATTCAGAAGGATATTATATAGATTATTTTAATGAAGATGAGGAGCCTCATAAAAGTTCAGACTTGATTTCATAAAATAACGATTTCAAAATGGAATCTATCGTTCCACTAACGGGGAATGATAGTTCAATGATAGCAGCGGCTTTCTAGGACTTTATTTCTCGTCCATGGCTGCCGTCGTATTCGCGAACCATACTGTCTATTAGTGTGTATTGATATCCACTCATGTACAATGAAAAGTAAGTTTTTCAATTCTATTAAATGTGCTTATCTACTAGTAATACCGCACAAACAAATCTATCAATTTTATATATACTATATTATTCCCCATATAGGAGATGATATAGTGAAAATTAAAACATCAGCTAAGAGAGTAGTAAAGACCAGCGCGATGAAGAAAAAATTGAATACTCAGTTAAAAAAGCAAGTTCGGGTGAAAAACACCACTTCGGGTACTGTTAGAAGCACAGGTGTTCTCAAAAAAAATCCGAGTACAACATTTGCCCATACCGAAGTCATGAATCGGAGATCTTCACCGATAACCGCAACCGTTATGGTCTTTAATTGGGATACCAATTCACCAGTAAGAATTGGTAACAACACCGTTACCATACCAGCCAATTCCCTTCGATTTTTCAATACAAATCTCGCTGGTGTCAACGATCACTATGAAGTAGTTGTCATCCTTTCAGCTACTTCAAATGTTATTGTTAACCATTTCGGAGTAGCTGGGGATGTACCGCAAGATGGTAACATCGTTCTGGATCGTGACTTTATTTCAATTACGTTATAACATGTTATAAAAAAGCGCCCATAATTGGGCGCTTTTTTATTGCACAGTATTATCTATTTGTCTTTGTAAATGCCTATAAGTGCTTATATATCAACGTTTATGGATACATCAGCATAGGACCATACCGTTCATCTCAATTGTTGAACTAACGGGCAGGCTAACGTGGAAATATCTTGAATACATTTTAATGGAGAAATCTCAATAAATTAGAGGAACATAATGGGGACAGATATTCATTGTTTTGTAGAAGAGAAAGTGTATCGATATGAAGGCGTAAACCGAATGAGCAAATGGATATTGGTTGATAAATGGACAAATAGCAGTTATGCGATTCTTTAACTTTCACCAAGCAAATCAGTTTACAACAAGGTATCCTATGACGCGAGGAGTGAATACGAATTGGGTTGCCTTGTTCAAAGCTCCATTCGTACCTACCAGGAATCCAACCGTCTCCAAATTTAATTTCGATGTAACTGCCTGCATACACAGGCTCACGGCCGACGAAATGTCGAAGTCCTCCCTCGCCGCTATGACCAAGTATAATCGATCCCTCGATTACCCCCTCTTTCTTTGATTGTGGTATCATCGGATCTTTTTCCCCAACCCATCTTTTCACTTTAAGTTCATAGCTTGGAACGGGCTCCAACCAGTCCGCATCTGAGTAATACAATCCAGTATGATTACCAAATTGGTATTGGTTTGGTGTAAATAGAATCCTAATTTCATTGAATGGTGGTACGCGTACTATCTCTTTCCCAACATCCGGATAGCGACGCTCTATCAGACCAGACCAAACTTCGGATATAAACGAATCGTTATCTTTGAGTTCATATAGTGGCAGTGTATCCATAAAGTCAGATCGTCTTTTTCCTGCCGCCTTGGCATCTTCTTCTTTTTGCCTTGCTCCTGCGTACGGATTGAGCAGATAAAGCCCAAAGTGATAAAGGTGTATATCAATTTCGTTATTAATGAGCTTGTCTACGAGGATCTTCAGGACTTTTAGGCGATCACTTTTCGTATTTGTGGAGATGAGCAGAAAATTCACGTTCATCAAGTTTTGAAAGAAAGTCGCAGGATACTGGTACACGTATTGTTGGCCATTAATACCCTTACCCCTTATTCAGATAATCAAAGGCCAAACCGCACCGGCTTTACCATCCATTCCTCTTTCCATAATCCTCTGTACTTTCGTTCTCTCTCCTGAGCTGCTTCGTAGTCGTACCATGAATAACCAAAACCTTGAATAATACGGTTATTACAGCTGCATTCGCAAATTTGGTTTAAAGACCCCTTTGCCTTCCGAAAATCCTTTATATATAACTTAGGCATCATATTACCACAGCGTGCTCATTCAAATGTCATTCCCCGTTTTGTTATTACCGCCTTCCTGTTCTGCGATGGCGGTGCTAAACATTCCTCAAGCGTTATCATTTCCATCCCAACACCACCTATTTCTTAGTTGCACCTATAATCAATCATGTCTCTACACAAGTTTCTTTTCCGCAAATAGGGCAATACCTAACAGCTGGCTCACTGATATCAATCAGGTGATCAGTATCTAAAATTTCAAATGACGCTTTGCAATTTGTGCAATCGAAGTTCACATTCAATCCCCCTCATGTATTTGGATATTCATTCAACTTTGTCTCATAAATCGTTCACACTTATTGTCCTATCCTTTTATATAAGGCTAGTATCATTCAGGAACAAACATCCAATCACTCAATTCTATCAATACATACTCTACATGGTAGTCAAAAACAGGGAGGTGAAGTGAATAATGCACAATAACCTTGGTACGATTCTGGTGCTTTTCATTCTATTAGTAATCATCGCTTGTAGCTGCAACGTCTTCCGCCACCATGACAATTACTAATCCCATAGACGTAAACTGTGTACGCTAACTTTTACAATTCACTAAGACTTAAGGAGGTAAATTGAATAATGCACAATAACCTTGGTACGATTCTGGTGCTTTTCATTCTATTAGTGATTATTGCTTGTAGTTGTGGCGTCCTCGGCCGCAACGAGAAAAGAGAAGATAGACGAGAAGATAGAAAAGATGAAAGAAGAGTTGAAGGCATCAATACAGGCTGCAACTACTGAGAGTATTAATTTTGAAGTTCGATCAACTTTCACCTTTTTACAAAAATAAAATACGATCTATTCAGAAGGCCCATTCTATGGGTCTTTTGAGTTCTAATAATTCATATCAAAATCTTCAATATTCAATTTGATCACTAATCACCGCAGAACAAACGTCCAACCCCAAAGTGTCATCCACACAAATCTGCATTGCTTTTTAAATATTGGGAGGCGAGTGTTTGATGGGTGAAATTATTGATGGTTCTACTATGCTTATTATCCTGGTATTGTTCACTTTGTTGGTGATTATTGCTTTCATTTCAGTAATCAGACGGTGTTTAAATCCAAATCTTTCAAATACAATTCACACTTTCCTAAACTGAGTATTCATCACCCATTACTAAATTAAAATCCTGGGTAGGGAATAATAAAAGTTTTCCATTCATACAGTACTCTTAAAGATTACTGTTTTGAGGGAGGATTCCGCCATTGTTTGATCAGTCATTTGTCGCTCGTTCTCTAGAAGAAGTTAGGTTTTGGTCTATTTCTATGCCATCTTCGAAACGATCGAAAATAAATCTAATGCCTTTACCTTTGGAACAGATCCCGCTGTAATTAAAAGATTTAATGAAGAAGTGCATACTGCAGTCTAATATATTTGGGCTTTCAAAAGAAAAGTACTTGGTTTAATACTGACGTGTCAACTTCCGGGTGCAAACAACTTCCCATTGTTGGTCGATCATGTAAGCAGAGAAGCGAATTATTTCAGAAATCGGTTGTCAGAATTAAATTCTGGTCGGTTAGAGCCGCTGCCTGATGCAATAATTGACGAGAATGTTTTCTTTTTAAGAATCATGGCTGATCACGCCAAGTTCATCAGTCATTTACTTGATCCTTCCGAACGGAAGCTAGTGGAACAAGCAAATAATTTTAGTCAAGAATTTGATACCTTACTATTTCAAGCAAAGGACTTGGAATCTATGCGTCCTCAATCGCAATCGGTTCCGTTACTTGACCAATTTCTTGATCAAAACAAGGTGTCGGGTAAATCGCTTCGTGATTTTAAAAGGACTGCTCGTGACCTCATTGAAGCCTGTCGAATAAAAAGTATTATTCATCCGTTATTGGCGGATCATGTATTCAGAGAAGCAGAACATTTCCTCGTTATAATCGATATGTTTGAAAACAGTCTGACAGGTAAACCTGCTTAATCTTTGAATTGTAGAATTATTTCCATTATGTATTTTTCCCCATGTCCAGTCGGTAATAGTTAAATGAAAAAAACTATGCAATAAGGTTACTAATACCTGATTGGATATGGATAACCAGAATACTACTTTCACACCTCATATGTTCATCTAAAATATTCTGAGTTGACCTTTGCTTATTTGCAAAGCATTTATTGCGTGTGGAGAATAAGCTGAGTATCCGTTATCTGCGTTCTCCGGCCAAACGATATAGATTCGATCACCAACAGCAGGACATTTAACAACGCCTTCTCTCCATCGATTGTCTGTTTTGTGGTTCTACGATCTCTCCTGTTGCATTGGCCAAATCATCTCCCCATGTTCTTCCGTATTCAGTCTTGTTCTCAGCGATATCCTGTTGTAGATACCTACCATTCAAAAACGTCCTGAGCCATTGCATTTGGTTGGCAGAAATCTTGCAAAGCTTGCTCGATACCTTGCAGACGCTTCAATTCCTCTCGTAACTATTCGTTTTGCTTTGCATTCAGATTAAAATGACTTGTCAGTTCTCGAAGCTTTTGGGTTTGTATTTCTCTTGACTCGCATGCCGATTTTATATCCGCTTTTAATTGTTGATTTTCCGACTGAGTTGCTAGAAGGTCAGCTTCCAGGAATGCTATGACCATCCTGTTTTCTTCAATCTCCTGTTTTGCGTTCATATGAATCCTCCTATGTTCTTTCGTATTCAAAGCTATCCGTCAATTTCTTTAACCTTAAATAACGCTTCAGTCGCAATCATTGACTCGCTATTCAATCTTCGAGTGCTTCTTGCATGATTTTAAACTTCGATTCCATTGCTGCCTTTGCCCCTGCTTTACTTCGGCAGCCAACGCAACATATCCGGTCGAATCGATCCAACGTCCAACTGTCTTCCCATACCAACTCACGACAGTAAGGGCATTCTCCCAAGATACAGCCGCTTGCCATCCGCAGTACCTCAGTACCCTTCATGTCCTTCCGTATTCAATCTATAATATAGTGATATCCAGATCACGATTATATTTTTTGCGGTAATCTTGATAAACCTTCAATACCTCAGACTTTATTTCTTCAGGGTTGTACTTTAGTGCTTGCGGATCTGTAGCTGTCCATAGTACAACATGAAAGTCATAATTTTTTTCTCCATCATCATGTTTATATGGAATTTTCCGACCTACTATATGTTCTTCAGTTAATGTAATTCTTAATGACCATAAATACAGGGATCTCACGACGTTTTGGAGATGGTTTTTTTATTGATGGAAGACACATATATCCAATGCCACCTAAAACTAAAATGACAATAGCCATAAAAATAATTTTACTCAGTTCGTACATATAGATGACCTCCTTGAGTTTACTTGTTTTGAATTTCAGCACCTTTAATTCAAAAAGTGAACATGAGATATTTTATATACGAAAATAGCGAGCAAACCTATATGGTCTACTCGCTATCAATATTTATTTCATGTTATTATTCTATTGTTCAACAATATACGCGCTTAGATATCATTCATTTGTATTAATGTTCAGCTTCAACCATTCGGCTCTTCCGGAATAATAAGCGGCGTAAGATGCGTGTGATATTCAGGCCAATCAGAGTCAAGCGGCGAACCATAATATGGTGGTTCCTCAATTGGAAATGAAACCACAATACTTCGCCTTTATCTTCGTGCCATTCATTTATTGGGCGTGGGATCGTTGCATCCTCAAATTGTTTTAGACGCGTCACTGCTAATTTGTAATTATAAAAGTCTAGTATGTACCAAATTCCCCAATTGTACTCTTGTAATTTTTCAGTGTAGCGAAGCATCCAGTTTGTACTTCTTCTGTTAAGCGTCTCATTAAATCCTCCCATGTATTACTGTATTCAGACTTCGTCAACTTAAATAAGTTTATCACGTTGTAGACGTTCTCTGAATCCATCTTCAATAAGTCTTTTTTGCAGGAGGCTAATACATGTTTCATTTATAGATTTAACACTGTCTATACTTTCAGAAACGACGGGGAAGTATGGTCGAATTCGTCTAGTTGTTGGCGCTTCAGGAACAAGTACTGTAGCTTCAAAATTTCCCCCTCGTAGTGCACTCAGCTATTTTAGCTTTGTTAGCTTCAAAGTTTTCAAACAGGTTTTCCCGTTCTTTTTTTACAGAGTCCGTCTCGTCCCACTTAGCTTCCATTTGCTCCTTGATTTTCATATTGCCCTCCCTTAATTACTTCGATTCATTAAAAACACCTAATGATCACCTTTTTGATTTCAGTACATAAAATATATGACAACCATATTTAAATCCCTCAAGCCCTCCCAAACCTCTGGGAGGCCTTTTTTATTCTATAGGTGTTCATTTCAGGAACAGTTATTGAATAATCGCATATAATTACAATGAACACTCCTTTAACGTCCTCGACCTAGCCAGTCGAGGATTTTTCGATGTATTTCTATATTCATCCAGATACTTCGTCCATCCAACAGATACATAAGTCGCGGTTTTCAAGACTCAGCTCTCTTATACCGCAATTATCGCATCGCTTACAATCGTATTAATTGAGTTACTTAAAAGCAGAATATTTTTTTTCAGTAAGGGAAACTTATAAACGTAAAAAATTTGAACACAAGGAGAATTAGTGAATATGAAAAAAATTTACTCGTTGCTATTTGCCTTTACAATCCTATCATCCGCACTGTGTTTCCCTGCCTTCGCGGAACAATCAAATCAAGTAGATAGGATGACAACAGATAATAATCGTATGAACAGTTATGGAACAAACAACACAACCACTAATCAAATGAATGGCTATGGAGATGGCTATGGAGCAAATAACACGGGTATGAATGCAAACAACTATCGGACAAATGCGACAACAGACGATAGAAGAAATAATTGGGGCTG
>NZ_JBFTPA010000046.1:0-11467 GCF_056398245.1 Paenibacillus sp. 01T47
TATTAGGCACGCCGCCAGCGTTCGTCCTGAGCCAGGATCAAACTCTCCAAATTGGTGTTTGACTTGCTCATTACTTTTATCGCTATATTTGCTCATCCCGAAGGATTTGCAAGGCAGTTATTACTCGTTGTTCAGTTTTCAAAGAGCAAWCTTTTCTTTCGTGTCAACCGCGTATTTCGTATCGGCGACTTTTATAATATATCACGTTTGCCTATCTCTTTGCAAGTACTTTTTTTCGTTTTTCGACATTTTTTTTAAAATGTCGTTTTCGCGATTATGTATCCTGTAAAAGCGGCGAGTACTAATATATCATCTGATCCTAATATAAGTCAAGCATGTTTTCTACTTTTTATTTTAAACAAAAGAAGCGCATGCCTGCCTCTATAAACATAGGGCATGACATACGCTTCTACTATTATAAACGGTTGAATCATTAGCTTGTTTTCACGTTGTTCATATATCGAAGTTCAAGCGCACCTATATCTCCTGCTTCATTCATAACAGCAACCTCACGAATGTACTCCCGCTTTACAAGCTTCTGAAGAACAAGTGATAAATCACCATGCAAAATATTTAATGTGGAGTGTGATTGCAGCTCCGCAATACTCCAAGGCTCTTCGCGACTGCCAAGTATATTAAATAATAACGCGCAGCTTGTTTTCATTTTGCTCATAACGGAAAACTCGCAGCCAAGCATAACTAATTGTACTCGTTGCTCCAATGTTTCTGGGCTTACCGTTAGCTCCTCGTAGAGCTTATATATTCCTGGGTGAACTCGCTTCAGCTGTTTCCACACGGTTAGCTCAGGATGCCTTCCTTCTTCTATAAGAACGATATGAGCCCAATGATGCAAGGCTGTCAGCACATGACTGTATGCATCCAACAAATTACCATCCAATAGATCCTGCTTTGCTTGTAAATACGTTCTTAAGAAACCCGTAAATTCAGCAAACTGCTTTTGCTCCCGCATTGAAGCAGGAAACTGAAGCAGACGTTCACGAACACTGCTCAGATAGCCGTCGCGATCCACCAAGATCTCCCCCCGAACTAGCCACTCGATAATATTGCGGTTTTCGCCACCAGACAACCATTCACTCAATCCATTCGAATCAATCGTTCGAATCAATACCCGTTGATCCTCGATTTGGACATGCTCCGTATCATTCCGCTCAATCTCTTCATTCATTACAACAAGTACTAATGAATCTAATCCATCAGCTAAAGAATTATAAGGATATGGGTTTTCAATAACAGCCAAACCGATTAAATGAGGTTCATCTCGATAGCTGTCCGAGAAGTACGCTTTTATATGTTCCACTGGTTCCTCCATATAGCTAATCACATTTTATTACGCTATAATAATATTCTACAGTTTTATTCTTTTTCGACAGGTTGGAGGCACATTCCTGCTTACTAACTCAGAAACTGTTTCAAAATCATAAGTCATTGGTCATAGGAAGGGTATGAATACATGAATAAGTTCTTTTTCAAGTCAGCCAAAATCAATGAATTCCGTCTATGGGGACTCGTTTTCACCCTTGTTGGCATGGGAGTCATGATACTCGGAACAGCCGGCATTGTTTTTTGGGGACAAGCAGGCAAAATTATTGCTGCTATCTTCATGGTAATCGGCATGATCTCCTTGTTAATCAGCGTAGCCGTTTATTTCTGGGCTGGCATGATGTCAACAAGCGCCACAATGCTTCAATGTCCAGAATGCTCGCGTCCAACCAAGATGCTTGGAAAAACAGATCGTTGTATGTATTGCAAAACGATACTTACGCTTGATCCTGCACAAGCAACAACTACTCCTTCTGAACAGCAAGTTTAACCTATAGTGAATATACGGTTGATTCTTTCTTAGGAAACAACCTTTATTCTACTAAGAAGGTAAAAAGCTGAGAAAACCAACTTTTGATCGCAGCATTATAAAAATAAGAAACGCCTCCTCCATGTCTTCACATGTGAGGAGGCGTTTCTTATTTAACATTTATAAATGAATTATGGCCTAATCTTAAGAGAATCGTCGATAGATTTCCAAATAGCTTCCGTTTGGAACGCACGCTGCCATGTTGCTACACCCGCTAAATCATATTTACGTGCAAGCGCTACTCGAGCTTTAATGGATACTTCATCCTCAATCCATATTCGCATCAAATTTCCGTCTTCCGTATATTCCACGTAATTCTGACCTGCTTTTGCATCAAACACCGGCTTAAGTTTCTTAGTCGTAATAATCTCATTAACCTTCTTCATGCCTACTGCCTTTGAGGAAACGTCTATTTTACCGTCTTCCCCTTTTTTCTCAGTCCATATCCGGGTATAGAGGGGCATGCTTAAAATAATTTTACTTGCTGGTACGGCATCCTCCTGCATGATGCGAACAAGAGAACTCTCTGTCCAAGGCAGCGATGCTACCGAACCTGATTTTGGACTCGCAGCCCAATGCTCATCGTAAGCCATGACCATCATATAATCTACAACATTGCCAAGCGCTGCACGATCAAGAAACAGCGACCACATCTCACTATTCGACTTGGGCGTTACATCCACGGAGACAACCAAGCCTTGCTCATGTAAAAGCGGAGTCAGCTCCCGAACAAATTGTACAAAGTTAGCTTTATCCGACGTGTGTACATTTTCAAAATCTAAATTAATCCCTTGCAATCCATATACTTGAGCAAAGCCGATCAGCTGCTGTATCATCGAGAATCGCGTTTCCACTGACGCTAATGCCTTTGTCGTTCGATCAGGCTCGAAGCTATTGCTGAACAGCGCCCAAATCTGCATCCCTTGCTGATGTGCCCATTTTACATATGCGGGATCAGCCTTGCCTTTTATTGTTCCTTTGTCGTCGGCAAGTTCAAACCAGGTTGGACTTACGACATTTACTCCCTGCATCGGCGCTATTTTGGCAGTATCGATTTTTCGTTGATAAACAGCTTCCCATGTCATATTAATTTTATTGCCGAGTACCTTCCACGCAATAAATGGAGGTTCTGACGCCTGCTCGGGCATTTTCTCAATAGAAGTAAGCTTCACATCTTTTTTATTCATAAAACCGATGATGCCTTCGCTGTTTTGGACTAGCAGCCAACCTTCCTGCTCTTTCCAAATTCTTATTGACTGTGATTGAGGAACTTTTTGAACAAAAGGCGCTCGAATAGTCGCTTCTGTTCGAATAGCTGCCCCTTTCTCAGGTGTAGCCTCAGCGAGTTGAACCATGTCTCCTGCATTCAGCAGTGTTACTGTGCCTGTCTCTTTTACGAATTCTACTTTCAGCCCATATAACTCCTCCAAAGGTTCTGCAGGAATATAGACCGTATCATTAGACGTTTCTGCAGTAATCGTTAGATCGTATGGCTTTTGGTTGATAGTCGCCGTTAAAGAATCCGTCTTGAGGTGAAGCACCTTATTGGCAGTTGTCAAAATGATTGAACCTGAATCAGGCTCATATCTTATAGGCTTGTCCGCTCCTAATACCTGCTCCAGCACCGAAAGCGGCAGCTTGACTTCATCATTTTCGATAATAGCTCCTTGCTTCGCTTCAACGCCTTGAATAAATATAGGATGATCTGACTTATAATTTGGATCTACCTTTTCATTGTTAGGAATAAAACGCATATATCCATACCAACAAAAGACAGCTATTACTCCTAACAAAAACAACAATATTATGCTCCGAACACCTCGATTGCCTTTTCGGCGTGGCGCTCGGTTGTACATCGTTTCCAAGTCATCACTCTCCTGTAATGTTAACTTCAAAATTCTATTCGACTATTAAAAAACGTGCAGATTAGCGTTGTATCGCTTCCCGGCACGTTCTTGTAGGCATAACGCCAATTATTTCGCTGATTTAGTATTGCAAGTCGAGCAAACACCGTAAATTTCCATCCGATGTCCTTCAACCACAAAACCTGTTACACGTGACGCTGCACGTTCTACCTCAAGCAGCGGTGGATAATTAAAATCGACGATTGAACCGCAATTTTTGCAAATGGCATGGTAATGATCGGATAAATCCGAATCAAACCGGCTTGAATCATCGCCATAAGTCAGCTCACGCACTAATCCAGCTTCTACAAATAAACGCAGATTGTTATATATGGTAGCTACGCTCATGCTCGGGTAAACTGGTGAGAGCGCTTTATAAATTTCATCTGCAGTCGGATGCGACATCGAGTCCATCAAGTAGCTTAATATGGCGTGACGTTGCGGGGTCATTCGGACGCCATTCATCTTCAGTTGCTCAAGTGCTAAGTTAACGCTGGCTCCCATTCCCCTCACGCCCTTCCTTAAAGTTATTAAAGCTATTGTACGTTCTTATTTAAGAGTTTGTCAATGAAAGCGCCTTTTTAGGATAGTCCAAATTGCTTAATTGCAATGCTGTTCGTAGCATTAATCTGAATCCTGAAAGTGCCGTCGCCTATAGTGCCTCTTATCGTTTTCTTACTTACTTCAAGCGGCAAATCGGACACAATATTACCGAAAGTTACCGATCCATACATCGTAAAATGAGCATTCGCCGGTATTGCAAGCTTTACCTCTCCAACGGAGCTATCGAGATCCCAATCTCCGCTAACTTCAGCACTGCTTAGCTCAATGTTCCCATTCAGCGTATCCGCTTTAACAGAACCGCCTGCGCCGTCCATTTTGATTTTCCCGTTTTTTGTTTCTGCTTCAATGTTTCCATCAATCTGCTTGATCTCCAAACTGCCATTGAGCGTATTTGCATAAAGCTTACCTTCAATAGAATCTGCAGTAATCGTACCATTTTTTGTTTCAAGACTGGTGTCACCGGTTATGCTTTTCACATTAATTCCGCCATTATTACCTTTGACGGAGATAGGACCTTTAATGTTGCTTACGGAAACAATTCCGCTATTGCTTCGGAGCTCAAGGCCGCCTGGCAGTGACAAATTCATGACTTCAATTGAACCATTGCCTGATTCTACTTTCATCTTTAATACAGGCTTCTGTTCCTCAGCATTCTGTGGCAGTTGTTCAGACTGGCCATTTAAACCGCTATCCGTGTCCGTAGGTTGTTCAGTTGCGGACTGATTGTTCAAATCAGCATCAGGTGTTGACTCCGGAATTTCATCGTTATTCGCATCAATACCTTCCGCTCCTAAGGATAACAGAGTTTCTGTAGGCTGTTGATTAACCTCAACCTGATCAGACAAAGACATTGGTACGGTAATGATCATATTC
Organism: Paenibacillus sp. 01T47; assembly: GCF_056398245.1. Taxonomy (NCBI): domain Bacteria; kingdom Bacillati; phylum Bacillota; class Bacilli; order Caryophanales; family Paenibacillaceae; genus Paenibacillus; species Paenibacillus sp. 01T47. The sequence continues at coordinate 5,212 of NZ_JBFTPA010000046.1, forward strand.
ATTCTCGGTTTTCTGCTGCCGTTAGCGCCATAGGTTTGACCCTTCGCCTCCAACGTTACTTCAGCGCCTGGATTAATTTTGACGGTTGATTGCTCTGCGATCGCATCAGCCTCCGTTTTGCCTGGCACATCAACCCATACAGCAGTCAAAAGCTCTATTTCCTGTACGTCACCCGATCGAATGGTTACTTGCCCATTGGGATTAACAACACGAATGAGAGAAATCGCTTCATCTAAAGGAACCTTAATGATGGTCTTCTCATAATGAAATCCTTTCTCTTCTCCAAATTCTGCTGCCCCGTTCAAATCAACATTAAATTGATCCAGCCAACGATAAGGAATATCCGCGTATTGGGTCACAACGTAAGCGGTCAACGAAATCGCAACAGCAATCATCGCGCCTCCAACATCAAATCGAAGCTTTTTTTCTATGTCTTTAAACTTTATGCTGTATAGAATGATTTCTAAACCTAACAATATAAAAATAACCGGCCACCATTGACCAAGCAATGAAATATCATTCCGTCCTTGAATTTGATCCCAGAGAAGCAATCCTCCCACGACCAATACCAGTGCCGCTGCTGTAAAGCGTCCCAGCTTAAACATAATAACTCTTCCTTTCCTTGAACGTGACAGCAGCAATATTGAAGCGATTATAATAATCGGGCCAACACATAACTCCGCTAGTTCATTCATCCAGGGTAAAATCGCTTGTGGAGGCTTCACTAAAATAAGCATGACGCTTCCCGCCGCCAAAAGTAAAATACCATGTGTGCGATTCATTGCAACGGGGATGTTATTATCGGCATCCGCGCTTTGCAAGGAATCAAACACGCTAATAAAATAAAAAATAGGAAGCATAATACCTAAATAAACGATCAACAGCAAATGTCTGCCGCCATCTGAATCGGCTAACCTTACAATCGCCGTCAAATCCAGCCAAAAGGCCGCAATTAACAGTAAGCCTTTCGGATGCTGTCCCGTATACATATGTCCTGCTCCTGGCATAGCAAATGCGAATAATACGGTGAGAAGCCTATTTTTTATTCGTTTTATTCTGAGCTGACCCAACGTACACCCTCCAAGTGCTTTATATTATCGAGGAGCACTAACAATGCTTCTGATTTAGGCAGTGTAATATACACCTGCAGCAAAATCTGCTCGCCTTCCTCTTCACCCTCGCATTCTTCCAGCAGCATTTTTCTCATGATGATTTTCCGATCAGTCAGTAGGCTATTTAATTCAAGCATAGCTTGAGATAAATTATTAGCTTTTATTTTGAGCAAGTGCTCTTTCTTTGCACTAATATACCTTTTTTCCAGCTTATTAAACGCCCATAATGTTACAAGAACCATGATCGTTGCGGTAGCTGATGCAAAATAAAAGCCTGCTCCGACTGCTAATCCAATTGCAGAAACGACCCATAGGGACGCCGCTGTCGTTAAACCCGTTATTGATTTTCCGGTAAATAAAATAGTACCTGCACCTAGAAATCCAATGCCTGTAATAACTGCGGCTGCAAGTCGCGCTGGGTCAACCCGTACGTTAGGCTCGTCGACAAATGCTGAGAAACCGTACATGGATAGCAGCATCAACAAGCAAGAACCTAAACAAACTAGAATATTCGTTCGAAGTCCAGCAGCATGATTCGACTGTTCTCGCTCGAAGCCAATAAGTCCGCCCAATAGCAAGGCAAGCAGCAGCCTTAATAAAATATGAAGTTCACTAATATACCAAGGATTATGAAGTGTACTTAGCAGCATAAACAATCCCGACCTTTCTATATTCGCTATTGTAACATAATTGTATGCAGCGTATGGAGCTTACAGGTCTTCTGTCCAGAGTGATGTTCAAAAAGAAAGACGCGGTTCATCATGTTGATGAACCGCGTCTTTTTGCGTGCAACTGCTCTTATTTCAAGCGCTCTACAAGCAGCTTATTCACGAGTGCAGGATTTGCTTTCCCTCTTGATTCCTTCATAACCTGACCAACAAGGAAACCAATTGCTTTATCTTTACCTGCTCTGTAATCATCAACAGATTGCGGATTTGCTTCAACGATCTGGTTAACGATGGCTTGAATAGCGCCTTCGTCACTGATTTGAACGAGACCCTGTTCTTCTACAATCTGCTGTGGTAGCTTGCCTGAATCCAGCATCGCTTTAAATACCGTTTTGGCAATTTTACCGTTGATTGTGCCTTTCTCAAGCAAACCAATCATTTCACCTAGGCCTTGTCCAGTAATTTTCACATCGGTAATTTCTTGACCGTTGGCATTCAAATAACCAAGCAAATCACCCATGATCCAGTTCGATACGGATTTGGCATCCTTCGTGTAGGAAAGGCTCTCCTCGAAGAAATCAGCAAGCTTCTTAGATGAAGTAATAACTTCAGCATCATAGGAAGGTAAGCTGTAATCAGCCGTATATCTCGCTTTGCGCGCATCAGGCAATTCTGGAATTGTCGCACGAATGCTTTGCTTCCAGTCTTCACTAATATGAAGCTGTACTAGATCCGGGTCCGGGAAGTAGCGATAATCATGTGCTTCTTCTTTGCCGCGCATAGAGAAGGACTTACCAAGTGCATCGTCAAAACGACGAGTCTCCTGAATGACCTCACCACCGCTGTCGAGAATTTCCGCTTGGCGGAACTGCTCATACTCAAGGCCGCGCTGAACGCCGCGGAAGGAGTTCATGTTCTTAAGCTCCGCACGTGTACCAAATTCCTTTTGTCCGTATGGACGAAGGCTTATATTTGCATCACAGCGCAAGCTGCCCTCTTCCATCTTCACATCAGAAACGTCGCAATACTGCATGATGGCTTTGATTTTCTCGAGGTATGCTTTAGCTTCCTCAGGTGTACGAATATCAGGCTCTGATACGATCTCAATTAGCGGCGTACCTACACGGTTGAAATCGACAAGTGATGCATAACCGCCATCGACGTGAGTCAATTTGCCTGCATCCTCTTCAAGGTGCAGCCTTGTGATCCCAATTCGTTTGGTTTCTCCGCCCACTTCAATATCAATCCAGCCATGTTCACCAATCGGTTGATCGAATTGCGAAATCTGATACGCTTTTGGCGAATCGGGGTAAAAATAGTTTTTACGGTCAAACTTGCTGATATCTGCAATTTGACAGTTCAAAGCCATTGCCGCTTTCATTGCATATTCAACGGCTTGGCGATTCAATACCGGCAAAACGCCGGGATGTCCAAGGCATACTGGACAGGTATGGGTATTCGGCGGCGCGCCGAAAGCTGTAGAGCAGCCGCAAAAGATTTTACTGTTCGTATGCAGCTCCACATGGACTTCCAGCCCGACAACCGTCTCGTATTTGTTCGGTTCAGACATTCGTATCGATCCCTTCGTAAACGTATATAGATCCGCTTATAGCTGCGGACGTTGTTTATGATGCTCTGTATGCTGCTCGAACGCATGAGCGGCGCGCAGCACCGTCGATTCGTCGAACGCTTTCCCGATAATTTGCAAGCCAATCGGCAAGCCATCTGCCGTTCCACAAGGAACGCTAATGGCAGGAACGCCAGCCAAGCTTACCGGTATCGTACAGATATCGTTTAAATACATCGTTAATGGATCTCCAACTTGCTCTCCGATTCGGAACGCAGGTGTCGGAGCCGTAGGTCCGATGATGAGATCATATTGGCTGAACACTTGGTCAAAGTCCTGCTTGATAAGTGTACGCACCTTCTGAGCTTTCAAATAATATGCGTCATAATAGCCAGAGCTTAGAGCATAGGTTCCAAGCATAATCCGGCGTTTTACTTCAGCGCCAAATCCTTCGCTGCGGGATTTCTTATACAAATCAATGAGATTTGCAGGATCTTCCGCACGTACACCGTAACGTACGCCGTCGAAACGAGCTAGATTTGACGATGCTTCCGAGGAAGCAAGCAAATAGTAAGTAGCGATTGCATACTCCGTATGCGGAAGTGAAACCTCTTCCCAAGTCGCGCCCAGTGATTCGTATACTGCCAGCGCTTTAAGTACCGCTTCTTTCACACGCGGATCAATACCAGCTCCTAGGTATTCTTTAGGCACACCGATACGCAGACCTTTTACATCACCTGTAAGAGCTGCTGTGTAATCTGGAATATCCACATTCGCTGATGTAGAGTCGCTTGTGTCGTAACCAGCAATGGCTTGCAGCACAAATGCGGAATCTTCAACATTTTTGGTAAGCGGACCGATTTGGTCTAAAGAAGATGCAAAAGCAACAAGTCCAAAGCGTGATACTAGGCCATATGTTGGTTTGAGGCCAACGATACCGCAATAAGCAGCTGGCTGACGAATCGAGCCGCCAGTGTCGGAGCCAAGCGAGAAATAAACTTGTCCAGCAGCAACCGAAGCTGCCGATCCGCCGCTTGAGCCGCCTGGAACATAATCCGTATTCCATGGATTGCGAGTTGGATAGAAGCTGGAGTTCTCGTTGGAACCGCCCATCGCAAATTCATCCATGTTCAACTTGCCAATCGTTACCGACTGAGCTGCTTTCAGCTTGCGAACAACAGTGGCATCATAAATAGGATTGTAATTGCTTAAGAACTGACTCGCACAAGTGGTCAGTAGACCTTCAGTCACAATATTATCCTTAACACCCGCCGGCAATCCAAACAATAAACCTTGGTCGCCGCCTTCTTGCAATTGCTTGTCCAGCTCGGAAGCCTGCAAGCGTGCATTCTCTTCATTTAATGTAATAAAAGCCTTAATAGCAGGCTCAGTTTCCGCAATTCTCGCAAATGATGCGCTAACCAGCTCAGAAACAGACAGTTCCTTATTGTTAAGCTTGTTATGTACATCCTGCAGGCGCAAATCAAACAGTGCCAACAGTAGTTCCTCCCTTCAAATTAAACCCATTCGTATTATTCAAGCACCGCAGGTACTTTAAATTGTCCATCTTCTTCATCAGGCGCATTGAGCAGAACCTTCTCGATCGGCAGCGACGGGCGTTTCTCATCCGCGCGCGTTACATTCGTTATAGGGAGCACATGGCTGGTTGGCTCAACATTTTCCGTGTCCAAGCCTTCTAGCTTTTCCGCATATTTCAAAATCGCATTGAGCTGCTCCGTAAACTGATCCTTCTCCGAATCGGATAGCTCTAACCGCGCAAGTCTTGCTACATGGTCTACATCCTTAGGTGAAATGCTCATCAGGTATTCTTCCTTTCCTATTCCTGTAATCATTCTTCCTATTATATCTCACATACAGGGAGAACATCAATGTAAACGGCAAATCACTTCTTAATTTCCACATAAAAGGAACTGGATCTCCAACAGAAGAGTTGGGCGTAAAAGCAATCGTTTATCAAACAAACAAAAGCAGCCCACTCTCACAACTTAAGCTGTTGTGAGGCAGGCTGCTTTTTAGTTTTAGAGAATCAGGTTCTTACTGAAATGCTCTAGATGACCGTTAGCATTATTGCTCTTTAATCTCATGGTCGATGCTCGCAGTCTGAATATCTTCATACGCCCAGTGCTTCTGCGAAACGTCACTCCATTGTTGATCTGCTCCTGCTAGAGGAGATCTGCCCTGCTGTCTATTGAATATGACAACAGCTTCTGCTCTCGTAAGAACGCGGTTTGGTGCAAATGTACCATCCTTATATCCGTTGAAAATTCCTGCTGCAGTCCCCTGATCAATGGCCGTTTGTGCCCAGTGCCCATTAATGTCAGAGAAGCTTTTGCCGCCGGTTTCAATATGCTCCATCAATCGATTAATAATAACAGCCATTTCCGCACGAGTGATCGTCTGATTTGGTTTGAAGCTGCCATCTGGATAACCAACCATTAAACCCAATTCGGTTATAATTGCAATGTATTTTGCAGCCCAATGCTCAGCATCAACGCCCGTGCTGCTCACGGAAGATAATTCAGCTTCCTTGCCCAGTATGCGAACAAGTATCGCTGCCATTTCAGCACGTGTAATCCCTTTCTCTGGTTTAAAGCTTCCGTCCTGATGACCAATAATATAAGCTTTGACTTCTTTATGATCTGGAACTTCAACCGGATCAGGCTTATCGGGCTTTGGCGTCACGTTGCCACCCGAGTTGTTGCCTGAATAACTGGATCTCGTTGGATCCAACGGATAATAATCATCCTTATCATTGACACCATCTCTGTCCGTGTCTGGATCTTTTGGATTCGTTCCAATTGCTTTTTCTTGCTCATCCGTCAATCCATCGTTATCATCGTCTGGATCARTCGAATCTGGAATGCCGTCTCCGTCTGTATCCAGCTCAC
>NZ_JBFTPA010000047.1:0-10134 GCF_056398245.1 Paenibacillus sp. 01T47
AGGATCAAACTCTCCAAATTGGTGTTTGACTTGCTCATTACTTTTATCGCTATATTTGCTCATCCCGAAGGATTTGCAAGGCAGTTATTACTCGTTGTTCAGTTTTCAAAGAGCAAACTTTTCTATCGTTTGTCTTGCTTGTTTTTCTTGTCGTCCGCGTGTTTCTCTCGGCCGGAATTAGAATATATCATGCCCCCCTCCAATTGGTCAAGCATTTATTTAAAAAAACTTTAAAAAGCATGTTTTCACTCGATTTTCGGTAAAATATAACCAATTACTTTCAAATAAACTTAACAAATTCCAACTTTATAAACACTTCGTAATTATAATAGAATAATAATATGATTATTCAGCCATTTATCCAATTTTAGAGCTAGTTCACAAGAGGGAGCAATAAAAATGACATTATCAGAAATCGAACGTATTCAAGCTCTGCTTCCACAATGGGTTGAATCAAGCCGTGAACAATGCAGCAGCGGCAAAGTTGCCTCCTATATACCCGAGCTGTCGAAATCACCGATTGGGGCATTAGGAATACACCTTATTGATTCAAACGGCCTTTCTATATCTGAAGGCGATACAGATCTCTCTTTTACGATGCAAAGTATTTCAAAAGTATTCACGCTCATTTTAGCGCTAATGGATAACGGAGAAGATGTCGTCTTTGACAAGGTTGGCATGGAGCCTACTGGAGACAACTTTAATTCTATGCTGAAGCTTGAGCTCGTACAGCCGGGCATTCCTTTTAATCCACTAATAAATGCTGGAGCCATTGCGATCTCTTCTTTAATTGCTGGCAAAGATCCTGCTGAAAAATCTGCACGAGTGTTAGACTTCCTTCGCCTTCTTTCTAATAATAGCTCACTTGACTACGATATGGACGTCTATCGTTCTGAAGCGGATACAGCGAACCTTAATCGTTCAATGGCATATTTCCTCAAAGATAACGGTGTTCTGCAAGGATCAGTCGAAGATGTCCTTGAAGTTTATTTCCGGCACTGCTCCATCAGCGTAACCTGTGCAGATTTGGCTCAAATGGCTTTAGTTCTGGCGCATAACGGCAAAAATCCTACAACCGGAGAACAGCTTATTCCTCGCCGCTTCGTTCAAATTGCCAAAACCTTTATGATAACTTGCGGCATGTACAATGCCTCTGGAGAGTTTGCGATTCATGTCGGGTTGCCAGCCAAGAGCGGCGTATCCGGCGGTATTTTAACGCTGGTGCCTGGCCGTTATGGTATCGGATTAGTTGGTCCATCGCTGAACCGAAAAGGAAACAGCATCGCTGGTGTTGCTCTTCTTGAGTCGTTATCGAGAGAGTTTGAATGGAGCTTGTTCTAATATACTGCCTTACTTGAAAACAAAAAGGATGACCGCTTGCGATAAACTCGCTGGGTCATCCTTTTTATACTGTTTGTATTACGACTGTGGATCAATTAGCTTCACATTTTTGTTCAATATGAAAAACTGCTCTGCCTTCTCACGGTGATCTTCCGTTATTTGGCCACTAAGAGACCTGTAAGCGATGAATACAGCTGTTGCATCATCAACAAAACCTGCTACAGGTATAAAATCCGGAATAAGATCAAGCGGCAAAATCCAATAGGCTAAAGCTCCAATAGCTGTGACCTTAGCAGATAGCGGCGTCTTGGGATCAGCCGAGCAATAATAAAGCGTGACTACTTCTTTAGCGAACGGCACCTTAGCTGCATGACGCTTCACTTTTGCCCAGAACCCTTCCTCTACATACTTCGTTTGCTTCTCATGGTCACCTAATTTGCTAATGTACTTTTCTATATCAACTTCCTCAGGCGGATTGATTTGTTTATGATCCAAGGTCCTTTGAAGCCCTTCTTCTGCATCTTTAAGATCAGCATCATCAATCAGTATCGTACCGCAAGAGGAGCATTCCACAACCATTTGCCTGTTCGCGTCGACATCATTTTGGTTTCCACATTTGGGGCACAGGGTAATAGTCATACATCCCACCTCCTTGATATAACTAATAATACTCTCCATCCCCTAAAATAGTTGCAATAAGGTTTGCGTATATCAGTAATAGTGTGCCATGTAGACGTTTAATCTGATTCACTCAGCATGCCATTATTAAGCTGCCCATTAACGAGCGAGCTGTAAAAGCCTTTTTGCATAAGGAGCTGTGAATGTGATCCTTTCTCCAAAATGGCACCGTCACGCAGCACTACAATCTGATCCGCTTGTTGAATGGTGTTCAGACGATGGGCAATGACAAAGCTCGTTCTCCCTTTCATAAGCCGCTGCAGCGCTTCCTGGATTTTTATTTCAGTGACCGTATCGATACTGCTTGTCGCTTCATCTAATACAAGGATTGAAGGATCTGCTAGAATCGCTCTGGCAATGGCAAGCAGCTGCTTCTGTCCTTGGCTAATTCCACTGCCGTCTGATTTGAGTACGGTCCCATAGCCGTCCTTCAGACGAGAAATAAAGGAATGTGCGTTTGCGAGTTTTGCAGCCTGTTGGACTTCTAAATCCGTTGCATCCAGCTTGCCGTAACGGATATTTTCATAGATGGTCCCCTCGAACAGAAATGGGTCCTGCAGTACAAACGCCATATGCGAGCGCAAATTTTCACGTTTGAGCGTACGTGTATCGTGCCCATCAATCAAGATGCTGCCCGAGCTCGGATCATAGAATCGGCACAAAAGCTGGATGAGTGTTGTTTTACCCGCTCCGGTTGGACCTACTAGAGCGATCGTCTCTCCTGGCGTAGCTTCAAAGCTTACCTCGCTTATCGTAGCTGTCCTTCCTTCATAAGCAAATGTTACTTTATCAAAAACGACTTTTCCGCTTACTTCTGCAAGTTCGCGAGCTGCTCCCTCATCTTTTCGTTCCTCATCTTCGCTTAGCACATCAAATACACGTTCAGCACCAGCGACAGCAGATAATAGCGTATTCCACTGGTTAGCAAGGTCATTAAGCGGTCTTGTGAACTGCCTGGAATATTCCACAAATATAATAATTGTACCGACTGTTATTTGATCATTTAAAACAAATATCGCACCTATTCCTGCAATGATCGTGAAGCTTAAGTTGTTTAACGCGTTCATCAGCTTCGGAATGAAACCAGAAATCGTCTGCGCCCAGAAGCCAGAAACCCGAATACGCTCGTTGCGCTCCTTGAAGGCGGAGATGACTGTTTTTTCCTGAGAAAAGGCCTTCACTATGCGTTGTCCTGACAATGTTTCTTCTATATAACCATTTAAGTCGCCAAGATTGCGCTGCTGAGCTTTGAACAGTCGGCCGGTTTGTTTTGTGATCCATTTCATCCCCAGCACCATAAGCGGCACAACGAGGAAGGTTAATAGAGTCAAAAGCGGACTAAGGGACAACATAACGCTTACGGTTCCAACAAGAAGAAGGATACTTGAAAACACCTGAATAACAGAGCTATTTAAAGATGAGCTTACGTTTTCTATGTCATTCGTAACGCGGCTCATTAGTTCTCCATGCTGACGCTTGCTGAAAAAAGGGATCGGCAGCCTATGCAAATGATCAAACAATTCGACCCGCATGCGATAGACCGTTTTTTGCGAAATGGTTATCATCCAAATACTTTGGAGCCACATCGTGATCGAGTGCAGCGCATAAACGAGAGCCATCAATAGTAGAAAAACAATAATTCCGCTATCTCTATTCATCAAAAAGCGATCGATTGCGGTACCTGCCATATAGGGTCCCAGCAATGAGAACGCAGAGCTTAATATAACCATTACGATGACAGCTGCAAGTCTGCCCTTATAGACGATCAGGTAACTCCACATTTGCTTCAGCGTTTGGCTCATATTTTGCGCGCGTGGTTTACGTTTACCTTTGTCTGCTGCAGTGGATTCGACCGCTTCCCCAGATCTTTGGTACTGAAAAGGCTCCTTTAATTGTCTAAGCACGGGACACACCTTCCTTCCCGAACTGTGACTCGTATATTTTCTGATACAAACTGGATTCACGGATCAACTGCTCATGCTTGCCTTGTGCCAGCAATTGGCCTTCATCAAGTAGAAGAATTGAATCCGCAGCTACGGTTGAGCTTATTTTTTGCGTGATAAGGAATGTCGTGCAGCTCATATTTTTAAGTGCTTGCAGAAGAGCAGCCTCGGTTTGTACATCGAGTGCGCTTGTGCTGTCATCAAGCAGCAGCACAACTGGCTTTCTAACTAATGCCCTCGCAATCGTTAGACGCTGCTTCTGTCCACCTGAGAGATTTACTCCTTTTTGCCCCACTATCGTATCGTATTGTTCCGGCAGCTTCATAATCGTGTCATGGATTTGAGCTAGTTTGGCAGCCTCTATAATTTCTTCGATGCTGGCATTCTCCTTGCCCCAGCGAATATTATCCGCCACCGTGCCTGTAAACAGCATGATTTCTTGCGGAACATACCCAATTTGCTTGCGAAGCTGCTCAAGCTTCATTAAGCGATTGTCTTTGCCATCCACGCGAATCACGCCCGTCTGCACATCGTAAAGTCTAGGAATCAGTTGAATGAGCGATGTTTTGCCAGAACCGGTCGCACCCATAATGGCAATTGTCTCACCCGGTAATACCGAGAAGGATATATCTCGCAATACATGCAGATCAGAATCCGGATATTCAAAAGATACGTTCTCGAAGGAAACGTATCCCTCACGAAGCTTTACCGCTTCATCGCTGTCAACTGTATCTGTTAAGTCGATATCCGTTAGCACAACCTCTTCAATTCTTTGAGCTGATGCGCGCGCTCTCGAGAAGTTGACCACGATCATGGACATGATGGATAAAGCACCAATCGTCCTCATCGCATAGTTCAAAATGGCAACCACCTCACCAACGGTTGCTCCATTCCGATCGAGCTCGATTCTGCCAAACCACAACACGGCTATAACAATCGCATTCATAAATAACAGCACGATTGGCATCGTAACTTCCGTTAAACGAAGAGCGGATACGGTACGATCCATCAGCTGCTCGCTGGAAAATGCAAAACGCTTCGATTCATGCTTCATCCGAACGAATACACGCACGATTCTCATGCCGATTAAATTTTGCTGCATCACGCTATTCACTTGATCCAGCTGCTTCTGAACAGAACGAAAAAGCTTTTCTCCCTTTTTAAGCACCCAAAGCAGAAAAACACCAAGAAACGGAATGACCGCAGCAAGCCATATGGCCAGCTTAGGCTGAACGATAAAGGCCATTATGATACTTCCGATTACGAGCAATGGGGCGCGAAGCATAATACGCAGTCCCATGAACACTGTATTTTGCAGCTGTGAAACGTCATTCGTTAATCTAGTAATAAGCGATGATTCCGGAAAACGATTAAAATTGGCAAATGAGAACGATTGCACTTTTTCATAAAGCCGCTCTCTTAAATCAAATCCGAAGCTCTGACTTACGTGTGAAGCATAAAAAGAACTAAGTATTCCTACAATAAAAGCGATAACAGAGCAACCAATTAGAAAGCCGCCCCATTGCAGCACAACCGATAAATTATTTTTATCAATACCATCATCAATGATTTTTGAAATAATATACGGTTGAAGCAGCTCCACTACGAGCTCCACCAGCATAAGCAGCAGAGCAACGTAAGCAGCAAAACGATATTTTTTGAGAAAATTGAACATAGTCAGCATCTTTGTTCCTCCGAGTAATAATGGCTTAGATTAGCTATCCTACTCATTATATCTTTTTGAACAGAAAATGGTATGCACGATTATAAACTCGGGGCTATCTGAGGGAGGGGGTGCGCCTGCTTAAGGCAGTCAAGCTGCCTTAAACACTGCGCGCATCTTCATAGAACACTCGAAACATAATATCGTGATTATAGTTGCCAAAACCCTTGCCATATAAGGTTAACCCGCCTACGTTAACGGCATCTTCCTTCACGCCAATGCGGAATGTCCAGAAATTTCGCTCCAACCCAATTTCACCGATACTAGTTGATGACATATGCTGTCCATCAATTAGCGTCCCATCCTCTTGAATGCGTATCACCTTGAGCAGTCCGTATTGATTGACCCGATCTCCCCACCAAGCCGGTGAGAAACGTCCTCTTACATCTCCATAATCACCAGGGCTCGTCCACATACCGATATCCATTCCATTAAGGGAAAAATTAATGTCAGATGGCCAATTATCGTTTACCCCTGGCGCTTCTGAACCCAGCTCCAGTGTAATTTCAAGTGCCACAGGCCGTTGACCCGCTAACAAATAATTCGGCACCTTGTATTCCACATAACCTTTGCCGAACCAAAGAATGCCTGCATTCATTCGCTCCGGTTCCAAGAAGAAACGCGGATCGTCAAATTGCCCAATCAGCTTCTCCGTTGTAGCAATGCCGCAAGTCGGAAACACTTCAAATTCTGTAAAATGTCCAACTGGCACGCTAACGTCATGCACCTTCTTCACATCCAGCGCCTTAGGAGGCAGTTCAATCGTTATGGTACGTTCAGCAAGCGAGCAAATTTTATGTGTGCCGCCATGTTTACGAACCATCTTCGTCTCTACAATGCCAGCCTTCTCCAGCTTCCGAATATGCATCGTTACAATCGCGCTGCTTAGACCGATAGCTTCAGCAAGCTCCTTCACGTTCATCATATTTGTTGCAAGCAAATTAATAATGGAGAGCCTGACAGGACTAGCCAATGCCTCATATAAAGGCAGCCATGCTTCATCCGTATTCGCATTTATCATCATGATCTCCTCCTCTCTCTTTACTATAATAATAGAAGGGCATCCCAAAAGCCGCAATCGCGGCTTCCGGATCCCCTTGTTGATTCCATTATAGTTTAATACGAATAACGTTCCATGATGCTTTGCTAAGCGTCGCGGCAATTTTTCCGCCGTCTGCAAGCGCAGCATTACCTGCTGTGTGCGGTTTTACGCGATTTGGCGCGTCTGCCGTGTTCGTCATTTTCAAATCATCAGATTCAAGCACGATATGCTCAATTAGTTGGAAAGCACCGAAGCTGCGCAAGTCGATTTCGAATGGAAGAGACTCTTCCGTGTTGCGGTTAACCGCAAAAATCGTTACTTCCTCTTTCTCTTCATTATGAACGGCTACCGTTTCCAAGTATGGTACGTCTGTAAAATCCTTTGTATCATGCTTCGGCGATTTCACTAGCGGTACCAGCACTGTGCCACGACCGAAAATGCTTGCGTGCATGTATGGATAATAAATCGTTTGCTTCCATGCAGGTCCGCCATTTTGCGTCATGATTGGTGCGATCACGTTAACCAGCTGTGCGATACAAGCCATCTTTACACGATCTGCACGTTTAAGCATACTGATCAGCATGCAGCCAACAACAAGTGCATCTTCATGATTATACACGTCCTCAAGCTGTGGCGGAGCAATTTGCCAAGGATCAAGCTTGCGGTCTTGTGCATTCGAATGATACCACACATTCCACTCGTCAAAGGAAAGGTTGATTTGCTTCTTTCCACGTTTTTTTGCTTGCACATAATCACAGGTTGAAATGACTGTATTAATGTAGGAATCCATGCTCATAGACTGTGCAAGGAAGTTTTTCGTGTCGTTATGAGGGTTCCCATAATATTGATGAATCGACACATAATCAATCGTATCATAAGCAAGATCAAGTACGGTAGCTTCCCATTCAGGGAACGTCGGCATTCCGATGTGCGAGCTTCCACATGCGACTAGCTCTATGGTCGGATCAACCCATCGCATCGCTTTTCCTGCTTCGTTAGCAAGGCGACCATATTCTACAGAAGTTTTGTGTCCGATTTGCCAAGGTCCATCCATTTCATTGCCGAGACACCATGTCTTTACATTATGGGGATCTTTATAACCATGCTGGATGCGAAGATCGCTCCAATATGATCCTGACTTATGATTGGAGTATTCAATCAAGTTGCGTGCATCATCAATGCCGCGAGTACCAAGATTGACGGCCATCATAGCGTCTGTATTCACCTTTTTGCACCAGTCCATAAATTCATTAAAGCCGATCCAATTGGGCTCAACCGTTCGCCATGCAAGCTCAAGCCTCTTCGGACGCTGATCTACCGGACCAACACCATCCTCCCAGTTGTAACCGGATACAAAATTACCGCCAGGATAACGGACGATAGGCACATCAAGTCCCTTTACAAGCTCAAGAACATCGGAGCGAAAACCCTGCTCATCTGCTTGCGGATGATCCGCCTCATAAATGCCGCCATAAACCGCACGCCCAAGATGTTCTATGAATGATCCATATATACGTTTATCCACTTCCCCAACTTGAAAATCCTTATCCACTATCATTGTCGCTTTGTTTGTCATAATCATCCACCTCAATTAAATTAATAATTTCATTAATTAGTTAGTTAAGAGTTAATAGTGATTTATACTACTTATTTAACTACACGTTCGTAATTAATTCAAGTATTAATTTTATATATGATGAATTTATATTTATATTAATTCATAGGAATAGAGGACCGATTCTTTATTCGATACAAGGTTAAGGTTTACGAAGTCATAAATTTATAGTTCAATTTGCCTAGTTATTATCAATTGTTTCTTGAGTTAGTCCTCTTTTTAGACTACTATGGGACTATAAGGTAATTCCTTTGTTTCAACACTACGGCAGGAGTTGAGAGCATGAGCAGTACCATACGCTCACTAGAAGATGCAGCCGACCATATTATTGACACCTTGAAGCACTTTCTACAGGTTGACACTTTATTGATAGCTACAATTGATCATAATGGAAGCAGAATCATAAGAGCGCTCAACCGTCATGAAAATGAAGGAACCAATAGCTTACCGTTACATTTGCTGCAAAGTTATTGCAATCTTGTTTTAGAGCAGGATTGTTCCATTCTTAACATCACCAATACACTCGATGATCCGCGTACAGCCTCTTTACCTATTACCCAGCAACTTGGAGCACAAGCTTTGGTCGGAATCGCTGTAAGAACAGCTGACCAGACAGCAGTTGGTACCCTATGCGCCATAAATAAAGAACCGATTCATCTAGATGAAAGGCAGCTCGGATTTCTCCATTCGATGGCCGCTTTTTTCGGATATATATTGGATTTAGAAAACGCAAGTGTTACGGACAGCTTGACCGGTCTTTACAATCGACGTTATTTATCTCATTTGGATCATGCTGGCTCGGACAAGCAGTTTAGTGTGATGTTCATCGACATCGATGATTTTAAAGAGGTTAATGATTCGTTCGGTCATGACTTTGGTGATTTGCTGCTGCTTCAAATTTCCAAGAGACTGAAACAAGACGTCAGAAAAACCGACATCCTCGTTAGATACGGTGGAGACGAATTCGTTATTTGCTTTCAGCATTTGGTGGACAACCAAGATATCGATTTTGTAGCCAGTAAAATAAAAAAATCGATTGACGAGCCATTCACAATCAATGGTCATATCATTCATATTTCCGCTAGCATAGGCATTAGTTCAACGCACGGCACGGCTAGCACGCTAAAAGAATTGATAAGCAACGCTGACCTAGCGATGTACGACAATAAGCAAAATGAAAAAAAACTTTGAGATCGTCTGATTCCACTTTGAGTATTTACTCGAAAAGGCAGACGTCCAAGGTTTTTTCTTTTTTTGATCGCCACATACGCTGAGTCCATCCTGCACACTTCGTCATAACCTTGACCACCCGCTCATACACATGGTATGAATCGTATTTTCGCATGCGGAGGGATGACGGATGAGACAGGATGAAATTCGTGCACTGGAGCGATCCATTGATGAAATAACAGAAATAGCTACCGGCTTTGGTTTAGACTTTTATCAAATGCGCTATGAGATTTGCCCGGCAGAAATTATTTATACCTTTGGCGCGTATGGTATGCCAACAAGGTTTAGCCACTGGAGCTTTGGAAAAACGTTCAACAAAATGAAGCTCCAGTACGACTTCGGCTTAAGCAAAATTTATGAGCTCGTTATTAACTCCAACCCCTGCTACGCGTTTCTTCTAGAGGGAAATTCTTTAATTCAAAATAAACTCATCGTCGCCCATGTGCTCGCTCACTGTGATTTTTTCAAAAACAACGCTCGCTTTGGTGTAACCAATCGCAATATGGTCGAGAGCATGTCTGCTACAGCGGATCGTATTCATCAATATGAAATGGATCATGGC
>NZ_JBFTPA010000048.1:0-9263 GCF_056398245.1 Paenibacillus sp. 01T47
CCGTACCGTTAGCAAGACCGGCCTCCACCCCTTGGATAGGCGTAACGAAGGAATGAGAGGGCATAGACCCGTTAAGACATGGGAGTGAAAACCTCCAAGGGTGGCGTGGAGAATGCGTGCAGTAAATGGAAGTATATAGGACGGTTATATCCCTCCTCTATTCCCGTGCGCCTTCATGTTACCGAAGTCTAACAGGGTATTCCCTTCATGTCTTCCCCCCCTTACTATCCGGGCGAAATCCTGCGAATAAGCGAGCATTCGTGAGAAAATTATAACGTACCAAGGGAGCTTAACGAGGTCGCCGCTCTAAGCCAGCAGCCTCGTCACTATAATCACCGATTATATATCTGATTTCTCCGTTTCATACCAGGTTAAGTCAAAGAGAATTGGAGGCCAGAACATCGGTTCCATCCAGCGATATTTAAGAGCATCTAGCAAATCACCTAGAACAATAACACCGTTTTTATTTCTCTGTATTTTCCACTTGCTACTAATAACTGATTTACCTTGCTCAACCAATTCATAGGCTTCGGACCAAGTATAAGTCTTTCCTTCGATGTTTTCTATTCTCTGAATTTCCTCCTCATATCTCAATTTTCTTTCTCTCTCTTCATCACCCGTGTTCATTGAATCCCATATTTCAACGAATTCGTAGCCCTTAAAAGGCGATTTTTCAATAATATCTTTTAAAGCGTCAGTGACATATACAGCTATCATTCTATGTTGAGGGATTTTAAAAATATATTGACCCTCCAACTTACTTTTATCGAATTCAATTTTTATAATTGAACCATCTTCAATTATAGAATTATCATAATCGATACAATCGATCACATTAGTCACGTTTAAACCACATATGTCTTGTTTCAATTTGAAATCAAGAAATTGCACACTTTTTTTAATGAATGGAGAAAGAAACTCCTTTGTTTCCAAAGAAATAATAGGTATCTCAGGCAAAAAACCATAAAAATCATTGTATTTACCTTTCTTCACCACTTTCATTTCAATAGGAGTAAAATCATCTATTTTCCCTTCAAAATTAATAATTCGCAGTTGATCATTTTTAACCATTAATATTGTGGCATTTGAACTATAAAGTAATCTCCAAACTTTCATATTGTTCATCCTTTCATTCTGAAGTCCCAACCCTCATTTTTCCTGTAAGTAATTCGACTAATGGAGCAGCAGCCGCAGCAAACTGCTCCTTGATTGTTCAACTATCGTGTCCCGTTAATTCAATCAAGCCACTTTATAGCTGCATGCTTATAAATTGAATCAGAAAGAAACTCCTCAAACGTATCAAAGAGCGTAATTATCCCCTTAGTACTTCCCTCGTACCATTCTAAAATCGGTGGATTATCCCCTACACTTAACACAAAAAATTTAACTTCATAGCCCTGATGCATTGAGAATACAAAAGAACTCTCAGGCATTAATATCAGGTCATTATTCTCGCGCAATAATTCCTTGGCCGCATACTGAAGTTCCTTTAATTGTGAATACTTCATATCTGTACCTTGAAACAATCTTCCCGAATTATGACCAACAGCAAGCAAGTATTGCCGATAAGACTCCGGTAACTTGATTGCCAATTCTTGCTCAAGTAACTTTATTTCTGTTTCGCTACACCCTTCAAATGGACGAACAGTATGTAAATTCTTATCATACAGAAGCTTTAACAAATGATCACTTTTCACTAATAAACCTGCTTCCTAGTGGGATAACTCATAATTCGGGAAGAACTTAAATAATTCCTTCATTAACGTAACCTCCCTCTATGGAGAATCACTTTTCTCTTAAATACTCACGTTTTCTTAGTATATTAACCATGTTTGCTCATTACAGATAACACTTCAGTGGAACGAAGTTGTAGATTAAGAAATTTATGGGACTGGTAAAAGTGCAAAAAAGTCTCCACCTAGACCACTTGCTGTAAAAAGTGGTTTCTCCGGTAAAGTTTGGTTGCACCTTTGGATCTCCACATGAGCTCATGGCGGTCAACCCTCCCACATCTCGCAGAGTCTACGCTCTCACATTCCTTCATTCAACCTGTCCATGAGGTGAAGGTCAGATATGCTGCCCGGCAGGATCTTCGTCCGTATGGATTGTGCCGTTCCGACTCATCCGTGCTTCTTGTTATCTATCTTTTGGTTTAGGTCGTTATCTTTGGAAAACGTTCTGTTAAGCCGCTTGTGGTAATTCTACACCTCGAGGGATATCCTGCATCATCTTTTCTTCCCTGAACTCATGTCCCTTTTTCAATATGCCGAATAGGATGCGTATGAGTTTGTTACACAATGCGATGAGAGACTGCATTTTCTTCAACGGATTTCTCGACCGTTTGGTGTAGTACTCGTGCAAAGCTCGGAAGGCTGCGTTTTTTGCGACCAGCGGCATCATCACTCTAAAGAGTAAGGCACGAAGGCGTTTCCTACCTCTCTTCGTTATCCTAGTCTGTCCGGTATGTGTGCCTGATGAATTTGTTTTCAAATTCAATCCAGCGAGCTTCGTGATCTGTTTGGGATGTCGGTACTGACTAATATCGCCTACCTCAGCTAGAAAGCCCGCGATGGTGTCTCTTCCAATCCCTTTCATGGCCAACAATTGTTGTACATGTGGGATCTGCTTGAGTAATTCTTCCAATTTTGTTTCCAGTTCTTCCAGTTTTCTATGAAGCCATTCGTACTGGTTCAGCAGCACCTTCAACTCCATTTTAGCCAACTCTGAACCTTGATGGATACCAACAGAACGGCTGGCTGCTGCCTTCAGATTCTTGATTCGGCCTAGACCAAGCCCACGCTTTGCAGCTTCTCTCAGATGCTGCAGCAGGATCTCCTCTGGTACGGAAACAAGCTCATGTGGCAGTAGATAGAGACTTAGCATTTGGATGGCTGACTTGCATTCCCAATCCTTAAATACCGTCAGAAACTCGGGGAAATACCGATCTAGCCAGTTATGGACACGTGCTTGCACAACGCAAAGGTCAGTTGTCAGGTGCTCGCGAATTTTCATGGCTTCCCGCAGTTCAGCATAAACGCCCTGTGGAAGGCTAGGTACAGCGTATCTCCCATCTTTGACCAACTGTGCAATCACTTTAGCGTCCTTGATGTCATTCTTCGTCGGAGAATTGTCATCAAGCTCTTTGCTTTTCTTCACGTGTAGTGGGTTTACAACACCATATTTAACTTGTTGCTCTCTAAGATAATGAGCTAAGTTTAACCAGTAGTGACCAGTCGGCTCCATGCCGACCATGACGTCCTGAAGCCCTTGTTCCGCAACAATCTTTTGGAACCAACTAATGAATAATTCAAAACCTTCTCGATTGTTTTCAAACGTGATCGATTTACCGAGCTCGACTCCGTGATAGTCTTGTGCCCTGGCCACATGTTTGAATTTAGCAATGTCGACTCCGACAATTAAAGTAGAAGAAGTGATTTGATTAATTCGTTCATTTTGAGTAGAATGCTTGTTGTAGTCTCCTTGGTTTGTATTTGGATCCAGTAGCTAGCCAGCATTATGGACCCATTAACATCATACCAAGGAGTCTTTTTATTTCTCAAACCTCGTATTTCTTCATAATAGGAATGCTGCCCGTTAGTATTATGAGGTCACCAGAAATTACTGGTCGACCTCATTTTTGTGTGGTCGTAAGATAGCGGTAGCTCGGGATCGAACGTTTCTGCCCGTGAGACTTGGATCTCGAGAGCTATTCCGTTCATCCCCCTACTTGTTAAACCATGATTAGGCTAGTTGGGGCATGACCCCGAATCACATGCGATAATGTGGACGACAAGAAGGTTAGGGGCTTCCGGCGAATATATAACAAGGAGTGGTTACATGAATCCTGTCATCGGACTGGATGTTTCCAAAGGAGAAAGTCATGCACAAGCATTCACTGACCGAGGAATACCGCACGGAAAGATCTTTCAGTTTGAGCATAATCTTGAGGTAGCCGCGGAGGACCAATGTTAAAATTCATTTTTGCCGCCTGTATAATGTTATTCAGTCAAACTACCCACGTATCGGCAATACAAATCGAAGACGAAGCTGAATATATTGCAATTTATCGCAAGACTGCTAAGTCCGCAAATATAGGCAGTAATAAAAAGATATTATGAGAAGGTACTTGTTCATCCGCCGACATACACACCGTTTCATGGAACCCAAATAACGTGTGAAGCAAAATGAAAAATTAAATTTAGATCATAGTCTGGTCGGTGTGTAGTAGTAATACTTCCTTCCCTCTTCCAGAAGTTGAATTTACATCATTATCCATACGTCCGCATCCAAAATAAATTTTTAAACTTGGTTTGACACAATTTCAAGATGATCAATATAAAGTCAAACGATTAAATCCATTACTTATAGGACATATTACCAATATCAAAAATGATAGAGGTGTGTGACTCTTTATGTATGTTTCCGGTACTTCAGTCTCGGAATTTAACTCCGAAAAACCTTCTCTTATGCATACACTAAATCAATTTAATGATTGTGTAGATCTTACCCACAGGTCTTACCCCGAAATCAAAATGGATTTGGTCTATTTTAGTCATCAAGTTGATCATGATAAGCTGTATCGTGAAGTTATGGTTCCCTTACTAAATTTGAATATTGAGGAGGTTCCCTTAGTATTAGAAAGATCTCAGTTTACCTTAATTACAGATGCCAAAGAAATAATAACCGGAATTTTATCAGGAAGGGTTGCAATTTTTTATAATGAAAATGCTTTTCTCGTCGATGTGTTTGGCCTGCAAGCACGTTCTGTTTCACAATCTGAATCTGAAACGGTCATAACAGGTCCGCATGACGCATTCACTGAACAAGCTGGAATCAATTTATCATTGATTCGTCAGCGCATTAAAAGCTCTCATCTGAAAGTGATCAAACTATCTGTTGGGGAAATAACCAAAACAGATGTCTATCTTCTATATATTGAAGATATCGCCAATATGGATTATGTGAATGAGGCCATACTTAGAATTAACAATATAGAGATCGATGCACTATTTGATACCAATATGCTAATTCAATTCATTGATGACTCACCTTATTCCATTTTTCCACAATTTCTTACTTCTGAACGCCCAGAGGCCATGGCCTCAAAATTAGTTTCAGGCAGAATTGTTGGCATTGTGGATGGCAGTCCCTCGGCATTAAGCGCACCAACTTCATTCTTCGAGTATTTCTCATCTTCTGATGATTATAATCAACGATGGATGCTCGGAACCGCAAGTCGCTTATTACGATTTACCGCGCTCATAATTACACTTTCATTTACTTCATTGTATGTCTCAGTGACTACCTATCATTATGAAATGATCCCAGAGAACATGCTGCTGACTCTTACGGAATCAAGAAGCAAAGTTCCATTTCCGCCTCTTATAGAAGCGTTATTTATGGAAGCAACAATTGAACTCCTTCGCGAGGCGGGTGCTCGATTGCCATCCAAAATCGGTCAAACGATTGGTATCGTCGGTGGTATTGTAATTGGACAGGCTGCAGTTCAAGCAGGATTAACCAGTAACATTCTTATCATCTCCGTAGCTTCCTCTGCCATAGCATCCTTTGTTACTCCGGCCTACGTCATGAGTAATTCCATTCGATTACTTCGATTTGGGTTAATATTACTTGCAGGAATATGGGGAAACTTTGGATTGGCAGTAGGTATCACGGCGATTGTGATTCATATATGTGGACTTACCAGTCTCGGTTCTTCTTACCTTACTCCCGTTGCTCCTTTCAAGCCAAAGGATTGGAAGGATGTTTTCATTACTGCACCAATTAGCTTTCTCAAAGAAAGACCTACTCAAACCAAGTCACCTAATAAGGTTAGGAATAAGATGAGAAAATAAGGATGGGTCCCCAAAATGCAGGAAAAATTATCACAATTTCATGTGACTATTCTGATTTTTATGACACAGACAGGTATGGTGATATTCACACTCCCTCGGCTACTAGCCCACTATTTTGGAACAAACGGTTGGCTTGCATTAGTTATAATTTTCATGATTGTTTCTTTAAATATTTTATTGATTTCTATTGTACACCGCCTTGGTAAAGGGAAATCTATATTCGTAGTCATGGAGCAATCCATACCTAAATTCATTCTTTTCCCTTTCTATCTATCATTAGTCTTATTATGGATGATGATCGGTTGTTTAATTGCAAAGCAATACGTGATGGTATTTCAAATGATTGCTTTTCCAACAACGAACTCAATGGTATTTAAGCTGGTTTTCGACGGCCTTGCCTTCTTCCTCATTCTCAAAGGTATATACAATATTTCAAAAGCAGCAACAGTCTTTTTTTGGGCAATTATTTGGCTGCTATTATTGCTATTTTACTTTTATGGTGATTTTCAATGGTCCCGTTTGACTCCATTTTTCTTTCAAGAAAGCGCAATAAACATGCAAGGTGTTGCGAGTATCTATTTAGCATTTTTGGGGTATGAACTCTGTTTGCTTTTATTCCCATACACTGATCAAAAAACAAATTTAATGAAAGCGGTTTGGAGTGGAAGTTTCCTGATTTTCCTCAATTATATATATACCAGTTTTATCGCCTTTGGCTTCTTCGGTCACAAATACTTAAAGGACTTAGAGTATCCACTACTGAATATACTCGCGTACATACAATTTCCATTTATTCAGGGTACAGAAAATTTGTTTTATGCTTTTTTTATGTTCTCAATCATTGTTACATCAGTCATGTTTTGGTGGGCAGCTAAAGAAGTCAGTATAAGAATGTTTCCAATAAGCCAAAAGATTTTATTGCTTGTTATCCTTTTAGTGTCCTATTTTATTTCCTTTATTTTCGATGGGTTGAGTGAATTAGAGCAATGGTTGACAATCCTTGGTTATATAGAAATGTGTGTTGCGTTTGGATTGCCTATTGCTTTGATTATTCTTCTGCTTGTACAAAAGACTAGAGGTGAGTTGTAAAGTGATTAACAATCGTGCTTGGCTCTGGATTCTTGCTACGCTTGTACTTACTGGCTGTGGCGATCAACGAATTCTTGAGAATACAGGCTTCATTCAATCTACAAGTTATGATCTTTTGCCTGATGGAAAAATAAATTATGGGATAAGCGTTCCCATTGCAAACCCAGAAATAAAAACATCAAGAGACTTTATTTCAACTGAGGCGAAAAGCAGCAAAGAAGGCCGAATACTTCTTGCAAAAAAGACCAATCTGACGCTAGTTAGTGGACAATTAAGAACCACTCTGTTCGGGTTACCCTTAGCAAAAAAAGGAATTTGGGAGTTCATGGATACGCTATTGAGAGATCCTACCATATCTGATCAAGTCAAAGTTGTTGTTGTAGATGGGAATGCAAAAAATCTGCTCGAAAAGAACTATACCTCTTATCCCCGAACAGGAAAATACATCGATCGTCTTATACAAAAAGAAGCAAAGGGGCAGACCATACCGCTTACCACATTATATTCGTTTGTAAGAGATTATTATGATGATGGGATTGACCCAATAGCTCCTCTTATTAAAGATGCTGGGGAAAGTATAGTCATAGATGGAATTGCTCTTTTTAAAGATGACAAATATGTAGGCAAGATAAAATCAGAAGATTCATTGATTTTCAGTTTTCTACTTGACAGCTTTAATCATGGCGAAATAAATATCGATTTAATTGAAGAAGAATCGCTAGATAGTAAAACAATCATGTTAAACTCTATGAATAGCACAAGGAAGGTTTATGTTAAACACGAAAATGATGGGCAAACAAGTGTTTTTATTAATGTTGATATAAAGGCTTCGATATTAGAATACATCGGTGAATTAATGATGAGTAATGATTCCGAAAGAAAAAAGTTGGAACTTGATATCTCCAACATATTAACTCAACGGGCAGAAGGAATCATAAAATTCCTGCAAGAAAAAAAAACAGACAGTCTTGGCATAGGAACATATTTCAGAAATAGCATGACTCACTATGCTTGGAAGGACATAAGTTGGAATGATCAGTACCCTGTTTTAAACATACAATGTAAGGTTAATATAAAAATAAAAGATTATGGATTTCGTCATTAGTATCAGTGGCTTCTCCCCTGATTGGGAATTCTTCCTTACCACTGGAATTTAGAAGAAATCCTTCACTACTAAACATTCTGCCCTTTCGTATTATGGTTCAACTAGATGAATCCTTATACCCTTAGCCTTTAGCAGATAGGTCACTTAATGAGCAATAAAAAATAGCCACCTGGATGGGTGGCTCGCACTCAAAAAATGTCAGTTTACACGGGAAAGATTCAGATGATTCAGAACTTGAGTATAAGAGACATTAACATTCCCTTCACTGATCGACGATGCGCGCAATACGGGGAAGTATGTACCTGGTTAGGAGATGGCATATATCTTCGGCGTTAGCAGAACGCCCTCAACCACCAAATAATAATTCTGCAAGTCCAAGTTCTTATTGTAGTTTTCTGTTGGTATATTCATTGGATAATGAGTAATCTCAACTAATAAGCAAAAATGTTTCCTGTTAATTCTCTAATCTAAAACTGTAGATTTAAGTTTCATAGCATCTGAAAATCCTATTCGGTATGCCTGCATAATAACAAGACTCTTTTGAGCACATATTTCTTCGAGTGCATATAGAGAATTATGTGCAGACTCAGGTGTGACTTTTTTAAGTTCACTTAAGATATCATTAAATCTTTTAGAAAGACCCTCATTTTCTTCTTCACATACTTTCAAAACTTCCCAACTTCTTTGTTCAAGCTTGTGATCAATCCATTCCATAAACACTTGTTATGTCTCCTCTCGCGTTAGCAAACTTGTTTAGTTTTTTTCGGCTTTGTTATTTCAAGCTGAAATTTTATGATTCTAATTTTGTCAATGAGTACTTCAAACTAAATATTAATTCAATTTAAACCCATATAGTACCACATGTAAATGAAAATTCACGATCGCGAATTATTTTCGAAATTCGACAAAAATTGACATAATACCCCTTGACTAAATTCGTTCAAATCAATTGAGAATAAAAAAAGCCCACTTATGTTTCTGAGAGCCTTGGTCAAGACCCCTATTTGTAGACATTGCAAAAAACACCTAGGCAGAAAGCTGACGTCTGTAAGCAACAGGCGTCATTTTTTTTAGTTTTCTCTGCGGTCGCTCGTTATTATAGAAATGCAAATATTCTTCAATTCTCCTTTGTGCCTCTTCTAAACTTCGGATATGATAAGGATAGAGTGCTTCCGCTTTTAAATGCGAAAAAAAGCTCTCCATAGAGGCATTGT
>NZ_JBFTPA010000049.1:0-8806 GCF_056398245.1 Paenibacillus sp. 01T47
GGTTAAGCCAGTAGTGTCCGGTTGGCTCCATCCCGACGATGGCTGCACTCAAACTATGGGTGGTTTGCAGCTTTTGAATCCATAGCAAAAGATGGTGAAACCCTTCCTCGTCATTAGAAAAGGATAGGTAGTCTCCGATGATGATGCCACGGAAATTTACAGCGCGCGCAACATGCATCTGCTGGGCGATGTCGATCCCGATAACTAAATGCTGAGCAGTAATTTTTTCAATGAGTTGATTTTGTCTTGCTTGTGATTTAAACTTCATAGTAGAGCGTCCTCCTGGATGATGGAATTTTTAGGGCTATGACCCGTTGCGTACTTCCATCGTACCGAGGCGCTCGTTTTTATGCAAAGCGGAAATTTAACGCTCTACAGGAATGATAACGGGTAACGATAACACCACGACATTCGGCAGCGGGCCACGCGATCGGCTGCCGTTGTTCATTGAAGTAACGGGCAGCAATGCCATGAAACAAAGTCATAATTTTAGACATCTGTATTACAATTGTTAGGTCGATTTGATATGCTTACTCCATTAGGGAGGGATCTGAAATGATTCGAGATAAATTTAAGCTTTGGGTAGAATCCAATAAGAGTGATCTAGCATATTTATCAATCTCTACAGAATATGTGAAGCATAAGAATCCTGAAAACAGTGTTCCTAACCCATCTACTGGCATAATTAACGAGTCTGAACGATGTTTGGGTCAAGTTACTGTTTGGGAATCTACACAGATGGAGTACGAGGTTGTTCACATTGAAACGGAAGAAATGATTTTATGGAGATATATTGAGAAGCTATCTGATGAACCCAATTTTGACGAAATACTGGCTGAGTACTTTCATGTCTTGCAAACAGGATTGAAGCCTGAAGCCAAAAATCATTCAGCTAACGGGACACGATAGTTGAATCACTGACAACCAGGCTGCCGATTACTTCGGTGGCCTTTTGTGCTTGTCATGAAAGCTTGGTCATAGCCTTTGAATCGGGTATAAAATGTTGACAATTATGCACCGCGGCGCATTTTTCGCCGATAGACCCGTTAAGCTGAACCTTACCATAAGTGACGGCGAAAAGTTGAGTTGAAGTTGAAGCTTTAATGCTAAATCTATCAGGAATAGTTCTCCATCATTTGATATAAATAATTTCGAAAGTCTTCAATATAGGTTTTGGGCTCTACAACTTTTAGATGAGTGCCGAAGCTTGCTAAAAGTTGAAATCCCATTCGATTTTGTGGGACATAAATGGTTGCTAATAAAAATCCAGAACTATGGTCTTCAATACTTCTTCGACCATACCTTTCGATGATTTGATCTTTTATGCTAGGCGATATCCATGCCTTAATCGTGACGAATTCAGGTAGATAATTTGCTTCGTGTATTTGCTCTGACCAATCGTCTCTAGGATGAAACGCGCGTTCATCCATAGTAATATGATCGATCCGAGATAACTTGAAAGTTCGATTTCCCTGTCGATGTAAACAGAATCCTTTCAAATACCAACTCGATTCGCTAAAATGCAGCTCATAGGGCTCGACCATTCTATTCGTTACAGCCCCGTCCTTATCTGTATAATCAAACGAAACCAGCCTCTTTTTTGAAATGGATTCTTGACATGTCTTTAAGGTTTCAAGAATCTCGGACCGACCTTCCCAATCATAAAACGACAGTTGAATGGAACGATTTAGAGACAATGGACTAACCATTGCCTCTATTTTTTTTATCGTTCTTTCAACTTCTTCAGTACGGAGGATTTGTTCCAATCCACCGAGCGCAGTTAATATATTCTGTAAATCGGAGCTGCTTAAAAGGCGTTTATCAACCTTGTATTCATCCATTATGCCGTAGCCCCCTTTGACCCCATTGACAGAGTAGATCGGGATGTTCGATAAGCTCAATGTTTCCATATCGCGAAGGATCGTTCTTTTGGAGACATTGAATAGTTGTGAGAATTCCGTTGTAGAAACAACCTCTTTTTTCAGCAATATCATGATAATCGAAATGAGTCTCTCCACTTTGTCCATAATTGCCCTCTTTTTTTACATGATTTCAGAATGGTGACACCTTAATGTCACCTTTTATCCATTATACTACAAGTATCACAAGAAGGAGGTTTTAATTCAATGTTTAATCCAACCGATTTTCCCAAGCCCACCCTTATTTCAGCCAACGGTGTGGAACTCGAAGTGTTTGAAGCAGGCCGAGAAAACGCAGGAAAACCTATTGTACTCTGCCACGGCTGGCCAGAGCATGCCTTTTCTTGGCGCCATCAGATGGACGCACTTGCCGTAGCGGGCTACCATGTCATCGTCCCCAACCAGCGAGGTTACGGCAACTCATCCCGTCCGACCGAAGTAACAGACTATGACATTGAACACTTGTCGGGTGATCTCATCGCGCTTCTCGATCACTATGGATACGAGGACGCTACCTTTGTCGGTCATGACTGGGGTGCATTCGTCGTTTGGGGACTGACCTTGTTGCATCCAAACCGCGTCAATAAAGTGATAAATCTGAGTTTGCCTTACCAAGAGCGCGGAGAAAAACCCTGGATCGAGTTCATGGAAGAAATACTTGGCGGCGATTTCTATTTCGTCCACTTCAATCGACAGCCAGGCGTCGCGGACGCCGTATTCGAAGACAATACATACAGGTTCCTTCGCAACCTGTACCGAAAGAACGAGCCTCTCAGAGCACCTGAGCCAGGTATGGCGTTGATCAATCTCGCCAGAGCAGAAACACCGCTCGGTGAGCCCGTATTGAGCGAAAGCGAGCTGGCCGTTTACGTCTCCGCTTTTGAAACATCAGGGTTCACGGGCAGCATAAATTGGTACAGGAACCTTGACCGCAACTGGCGCTTATTGGCGAAAGTGAACCCAATCATCCAGCAGCCGACCCTCATGATCTACGGCGACCGGGATGTGGTTGCGAAGTCTGAAAACCTGACAAAGTTCGTGCCCAATGTGGAAGTAGTCAATCTGGATTGCGGTCATTGGATCCAGGAAGAAAAGCCGCAAGAAACAAACCAAGCGATTTTAAAATGGCTGGAACAATGGGAGATGTAGTTTTTTTCAACAACCAAGAAGAGTTTAACGATTGGTTAGAAGAACATCATGCTGAAGCTAGTGAAATTTGGGTGGGCTATTTTGGGATAAGTACAGGGCGTGCAAGCCTTACTTGGTCTGCATCAGTAGATTCCGCTCTTTGTTTTGGGTGGATTGACGGTATACGAAAAACCATTGATAAACAAACCTATAAGATTCGCTTTACTCCGCGCAAAGTAAATAGTGTATGGAGTGCTGTGAACGTAAAGAAGGTAAAAGCACTAATACAGCTTGGAAAGATGAGACCAGAAGGAATGCACGTCTTTAACAACAGAACCGATGCACAAGGCTATTCCTCTGAACAAAGAAACGTGGATCTTGCCGAAGAATATGAAGAACAAATCAAGGCAAATCAAACAGCCTGGCTATTCTTCACTAATTTATCACCATCCTATAAAAGAGATTCTATCTGGTGGGTAATGAGCGCCAAGAAAGAAGAAACACGATTAAGAAGGCTTGGAATATTGATCGCTTCATCTGAAGAAGGGCTAAAATTTCAACATTGCAAAAAAAATTACAGAATAAGGAAACATAAATAACAAAAGAATCGTTAAAAAGATTTTTGGTACTTCATAAATTTGGGTCTATTGTTTCCCTGATCTTTAGGAGAGAGGAGTTATTGTATTTCTCAATCATTTAGGGTTTAATTCTCATTAAAAGTCAGAACGTTTTTAATGCGAGGCATAAATCAAATCGCTAAATGAAGAAGGGATGAAACAGCTCATCCAAAATCGCAACCCCCCTTCATTTTTATGGTACAGCCGACTCTCATGATCTATGGTGACCGGGATACGGTCCAGAAGTCTGAAAACCTGACAAAGTTCGTGCCTAATGCGGAAGTGGTCAATCTGGATTGCGGTCATTGGATCCAGCAAGAAACGCCGGAAGAAACAAACCAAGCGATTTTGAGATGGCTGGAAGAGCAGAATGATGCTGAATAGAGTCGCTTAGCAAGCAAAACTTAGAAAAACAATAAGGACACCCAAACTGGCAATGTCATTAAGTTAAGCTCAAAGGTAAGAACGGGAATAAAAATGGAATTCAAATCGGCATGGGAAAGCCCCGTGCCGTTTGTTTTTTACTTCACGCAAGTTATAGGCGTATAACTAACAAAGCAGAAATACTGCAATAATTGAACAGGTGGAGAGAAAAGCATCACTCTATGTCTGTTCCAATCCAGTAAGATGCCCTTGGTACTGAAGAATGAGGGTAATAAGGACTTTCAAATTGATTAAGTGGCTTGCATACATGGTTTGCTGAAATGGGTTTTGTTTTGCCGCAACTAGCAGCCGTTGCACTCGGTGGTTAATCCAGTCCTCTGAACGCCCCCGTTTTGAAGAAAGCAGTTCTTTCATCTTAGATTTGAGTGTGTTTTCATCCGTCTGTAATACTGAATATGAGGTTGGGAATTCACCTAAAAACTGTTATGAAATACCGGAATACATAGCTCTAAAGACACCTTTGTAAGCAGGGAAAACCTGATCTAAAACAGATTGGAATTGTAGTTTAGTCTGTACACACATCTTTGAAAGAGACTCATATTGTCTTGTAAGATAGCGCAGATTGAGAAGTTGCACACCTCTTTTCTTAAACGGTTCAAATTCTTCTTTGTAGTACAGCTCTCCCAATAGGTAAGCGTCAGCAGCATCCGTCTTTACTTACGAAGTTGAGACTTCGTAAGCCGATTTGAGATGAGCGGATTAATAACAATATAAATATAATGATGTTCCTCTAGGAACTGAACAACGGGACTTTGATAATGACCGGTTGCTTTTAGAATAAGCAAAGGACGTAGTTGAGATGCAAATTCAACTTCTGTTAAAACTTGAAGGAAGTTTGCTAAACCATCTCGAGTGTGCTCGAAGTGGAATATCCCTTGGAATGGCTTTCCGCGCTCTAGAAAGGCTTGTCCATGGATTTCTTCTTTAGAAATATCTAGACCAATAACTGGATTCATTTCATCTACCCTTGTAAGTGTAGATTCACCGGCATCCCCTAAGGTTGATCTTCTTGTCGCTCCATAGCATCGCTTGTTATACGGGATCTTACGTCCCAACTAGCCTCAATCATGGTCATGACAAGTAGGGGTGAACATTATAGCTCTCGGGATCAAGTCCCACGGGCAGGTACGTTCGACCAGGCTACTTTAATCCTCTATGCAAATGAAAAAAGGATAAACCAGAAAGAACTGGTTGATCTCATAATACGAACGGGCACCATTCCTATTATGATGAAGAAATAGTGGTTTTGAATGCTGTTGAAAGCGGCACGGTTGGCATCAGGTACGGTATGAAAGTATATCATTAAAAAGATACAGGTTCAGGACAGGACTCTCCACTCCTATCCAAATCCTATAGTGCTCATCATGAGTACGGACCACCCTTCGGGGTGGTTTTTTTTTGTTTATAAGGTGACCTATCTGACAATGGCTGCGGTATAAGGATCTATCTAGTTGAACCATAATATGAACGGGCAGGATAGTTAAAGAGCTGTCGAGAATATTGTAATTAGAAATTGTTCAATAATTGTATAGAAAGAAGACAGTGATAAGCGTTACTCTCCAAAAAAAAGAGGTGGAAACATGGCAATCCAGGATTCCGTTGAAAGTTATATTGAAATAAAAACACAAGAAGAGATGGATTGTTTTTTTGATTCTGTCAATGGATTTCATGATGGTTTAATTAAGGAATTCCACTTAATAAATGACGCTTACATTGATAAACATTTATCAATGGTTTGCGGCTTTAAGTACAATATGAGAATCCTTATTCAACGTCAATGGGAAAAACCATCCGCTGTCGAACTCCTTCTAGGTGATGTTGTCGAAATGAACTTACCTAAATTGAATTACGAAATATATAATTCTTTTGGTACAATTCATATTTCTAAAGCCAATGAAACTCCTGAAATAACGATAAATCTCGATGGCAATGTATTTGTCTGTCGTAAAATGTTATATCGCGAAGTCTCCGAATGGATGGGAAGAGAAAGTCGATTTGGTGATGAAATTATAGTGAACAATTCTTTCCCAGTAGAGAAATTAGAGGATGGTTGGGTACTATGTTCAAACTGTTTTGAAGCGTGGCAACCGATTAATAGGAAAGTGTTAAAATGTCCGAAGTGTTTTTTTTGATGCAGAATTACAAACAACAGGCAGTCGGCGTTCGGCGGCTTGTTGAGCTAACAGGCAGTTTAACGCAGCATGCGACTTCAGAGTTATACTTATTATCGAGCACTAATAAATGTTCTAGGACGATGAGGGTGTGAAAAATGACTAGTGAAATTGTAGTTTGTAATGACATTGGTCCTTATTTAGAAGCATTGACTCGTGGTAATGAATATGAAGTGATAGCTGAGGATGAAGAAAAAGAACAGTTTAAAATAAAAGGTGACAACAACCGATCCAGGTGGTTTAAGAAGTATTATTTCGTAAGTTCTGGAATTAGTGTACCCGTTATAGTTAGTTGGAAATTTGACGATTCAGTTGAGGATTCAAGTGCGAATTCATTAGAACACATCGAGATCTCTATTTTATTTAATGATGGTCAGACGAGATGGTGTTCAATCTGTACGAAATCGGGGCTAATGGATTATTTAGAGCGAAATATGGATGGTAATGTATATTTAATTGAGAATCAAATAATTGTGAGGAGTTTTTCATATGAATCAGTCAATGATGCATTAAACGACTTAGACCAGCATAATCAATTGATAATTTCGACCAAATCATTGAACTAACGGTGAACGATAGTTGAACAATCAAGGAGCAATTTGCTGCAGCTGCTGCTCCATTAGTTTAATTACTTACAGGTAAAATGAGGGTTGGGATTTCAAAATGAAAGGATAAACAAAATGAAAGTTTGGAGATTACTTTATAGTTCAAATGCCACAATATTAATGGTTAAAAATGATCAACTGCGAATTATTAATTTTGAAGGGAAAATAGATGATTTTATTCCTATTGAAATGAAAGTGGTAAAGAAAGGTAAAAACAATGATTTTTATGGATTTTTGTCTGAGATACCTATTATTTCTTTGGAAACAAAGGAGTTTCTTTCTCCATTCATTCAAAAGAGTGTGCAATTTCTTGATTTCAAATTGAAACAAGACATATGTGGTTTAAACGTGACTAATGTGATCGATTGTATCGATTATGATAAGTCTATAATTGAAGATGGTTCAATTATAAAAATTGAATTCGATAAAAGTAAATTGGAGGGTCAATATATTTTTAAAATCCCTCAACATAAAATGATAGCTGTATATATCACTGACGCTTTAAAAGATATTATTGAAAAATCACCTTTTAAGGGCTACGAATTCGTTGAAGTATGGGATTCAATGAACATGGGTGATGAAGAGAGAGTAAGAAAATTGAGATATGAGTAGGAAATTCAGAGAATAGAAAACATCGTAGGAAAGACTTATACTTGGTCGGAAGCCTATGAATTGGTTGAACAAGGTAAATCAGTTATTAGTAGCAAGTGGAAAATACAGAAAAATAAAAACGGTGTTATTGTTCTAGGAGATTTAATAGATACTCATAAATATCAGTGGATGCAACCGATGTTCTGGCCTCCAATTCTCTTTGACGTAACCTGGTATGAAACGGAAAAATCAGATATATAATCGGAGCTTATAGTGACGAGGCTGTCGTCTTAGAGCGGCGACCTCGTTAAGCTATCGGGAAACGATAGTTCAATACTGACAGGGCTGCCGCATGGCAGTCTTTTGTTCAACTATTCTAGCTAATAGTTTGTCAATATTTAAAACTTAATGGATAAAGCCTATGATGTTATACTGAAAAAAGAGCATGCCAAATAACCATCCATAGGTGGATGGAGAAGCTTTCCTAAGCAGGATAGTGTTTCCTGCTTAGGTCAGACGAAATGCTTCTTTATGGGTGAGAATAGCGAAAATCCAGTGAATGAGCTTATTTACACAGGCAATAACAGCCACTTTAAACGGCTTGCCCTCGGCACGCTTTTTATCGTAAAAGGCTCGGAGTTTTTGGTTGCGTGAGCTGCGCAGGCCGCATCGTACGGCTAGATATAAGGTTGTTCGAAGTCTTCTGGAACCGCGTTTGGTAATCCTATTTCGGGTTGCTGTAAACTTGCCGGAAGAGAAGACGCTAGGGTCGACACCGGCAAATGCAACGAGCTTCTTTGCATGATCAAATCGATCGATCTCTCCGACTTCTGCTAGTATTGTTGCAGCAATTCTGGTGCCAATGCCGGGTATCGATTGGATCAACTCATACTCATGTAATTCTGCAGCCAGAGCATCTATGGACTGGTTGAGGTTTACTAGGTGCTCTTGGTACTGTAGAAGCAGATTAATGAGCAGTTCCAGCGAGATGAGATGGCTTGAAAAAGCAGTTTCCTTGAAAGGGTTTCGCTCCGCGGCAGCTGTTAGTTTCAGCGCGCGATCAAGCGCCCATGCGGAATTCGACCGTCTAGTAAGAGACTGAATCGTCGCTGTTATGTCATTCAGAGACTTAGTCAGCACCGCGGAAGAGGTAGGGTGAAGAGCCAGAAAACGAAGGGATACCTTCGAGTACAGGTCACCAAACACGCCACGGTATTCCGGAAAGACTTGATCAAGGACAGCCTGAAACTGCAGCTTCGCTTGCACATACATATCGGTTAGAGAATCATGCTGCCTTGTCAGATAGCGTAGATTCATCATAAATTGTCCTC
>NZ_JBFTPA010000050.1:0-8209 GCF_056398245.1 Paenibacillus sp. 01T47
TTTAATTCGGGTCTTTCAACCAAAATTCCGTCTATTAGTACATTCTTACCATGGTCAGAAAATAGTTTAGCAGTATGATACATCATAATAATTGCATCACTTAAATATTTCCAATAATCTTCACGGAGATAGTTATCGCCTATTGTATTTTCAAAAAGGTCATTTGCAACAACATAAAAAAATTCATCTGATTTTAACTGTATAGCATCTACTATAGATGTTTTTCCAGCACTAGTTACACCATTTAGAAATACGATTTTCCCTTTTTTCATCTTAATATGCCTCTCTTATTCATGATCATCAAAAAAAGAATACTATGGTGACGGTAATTTCCTGATTAGTATAACATTTGCACCAAAACGTGGTGATGTAAAGAACTGTTATAATTAATCCTGCCCGTTATTTTAATAAAAGACATGCTCTTAACATGACTAAAAAATTAAAAAACCCGACCTCACGAGGTCGGGTTTCTTCATGGTATTGGTGGAGGCGAGGGGGGGCGATACCTCTTATATACAGAATATTTCTCCGTCATATGCAAGTACAAAAATAAGCTATAGTTTCCCGTTAGCTTAAAGCTTATTTGTACACTCCTGATCTTTTTGTTTAGATCTTGTTATCTAAGGAATATTATTTGATGCACCATATGGATTGTTCATTTCTTGCTGTTTTAAATGCTCCCCAACTGGGACAAGCGTATTTTAATTTGTAAATGTCTCCATAGCCTCATGGGGAATCCTCTTCTTTATATGCGCTCATTGATTTTGATCAACAATTTCTTTAAGACTTGCTTCTCCTCGTTAGTAAGGGCTTGAACGATTTCATCCTCCACCTTTTGGAATGATTCATTAAAGCCTTCAATTAACTCAATCGCTTTTGGCAATACATATATATTTTTTTGCCGTTCATTATTGGCCGGGATTTTGCGCTCAATGAACCCTTTTTGCTCTAGACCTTGAAGCATGCTTGTAATACTGGCCCCACGCACATGAAACCGATCTGCAAGGTCCTTTTGAATAATATGATTATCTTGGTTCTCGTAAATATAGTCGATTACTTTTCCTTGTTGAGCGTTTAACCCTAGTTCCTTTATACTCTCGTCCGCTCTTTTCTTTAATTTAAGACCGATAATCTGAAACAAATCCAAATAAGGCGTATCCTTTCGGGATTGCATGATCGTCCCTCCTGAAATTGTTAGAAAGCTAATTGTAAGCAACTAAACTATACAGTGATCCTATACGAATGTCAAAAAACTTAGTTTATTGACAGTTAGATTTCTAACAGTTATACTTCGAATTGTTAGAAACAAACACATTGGAGGAATTTCAAATGGAGAAGATAAATCAAAATGCTGCGTTAGAACAAGTTACTGCGATTACAAATGTACGTATTTTTGATGGAGAACAAATTATTGCGTCAAGACATGTTGTCATCAAAGGGGAGTCCATTATTGCAGTGGGCGGAGACCTTCCGGCCGATGCAACGATTATCGATGGGGAAAATGCGACTTTAATGCCCGGTCTGATTGATGCACATGTCCACACCTCAATCGGCGGATTACGAGATGCCTTAAAATTCGGCGTTACGACAGAACTCGAAATGAACGGCGATTTTACGAGAAGAGGACGCGAGATCCAGTTAAAAAATGTGGATGACGTTGCAGACGTCCGTTCTGCCGGCACAGCAATCACCGCTCCGGGCGGACACCCAGATGAATTGCTGCCGGATGGGGATGAAATACCGGAATTCGTATTAAGGGAGCTAGAAAAGTTATCGGAGGAAGACCGGGAAGCGATGTTGGCCGCATACGCTCACGATCACGATGAAATACCGCAAGTGACATCGGTGGAAGAAGCGATTAAACATGTGCATACTCAAGTGGAGAATGGTGCCGACTATATTAAGATCATGATTGAAGAAGGGACGGTCATGGGTGCACCCGGCCTGCCTGTTTTAAGCGACGAGATTCTAAAAACAGCCGTGACAGAAGCCCACAAGTTCGATAAGCTGGTCATCGCCCACGTCTTGACGGCTCTTTCATCGCAAGCAGCCATCGATTTTGGAGTCGACGGTTTGGGCCACTTGTTTATCGACAGACCCGAGTACACGTCCGAGTTGGTGAAATCCATAGTGGATTCAGGCGCTTTTGTTACACCGTGCTTGGTGTTGAACTCATCGATTGTTGGGAAACCGGCATCGGAATTGGCGAATGATCCGCGTGTTCATTCCAAATTAAGTTCGGATTGGATCGGTATTTTGAACTCAAGCTTCAATACGTTCCCGCAAGGCAATATGGAGAACAGCTTTAAGAATGTGATGGATCTTCACCGTGCCGGAGTTGATATTCTGGTAGGGACGGATGTTGCACCGGTTCCCGTTCCGAACCTTGGCGGCCTTGCTCACGGAGCAAGCGTCCACCATGAAATGCAGCTGCTGGTGAAGGCCGGGTTCACTCCAATTGAAGCTCTTCAATCGGCTACTTCCAAACCGGCCCGTTGCTTTGGTCTTCACGATCGCGGCCGTATTACCGAAGGTGCGCGCGCTGACCTTATTCTCGTAAACGGTGATCCGACAACCAATATCTCGGATACCTTGTCGATCACATCCGTGTGGTTCAATGGTTCGCAGCAACTAGGTTAATCGGGTTCGATCTCCCTGTACAATGTCGTCAATGCGAATGATGAGCGAACCGGAGATGATGATACCGTTGCTGATCGTAAAATCGACAAAAAGAGGGACTGCAGATCCAAATCCTCCTGTCAGGAACGACAGCCAGATCAACGTTCCTCCAGATACAATAAAACCCGTTTTATTCCCATTGGATTATCAATATAGTCATTGTTTAAATTTTACTACATTTTGAAACTATCCTGCCCGTTAGTTGAATAAAGGGTTACCAGTCGGCAGCCCTTTCATTATTGAACTATAGTGCTGTGGCTGCTGGCCAAAAAAATCGGCTATGATTAAATGTTCTTGTCCTAATACGGCTGCGGATATATGTTCTTGTCTTTCGCTTTGGACAAGAACATATATCCGCAAAATAAGAAAAACGCCTGATGGCGTCCTTGACGGCTAGTTCCAAAAAAACGGCCTCGCCGAAAATCCGGGGGGATCGTCTTTGGGTCCGTTTATTGTATGGCATCAGTCCTTGAAGCGATAACTTACAAAAGCCAGCTGGCTGCTGTCCGGCGACCATTATTTACAATCAGGGTTCCTTGACCGCCGAATAACCGGACAAGCGTTTTTGTTTCACCGCCGCCGCTTGGCATCAACCTGATTTCCACGTCTTTATTTGCCGGATGGTCGTCCGGCGCGACATCTTCTTTGCGGTAAGCAATAAACGCAACGGTTTCGCCCGATGGTGAAACATGCGGGAACCAGTTATTGCTTTCATCGAAGGTCATTTGAGTCTGCTGGCTGCGGTCCTGTTCCATTCTCCATATTTGCATCAGGCCGGACCGCACGGAATTAAACCATATGTAGCTGCCGTCCGGAGAATATTCCGGTCCGTCATCCAGTCCCGGAAGATCGGTTAACTGCTTTTCCACACCGCCAGTCCGCGAGAAGGTATAGATATCATACTGTCCATTGCGTTCGGCCAGTAGGAAAGGGGTGTTCCTCCCGGGGACCAGCCGTGCAAATAACTGGGGGCAAGTGCTGTTAGATGAACAGGATCTCCCCCTTCCAGCGGAAATACATAGATACGGGACTGGCCGTCCTCCTGCGTATGATGACTCACTGCAAGATGGGAATTATCAGGTGAAAGAACATGATCGTTGTTGCACTGTGTGGCATAACCCGACTCGATGACAGCGCTCGTACGAGTAGCGATATCAAAGGCAAATATTCTTCCTAAACTGTTATAAATGAGCGTCTTGCCATCGCGGGTCCAGTTGGGCGCTTCAATCAGATCGTCGATATGGGGATAATACCATGCGCTCCCCAGTCTGAACATTCACGGTCTCCAGCATGCTGATGACATGGCGTCCGATTATTTTCTGCGGCTGCTTTAGCGTATTCATGAATTGTCCCCTTTTCTTTCCCTGGTAAATCACCTATTATATGCGATTTACCGTCCCTGCAGGAAGTTATGTTGTTTGCCCGGCGCTTTGCTTGAATTTGTATCTGACCGCTGATAACAGCCGAACGACTATATAAAGTATCAGAAACAGGACCATGAATCCGGCCGAGATCCGGTACATGAAAGCATAATCGGACATGGATGAAACGGCACCCAAAATCAAAGCTCCGACCGCTATACCCAGATCAGTCGTATTATAGAACATGCTGTTGGCCATGCCGTACTGCTGCGGCGTGCCGGAACGAAGCATCCATGCCTGCAGCGTGGGCTGAATGGACCCAAAGCCGAGTCCATATAACAGGGCGGACAAAATCAGCATCGACATCGTTGTTGTGTAGGATAGAACCATTAGCGCAGACACAACGCTGATCGCGGCAGGGATGAGAACAGCAGCATGTCCGAAACGATCGAATATTTTGCCTGAAACGGGCCGGATAATGATCACTGCAATCGCATTGAACAAAAAGAACAGGCCGACCTGCTCCAAATGAACAGATTCCCCGAACAAGGCGATAAAGCTGAGCAGACCGCCATAGGTCACAGCCAAAATAACATTAAGCAGTCCGGGGATTAATAATTTGGCATGGAATAATTGCTTGGAAGCGGAGCCTGCTGCTGGCGCTGTTTTCTTGCTGGTATCAGGCGGAATCGCCCGCGATAGCAGCAGAATGGGAAAAATAAGCAGGATGGTCGCCGTGCCAAGCATGGCAAGTGTCGTGAAACCTGCATGCTTCATCACGCTTAATCCGATAATCGGTCCAACAGACATAGCCAGACTGGTTGAAAGGCCGAAATAACCGATGCCTTCCCCCATCCTTTTGCCTGGAATAATTTGAGATACCAGCGTTGGAATAATCGTACTCGCCATTCCGAACCCGATCCCGAAACCAACCCGCATGACAAGCAGCATACCGACTGAACCCGCGGCAACAGACATTACGGTGAACAGACATGCGGCAGCAAGTCCCGCATACAAAATCACATTGCGACGCACTTTACGCATAAGTTGGGCGGTTAATAACCGTGTAATAATTGTTGAACCGGCAAACACGCTAATGATTAGACTTACGGTCATATCGTCAGCCTGAAAAGCGGATTTCACATAGGCCGGGAAAGCCGCAAGCAGCATCTGCAAATTCAAAAACAACAGCAGGGTGCTAAGGGTCAGAATCAGAAACGGTTTGGTCCAAAGCCTGGAACTGCTTTCTTGGGACTGCATATTTTTATGCTCCTTCCGGACATTATGATAATTGGCTCACATGATGATTAATCCGCAGAAGAAGCTTCATGATCATTTCATGCTCTTCAACCGTCATGCATTGTTTGATTTCCTGGTTTACCTGCATTTCAACCGGGAGGGTCTCCATGATCAGCGAAGCGCCTTTCTCTGTGCTGTGTACTTGAAATGAACGTCTGTCGTTCTCCGCCATCTTGCGGCAGATCAGCCCCTTTTCTTCCAAATGGTCGAGAATCCGGGTCGTCGTCGGCTTATCCTTACCCGCCAACTCGGCAATTTCCTTCTGGATCAACCCCTCTGTCTGATCGACCTGGAACAGCACCGACCACTGCTCCGTTGTAATCTCATAATCCTTAAGGCGGGCCTGAAGAACATTCGTCATCTTGCGGTACGTGATGCCCATCAAAGCACCAAGCGATCGTTCAAGCACATTTTCATTTGCCGTCATAACCATCCTCCTTCTTAATTAGTTGTTTTAACAACTATATATAGAACAACTATTTTTGTCAACAGAAGAAGAACAGGCTAACGCCCTCCTTATCGGTGACAGGACGAAGCTTTCACCTTTCCGATAATTAAGAAAAACCGTCAGGATAGATCTCCCTGACGGTCCATTAGGTTCTGCGCACATCGGAAATGTTGTACTCATACCCGTGAATTCCTTTGTAATACTCCGGGTACATCTCTCCTCCACAATCCTCGCATGAGAATTTAGGGGGCACAAGGGGATCCCCTCCGTCCATACGGTCAAAGTCCCGTACCATCTGAAGGGGAATGCGTTCTTCTCCGTTGCAGTTGAGGCATATGTGTACTTAACCTGCCCGTTTGTGAGTGGGTTCTTTTTTTTCGTTTTGGCTGGTTTGCGCTTCTTGGACACTGGTGAGATAACGAATCATCCTTTCTAGACAAACGTGGGTTATCCGGCAACGGGCATACTTCACCCGCAATTTCCCCACCTGTAGACAGACCTCCCCCTTGTATTCATAGTCACATTCACATTTTAGACAGACTAGTGGGTCCTTCCCTGTCGTGTGCCCGACCCGTTCACGCCAGGTTCTGCGTCGGAGGATACGCCGGATTCTCACTACCCATTTCCGGCTCACCTTCTGCCAGGCACTCATCAACTTCTTGCTCACGCCCTTTGTTCGCCGTGAGTAGACCCCATAGTAGCGAATCGTCTTGAAATGCTCATCCGGAATGTGCCGAATCAATCGCGTGATGAACGCTTCCACCGTCAAGGCTCGGTCTTTTCCTCGCCGCTGGTTTTATCATGGTAGCTGAACACCACGTATTCTCCGTCATATTCCTTGATCCGTTTCCTTGCTATGGCTGGGCGCCGGATGTATCGGCCTATGTATCGCAGCTGCTCACGAATGGACCCCCGCTGTTTCGGGGCATACACATAGAAGCCTTCACCATTTTCCGTATACGCTTTTTGCAATCTTGCTTGAACCTGCCTCTTTTCCGCTCCGGAAAGATGACTGCGAATTAGTTTTAACACGACGACCTGCCACTGCTTGCGCAGCATCTCAAACGGTATGAAGTCGTAGGTTTTCCACTCTCCATTTTTTTCATCCCCTCCCATCGTCACGAGCATATGGACATGGGGATTAAAGTTCATCCTCGAACCAAATGTATGTAAGCCCACGATGACGCCAGGCGTCACCTTGCGCTTTTTTTGAAAATAATCTTGTACCACGCGCACCGCTTCATCCATGTAGGCTTTGAGCAAATGGCGGTGCACCAAAAAGACATCCCACAGCCCCTCGTCTATCGTAAATACAACGTGACGATGGTGGACCTGCAGCACATCATCCAGCAGCAGCCTGCTCCATTCCTCGGTTTCCCCACAAGAGCAGGTGGTGCAAAACCGACCTTTGCACCGACATCCTTCGCACACCATGAGCATGAAGCCGTTCCGCGGATCTCCACATTTCCGGAACTTCTCCACTTCTTTCAGCACGCATGGCCGTATCCGGTTACGATCTTTTCTACAAATTGTTCCCAATGACGGTTCTCATCGAAAAATATCCGCTTTAAGATATTCGCTTCCATACCATCATTTTAACTCATCCTCCGTTTGC
Organism: Paenibacillus sp. 01T47; assembly: GCF_056398245.1. Lineage (NCBI taxonomy): Bacteria > Bacillati > Bacillota > Bacilli > Caryophanales > Paenibacillaceae > Paenibacillus > Paenibacillus sp. 01T47. The sequence continues at coordinate 7,403 of NZ_JBFTPA010000050.1, forward strand.
CTGAAAAAATATAAATTCTTTCTTTAATGTTGAAAAAGCCGCGCAGCGCGCAGCTCTCTATGCATATATGTTCTTGTTCCCCGACATTCATTGAACTAATGTTACCCGTTAGCTTGATTAGTGAGTTCAGTTTACAACTTTTATGTTTATCTTCTTCACCTTCTCCCTGCAATCTATCGGGAATGAGTTCAAGTTCTTATCAAAATCGGGAATGGGATAAAGTTCTTGTCATTTGTTTTTGACAAAAACCTTATCCCACAAAATAAAAAAGCCACGATTTTCGCGGCATTAGAGTATTTGTAATTGCCTAAAGATTTAATTCCATCCAATAATCTACTTCAATAAAACCAAACTTTATATAAACCGGTCTACCTAATGTTGAAGCCCCGAGCCAAATTTTTGATACACCTGCGATTCTAGCTTCATCAACTAATTTATTTAACAAAGTCGTAGCTATCCCTTGTCTGTATACATATTTGTGATATAGCCCATTTTACCACTCTTACTTGTGAATGAAGGCGGGAAATCATAGAAGATAATTGCACCCGTAGCAATAGTTTCTTCATTGTCTTCAACGATCCACTCGATTAACGAACCATCACTCATCTTATTGTGAAAAAAAGAATTGAGTTCGCTATCAATATCTTGATTCGGTTCAATCCCTTCATCAACTAATTGCTTTTTTCTTAGATGAACCAATTGATGAATATCATTCATATTTGCTTTACGATAGTACATCTACTCACCGCCCCAACAAATGTATATATTGCTGAACGGAGTGTAGCATATTTCACAGTGGAAGTCACC
>NZ_JBFTPA010000051.1:0-5723 GCF_056398245.1 Paenibacillus sp. 01T47
TGTGTCTGTTGTTTGAGAACTCAATAGTGTGCCAAGTTTGTTGATACCGATTTGTTTTTATGAATTGGTTGTTTTGGCTGGTCCTGTGTCACCTCCGTGGTGCGGGGCTGGTTTTGCAGCTGGTTTCAAATTTTGTGCAGCTCTTCCGTCGTTATTTCCGGTGGTTGTGGTTGTGTCTGTTTTTGTTTTACTTCAACGGAGAGTTTGATCCTGGCTCAGGATGAACGCTGGCGGCGTGCTTAACACATGCAAGTCGAACGATGATCYSSWGCTTGCWSSGGGGATTAGTGGCGAACGGGTGAGTAACACGTGAGTAACCTGCCCTTGACTCTGGGATAAGCCTGGGAAACTGGGTCTAATACCGGATATGACCATTCCGCGCATGCGGTGGTGGTGGAAAGCTTTTGCGGTTTTGGATGGACTCGCGGCCTATCAGCTTGTTGGTGGGGTAATGGCCTACCAAGGCGACGACGGGTAGCCGGCCTGAGAGGGTGACCGGCCACACTGGGACTGAGACACGGCCCAGACTCCTACGGGAGGCAGCAGTGGGGAATATTGCACAATGGGCGGAAGCCTGATGCAGCGACGCCGCGTGAGGGATGACGGCCTTCGGGTTGTAAACCTCTTTCAGTAGGGAAGAAGCGAAAGTGACGGTACCTGCAGAAGAAGCGCCGGCTAACTACGTGCCAGCAGCCGCGGTAATACGTAGGGCGCAAGCGTTATCCGGAATTATTGGGCGTAAAGAGCTCGTAGGCGGTTTGTCGCGTCTGCTGTGAAAGACCGGGGCTCAACTCCGGTTCTGCAGTGGGTACGGGCAGACTAGAGTGATGTAGGGGAGACTGGAATTCCTGGTGTAGCGGTGAAATGCGCAGATATCAGGAGGAACACCGATGGCGAAGGCAGGTCTCTGGGCATTAACTGACGCTGAGGAGCGAAAGCATGGGGAGCGAACAGGATTAGATACCCTGGTAGTCCATGCCGTAAACGTTGGGCACTAGGTGTGGGGGACATTCCACGTTTTCCGCGCCGTAGCTAACGCATTAAGTGCCCCGCCTGGGGAGTACGGCCGCAAGGCTAAAACTCAAAGGAATTGACGGGGGCCCGCACAAGCGGCGGAGCATGCGGATTAATTCGATGCAACGCGAAGAACCTTACCAAGGCTTGACATGGACTAGTAAAGCGCAGAGATGCGTTCCCCTCTTGAGGCTGGTTCACAGGTGGTGCATGGTTGTCGTCAGCTCGTGTCGTGAGATGTTGGGTTAAGTCCCGCAACGAGCGCAACCCTCGTTCTATGTTGCCAGCGGTTCGGCCGGGGACTCATAGGAGACTGCCGGGGTCAACTCGGAGGAAGGTGGGGACGACGTCAAATCATCATGCCCCTTATGTCTTGGGCTTCACGCATGCTACAATGGCCGGTACAAAGGGTTGCGATACTGTGAGGTGGAGCTAATCCCAAAAAGCCGGTCTCAGTTCGGATTGGGGTCTGCAACTCGACCCCATGAAGTCGGAGTCGCTAGTAATCGCAGATCAGCAACGCTGCGGTGAATACGTTCCCGGGCCTTGTACACACCGCCCGTCAAGTCACGAAAGTTGGTAACACCCGAAGCCGGTGGCCTAACCCTTGTGGGGGGAGCCGTCGAAGGTGGGACCGGCGATTGGGACTAAGTCGTAACAAGGTAGCCGTACCGGAAGGTGCGGCTGGATCACCTCCTTTCTAAGGAGCACCATTATCGCCCCTGTCCCGTCCGCATGGTTGTGGTCGGGGGTGTGTGGAAGCAAAGCCCATTGCGCAGGCGTCTGTTCTGCGGTGGGTGCTCATGGGTGGAATATCAGCAGATAGCGGCCGGTTGTTTTTGTTCTGTGCTTAGTACGGATGTCCTTGTCCCTTTTTTGTGGGTGGGGGTGTCGTGGAAGGGTGCGGGGCGGGGAGGGCCGGTTTTCGTGTTTGGCACACTGTTGGGTCCTGAGGCAACAGGGCCGGGGTGCGTGGCCTGTGAGGGTTGCGTGGTTTTTCCGGTGTTGTGTGTTTCTGGTTTCCTGGCTGCATGGTTCCGTGCGTGGCGGCTGTCCTCTTTGTTGTGGGGCGGGTCGGCGTGCGGGGTGTGTGGTACGGGGTTGTTGTTTGAGAACTACATAGTGGACGCGAGCATCTGACACAGGCGGCTTTGTGCTGTTTGTGTCTACAGCAATTTCTTTTTATGAACCCGGCCCTTCCTTTGTGGGGGGTCTGGTTCTCTCGAGAGTGTTTGTTTGATCTTGTGTGGTCAAGTTTTTAAGGGCACACGGTGGATGCCTTGGCATTAGGAGCCGAAGAAGGACGTAGGAATCTGCGATAAGCCTGGGGGAGTTGATAACCGAACGGTGATCCCAGGATGTCCGAATGGGGAAACCCCGCCAGACGCGTTTTTCGTGATCTGGTGACCCGCATCTGAACACATAGGGTGCGTGGGGGGAACGCGGGGAAGTGAAACATCTCAGTACCCGCAGGAAGAGAAAACAAGAGTGATTCCGTTAGTAGTGGCGAGCGAACGCGGATGAGGCTAAACCGTTCCATGTGTGATAGCCGGCGGGCGTTGCATGGGCGGGGTTGTGGGACTTTCCGTGCTGGTTCTGCCGGACCGGCGGGGTGAGAGCATGGGCATAGGTGAACGGTCTTGAAAGGCCGGCCGTAGAGGGTGTGAGCCCCGTAACCGTAATGTTGTGTGCCGCCTGGAGAGGATCCCAAGTAGCACGGGGCCCGAGAAATCCCGTGTGAATCTGTCAGGACCACCTGATAAGCCTAAATACTTCCTAATGACCGATAGCGGACCAGTACCGTGAGGGAAAGGTGAAAAGTACCCCGGGAGGGGAGTGAAACAGTACCTGAAACCGTGTGCTTACAATCCGTCGGAGCAGCCTTGTAGCTGTGACGGCGTGCCTTTTGAAGAATGAGCCTGCGAGTTAGTGTTACGTCGCGAGGTTAACCCGTGTGGGGTAGCCGTAGCGAAAGCGAGTCTGAACAGGGCGAGTGTAGTGGCGTGATCTAGACCCGAAGCGGAGTGATCTACCCATGGCCAGGTTGAAGCGACGGTAAGACGTCGTGGAGGACCGAACCCACTTCAGTTGAAAATGGAGGGGATGAGCTGTGGGTAGGGGTGAAAGGCCAATCAAACTCCGTGATAGCTGGTTCTCCCCGAAATGCATTTAGGTGCAGCGTTGCGTGTTTCTTGCCGGAGGTAGAGCTACTGGATGGCCGATGGGCCCTACAAGGTTACTGACGTCAGCCAAACTCCGAATGCCGGTAAGTGAGAGCGCAGCAGTGAGACTGTGGGGGATAAGCTTCATAGTCGAGAGGGAAACAGCCCAGACCACCAACTAAGGCCCCTAAGCGTGTGCTAAGTGGGAAAGGATGTGGAGTTGCGAAGACAACCAGGAGGTTGGCTTAGAAGCAGCCATCCTTGAAAGAGTGCGTAATAGCTCACTGGTCAAGTGATTCCGCGCCGACAATGTAGCGGGGCTCAAGTACACCGCCGAAGTTGTGGATTTCAGACAGTGGCAAGCCTTCGTGGTTCAGTCGTCTGGAGTGGTAGGGGAGCGTCGTGTGGGCGGTGAAGTCGCGGTGTAAACCAGCGGTGGAGCCTACACGAGTGAGAATGCAGGCATGAGTAGCGAAAGACGGGTGAGAAACCCGTCCGCCGAATGATCAAGGGTTCCAGGGTCAAGCTAATCTGCCCTGGGTAAGTCGGGACCTAAGGCGAGGCCGACAGGCGTAGTCGATGGACAACGGGTTGATATTCCCGTACCGGCGAAGGACCGCCCATGCCAAGCGGGGGATACTAACCGCCCGGAGCCTGCCCAATCACCCTTGTGGTGTGCGGGTTTTGGCCGAGCGCGGGACCTGATCCCGGGAGGTAAGCGTATTAACAGGTGTGACGCAGGAAGGTAGCCGGGCCGGGCGATGGTTGCCCCGGTCTAAGGATGTAGGGTCAGCGATAGGCAAATCCGTCGCTGTGTCTTTGATGACGTTCCTGAGATCTGATGGGACCCCCGTCATGGGGGGATCCGGTGATCCTATGCTGCCTAGAAAAGCATCGGCGCGAGGTCCCAGCCGCCCGTACCCCAAACCGACACAGGTGATCAGGTAGAGAATACCAAGGCGATCGAGAGAATTATGGTTAAGGAACTCGGCAAAATGCCCCCGTAACTTCGGGAGAAGGGGGGCCCCAACCTTGAACACCACTTGCTGGTGGGAGGGGATCGGGGCCGCAGAGAYCAGGGGGAAGCGACTGTTTACTAAAAACACAGGTCCGTGCGAAGTCGCAAGACGATGTATACGGACTGACTCCTGCCCGGTGCTGGAAGGTTAAGAGGACCGGTTAGCCGCAAGGCGAAGCTGAGAATTTAAGCCCCAGTAAACGGCGGTGGTAACTATAACCATCCTAAGGTAGCGAAATTCCTTGTCGGGTAAGTTCCGACCTGCACGAATGGAGTAACGACTTCCCCGCTGTCTCAACCATAAACTCGGCGAAATTGCAGTACGAGTAAAGATGCTCGTTACGCGCAGCAGGACGGAAAGACCCCGAGACCTTTACTATAGTTTGGTATTGGTGTTCGGAGTGGCTTGTGTAGGATAGGTGGGAGACGTTGAAGCCCTCACGCCAGTGGGGGTGGAGTCATCGTTGAAATACCACTCTGGTCACTTTGGACATCTAACTTCGGCCCGTGATCCGGGTCAGGGACAGTGCCTGATGGGTAGTTTAACTGGGGCGGTTGCCTCCTAAAAAGTAACGGAGGCGCCCAAAGGTTCCCTCAGCCTGGTTGGCAATCAGGTGTCGAGTGTAAGTGCACAAGGGAGCTTGACTGTGAGAGAGACATCTCAAGCAGGGACGAAAGTCGGGACTAGTGATCCGGCGGTACATTGTGGAATGGCCGTCGCTCAACGGATAAAAGGTACCTCGGGGATAACAGGCTGATCTTGCCCAAGAGTCCATATCGACGGCATGGTTTGGCACCTCGATGTCGGCTCGTCGCATCCTGGGGCTGGAGTAGGTCCCAAGGGTTGGGCTGTTCGCCCATTAAAGCGGTACGCGAGCTGGGTTTAGAACGTCGTGAGACAGTTCGGTCCCTATCCGCTGCGCGCGCAGGAAATTTGAGAAGGGCTGTCCTTAGTACGAGAGGACCGGGACGGACGAACCTCTGGTGTGTCAGTTGTACTGCCAAGTGCACCGCTGATTAGCTACGTTCGGATGGGATAACCGCTGAAAGCATCTAAGCGGGAAGCTCGCTTCAAGATGAGATTTCCAGACACCTCGTGTGTGAGAGGCCCCCAGCCAGACCACTGGGTTGATAGGCCGGATGTGGAAGACAGGACCAACGACTGTTGAAGCTGACCGGTACTAATAGGCCGACAACTTACACCACACAAACACGATCACTGCTTGCGTCCACTATGTGGTTCCCGAACAACAAACCGTTCGACGGAACCAACAACTGAATAACAACACCACAGTTCCCCAGGGAACCGAAGTTGTAACCACACAGACTTCCCGCCCCGCACCCCGTGCGGAGGACCGGGTAACAGGGTTACGGCGGTCATAGCGTGGGGGAAACGCCCGGTCCCATTCCGAACCCGGAAGCTAAGACCCACAGCGCCGATGGTACTGCACCCGGGAGGGTGTGGGAGAGTAGGACACCGCCGGACAACCATTAACGGTCAGGCCCCGACACACCAGTGCCGGGGCCTG
>NZ_JBFTPA010000052.1:0-5092 GCF_056398245.1 Paenibacillus sp. 01T47
TCCTTCCTCTATTTCCGCATGCCCAGCCCACCACCTCAACCGGTATCACCTGTGCTGTTTCTTAAAATCGACCTAATCCAAGGTGATGAAATCCTGCGAATGAGTGAGTATATGTGAGATAAACCCTTAAAACCGAGGGACGGGTAACGATAGATGAAGACTAAAAGGGCTGCCAAGTGGCAGCCCTTCGTCGTTACGCTAAGGGGCGGGATACTTTGAACGTGGCAAGAATTATAACAATGAACGTTTATTGAGAAGGTATGTTGTTAATACGTGGTTTTTGCACATCCCATTGTGGAGTTGTACTGTCTTTACGGGATAGGTGACCAATATGAAATTAATCCTGTTCCACCTTTTTATAAAAACGGAGTTCGTAAAAGAGGGTACCATTGTTTATCGGAAAATTGTGAGTTCTCAGGGCATGCACCAGCGCCTCTTGAAATAGCCTATTCAGATGAAAATGGTGAAGTTGCCCCTGATGCATGGATAGGATTTGGAGGCGATATAGACCCTAATTCTTATAACGATAAGATGGTATCGGAACTAAAAGAATCATGGGAAAATATTTGTAAAAAGAAAGTAAATGACGCATATGAAGCAGCACAAACTACTTAAAGATAAAGAATAAAATTCAATTATCGAAGATCGTTTGTTCAACAAATAGAGAATGGCAAAAACGTTAATAAAGGGGTAACTCATGGATAAAATGGTTCATGAATTGAAGAGCATCGAATTAGATAATCCATTCCCGTATAGAGATTTTGATAAAATTCAGGAGGATTTCCGTTCTGTTTTTATGAAGTTAAGAGATGAAGAAAACTCTTTGAATGGCGATTTTAACACCTACTGTATGAATATTGCGGGTACTTTAAGCTATGTCTTGACTGGTAAGATAGAAGATATTCCTCGCCGACAAAGAGAATTGTTAGAGCTTTCTTTCTTTAATTGGTTCCTGCAGTATAGATTCATCGAGGGAAGTATCGGTAAGTACGCGGAGTTCTTTAAAGAGTACGAGAACTTCGAGAAAGCTCGTCTGCTGCTTCTCGACTATTTAGAGGCAGCAGATAAGGGATTGCGCTAACGGGTAACGATAGTTCACAGAGTGGAGGAAACAGATGGATTTTTAAGGACTGGACTGAATTAGCAACCTCCTGGGGTATTTTACTCGACCATAGAAAAGATGAAGAAATACTTCAGGATATAGATCAAAAATTAAAGGAATCAGTTAATCTGACAGGGATTCAAAATAATATTGTCATTCGAGATGCGAAAGAGTTCTTAAGTTTCTTTGTAAAAAACGAAATGAGTAAAAAGCCAATTTTTGAGGGTTTATTAGCAATCGAAGAACCAAACACATTTGTCAAATACTTTAGATTGTTACTCCCTCATATGTGGGCATAAGAATTACAGATGATTAAGCTAACGAGACACGATAGTTCAATACCGAAAGGGCTGCCGCTTGGCAGCCCTTTGTTCAACTAACGGACAGTTTAATTTAATTCTCATGGAATAAAAATGATATAATGGTATGGAAGAATTTTGAATTGCGAGGTGGAAAATGGGGGTAAATTTCTCAGCTGTTTTTAAACACTCATTAGATGTTACAGCCATAGAAGTTTTTAAAGAAGAGATTGTTAAAGGGACAAGATTTCCTAAAGTTGTAAAGTGTATTAAAGAAGTTAATTTTCATAACCCGCATCTTGACAGACAATGGTTATTAAATCGTGATCGTATTATTGAATCACATAACTTTGAGCCATTTGATCCCGTGCTAATAGGGGATGAAGAATATGTTGAGCTTGGAGGCCCTGGTGGGTTTAGATTTATATTTAATAAGTACATCTGTGAGTTCAGTCCTTGTTTTAGGTAGTACCAATTTATAGAAAATCAAGAGTTGCAACTTGAACTAAGGGCAATATGCCAAGAATTTGCAGACTACTTCAGTTATAACTTTGCAATATATATGGGAGATAATTATTGTGCGTTAGACTATGTTTTTGAAGGTCGCGATATGGATTATTATAAAGCCAATCTTATGAGTAGATTTGGTAAAGCTAAATCATCTATCGGGGAATTAATACAGAAAACTAATAGTGGATGGAAATCAGAAGGCTATTTTATAGATGATTTTAAAGGTTTGCATCGTAATTCGTTGAGCTAAAAAGGAGAACGATAGTTTAACGGACCATAGAGCAGTTAGCCGAATGGCAGCTGCTTCTTGCTCGTTAAGCTAACGGGCAGATACGCAACATTTTTGTCTTCAGATTTCCACTTGACCCTTACGTAACGTAATGATTTATAGTGAACGTAAGAGAAGGACGAAACACAGCCTACTGCCAAAAAATCGAATAACTAAATTCGAAATCGGAGGAGAAGCAAACATGAGAAAACTCATATTGTTCATGCATGTATCGCTGGACGGGTATGCGTCGGATTCGAACGGAGGACTAGATTGGATTCCGTACAACGAGGAATTAGAGAAATACGCCGAGGAAGTCGTAGCCGAAGTCGGCTCTCCGGTATACGGACGAACGACGTATCGGTTGATGGAGAGCTACTGGCCCACGGTGCTGGATAATCCGGATGCGTCGAGGCACGATATGGAGCATGCCAAATGGCTGCAGGATGTGAAGAAGATCGTCATTTCCGGCTCTATGGACATTGTCGAATGGAACAATACGGTACTGATCAAGGACAATATTGCAGATGAAATCAAGGCGCTCAAGGAGCAGCCAGGCAAAAATCTCGTTATCTTCGGCAGTCCGGGGGCGGCGAAGACGTTGCTTGAGCTCGGCCTGATCGACGAATTCCTGCTGACGATTTGTCCAGTCATCTTGGGCGGCGGAAAATCGGCATTCCACGGCGGCGGTGAGAAAATGAGGCTCAAGCTGCTGTCCAGCCGAACGCTCAAGTCAGGCATTATCGCAGCCCGCTATGAGTTGGAGAAATAGCTGTGCCGTACAAGATGTTCTACTAACGGGTAACGATAGCACAACGACACCAGGCTGCCGGTACGATCGGCGGCCTGTTAAGCCAACGGGTAACGATAGTTGAAAACTAAAGGGCTGCCGCGTGGCAGCCCTTCGTCATTACGCTAACGGGCAGCATTCCTATTATGAAGAAATACGAGGTTTGAGTAACAAAAAGACTCCTTGGTATGATGTTATTGGGACCAAGTTGCTCGTCAGCTACCGGATTCAAATCAAACCAAGGAGACTACAAGATAAATGAACGCATTAATCAAATCACTTCTTCTACTTTAATTGTTGGTGTCGACATCGCAAAATTCAAACATGTAGCCCGAGCGCAAGACTACCCGGGGTCGATCTCGAATTGAGTGTGATAAGAGATGACTGTTCCAATTTATAGAACTGATTAGACGCTCAATAACTCTTGCCGCTCTAATCTTTCCACCTCATCATCATGTAGAGCTGCTCGACGCTTTAGGAGCTCATATGTCTCACTCCACTCGTCAGGGTACCTTGTCCATTGAATTCGCTTATACAATTCTCCTAGGGCAATCTCTACTTCATTTCTAAATTGTTTCCATAGTATCATAGCTTTGTAATAATCACCGTTATTACGAGTAGCATTCACTACGTCATAACAAAGTTTATCTTTTCTGAAAATCTCCATACTGATTTCATCAACTTTAAAAAGAATTTCTTTTTTGAGTTTTGCGTCATTCTCCATAGTTGCGATCATTTCGGCCATAATAGAAGTTATATTGGGATTATTTTGAGCTGAGTGATTAATACATTCAGTAAGTTGGTTAGTCATAAATTTTTCCCTCCTAGCAACATGCTGTTACCATTCTGGTTTTATATAATACTTTTCGTTAGAAGGGGGTTTTTTTAGTCACTAAGCAAGTGAAGATAGCTAATGGTAATAAAAGGGGGAGTGAACTTAATTAATAGATGAAAAACGAACATATCATGCACTTGATGACTTTTCGATTAATGAAACGCTGGAACGCCTAGATAGAATGAGCATTATGCAAAAGAAGATAATAGTTGGTTGAATCTATCACGCTCCTCCAAAAAAGGGCAATGACCGCTGTATTGGAATGAAACTAATTGTGAATTTTTAATCAGCTTATTTGTTTCCTGAGCTTGGGAAAACGGAACGACTTTATCATGAATTCCATGAATAATTAATGTGGGCACATCGATCTGTCCAAGATCGTTGTAAACATTCTCGTCTCTTAGCGTGACCATAATAGCGGAAGTCGACCAATTCGTAGCTTGTAAACCCATTAGAAAGAACCATTCGGATTTTGGTTCAGAAATGTATTGAAAGAAAAAAATCTCCGTTTGGTTTTGCAGCATTTTCGGACGGTCATTGTTTGTTTCTTCGATGATTTTATTCGTAAATTCTTTGGGAACGCTTGATGGAGACGCAGCGTCGATCAGGACGAGTTTAGATACCCCGTACCCTTTGTAACGAGCCATATAACGAATCGAGATCGCGCCTCCGGTAGAGTGTCCTGCTAGTATTATGTTTTTTAACTGTAACGCTTCGATGACCATACGAAGATCATCTGCTAATCTATCGAAACCGTAACCGTCGAATGGTTTATCCGAATTGCCGTATCCTCTCCAGTCCATTCCGATACAACGATATCCGAGCTTGGGAAGGTAATTGAACTGATATTCGAACTGGTTATGGTTTAGCGGCCATCCATGAATAAAAAGTATCGTTTTATTTCCCTTTGGATTGATGTCCTCTATAAATACTTTTACGCCGGGTTCCACAGTAACGAAATATCCCAAGTGTATCACCTCAATTTTTAAAAATGCACTTCCCCATTAAGATATTCGCCCTAGGCAAGGTGAATGCCCAATTTCGGCGTCAAATTAGGTTTAGATCATACGTAGAGACTTCTGAGGAAAACTGAACATCCAAAGGGCTGCTATGTGGCAGCCCTTCGTAGTTACGCTCCCTCATAGAATAAGGTTTTTCTCACGAATACTCGCGAATTCGCAGGATTTCACATATAGATTTAAATAGGAGTTTAAATGATTACATAACATGGGCTAGGCAGTTCCGTTTGAGGGCATGCGGGAATAGAAGGTGTTGGTCTATTTACAAC
>NZ_JBFTPA010000053.1:0-4737 GCF_056398245.1 Paenibacillus sp. 01T47
GCCCGAACTCAAAGAGTATTATAAGAATTTAAAGACTGAGAATCTTGAGGGAGAATTGATTCTAGATACGGTTCAGGAAATAAAATCACTAATTGATCGAGTCGAAGCTTTTATCTTGGAACAAAACAAATGATTAAGCTAACGGGCAGGATTGCATGGAGGAAACCCCGAAATACTGAAGGGGAATTTCTTGTTAAAGGCGAGGTGGAGTTTTGAGGTTCAAATATGAACTTATCGAAAGAGGTTGGGCTAGTGGATTCATTGAAATGAACTCAAATACCTTTTATTTTGCAACAAGTTATATCACGGATGCTCTTGATGAGATGTTAAAGGCTCTGATTTCACTTAATCCAGAGCTCAGTCCATTCCCTGTTTCAAATTCACAATTTGAATGGAATGAAGAACCTGGTGGAACCGTTTGGAAATTCAGAAAGATTGATGATTTATTGCACGTTCAGACTATGTCATTTGAGAATTTGCGAAACAAAAAACAACTGGTTATTGAACTAAATGAGTCTTGTTCGATATTGGAATTTTCAGAAGCAGTAGTACAAGCGCTTGATTTATTGTTGAGTATACATGGTAAGGAAGGCTACAAAGAAAAGTGGGTTAACTATGATTTCCCAACGAACAATTACTTAAAACTAAAGGGTTTCGTTACAAAAAAGAATTGAAATAACGGGACACGATAGTTCAAACATGATATGTCGGCAACGGGTCATATGATCGGTTGCCCTTTTCATTGAAGTAATGGGTAGTTATACATAACTATAAATATGTATAATATATAGTAAATCCTCTCATAAAGTAAGAAGGAGAGACAAATGGAACTTTTCATTATAATTTTAGCTGTAGGATTCATCTGCTTAATAAGTTATCTTCGAGCAATCCATATTTCTCTTCAGAAAATTATAGAAATAATGTCAAGTGAAAAAGAGAAATAGACAACACCAAGAATGTAATTCCTTGAGATAAGTGATTAAGCTAACGAGGAACGATAGCACAACAACTAGGGAGCTGTCGCCGCGCGGTTGGGGAGTGATTGAAGACGGAGACTTTCAAAGAAAGAGCCTACGTATATTTATTGTATTGTGTTCTTCTAGATATTCGGAGCGCATCTTATACTCATCGTATTAAATGGTGGATTCCTGCATCTTGGGTCCAGGCTAAGTATAATGTGATTGAATAAACAATATTGCCGATGTTTTTCATAACTTACCTGATTTGATTGTTAACAGACCAGATCAATTTGATGAAAAATGGTTTTGGGATTGCTTAAGAAATCGAATTCCAGAGAAATATGAATTCTATAATAAAGTTTTCAATGAAAAGATAAATGAAATTGTTCGTTCAACTTACGGGAAACGTTAGTTCAATAGCACAAAACGACGAGCAGGCACTGCGGTAGCCTGCTCGTTTTATTAAACTAACGGGCAGATTAACGAAACCTTTATAGGTCCTTGATATGCCTGAAACTCAGCAATTTTGGGTTTCCACCGCCCACTTCTACTTTCACTTCATCAATTCCGTAAGAAATGTGTGGTCCATAATAAGTATTAATTTTTAAAGTGATTTTGTACGCACCACCGATACCGTACAATTGCATCACTTTCGTAATTTTGGTGTCCAGGGGCAATTGAGGTCAATTCTTCTGAGGACTATCTATTTGATAGACTCTAACTTCAAAAAAATGAGATATATAGAGATATACAAAGATCTCATTTTCTGAAAATCCCATAATCAGGCATCGTAGCGCGAGTAAATGTTTCTATCCATAAAGTGAACGTTGTGTTTTTAAGTTTGCCAATTAATTATTAGCATAATAACATAGCTTAATAAGAACTAATAATTGGGAAGTGAGGAGAATTATTTATTATGAATTTTCTAGTTATAAATAACAGCAAGTTATTTGTCCATCTAGTATTCAAGTATTGAAGGAACTAGGAAGATTATTATTGCATCGTCAGCAGCCGCGTGGATGAGTTGCATAATTAGGAGCAGGACCTTGAAAGTAATTAACCACTGGTTTGATTCAATCGCAGATCGAGAGACGTACTTGATGCAATTACCGAACGCACCCTACAAGTCATAGCGCCAGCACCCTGATTGCTTATTGTAAATTCGATATGCCTCCCACAAGATGCCCGTCAGGAACATTTCATTCTTTCACGACACCAAGGAGGAATCCAGTGGCTACAGACGATTGTGTAGGTGGAATAGAATCCATCGTGCCGTTTACCAATGCAACAGCTGCACAAATACCATAATTGGAAGGAGAAGATAAAATGAAACTTGTAAACAAAGCACTCCCTTTGTTTCTCTTGCTTTTTATTCGCGTTTCAAAGTACGGCATTAGGAGCAACGAAACTATCACCCCGTGATATTGTTGTAAACATTAATGGATCATTTATCAAAACGGATAGTAATCCTTATGTGGACAAAGGAAGAGTTTTGGTTCCTATTCGGACTCTATCTTCATTAGGATTATCCTACACCTGGGACACTAAAAGTCGAACGGCTGTAATAATGAATAAAGTTAAAGATGAAGTGAAAGTGACAGCCAATCAATTAATTGCCTATAAGAATGGAAAAACCATCAAGCTCGATGTTCCAGCAGTTAATAATAACGGACGTATAATGGTTCCCATTCGTTTTATAACTGAGGCTTTCGAATTCAGTGTAACCTATGAAAAAACTAGAGTAATTTTATTTATAAATAGTAAGGATTTTAAGCTTGATGAGAATCTTATTACATCTGATGATCTAAATAAGGCTCGTCTTGCTGCAATTTCTTTACCAATTACCTTCTCTTTTACACCGTCTGCAGAAGCTGAAAAAAATGAACCAACTCCTTTTTACAGTTACAGCTTTCCACGTGGAGACGCATCACGTTATATTTATAGTACCGGACGTGCCAATACAGTCGTTGAGATTAAAGATGGAATAGCTAAGGCAGTTTGGCAATTTCAATATGGAGATAAAACACCTATTATTCATTTAGCTGGCCAACAACTAACCAATACACTTGAAGAAATGCTCGATGTTTCATTTGAACATAGTATGTCTGGATCTAATACAGCAATGTTCTACTCAAATGGTTATGGACGTGATGAAGACCATCCGTTCGAAAGATTCACTTATAAAACAGATATGTACGGTGACATTATACAAACAATCCCAAAAGAATAAATCCATAATTCAATTTAATACCACATCAAAGCCTGTTGAGAAACTTCAACAGGCTCTTTTTGTAATAATATCATTTTCCAATTCCCATTTTGAGCAGAAGCAAAGGACTCAATTTAATGCACATCCGTAAACGAGTAGATTCAGGCCATCCTGCATAAAAGTAAGCGTCAAACCTTAGCCACCTTCAGTCCCTGTTAAATATATGAGAAGATGAAAGCAACCGAAATTACAGGAGGTTGCCTCATGACAAATAAAGAACGACGTCGCCAGGATGGGCGAGACGAATCGAGGACTATACGTCCAGCGGCCAAACCATGGCAACATGGTGCAGCGCCAAAGGGCTCACCATCGAGCAGCTACTTTAAGTAAAGCTTGTAAGCATGCGTGGCTTGTTTAGATCCATCTGAACGACAAGCAATAGAGAGTATGGCTTGGGCTTTTCGATCGCCAGAATGCCGTTTCATAAGCGATTTCCAGCCTCGTAAGATATCTTGAGAATGTAATTCACCTAGTTCTTCGGGTGTAGGGAAAAGACGAATTGCAGACACCTGAAAATTTCCCGGCTTCTTTGAAGCTGTATCAGTTTTTTGGGCAATACGGCATGGTGGAGTATGGCAAGCTAGCGGCGTTTTCCGTGCTGTATGCGATTCCTTCGGTCGTGATGTATATCCTCTCCCAGCAGTTTATGTCCAAAGGTTTTGGACTGCAGGGCGGGACGAAAGGGTAGTGATATATGTGGTTTGAACCCAATCCTATTCATTGAACATGCCTGTTAAGGGCATGTTTTTTTGTGTTTGGAGGAGTCCAGAAAGTATTGATATTGTTTAGGTAACTTGGAAATTCCCTATGTAACTTTGAATCTTCTCAAGGAATATTTAGCTAAGCAATCTTCTCGATTGAAACCAAGTAGTCTAGGGCATCGCATCCGTATTATACGTTCTCTTTTCCATTCTGCCTATGAAGAAACGTATTTACCTAAGAGGTGGAGAAAATAAACATTGAGGATCTGAAGAAGGAGAACGATAGTTGAATCATCAGTTACTACGGCAGCAGGCCAAACCGATCGGCTGCTTTTTGTTGAACTAACGGCCAGAAAAGTTCCAATATGTGTTAAAATTAAGGGGGTTAATAAACTTCAGGTAAATGAACGGATATATAACTCTTCCTCTGAGGTAATGGGCGTTCCATTCTGTAAAAGTTAGATCCATCATTTAGTATGAGAAAAGAGGAATCTAATGAACGATTACAGAAGAAAAACTTTAAATGTTTTATATGTATGTTATATCATTTGGGTTTTTTCATATATTATTAGTTATATATTACCAATCGTTATTATAGCTCCTTTCTTGATTTATTATGTTTTTGTATTTTCATTTTTGTCAATTTTATTTGCTATTTKTCTGTTCTTTATGAAAGATAAGTGGAGGTCTGAAGAAGGAATCCTCACTATACTATTATTGATACCCTTTACTTTATTGTGGATAATCCCTTTTATTAGTGATGAAATTAAATTAAGGGTGGCTGTACCTACGAATTACTTAATGGAAA
>NZ_JBFTPA010000054.1:0-4736 GCF_056398245.1 Paenibacillus sp. 01T47
CCTTGAAGACGACGAGGTTGATAGGTTCGGGGTGGAAGCACAGCAATGTGTGTAGCTGACGAATACTAATCGGTCGAGGGCTTATCCTAAACACGTTTACTGTGACCCATACATCCGGTAGACAGCAGCATWAAGGCTTCAGCAAGCCTAATCTTTCGTATCCAGTTTTCAATGTGCAAAACGCACAATGAAGCAAGACTCCCACTCGCAGTGGGTTTTAGTRTTTCCATGGAGGATTAGCTCAGCTGGGAGAGCATCTGCCTTACAAGCAGAGGGTCGGCGGTTCGATCCCGTCATCCTCCACCATAGTATGAGTCATTAGCTCAGTTGGTAGAGCACCTGACTTTTAATCAGGGTGTCGTAGGTTCGAATCCTACATGACTCACCATTTTTTAATCTCGGATGCGCGCGTATGGCGGAATTGGCAGACGCACTAGACTTAGGATCTAGCGGGCAACCGTGGGGGTTCAAGTCCCTCTACGCGCATCATAGTACGACAAAAGAAGTCTTGCTTAGCAAGGCTTTTTTTGTTGTTCAAAAGTAGGAAATGATATTCAAATGAGATGCTTTTGAGCTATTTTTTTGTCAAAGGAGTTAGCCTCGTGTACAATAAAAACAGCTAAGGGAGGACATATATGAATTTTTCCGTCACCTTTTTTACAAATATAAGCATTCTCATCACTTGTGCTTACCTTTTTAACCCTCTGCAGACAAGTATTATCATTCTAATATCTGGAATCTAATAAGAGACGAAGGTACGGGATGTTAAGAGCAAAATAAACACGCCTTAAAAAAGAAGAAGACTGCTCTATAATTGTACTGTGATTCGACTGCAAGTGAACTCATTGAAAAGGCGAACGCTTAGACAGCTGTTGGTCTAGGCATTACTAATATTTCAGATCGTAATGTTGCGGAAATTCATTCAATAATCTAGGGTAGATGTTCGAATGAATGCAAGTAGCTTTTTTTGACTATAACACTATATAAAAAGTGCTAGTCTCGGCGCCTCTGGCGCACACACGACCGACTGGACATCGGTGCGTTTACATTAGTGATGTTTGTTCTTCAAGAGAACTCCTTCCATTATGACTGCACGTCTACCTGCGATAGGAGATGCTTTCTAACGTGGGTTTTACGGTGTTATGCCAATCTAGATACCCCGATCGTTCAATCCAATTCATGTATCTACGATACATCAAGCGGGGTGTCCCTGAAAATTAGTAATAAAAAATCTGTGATATAATATTAAGCAGCAATGCGAAATGGATTAACGGGCGGGGATATATATGAAATTGGAGCGATTGATCTCCATAATCTACAAGCTCCTGAATAACGAAGTTTTGTCTGCTTCTATGCTGGCTGAAGAGTATCAAGTTTCCCAAAGAACTATTTATCGGGATATCGATGTGATCTGCGCTGCGGGCTTCCCTGTTATATCGTATCAGGGAATGAATGGCGGATACGGCATAATGGACGGATACAAAATGGATAAAAGCTTGCTCGGTTCTTACGATGTGGATTCCCTGATCACCGTGCTCAGCAGCCTCTCCAGCGTGTTTAAAGATGAGCGTGCTCAGGGTACCATTGAAAGACTACAAACAATTGGACCCGAGCAGCAGATCCCCACTGTATCTGTCGACTTAGAAACCCGCCGGTCAGGGCCGGACGCGCTTCAACATTTACGTACGGGCATTACGGAGCGAAAAATCGTCCGTTTTGATTATATTAATGCTAATAATGATCGTACTTCCCGTGATATGGAACCCATACAGCTTCATTTCAAATATGGCAATTGGTACGTTTATGGCTTTTGTCGAACGCGTTGTGACTATCGGGAGTTCCGACTATCACGGATAATGAACTTAGTATTGACGCAGGAAGACTTTCAGCAGCACCACTTAGTGTCGAAAGAGCTTACTTTCACAAACAAGGAATGGTGCGATCTTTTGAAAGATGTTGTGATTCAAGTGGGACCGGAGGCTTTGGCGATAGCTATGGATCAGTTTCACCAAGCGGATATGCAATTTCATGCCGATGGAAATGCAACGATACGAATTCCAGTTTATAAACCACTAGAAGCAAGATGGCTATGGTCCATTCTTCTGAGCTTTGGCAGTGGCGCCGAAGTACTCGAACCTCATGCACTACGAGGGATTTTAAAAGAACAGCTTCAAAATACACTCAAACTTTATGAAGAAGTATGACAGTCTGTTGTCATACTTCTTTTATTATTATAACTACAGAACCAAAATCAATTTATTAGAAATCAAAAGGAGACTTTACGAATGTCCAATTATCCAGTAGAAATGTTTCAATACCACACATGGGCCAACCAAACGATCATGGGGAGAATCAAGGAACTCCCTGCCTCTGTGCTAAGTCAAGAAGTAAACAGCTCATTTGCTACCCTTGCCCATGCCCTTAGTCATATCTATGCAGTGGATACGATGTGGTATAAGGTTTTAACAGGCACTGGTATGCGAGAGGCATTTCAAGAATGTATGTCGCTAAATGTGAGTATCCTGCATTCTGTAGATGAATACGCCAACAACTTCGCACAGTTATCGGAACAATACAGAGAATGGTTCCAAAGCGAAGCTGATTTGGAGCAAACCGTTTTGCTTGATAACCCATTTGCCGGAATTCGCCAAACACGCTTATCGGAAATTGTACTGCAAGTGGCCAATCATGGGACCTATCACAGAGGCAATATTTCAACAATGTTGCGCCAACTAGGCCACGCATCCGTCATGAACGACTATGCATTTTTTTGGTATCAGGAAGCTGCGGAATCCGTTTAAACACTAGCGCATCGTTTTGAAAATTTGGTGAGTGCAATGGATATTGTTTTGAGTTAAATCAAATTATACTAAAAAGGTCGATACTTCTAAAAATAGGGGAGTCGACCTTTTTACTTTTATTTAATAGAAGAAATAAGTCACCATTGCTAGTTGAGATAAGTATCATTTTACCCTTTTGCTGATAGCATCAAGTTCGACTTAGGTCATACGTTGTATAATGGATTTAATTTCACACTATAATTAGAAGGAGCTTGAGTTTTATCTATGGAAATTGAAAATCTAATTACAGTAAAATCGAGAGAAGATTTGAGGATTTGGCTACAGGAAAATGGAAATATTAAAAAGTCTTGCTGGGTAGTAGTTAGCATGACGCCAAACCCAGATAAGTTGCTGTATTTGGACGCGGTCGAAGAATCTTTGTGCTTTGGATGGATTGATGGAGTGAAAAAGAAAATAGCCGAAACTCAAATGGCGCAGAGACTATCACCTAGAAGCAAAAAAAGTTCATGGACTGAATTGAATAAAGAACGTGTCCGCCGCCTTGAAAAGTTGGGGTTAATGAGAGATGAAGGAAGAAAGGTACTTCCCGATATGGATTACGATTCTTTTAAAATAGATAAGGTTATAGAGCAAAGGCTCAAAGAGGAGAGACAGACATTTGAGAATTTTTCGGCATTTCCAGCTCTTTATAAAAGAGTTCGGATCGACACGATACAAAGTAATAAAAACCAGCCGGAATTATATAATAGTAGATTAGACAAATTCATTGCAAACACTAAGGAAAATAAAATATACGGTCAATGGCATGACAATGGACGCCTCCTAGATTATTAAGATACGCTATTTTGTAGCGAGAAATTGTTTTTTGTGGGTGATATAAGTACGCCGAAATAGGCTATTTGTAATTAGTGGTTGTAGTCTTCTACTATACTAATTTTGATTTGTTTCAAATTAAAAACCCATCCTTTCATAGGAGTGATAGGATCATTTTAGTTCCTACACATACGAATAGGTCGGGGAGGTGCTTATGCTGGACGGTTCAGCTGCTATTGTGAATGTTGAATACGGATGGTCCTGGCCTAGAATAGAATGAACATTCGTGGAGGATGTAAAGCAAGAATTAATTCTGATTGTAAATAACGAACAGGTTACGTAGGTGATCTTAATAGATAAAGAAGAATTACTAATGGCTTTTTAAAGTTAAGGACTTTGCACAGTTATAATTCATTTTAAAAAGCAATCGTATTTATGAATCAAGATGCTATTCCCCTGTAAATGAGTATCAGAAGCAAGTCACGGAATTCATACAAACCTGTACAGGGATAGATAAGAAGTGATGCAGCTTTGTGTCTTCTAGGATTAAATAGATTGATGTAAGGCAGAATCAGATATCAAGCAGAAAACGATGAAATATATGAGCTGATTTGAATTCCATTTGTTAATTACACATAGTTAACTAGGCTAACATTGAGCTCGAAAATAAATAACTAATAATATGTTTGTTCATTTATATTAACGAAATTAAATATTAAAACGCTTAAATGTAGTGTTTTACAGGCATTATAGACGTATTAAATGGCATTTATATAGTGAAATCATAAATATAATAAATTAATTTAAAAAAAGACTTGCAATCATATATGCATGCATGGTATATTCTAATTCCGGCCGAGAGATACACGCGGACGGCGAGAGAAACAAACGAAAGAAAAGATTGCTCTTTGAAAACTGAACAACGAGTAATAACTGCCTCGCAAATCCTTCGGGATAAGCGAAAAAAGCGATAAAAAAAGTAATGAGCATTTCAAACACCAATTTGGAGAGTTTGATCCTGGCTCAGGACGAACGCTGGCGGCGTGCCTAATACATGCAAGTCGAGCGGAGTTGATGAGGTGCTTGCACCTCTGATGCTTAGCGGCGGACGGGTGAGTAACA
>NZ_JBFTPA010000055.1:0-4633 GCF_056398245.1 Paenibacillus sp. 01T47
GCCGGAAGCCCCTAACCTTCTTGTCGTCCACATTATCGCATGTGATTCGGGGTCATGCCCCAACTAGCCTAATCATGGTTTAACAAGTAGGGGGGATGAACGGAATAGCTCTCGAGATCCAAGTCTCACGGGCAGAAACGTTCGATCCCAGGCTACCGCTATCTTACGACCACACAAAAATGAGGTCGACCAGTAATTTCTGGTGACCTCATAATACGAACGGGCAGGTTAGCGTGGTAAAATAATGTTATCCTTTTTTTTGCTAAGACGGATGAGAAAAGCAGATAACGCAAGTTGTGATTCAGCTAATCTATGGAGGTGATCATTTATGTGTCGATATGCAATTTACGGCCCATATAAGGATATTTACGCGTGTTTTAAATGCAGGAAGGTTTTCAAACAAACTTCTGCTTCAAAACTAGATAAAACTGAGATCCAAAATTAGATATTATAAATGCCCACAATGTACCGAAATAATGAAGGATATGGGACGTGATTTTAAAGCACTTAAACAAAATGACCTTAAACAGTGGATGAAGGTAGAATTGTTATATAATAACGGTTTTACATATCATTCCTGTGGATGTGGTGGTCCTGGATATAGGCCGGCAAATTTATCTGAAGTTGAGGATTTTATAAGACGCGAGAAGGTTTTTAAATCTGAGGGAGCAATATTGTTGCGAAGATTGACTATAAAAACTTAAGAAGTCTGACGATGGATGTTCAACTAACGGGGAACGATAGTTGAATGACGAAAAGACGGCAAACGCTATTAATCGTTTGCCGTTTTTCATTGAAGTAACGGGCAGTATAGGAGAGGAGTTATTATGATAAGAGGCATTAGCTTCGAAATACCAAATGAGTACGGGAGCTACTTGGCTGGGATACTGAAGCCAGTCGATGTAGCTGCATATAACTGGTATGTTGGCGGTGAAGAAGCATATTTCATCGAGTACGGGGAGTTAGGGCGGCCACTCTTTCCTGATGAGGTTATTGGAATGGAAGGCGAAACATTAAAGCAGACAATAGAAAAAAACGAGTATTATGTGATTTTTGCAAACCTAAAGGCTTTTCCAAGAAATAAAGAGATTATTGATATTCAAACGTTTGAAGATTTTATTATCAGTGAATGTAGCCTCGTTATTTTAGTGGTCGATTGCGTGTATGTTACGGTGTATAGTAAGGATCCAGAAACAATCCAAAGGCTCTATAATAACTCGCTAACAATGGGGTTTTCTGAAGTAAACTTCATTACAGATGAAAATGATTTCAGAACAAAACTTTCTGTATGGTAAAGCATTCATGTTTGCACTGCTTGAATGTAATCGCTCAACTAACGGGACACGTTAACGGGCGGGTAGTTGAACAAGTCTAGAGAATAAATGCTGATAATGATATTCCCGTCTGAGTCCAAAGTACGCCAGTCTTTTCCTTGATCACATTTGCTCAAGTGTTTACTTGATGGTGCTTAAGATTCGTTATAGTATAATTAAAAGAAACATTCTGGAAAGGTAGATCCGTCTCAATGCAAACAAAGAGTAAATTATTCATTCTTGGTACGGTAGTTGCAACTGTAATAATTATGATGGGGCAATTGCGTGCCACCTCTACTTCAGCAGCCACTCCCACCTATTATGTAGACTCCAGAGGCAACGATGATAACGCGGGCACCAAAAAATCTCCATGGAGAACTCTCCAGCATGCAGCAGACGTCGTAAAACCGGGCAGTACCGTGTATGTTAGAGGGGGCGTCTATAAGCAAAAGCTAAAAATTACCCGCTCCGGCTCAGCCCGGGGTGGTTCGATCACGTTCGTAAACTTTCCGAAGGAAAGGGCAGTCATTGATGGAAGCGGACTTTCTGTCACAGGACAACAAGGCATTATTGAGATTGAAGACGCCAGCCATATCACGATAAAGGGGTTTGAAATCCGTAATTTTATCACAACGAAAAAAGATCAATTGCCTATAGGTATATATGTCCACGGCTCAGGAAGCTATATTAAGATTCTGAATAACAAAGTGCATGATATCAAAAATACCGCTGCACCAACCGGCAGTGACCTGCTTGGCCGGGATGCTCACGGTATCGCTGTGTATGGTACTGATGCACCCGCCTCCATTCATCATGTAGCGATAGAAGGTAATGAGCTTTACAAGCTGGTACTGGGTTCAAGCGAGTCCCTTGTTTTAAACGGAAATGTCGATACTTTTTCCGTGACGAACAATCTCATTCATGATAATGACAATATCGGAATCGATCTCATCGGCTTCGAAGGAGTAGCGCCGCATCCGTCCTACGATCAAGTGAGAAATGGATTAGTCAGTGGCAATAGAGTATATAACATCTCATCCAACTTTAACCCTTCTTATGGTAAATCACTTCCTAACAATAGCAACGCGGCCGGTGGTATTTATATTGATGGGGGGAAAGACAGTGTTATTGAACGAAATTACAGTTACAAGAACGATATTGGCATTGAAATTGCCAGTGAACATGCAGGGAAATCCACAAGCGATATTACCGTGCGAAGCAACATTGTCTACAGTAATCGGTATACGGGAATAGCGATGGGCGGCTACGATAGTGAACGAGGCGCAACTGTGAATTGCAAGATCATCAACAATACCCTATATCAAAATAATTCGCTGAATGACGGCAGTGGTCAAATTCTGCTACAGTATGATACCAAGAATAATATGATCACAAATAATATCATCTTTGCGGAATCATCGAATGTCTTCATCTATAACGAACACACGAAAAACTCGGGAAATGTGGTAGACTACAATCTTTATTACGCCCCCGGAGACGTTTCGAAAGCAACTTGGATTTGGAAAAACGAGGAATATGTCGGTTTTTCGGCTTATAAGACCAGTACTAGAAATGATGTACACTCTATATTTGCCGAACCCCGGTTTGTGAATCAAGGCCAAAATAATTTCCACCTTAAAGCTGCTTCCGCAGCAATCGATGCAGGTAGATCTTACAGTTCGATCATCAAAACCTTGGACATTGACGGTCAAGCAAGACTACGGGGAGCATCAGTTAACATAGGGGCAGATGAGTAAAGGAAACGTTAGTTCAATAGTACACATCGATGAGCAGGCGCTGCGGTGGCCTGCTCATTTTATTAAGCTAACGGGCAGCATTCCTATAATGAAGAAATAGTGGTTTTGAATGCTGTTGAAAGCGGCACGGTTGGCATCAGGCACGGTATGAAAGTACGTTACTCTAAAAGCAACAGGTTCAGGACAGGACTCTCCACTCCTATCTATACTTTTGCACTCTGTTTGAGTGCAAGCCACCTTTCCAGGTGGCTTTTTTTATTGATCGTGAATTGACTTGCCTGCCAAAGGCTGCGGTATGCGACTCGAAATTTATGGTTGAGTCATTTTTGACGTGGTATGTAAAATTACGGGGAATGTCGGATTCGGTGAAGGTAATCGTAAATACCTAACAGACGTTAATTATCATGCAGAGGCGCTCTTTTTTATTTAAAGTCCAAATTAATGAATCTACAGGAATGCTAACGGGCAGTTTACTTTAATAGAAATATCCATAGTATAGATTAAATGGTAAGGTAATTAGAGGTGTTTATGATGATCAGGAGGGAATAGTTTTCCTAAATGTAATAAAGTCTGTCGCAGATAATACGCTATAAGAAATCTCCGAAAAAAGACATGCAAACGATAAATTTTGAATCATTGAAAGGAGGTTCTAGTGATTAGAGGAAACAAAAGAATAATCATATCTTTATTAGCTGTTGTGGGTTTAATCATGTTGTGGAACTCTTTTCGATCCTCAACTTTCGAAGTTATTACTGTTCAGAAGGTTAGTAAACACGAAATGACTTTAATTAATTTTAGCAATCGAGTAAGAACAATAACAATCCCAATAGATATTTCAGAACTAGTTAAAGTTAATAAAGAATACACAATATCTTATGATAAAAGAATTTTTGATAAACATAGACTTAGATCAATATCTAGTGAACATCATGAAAACAGTTGATTAGCGATGATCATCTATTTATAGATGCTTTTCAACTAACAGGGAACTAGTGGAACAGTACAAGGAGCAGATACTACGGTAACTTCTCCTTGTTTTTATTAAGATAACGGGCAGTATAGTGAAAATGAACTTGAAACCTTTTCCTCCTTTTGGCATCACATTAGTGAAAGCCACTACAGATTGAGGGGGTGCTAGGAGCTATTATGTCTAAAATAATCTTATTTAGAGGTAAGTCTGGGACTGGTAAATCGACATTAACAAACGAGCTTGGTAAAAGACTCAAACTCCCTGTATTACATAAGGACGATATTTACGATTGAGTTGCAGCCATTGTGCCCGAACATGATATGAGAAACATAATATGTTTCGATTTTCTTTATCGTTTCTTACAAACCAATATTGATTCTGGTGCAGGGATCATACTTGATTTCGGATTGAATAATACGGACGGCGTACGGAGATTTAAGACCCGGATTGAGGAAAGAGGCGGGGAATTAATCACAATTTTATGTACATGTAGTGATGAGTCAGTTTGGTCTGAGCGACTTGCTGAACGAAGTCTAAATCCATTACCTAATCAGTTGATTACAAATTTGCCCGAACTCAAAGAGTATTATAAG
>NZ_JBFTPA010000056.1:0-3605 GCF_056398245.1 Paenibacillus sp. 01T47
CAAAATAAACTCATCGTCGCCCATGTGCTCGCTCACTGTGATTTTTTCAAAAACAACGCTCGCTTTGGTGTAACCAATCGCAATATGGTCGAGAGCATGTCTGCTACAGCGGATCGTATTCATCAATATGAAATGGATCATGGCACGGAAGCGGTCGAGAAGTTTATCGATGCGATCCTTGCCATTCAAGAGCATGTCGATCCGACGCTCATTAAGCCTTATCAATTGGATAAGAAACGTTATATCGAAATGGTGCAAAAGGACAGCGAGCGTTCGGAGTGGAATATTCCTTCCTCCTCTTATGATGACTTATGGAATCTAGACCCGGATCGAACAGCTGCCGCCGCATCAGCCGCTCAATCGCAGGCCGCTGACGCCAAACGTTTTCCGCCACGGCCAGAAAAAGATCTCATCTGGTTCATTGAGGAGTACTCCCCTACTCTGGAGGATTGGCAGCGTGATATTCTGTCTATGCTTCGCGATGAGATGCTCTACTTCTGGCCGCAAA
Organism: Paenibacillus sp. 01T47; assembly: GCF_056398245.1. Classification (NCBI taxonomy): domain Bacteria; kingdom Bacillati; phylum Bacillota; class Bacilli; order Caryophanales; family Paenibacillaceae; genus Paenibacillus; species Paenibacillus sp. 01T47. The sequence continues at coordinate 509 of NZ_JBFTPA010000056.1, forward strand.
TCGAGACCAAGATTATGAACGAAGGCTGGGCTTCCTACTGGCATCAGCGGATCATACGCGAGCTTGATCTGACTAGCGATGAAACGATTGAGTTCGCTAAGCTGAACTCCTCTGTCGTGCAGCCATCCCGGCATACCTTGAATCCCTATTATTTGGGCTTAAAAATATTCGAGGATATCGAGCGCCGCTTCGATAACCCAACAAAGGAAGAACAAGCACGCTTCGGACGCGTCCCCGGCAAGGGCAGGGAAAAAATGTTCGAGGTACGCGAGCTCGATTCCGATATTTCGTTCATCCGCAACTACCTGACGAAAGATCTGGTTAATGATCTCGATTTGTACATTTTCGAGAAAAAAGGCCCTGAGTGGAAAATTACCGATAAGTCGTGGGAGAAGATTCGCGATCAGCTAGTTTATTCAAAAGTAAACGGTGGTTTCCCTAGTTTGATGGTCAAGGATGGGGATTTTAATCGTGTGGGTGAGCTTTATCTTATTCATGAGTATGAAGGGATGGAGCTCGATCTGAAGTATGTGGAGCGTACGCTGCCTCATGTCGTTCAGCTTTGGGGGAAAAACGTTCACCTGGAGACGTTTGTTGAGGATAAGAAGATTGTGTTCAGCTGTGATGGGAAGAAGACGAGTCGGAAGTTTGTTTGAGTTAAGAAGATAGTGCTTCTTAATTCTGCATTTAAAAGCTATTATGCATAACCATGAGACAAAAAACCCGATCTCACTCGATCGGGTTTTCTATTTTACGGACAGAGGGGGCCAAGGGGGGGGGCGCCCCCCTTTATATACAGAATTTTTTCTCAGTACATTGTCACTACATAAGCCTTTTTGATAAGACTCAAATACCCTTACGCGCTGGAAACGTAGAACTGCTACTCGCTGAACTAACGTTAACCGTTAGCTAACGGGAGACGATAGTTGAACAAACATGGAGTAGTTTGCTGCGGCAGCTGCTCCATTTTTTCATTACGCTAACGGGCAGGAGAACTGAACAATGAGAATAGAGGAAATTATAAAGACTCAACGAATATATTCTTTGTTATTGATGAACCAGCTGGGGGGAGGTATTTTTTATGCTAAACATTCAATGTCAAGTTCCGATTTTACCCGTACGTAATATGGATGAATCCCTTGCATTTTACCTAGATGTGCTTGGGTTTAAGGTGGCTTGGATATGGGATGACAATGGCTATGCCGCAATCCAATGTGGTGATATTGAATTTCATCTGGATGTACAGGAATCGTTCACAACTTATAGAGCTCACTCTTATCTCTTTGTACAAAATATAGATGAAATTTATACATTGTATAAAAGTAAAGCACTAGACATTGTGCAAGATATTGAACAAAAACCCTGGGGCGTAAGAGAGTTCACATTTCGAGATGTTAATGGGCATATGTTCAGGGTAGCACAAGAAGCGTGAAATAGTCATTAAGCTATCGGAGAACGATAGTGGAATAACACAAATGATGAGCAGGCGCTGCGATGCCTGCTCTTTTTATTGAACTAACGGGCAGATTTCTCCAACAAAAGTCGGTACAGGCAATAGATTTTTCAAGTTCTTGTCAAAAGATATTGGAGAAAACAGCACATTTTATATTTACAAATCTATAAAAATAGATATAATAATCTGTATGGAACCATTACAGATTTATAAAGCTTTGTCTAACGAGACGCGTAGTCAAATTATGCTATGGTTAAAGAATCCAGAGGAATTCTTTGATGAAAAACCTTATCTACAACAARRTCTCAATTTTCAAATTGGTGTATGCGTGGGAGATATTCAGGCTAAAGCAGGTCTTGCACAGTCTGTTATTTCGAGTTATTTGTTGACGATGCAAAAAGCTGGTTTGTTGGAATCTGAGCGAATTGGGAAGTGGACGTACTATCGTCGAAACGAAAAGACAATACAGGAATTTTCCGAGTACATCCAAAAGAAACTATAGACTGAAAGGAGGTCTTTTTTTTTKWAATATACATCTATGAATCTATATATGTAAATATAAAAGGAGRCTTACATTTAAAATGAAWCAGGTTAACCCTTTGCTTATCATTATTTTGGCTTTAGGCGTATTCGGTATTATTACAACGGAAATGGGGATTATAGGTGTTTTACCCCAGGTAACTCAAAAATTTAATATATCGACCTCACAGGCYGGATGGCTTGTAAGTATATTTGCTCTCGTCGTTGCTATCTCAGGTCCATTCCTGACATTACTCGTATCCGGTATTAATCGTAAAGTCATTCTATTAACCACTTTGCTTATTTTTGCAATTTCGAATATGGTTTATGCTTATACGACCCAGTTCGATGTGATGCTAGTTTTTCGTWTTATCCCTGCTATTTTTCATCCCGTCTTTTTTTCGGTTGCCCTTGTGACCGCAGCCAAGCTTGTCCCTCCGGAAAAAAGCAGTAAAGCGGTCACAAAGGTTTTCGCCGGAATCACRGTGGGGTTTGCTTTTGGCGTGCCTTTGACATCTTATCTCGCGGAGAAGATTTCGTTAGAAGTCGCTTTCCTGTTCGGAGCTGTTGTAAGCATGATTGCCTTTGTAGGGATACAAGTTTGGCTTCCTTCCATGCCTGTTAAGGAAAAAATGTCTTATGGCAAGCAGCTTGGCATATTACGTAAACCTCAATTGTGGTTAAATATCGTGACCGTTATTTTTATCTTTGCAGCTATGTTTTCTGTGTACAGCTACTTTGCTGAATATCTTGTGCAAGTAACACATATGAACGGGTCAGGAATCAGCATCATGTTGATGGTCTTTGGTATCATCATGATTTTYGGGAATTTTTTATTTGGGGGCTTTGTTCATAAAAGCATTACAAAGACCGTCATCATGTTTCCTCTGCTATATGCGGTAATTTACTTATTCGCTTATTATCTGGGATCTTATCTCATTCCGATGGTTGTTATCGTAATCATTTGGGGGGTAGTGCATTCCGGCGGGCTTATTGTCAGTCAAGCATGGTTAACGACCGAGGCGAAAGAAGCTCCCGAATTCGGCAACAGCTTGTTTGTCTCATTTTCCAATCTTGGAATTACTGTAGGGGCTTCTATCGGTGGTTGGTTTATTTCTCACTTGG
>NZ_JBFTPA010000057.1:2500-4850 GCF_056398245.1 Paenibacillus sp. 01T47
CAGCTAGATCAGCTTATCGCTAATGTCGACAAAACATTAGCTCAAAAAGAAGGGAGAATAATAATGGAGAATAAAGAGAAATTCGAAGGTTTTAAGCAGCAGCTCGTTAATGAGAATGAGAAGAGCTTTGGTAAAGAGATTAGAGAAAAGTACGGAAACGAGCAGGTGGATCTCTCTAACCAAATAATCAAAAACATGACTAAAGAACAGCACACTGAAATCGAAAAGTTAGGGGCCGAGGTCATAAGCGTGCTTGAGGAAGCTTTTGCAACTGGTGATCCCGCTGGTCAGTTAGCACAGAAAGCAGCCGATCTCCATCGACAATGGCTAAGTTTTTATTGGGGCAGCTATACCAAAGAAGCACATGCGGGTGTTGCTCAAATGTATGTAGATGATGAAAGGTTTACAGCCTATTATGATAAAAACCTGCCCGGTGCTGCTGTATTTCTAAGAGATGCCATTCTTATTTATACAAATATGGATACCTCGCTAAATCCATAAAGAAAGGTGTAGGAAGGCATTTGCCTAACTACACCTTCCTTGCTGTTAGTCGAATCTAACAACTCATTTCTTTATATAGAAACTTACTCTCCAACCTAGTCGAAAGCGATTTGCGGTTCCAATCGAAGCAGCTATCCTATTTCGTTGTAGGATATAACGGCACACTTAGTGCAAACTCACTTCCAACTCCCTTTGTACTTTTAAGCGCAAGTTTGCCGCCAAGTAGATTGGTAAGCTGTATGCAAATAGAAAGCCCTAATCCAGTTCCTTCATATTTCCGCTGAATCGTGCTGTCCTCTTGTGAAAATGTATCAAAGACTCGCTGCTGGTTGTCCTCATCTATCCCAATACCGGTGTCCTTTACAACAAATACAATGCAGTCAGTAAGCTTATCCTTGTATACGTGCAAAGCGACATCGCCCTTATCCGTAAACTTAATAGCATTGTTTAATAGATTGCGAATAATTTGGCTCAGCTTTTGCCCATCTGATACTAGCATTTGAGGAGCCTCTTCATCTATTAAAACTTCGAAGCTTAGCTGCTTCTTTTCAGCTAAATGGGCAAATTCATGGTATACCAGCTGCGTAACATCCTCGACGGACACTTCTCCCCAGTTGATATCCATTTTCCCTGCTTCCATCTTGGATAAGTCAAGGATGTCATTAATGATTCGCAGCAATTCGTTACTAGAGCTGTTTATCATATCTGCATACTCAAAATTCTCATTGTGTTCCTGGCTGGCCGTATTCTCACGAATGAGCTCTGAGAGGACAATGATACTATTAAGAGGTGTCCGAAGCTCATGAGACATATTAGAGAGGAAGTCCGACTTGTATTTGGATGACTTCATGATTTGTATCGCTTTGTCTTCAAGCTCCTTCGTTTGCTCCATTAGAAGCAAGTTATTGTCGCGCAGCTCGTCCGCTTGGAGCTGTTCCTTATAAAAATCATTAATAATAAATAAGAATAAGGCACCAAGCAAAATAGAAAGAGGCAGCGTAAAAGGCATAATCTGCTTCAAGTACAACTCACGAGACAGAGCGCCAAAGATCGCGATACCAGTTACCTGTACAATATTGATGGTGAGCAAAGAAATCGTTGCCTTCTTACGATAGCCCCATAACTGGCGTCGTTCGTAAAGCATGACGAGCCCCGCAGCGACGAGTCCCATAATAGCGATATTAATTGATCCCGTTAGTGAGCTTGGTGTTATTCCATTGACAAAAAATCTTGAAGCAGAGATACCAAGTCCAATAATAAAAACATGGCGCGGATCTCGGAACACTAATGTTGCAAAAATAATAGGTACGCCGCGCAAATCGAATAAGGGCCCCTTACCTAATTCTACACCAACCATCATCGTCAGCCAGCCGGATAAAATAAAAGTGACAATCAACAAACTATTTTTCACATTGGAGGAAGCTCGGTTTAGAAAATTCTTATATAGGAGGTTAAAAAGGTAAGCACAAGTGATGAGAATGCTTATATTTGTAAAAAAGGTGACGGAAAAATTCATATATGTCCTCCCTTAGCTGTTTTTATTGTACACGAGGCTAACTCCTTTGACAAAAAAATAGCTCAAAAACATCTCATTTGAGTATCATTTCCTACTTTTAAACAACAAAAAAAGCCTTGCTAAGCAAGACTTCATTTGTCGTACTATGATGCGCGTAGAGGGACTTGAACCCCCACGGTTGCCCGCTAGATCCTAAGTCTAGTGCGTCTGCCAATTCCGCCATACGCGCGCATCCGAGATAAAAAAAATGGTGAGTCATGTAGGATTCGAACCTACGACACCCTGATTAAAAGTCAGGTGCTCTACCAACTGAGCTAATGACTCATACTATGG
>NZ_JBFTPA010000058.1:0-3547 GCF_056398245.1 Paenibacillus sp. 01T47
AAAGTTATTTGGAAAAAAATTAACCCATAGCATGTCTCGCGTAGGGAGATGCATTGATAACAGTCCCATAGAATCCTTCTGGGGAACCCTGAAGTGCGAAAAATATTATTTGCATACATACCGAACTTTTGATGAGCTTGAACGGGACAWTGAAGCCTACATTCACTTTTACAATTACGAACGATTACAGGCGAAACTAAACGGCCTCAGTCCAATGGAGTTTAGGACTAAKGCCGTTTAACAGTTTTTATTTTTTGTAATGTCTACTTGACGGGGTGCAGTTCAAAGTCTCGGCAGCCTTTCTTATTTCTATATTTTTTCTCGCGTCACCGCGTTAATTCTGTGTAACATTAGTAATTACTCTAAAACGCTAGGTGTCGTACCTGCTTCGTTCGAATTGAGATAAACAACAAAGAATCTAGATTTTGGGTTTTATTGAATGAGTGGTACAAAACTCATTAGGAGGCGTTGTGAGTACGATTTGGGATTCCCTTTTTAACCCCATTGTAAATTGGAGGTACAAACTTTATTGTAAACGTTTAGTTAGCGAACTTTACTCAGGCACCAACTATAATGAAACTTGTAAAATAGGCATAAAACTTAATAGACAAATCATTATTTAAAGTAACTAAACCAAACGGGAAAAGGAGTACGGAAATCGAGCAAATCAAAGTGAAATTTATATCTGTTCGAACTGCATTAATCAAAATAGAGAGCCGCTGCTGAATGCTGATGGTAAGCCTTACTGTTCAAATTGTTTAGGTAAGACCGCGAAAGTGGCCATCATGAAAGGTAGGAGAGTCTGTTCTCATAGGAAGCGTAGAAGGTAACTCAAGCAATGAAATGAAGTGGGGTAATCAGTAGCTTGCTCTACTTAATTTGTATTCAAAAGGAGGATGATTTTCATCTATCACAATTAGAAGAATTGAAATACAAATACTTGCTTCTATTTCATAGGACGGTTATCAATATTAGAATATGATGGAGTTAATAAGCATATAACATCTTATTTAGGAGCGAATTGACATGAAAGGTTTGTATTATCACCCAGATCGAATTCTTGATGAAAGCACTACTATTATTGATCAAGACAGATATGCAGCTATTACGATGTTTTTGGATTTAGTTGAGACCATAACTCCTGAAGTGGCTGAAGATCTCCAACAGTTACATGATACATATGTCCTAGCGGATCTTTGTTACGTGAAGCAATACTCAGAAAGGCGATTATGGCCATCATCCTGGGAAATTGTAAAAAAATCGGATCACGATTATTGTCCAGAATATATTCCACTTAAAGAAGCTATTTTGGATTGGGCTAGTAAATTCAATCTATTAGGGAATCACGAATTTTATCATTCTTTGGGGCTTACGTCTCTCTCTTTTTATTATGATGATTGCAAAGATTTAAATCGAAAAGGAAGAATGAAAGAATATAGAGCGATTGCTAAACAATATAACGTTCCACTGGAAGCAGTTCGTCAGTCTGAGCGGTTTAGTAAGAGTTGGCCCCATCAAGAAAAACTTGTTTTAGCGGAGAATGTATTTCAAGAGGACGAATCCGATACGATAGAACTCAGTCGAAGTATTGGTAATGATGAGAATCTCCATAGTCTATTCTTTGAACAAACTTTTCCGTTCATATTTTCTCCAGATAGTTTAACTTCGTTCTTTAAAAAAGATGAAAATGTTGATGTTTTTATGTTTGAAACAATGAAGACTCACTATGAATTAATGCTCTGTATTTATGATAGTAAGAAAGAGGAAGCGATTAAAGAAGGGATTCCTCTTGAATTACCCCAATTTAGTGGACTTGCTTGGGATCCGCGAAACGAAACCTGGAAAAATTTTGAGCAATCAATGGATCAAGCATATGCCGAATATAAGCAACTGTATCGAGAGCGAGCGGAGAGTTTTCTCAAAGATAGAGGCTATGTGAAAGAGAAAGAAAAGAGAAATTTGGATCACTTTAAATGGCTTGTTCATTATTTGGTTCAAAAGTGGACTCTTCGTGAGATAGCCGATAAGTACAGTGGATCTGAATTTATACTAAGTGAAGATACTATATTTCACGGTTTAAAAAGTGCAGCTAGAATGGTCTTGATAGACTTGAAACAACGAAAATAATTTTGTTTCTAATGGCGATAAAAAGAGCCAGAATTAGACTATTCAAGGAAACAAACTTCAGATTTATTTTCTACTTAAGGCTATCAAGCCCTTCGAATCCTAAAGCACGCTGTTGCACCATAAAATTACTGTCTGCCCTTTGGTCCGAGTGATGGTATATTGTGACGGGTTAGTGTAAATTGTTAAGTATTATTGGCACCAAAGTAACTGAAATGGAACAATTGAAAGCTGCTGGCATAAATCTCTAGACGCTGGAGCATACGTTGAATCCGCTGGTCCACCAAAGCACGGCGCCGACAATCACGGTGAAATCTTTCTGTTTGATGTTGGAAGCCGATAATTGTTAGAAACACTCTAACATTGGAGTACAGTTTATAGCCGATACGTTTTAAAGAGTGCTAGGTTGTATCTTCAAACTACAAAACGACGACCTAGACAGGGTCTACTTTTCACAGGAGAAGACGATACAAAACCCGAAATAATCAATGTAATCGATAATTCTTTTAAGAGTAAAACCTACAGGTTCAGGACAGGACTCTCCACTCCTATCTATACTTTTGCACTCTTATTGAGTGCGAGCCACCCTTACAGGTGGCTATTTTTTATTGCTCATTAAGTGACCAATCTGCTAAAGGTTACGGTATAAGGATCCATCTGGTTGAACCATAATACGAACGGGCAGGTTAGCATGGTGCTTGGTGGGTTACATGATTTTCGTAAATGTGGTAGAATATTCCATGTAAACCGAATTGAAAGGGGACTTGGAATGAGCACAAACAAGATCCATGAAACCCAGCCCGAAAAGGAACATTTGCACAGTAACTATAATTATTTAGATGAGAACCTTCGCTCTATTCAAAGTATTGAGGGTGGAGGACCAATGAAAAAAATAGATTTAAATTCAATGCCGCGTCCTCTAAAGATCTTCGGCTACTYTGTMTTTTCAATTTTAGTGTTAATGGGTGCGGTAGCAGTCTTGATTAGTTTTATTCGTTAWATTTAACAACATCACCACGCTGCTCAACTAACGGAGAASGTTAGGCAATAGCACACAACGATGAGCAGGCACTGCGGTAGCCTGCTCGTTTTATTAATCTAACGGGCAGTTATGCGAAACAAAATAAAATTCGTCTTCGTAATTAGAAGGAAGTATGCTGAGTACAGCGACTCTTATRACKYTATCCAGGAGGAATTTCTCATATTCCAAAAAATCAGAAACCTATTCAAGACTCGACGACTTAAACACCAATTAAAATTACTCAAACCAATACATGTCATTTTGCATGAAAATAAAGAAGTCTTTGAAGATCATTGGCAAGCAAGAACAGAAGCTTATGAATCGCTACCAGAAGAAGATATTCAAAGTATTTTAGTCTATACTCAAAAGAAACTAAATGAAATATCAAATTATTTGAATACC
>NZ_JBFTPA010000059.1:0-3134 GCF_056398245.1 Paenibacillus sp. 01T47
TTGCACCTTGAAAACTGGATAACGAAAGAAAAAGAATTGCTGAAACATCCTTTAAAGCTGTTTTTACGTAAGCGAAAGGTGTTCGAGATTGTTGCGACTTCTTTTCGTTTTGTTTCAACCACTTGATGTCTTAGGAAATCGAGGAAACAAAATGAAAACGGCGCACAAGCCGAATCACCTGAGCATTTGGTTAAGCTAGTAAGAGCGCACGGAGGATGCCTAGGCACCAGGAGCCGAAGAAGGACGTGGCGAACAACGATACCGCCCCGGGGAGCCGTAAGCAGGCATTGATCCGAGGATTTCCGAATGGGGAAACCCAGCTATCGTAATGGATAGTTACTMYYAACTGAATACATAGGTTRGKWAGAGGCATACCAGGGGAACTGAAACATCTAAGTACCCTGAGGAAGAGAAAACAATAGTGATTCCGTCAGTAGCGGCGAGCGAACGCGGATTAGCCCAAACCAAGGAGCTTGCTYCTTGGGGTTGTAGGACGTCTCACATGGAGTTACAAAAGTGTTTGGTAGGCGAAGAGGTCTGGAAAGGCCCGCCAGAGCAGGTAAAAGCCCTGTAACCGAAAGCAAGCACYCTCCGAGACGGATCCTGAGTACGGCGGGACACGAGAAACCCCGTCGGAATCCGGCAGGACCATCTGCCAAGGCTAAATACTCCCTGGTGACCGATAGTGAAGCAGTACCGTGAGGGAAAGGTGAAAAGCACCGCGGAAGCGGAGTGAAAAAGAACCTGAAACCGTGCGCTTACAAAAAGTCAGAGCCCGTTAAATGGGTGATGGCGTGCCTTTTGTAGAATGAACCGGCGAGTTACGATCACGTGCAAGGTTAAGTCGGGAAGACGGAGCCGTAGCGAAAGCGAGTCTGAATAGGGCGAATAAGTACGTGGTCGTAGACCCGAAACCGTGTGATCTACCCCTGTCCAGGGTGAAGGTGCGGTAACACGCACTGGAGGCCCGAACCCACGCATGTTGAAAAATGCGGGGATGAGGTGGGGGTAGCGGAGAAATTCCAATCGAACTCGGAGATAGCTGGTTCTCCCCGAAATAGCTTTAGGGCTAGCCTCGAGGAATGAGCGTCGTGGAGGTAGAGCACTGATTGGGTGCGGGGCCCGCCAAGGGTTACCAAGTCCAGTCAAACTCCGAATGCCATAGACGTGCTACTCGGGAGTCAGACAGTGAGTGCTAAGATCCATTGTCAAGAGGGAAACAGCCCAGATCATCAGCTAAGGTCCCCAAGTGTGTGTTAAGTGGGAAAGGATGTGGAGTTGCAAAGACAACCAGGATGTTGGCTTAGAAGCAGCCATCATTTAAAGAGTGCGTAATAGCTCACTGGTCGAGTGACTCTGCGCCGAAAATGTAACGGGGCTAAACACACCACCGAAGCTATGACATGTRCCATTAGGTACTTGGGTAGGGGAGCGTTGAATACGGATTGAAGTTGGACCGTGAGGACTGGTGGACTGTATTCAAGTGAGAATGCCGGTATGAGTAACGAAAAGACAAGTGAGAATCTTGTCCGCCGAAAGCCTAAGGGTTCCTGAGGAAGGCTCGTCCTCTCAGGGTAAGTCGGGACCTAACGCGAGGCCGAAAGGCGTAGTGGATGGACAACAGGTTGAAATTCCTGTACCACCGAAGATYGTTTGAGCAATGGGGTGACACAGAAGGGCAGTGACGCGGACTGATGGAATAGTCCGTCCAAGCAGTGAGGCTGATCGATAGGCAAATCCGTCGATCATKAAGGCTGGGCTGTGATGGGGAGCGAAAATTGCAGTAGCGAAGGTCATGTACTCCGGCTGTCAAGAAAAGCCTCTAGTGAGATCTAGGTGCCCGTACCGCAAACCGACACAGGTAGGCGAGCAGAGCATGCTAAGGCGCGCGGAAGAACTCTCGTTAAGGAACTCGGCAAAATGACCCCGTAACTTCGGGAGAAGGGGTGCCTCGGTAGGGTGAATAGCCCGAGGGGGCCGCAGTGAAAAGGCCCAAGCGACTGTTTAGCAAAAACACAGGTCTGTGCGAAGCCGTAAGGCGAAGTATACGGGCTGACGCCTGCCCGGTGCTGGAAGGTTAAGGGGAGCGGTTAGGRGYAAYCCGAAGCTGTGAACCGAAGCCCCAGTAAACGGCGGCCGTAACTATAACGGTCCTAAGGTAGCGAAATTCCTTGTCAGGTAAATTCTGACCCGCACGAATGGCGTAACGACTTGGGCGCTGTCTCAACGAGAGATCCGGTGAAATTTTAATACCTGTGAAGATGCAGGTTACCCGCGACAAGACGGAAAGACCCCATGGAGCTTTACTGTAACTTGATATTGAACTTTGGTACGATCTGTACAGGATAGGTGGGAGCCTWWGAAGCATGAGCGCCAGCTTGTGTGGAGGCAACGTTGGGATACCACCCTGATCGTATCGGAGTTCTAACCTAGAACCGTGAAACCGGTTCGGGGACCGTGTCAGGTGGACAGTTTGACTGGGGCGGTCGCCTCCTAAAATGTAACGGAGGCGCCCAAAGGTTCCCTCAGAATGGTTGGAAATCATTCGAAGAGTGCAAAGGCATAAGGGAGCTTGACTGCGAGACCTACAAGTCGAGCAGGGACGAAAGTCGGGCTTAGTGATCCGGTGGTACCGAATGGAAGGGCCATCGCTCAACGGATAAAAGCTACCCTGGGGATAACAGGCTTATCTCCCCCAAGAGTCCACATCGACGGGGAGGTTTGGCACCTCGATGTCGGCTCATCGCATCCTGGGGCTGAAGTAGGTCCCAAGGGTTGGGCTGTTCGCCCATTAAAGCGGTACGCGAGCTGGGTTCAGAACGTCGTGAGACAGTTCGGTCCCTATCTGTCGCGGGCGCAGGAAATTTGAGAGGAGCTGTCCTTAGTACGAGAGGACCGGGATGGACGTACCGCTGGTGTACCAGTTGTTCCGCCAGGAGCACCGCTGGGTAGCCAAGTACGGACGGGATAAGCGCTGAAAGCATCTAAGCGTGAAGCCCCCCTCAAGATGAGATTTCCCAGTATGTAAGACCCCTTGAAGACGACGAGGTTGATAGGTTCGGGGTGGAAGCACAGCAATGTGTGTAGCTGACGAATACTAATCGGTCGAGGGCTTATCCTAAACACGTTTACTG
>NZ_JBFTPA010000060.1:0-2643 GCF_056398245.1 Paenibacillus sp. 01T47
CTCTATTTCCGCATGCCCAGCCCACCACCTCAACCGGTATCACCTGTGCTGTTTCTTAAAATCGACCTAATCCAAGGTGATGAAATCCTGCGAATGAGTGAGTATATGTGAGATAAACCCTTAAAACCGAGGGACGGGTAACGATAGTTGAACAAACATGGAGTAGTTTGCTGCGGCAGCTGCTCCCTTTCTTTGTTAAACTAACGGGCAGGTTAGTGTAATAAGGGATATTTGCTAGAACATTAAAATATTAAATTGAGATACTTTTCAAAAAAGATTAGACTATTTTTAACGATATCAGCGGGGAGGGAAGTGAATTGGAGCATCAAAAAACTCAAAAGCATACCGCTTCGAGAAAGAGGTACACATGTTAACAAAACGAAATGGGATAATTATTTTGTTTTTAATGATTATTGGATTGGCTGTATGGCAGAACTATCAATTGCGTATGGAACAAAAAACAGCCAAGGAACACGTTACAAGAACAGCACTTACCGCAGTTTATTTTTTAAAAGGTGCTGCAGTGACATTCGAAAACGTCAATAAAAAAAATCAATGGGACGACCTAAAAACACGAAGAAATCAGCAAATTTCGTTGTCATATGCTTTTCAGAGTCTCTCAGATGCCAATAATTCTTGTCAGGATTATGTTTCCCTTATTCCGAATTATTCCAGGGAGAATATCAATGATGTTTTTTTCAGTTTCTCCAATTGGTTTGTCAAGGCAATGGATATTCTTAGCAAAGAAGGAGCTATAACTGCCGAAGAAAAAGTTATTCTTTCAGAATTAAGCCAAGTGGTTTCAAAGGTGGATTTGCCACAGAATTGAAAAGATTTCAACGGGATATCTGCTGTGTTTGAACGGCTCGCAATGGAGTGGAAGAGCATAGATATAGGCTAAAAAACTAAAGAAGCCAGTCATGCCTTAGCAATAGTTTATTAAGCTAACGGGTAACGATAGTTGAACATACAAGGAGCAGCTTGCTTATGGCAGCTGCTCCATTTCTTTATTAAGCTAACGGGCAGCATTCCTATAATGAAGAAATACGAGGTTTGAGAAACAAAAAGACTCCTTGGTATGATGTATGAGGGTCCCAGATGCTCGCCAGCGACCGGATCCAAATACAAACCAAGGAGACTACAAAATGAATTCTACTCAAAATGAACGCATTAATCAAATTACTTCTTCTACCTTAATTGTCGGTGTAGACATTGCTAAATTCAAACACGTTGCTAGAGCACAAGACTACCGCGGAGTCGAGTTCGGGAAGCCCATTACGTTTGAGAACAATCGAGAAGGCTTCGAAATGTTCGTAAGCTGGTTCGAAAAGATTGCAACGGAGCAGGAATTCCAGAACGTCGTTGTTGGCATGGAACCGACTGGTCACTACTGGCTTAACCTGGCCCATTTTCTAAGAGAACAGCACGTTACGTGCGCTGCGCAGGCCGCACCGTACGGCTAGATATAAGGTTGTTCGAAGTCTTCTGGAACCGCGTTTGGTAATCCTGTTTCGGGTTGCTGTAAACTTGCCGGAAGAGAAGACGCTAGGGTCGACACCGGCAAATGCAACGAGCTTCTTTGCATGATCAAATCGATCGATCTCTCCGACTTCTGCCAGTATTGTTGCAGCAATTCTGGTGCCAATGCCGGGTATCGATTGGATCTACTCATACTCATGTAATTCTGCAGCCAGAGCATCTATGGACTGGTCGAGGTTTACTAGGTGCTCTTGGTACTGTAGAAGCAGATTAATGAGCAGCTCCAGCGAGATGAGATGGCTTGAAAAAGCAGTTTCCTTGAAAGGGTTTCGCTCCGCGGCAGCTGTTAGTTTCAGCGCGCGATCAAGCGCCCATGCGGAATTCGACCGTCCAGTAAGAGACTGGATCGTCGCTGTGATGTCATTCAGAGACTTAGTCAGCACCGCGGAAGAGGTAGGGTGAAGAGCCGGAAAACGAAGGGATACCTTCGAGTACAGGTCACCAAAAACGCCACGATATCCCGGAAAGACTTGATCAAGGACAGCCTGAAACTGCAGCTTCGCTTGCACATACATATCGGTTAGAGAATCATGCTGCCTTGTCAGATAGCGTAGATTCATCATAAATTGWCCTCGTTTTTTGTACGGTTCTAATTCTTCCTTGTAGAACAATTCCCCTAGTTGATAGGCGTCCGCAATATCCGTTTTCACTTTGCGTAAGCTGGTTTTTTTGGCCTGGTGTGAAATTAACGGATTAATGACAATATACAAGTATTGATGTTCATCTAGAAACTGAATGACGGAGCTTTGGTAGTGTCCAGTTGCTTCTAACACTACTGCTGGACGCAGTCCAGTAATGCATTCGAGATCCTGCACAAAATTCAAGAAAGACGCCAGTCCCTCAAGATTATGCTCAAACTGAAAGATCTTTCCGTGCGGTATTCCTCGGTCTGTGAATGCTTGTGCATGGCTTTCTCCTTTGGAAACATCCAGTCCAATGACAGGATTCATGTAACCACTCCTTGTTATATATTCGCCGGAAGCCCCTAACCTTCTTGTCGTCCACATTATCGCATGTGATTCGGGGTCATGCCCCAACTAGCCTAATCATGGTTTAACAAGTAGGGGGGATGAACGGAATAGCTCTCGAGATCCAAGTCTCACG
>NZ_JBFTPA010000061.1:0-2564 GCF_056398245.1 Paenibacillus sp. 01T47
CAATTCCCCTAGTTGATAGGCGTCCGCAATATCCGTTTTCACTTTGCGTAAGCTGGTTTTTTTGGCCTGGTGTGAAATTAACGGATTAATGACAATATACAAGTATTGATGTTCATCTAGAAACTGAATGACGGGGCTGTGGTAGTGTCCAGTTGCTTCTAACACTACTGCTGGACGCAGTCCAGTAATGCATTCGAGGTCCTGCAAAAAATTCAAGAAAGACGCCAGTCCCACAAGATTATGCTCAAACTGAAAGATCTTTCCGTGCGGTATTCCTCGGTCAGTGAATGCTTGTGCATGGCTTTCTCCTTTGGAAACATCCAGTCCAATGACAGGATTCATGTAACCACTCTGTTCGGTGAAAATAAAGTATTAGACTAGAATCTTTGATTTAATGCGATTTTAAAATTGAAAAAACGTCAGCTTTTGAAAAATAAGTTTTAGACTGATCCGTTAAAAGAAGAAGCGACGGACCAAGACTTGATAAATAAAGTCTTAGACTGCCGCTGTTATCATTCAACTATCGTTCTTACGTTAGTTTATGACTGATGTGAATCTTGTTCATTGCCAAGCCAATTAGGAGTTTAAAACCGAGTATTTTCTTCAGAGCGGTTGGGTCTCACGTAGATCTCTCACACCTTCCGAACAGTGGGCGAGTAAAATACGTCACTATGCATATGCTGAATTTTGTCCCAGTTGCCAGGATTGGTCGTGTCTGGAGAGCGGTGCTCCAGAATGGCTTGATATAGGGCGGTTTTTTCTTCCAAATGGGCAACGTGCTGTTTGGCTTCTTCGAGCTTAGCGAGCGCCGCTTCTTTATGCTCCATCATGAGTGCGGAGCGTTGCGGAATGGTCGAATCTCCTTCGAGACAGAGATCGACGTACATTTTTATGACTTCAATCGGCATACCGGATTGCTTGAGGCATTTAATGCCATGTAGCCAGTTGATCGATTCTTCGTCGAACAGCCGAATATTATTTTGATTGCGCTGTACGCTTGGCACCAGGCCTTTATCCGTGTAAAAGCGTACAGCGTGCTCAGTTAGTCCCGTTATTAGGGCAGCTTCTTTGACCGTATGCATGTGAATCCTCCTCGGAAAATAAATTTTTGAAGACACCTTGACTTCGTGTAACACGAAGGTCATAAGCTTATTGTAATGCAAATGAGCCGTAAGTGGAATCCCTCTCTGCAGTTCCCGATTCAGGGGTTACGCGCCGTTTGCTATTAGACATTTGAACATTAGGAGGAATTACAATGCAAACCGTAACATTAAACAATGGTGTAAAAATGCCGATCATCGGCTTTGGTGTCTACCAAGTTCCGAATGCTGAAGAATGCGAGAACGCGGTGTATGAAGCGCTGATGGCCGGTTACCGCCTGATCGACACCGCAGCCGGTTATCTGAACGAGGAAGCGGTCGGACGCGCGATCAAGCGCAGCGGTGTACCGCGTAAGGAGCTATTCATCACGACCAAGCTTTGGGTTCAGGATGCCGGTTACGAGAGTGCCAAGCTGGCGTTTGCCAAATCCTTGAAGAAGCTACAGCTCGACTATCTCGATCTATACCTTATTCACCAGCCGTTCGGCGATTACTACGGCGCTTGGCGCGCGATGGAAGACCTGTACCGCGAAGGCAAGATCAAGGCGATCGGTGTCAGCAACTTCCTGCCCGACCGACTGATGGACCTCGTCGTGCATAACGAAATCGTGCCCGCGGTCAACCAGGTCGAAACGCACCCTTTCTACCAACAAATCGAGAGCGCCGCTTTTATGAAAGAGCAAGGAGTACAGCACCAGTCATGGGCCCCGTTTGCTGAAGGACTTAACAACTTGTTTGGCAACGATGTGCTGGCCTCGATCGCAGAAAAACACAACAAGTCCGTAGCCCAGGTCGTGCTTCGCTGGCTTGTTCAACGTGGAGTCGTTGCTATTCCAAAATCGGTGCGTAAAGAGCGGATCGTCGAAAACTTCAACATTTTCGATTTTGAGTTGAGCGCGGACGATATCGAACAAATTTCCACTCTCGATACGCGGGAAAGTCTTTTCTTATCGTACCGCGATCCGGAAGTCGCCAAGATGATGGGCAACTGGAGAGTCGAGCTGTAAACCTTGATCGAATCGTAAACTCATCACGCGTTTATCCTCATCTATTAAGAAAGGACAGGGCGGGTTCCCCTTGTCCTTTTTCTGTACTTGATTTCAAAATCCAAGAATAGTAAAACTGCTGCTAAGGGTGCAACGAAATCTATACTCCTACCATTACAGGTAACACACAGAACCACCGAGAAATCCATAACTATCTTGCCCGCTGAATAGAGCGTTGCCAGTCTAATACTTTATTTTCTCAGTCTACAACTTTATTTACCGAGTCTAATACTTTATTTTTCAGTCTAATACTTAATTTTCTTTGGACACACTCCTTGTTATATATTCGCCGGAAGCCCCTAACCTTCTTGTCGTCCACATTATCGCATGTGATTCGGGGTCATGCCCCAACTAGCCTAATCATGGTTTAACAAGTAGGGGGGATGAACGGAATAGCTCTCGAGATCCAAGTCTCACG
>NZ_JBFTPA010000062.1:0-2357 GCF_056398245.1 Paenibacillus sp. 01T47
CGACCCGTACCGTTAGCAAGACCGGCCTCCACCCCTTGGATAGGCGTAACGAAGGAATGAGAGGGCATAGACCCGTTAAGACATGGGAGTGAAAACCTCCAAGGGTGGCGTGGAGAATGCGTGCAGTAAATGGAAGTATATAGGACGGTGATATCCCTCCTCTATTCCCGTGCGTCTTCATGTTACCGAAGTCTAACAGGGTATTCCCTTCATGTCTTCCCCCCTTACTATCCGGGCGAAATCCTGCGAATAAGAAGAATTCGTGAGAAAATCATATCGTACCAAGGGAGCTTAATCGATTTTCTGATTATTTTTGAAAAAATGCAGAATTTCTTATCCCGTCTAAATCAATTAGGAAAAGTAATTTCTAATGTCTTATCTTTTTGCTCTTCCCCTTTAAGAATAATTGAAACGACGTCTTCTGTTATCCAAGTAAACTCGAAATTTTCGGCAATAAGAGTCTTGCCATCATTGTTAATTCTTTCTTCGATATAAGTTCGTAGATGTCCAATTTTTCCATAGTGTATTCGTATCGGTGCATTCGAAAAAAAAGCATTCTGTCCTCGAACCCTAATTTCAACTTGATTTTTTTTGTTAGGGGAGTTTTGAGTGAGAATTACTTTTTCTGCATAAACAATTTGGAAATATCCGTAGTACAAAATTGCAATAGGTATGGTAATGCTACAGAGGACTATAGCCAAAGCACGGTAGGTTCTTTTTCGTTCTTCTTTTCTATCCGCCATATAATGCACCATCCCACTATCACTAAGATTATGTTTTGCTTCGTATGCTGAAGAAGGAGTACACAAGCAAAACAACTCCGAAGAAGATTTCCTTCAAATAAGCTCTCTTAAAGCACGCTATCTCCTTACTTCAGCATTTGCTTCTCTTAGGAGGTTCCTAGGACATTATATTTCATTTACTTTTATCCAAAAAGTGTAACTTTCAGGTGTTCTATTTTCATGTTTTCAATTTGGTCAATTCCACGCTAAACTGCCCGTTAGCGTAATGAAAAAATGGAGCAGCTGCCGCAGCAAACTACTCCATGTTTGTTCAACTATCGTTTCCCGTTAGTTCAATCCCAATCTCTCCCAAAACGACGTGGATGGACACTATATTAGTCACTCGAATGATTTCTGCCTATGTTCTATATTCCCTTAAGTCCTCCCATCCACGTAACTATTACCATAATTATCGCAAAAATTACAGTGACATATCCGCTTATTTTAAATCGTTTTATCATTGCTTTTGTTGTTCTCTTTTGATTTTTGAAACTTGATGTTGTTGAAATCATAAACTCAGTATAAAGAATGTTTAGCAGACCAAAACCACCAAATACAATCAAAAAAATTATACTCATAATTATCCGATCTGACACTTATCTCCCTCCTAAATGATGATTCCATCCCCGAGCGAGAACCCATAAGCTTTGAACTAACGTTTCCCGTTAGCTTAAAAAATCATGCCGACTAAGCGTGAAAATCAAATGTAATATAACTCTGGGTATTTAGGATTCTTGATATCGTCACCAAATTGTTTTTCACTCATTACAAAGTTGCCAAAGTATCCTTCAATCATAAAGTCTAATCGTTCAGTAAAATGTGTTAATTTTTCTTTTGGCAAGTTAGATATTGAATATATATCTGTTTCAATAAAATGACAAAGTAATAGAACAATAATTCGTTTATGTATCCAGTGGACAATTTTAGTTAATTCCCTGTCCAATGACTTATTTAATGTCTGCTTATTAATTTCAATCTGCGCATTATAATAATTCCAAAAATATGCTTCATTGAAAGATGATTTTTCAACTAAAGCGTAGATAAATGTTCCCTCTTTAAGCTCATAGTTATCCATTAAAATTTGAATATCTTTATTCATATTATTCCGCCTTTACAGCAAATTAGGGAATTTTATTTAAAAGTCTTTTTATAAACTTTATAAAAATCCATACATGAATATTCGCGAAGTGATTGAACTATCCTTCCCGTTAGCTTAATGAATCGTCTTCCTCGAACCCCCTTCAATCTCTCTTAAATTATTCTTAATCGCTATATACCTTTGCGATCCTAATAATAATTCACTATATAAATACATGTATTGTAGGTGATACCTCATATCAAATTTATTTTTGTGATATTTCAATAAATGATCTACATAGTCCGTAAAGAAGAATAAAACATCCTTTGACTGTTTATTGAACTTAATGGTATTCAAATAATTTGATATTTCATTTAGTTTCTTTTGAGTATAGACTAAAATACTTTGAATATCTTCTTCTGGTAGCGATTCATAAGCTTCTGTTCTTGCTTGCCAATGATCTTCAAAGACTTCTTTATTTTCATGCAAAATGACAT
>NZ_JBFTPA010000063.1:0-2242 GCF_056398245.1 Paenibacillus sp. 01T47
TTTGAGCTTTAGTTAGTCTAGACTTCATAATAACGCCTCCTAAGGTGAGTTCTGAGGGCTCCAACCCAGTACATACTCATCCTAGCGGGGCGTTCGTTTTACTGCAAATTGAATCTACTAACACCTACAGGAATGTTAACGGGCAGTTTTGTTGAATAAGTTGTAAATTTAACATTTTAAAGTAAGAGCATTTCTTTGTAATGAGAAATGTTCTTTATTTTTATATAAACGATATTATTTTATCGTAAAACGATATATTTTGTGGTAAAGTAAAAACTGACATTAAATAAGCGAGGTGCAGTTTATGAAACGAGGAAAAACACTCTTTTTGAAGATAGCTGTTATTTTTATTGGAATCCCAATTCTTGTTTTGTACATATTTTTGGTGCCTAAGATTGGGAATTTTGCTGTAGAATTGTATCCAGAAATGGCTTATATGAAATCTCTCGTCTTAATCGATATGTACGCAGCAGCGATTCCTTTTTACTTTGCTCTGTATCAAGCTTTTAAACTTTTAAGCTATATTGATAAGAACCAAGCGTTCTCGGATTTATCGGTAAATGCTTTAAAGAATATAAAATACTGTGCCATCACAATCAGTACCTTGTACCTGCTGGGTATGCCACTCTACTATCTCTTGGGGAAGAAAGTTGACCCACCAAGTTTCATACCAATGGGAATGGTCATTATTTTCGCCTCTATGGTGATCGCCGTTTTTGCTGCTGTTCTTCAAAGACTTTTACAAGAAGCTATTAATATAAAATCAGAAAATGATTTAACAGTCTGAGGTGGAGCATATGGCAATTATTATTAATATTGATGTGATGTTAGCAAAACGAAAAATGAGCGTAACGGAGCTTTCGGAGAGGGTTGGAATTACTATGGCGAATCTTTCCATTCTTAAAAATGGGAAAGCAAAAGCGGTTCGTTTATCAACATTAGAAGCGATATGTAAGACTTTGGAGTGTCAGCCAGGTGATATTTTGGAGTACAAAAGCGACGAAGACACTCCATAAAAACAGACAACAAATTTATTTAACTAACGGAACGATAGTTGAACGGACCATAGAGCAGTTAGTCGATGGCAACTGCTCCTTTCTCGTTAAGCTGATGGGCAGGATAGCGTAACCTTTTATCGCAGATAGAGTCTAAATTATTACATATTCAGGATTCATAAACGAGGTGAGCTAATAATCGAATGAAAAAACGAATTTTACTTTTTGTTGGTATTCTTGTGTTCTTGGCAATTATCGGCGGTATTACATTAAATAATTTTGCTAAAAACCTAGGCGAAAGTTACAATCAAATAGGTTAATGGGAAAAGAGGGCTTATAAATCCTCGCGTTAATCAAACGGGAAACGATAGTTGAATAAAAGACATTGATGAGCAGGTACTACGGTATCCTGCTCTTTTTATTAAGCTAACGCGCAGGTTAATGGAGCGGTTAGGTAGAATAAAT
Source organism: Paenibacillus sp. 01T47 (assembly GCF_056398245.1). Taxonomy (NCBI): domain Bacteria; kingdom Bacillati; phylum Bacillota; class Bacilli; order Caryophanales; family Paenibacillaceae; genus Paenibacillus; species Paenibacillus sp. 01T47. The sequence goes on from NZ_JBFTPA010000063.1 coordinate 1,461, forward strand.
GATATTAAAAGCTTTGGAAAATAGTTTCAGATAGGAGATGAGATTGACATTGTGACCCTATTTTATTATATTGCTGCAAGCCATGAGCTGCCGACAGGCTCGTTCGGACAGAAAAAAACGGTTATGACGATTAATGATTACGTAACGAATGTGAACCATGCCGCTAAGGATCAACTCAATATGCAAATACTACTGGAGAAATACCCAAAAGGGGACAAACTTATGGATGTCTACGATACGGAAGAGGATGCAGCAGGATTATATATAACCGGTCCCATTACCAGACAATCCTCGCATCTTTTCCGTCATCCATTTGTTTACCAAGTGAACCCCGAAGGAGGTTCCTTCGAGATCAATGACGAAATTAAACATTCGCACCCCATTTTATACCAGACAAGCAAAAAGTGCTTAGTAGAGCTTTTCGAATACTTACGCCGTAATATGGAAATAGGTGAGGACTTAGAACTGTATTGCTGCTGGGCGCACGGACAGGAGAGATTTTCGGATACTCCTAAAAAAGAACTCGATCTAGTGATTGAACTATCCACATTTCGATTGGGGAATGAGTTCGAGTGGAAAGAACGTCAGTATATAAGCGTTAAGTAGTGAGCCAAGGTACAGTTTACCATTACGCTAAACATTCCTGTTGAGGCTAAGAAATAGTCTTTGTCAAAAAAGGAGCACCTCGGTATGATGGGTTTGTCGACAACACATCAAGGAGGCGCTCTTACTATGAAGTTTAAGCAATCAGACGCACAAAATCAACGGATTGAACAAATTAC
>NZ_JBFTPA010000064.1:0-1743 GCF_056398245.1 Paenibacillus sp. 01T47
CCCGTTAACATTCCTGTAGGTGTTAGTAGATTCAATTTGCAGTAAAACGAACGCCCCGCTAGGATGAGTATGTACTGGGTTGGAGCCCTCAGAACTCACCTTAGGAGGCGTTATTATGAAGTCTAGACTAACTAAAGCTCAAAATCAACGTGTAGAACGTGTTTCCACTTCTACGCTTGTCATTGGCATCGACATTGCCAAGGAGAAACATGCTGCTCAAGCTATTAACTTTCGAGGTATTGTCCTCACCMATCGCCCCATTATGTTTTCGAACGACCATGCGGGCTTTGAGCATTTAATAAGCAGTATTCGTAAATTACAGAACATGCACAACTTGAACGACGTCATTGTGGGAATGGAGAGTACCGGTCACTACTGGTTCAATCTCGCTCATTGGTTGATGAATCAAGGGATTTCTGTTGTTCTTGTTAATCCAATGACGACCAAACGCAATAAGGAAAACAGAGATAACTCTCCATCTAAGAATGACCCAAAGGACGCTTTGGTCATTGCCGATGCAGTGAGCCGCGGGTTTTATACGCCCTTCTCTCCAAAGGAAGAAGCCTTCCGCCGCTTACGGGTTATTGTCACAAACAGAGAGCACTGGGTGGTTAAATCCGGACGGATTAAGAACAGAATCCACCGCTGGTTGGATATCCGTTTTCCAGAATACTGCAAAGCGTTTGAAGAWATTTTTAGTCCTCGTTCATTAGCCACTTTGCGTCGTTTCCCAGCCCCATCTGACGTATTGCAGTTAACTCCGGAGCAGATGGTGCAAACCTGGGGAATTTACATGGCTAGACCTGGCGGTGTGCGAGGCAGGAACAAGGCTATCCAGCTCCAAACACTCGCTAGACATAGCGTTGGAGACGCTACTGYCCTTGATGAAGACAAATGGGAGCTTAGGCACCTCATCGAAGAATTTGAACGAATCTGCCACATCATTGCTGAAGCGGACGAGATCATTAAAAAGCTATTGCCCGAGATCCCCTGTTCTRATCTCGTTCGATCCGTCGGTGTTTCCGTTCCCGCTATGGCTGCCATATTCGCATTTGGCGGGGACTTGCGTAAGCTGTCTCACGGAAATCAGTTATTGCGAAAGGCTGGATTAAACTTAGCGGAACGTAGTTCTGGTAAGTATAAGGGGCACATTAAGCTAACCAAACGAGGAAACTCATTACTACGGAAGCATTTATACTTCTCAGTGTTTCACCTCTTATCTCACAATCGTGCATTCCAAGCCGTGCATGCACACAATGTTGAAGTAAAACGAATGACAAAAATGCAATCCATGATGAAGTTGATTGGGAAATTGGCTCGAATGCTTGTAGCCATGGTGCGAGAAGGACAAACTTTCTCCGCGGATAAGGCTCAGCCGCTACTAGCAGCTTAACTACTAAATTCGCAACYCAGATACGTAGATTAGCTCGTTCGCAGGATTTCACAAAGAAAGCACGGAGTACCGAGATTTTTACGCTTTAGGGCATAGACCCGTTCCGTTAACGTTGATCGGACTCCACACCTTGGTAAGATRGGACGAAGGAATGTAAGGGCTTAGACCCGTTGAGATTTGGGAGAGTGAATCCCAAGGACCTTGTGGAGAGAGGCGTGCAGCAAATCTTTCTGAGGAAGATGTTGTAAATAGACCAACACCTTCTATTCCCGCATGCCCTCAAACGGAACTGCCTAGCCCATGTTATGTAATCATTTAAACTCCTATTTAAATCTATATGTGAAATCCTG
>NZ_JBFTPA010000065.1:0-1630 GCF_056398245.1 Paenibacillus sp. 01T47
CTATCGTTACCCGTCCCTCGGTTTTAAGGGTTTATCTCACATATACTCACTCATTCGCAGGATTTCATCACCTTGGATTAGGTCGATTTTAAGAAACAGCACAGGTGATACCGGTTGAGGTGGTGGGCTGGGCATGCGGAAATAGAGGAACTATTAGGAAATATTCCCCAGGTAGTTTCTACTGCACGCATACTCCACAATCCCTTGGAGGTTCACCCTCCCAAATCTCAACGGGTCACTGCCCTTACATTCCTTCGTTATACCTGTCCAAGGTGTGGAGACCGATAGCGTTTAGCGGATGGGTCTGAGCCCTTATGGGTAACGAACTCGGTCCTCCGTGCTTTCTTTTTGAAATCCTGCGAATGAGTCAATATACGTGATTTCTACTTAATTTAAGCTGCTTCTGCCCATGCAATTACCGTTTTCTCTGGCGTGAACTTTTCTCCTCGTTGTATAATACCAACTAGAATTCGTGCCAGCTTTCCTACTAACTTAAATATGGATTGCTGCTTTTTCATCTTCTTTTCTTGCACATTATGCTCATGCAGATGGCGGAACACGGGGTTATTCCAAACGAGCTGAACCGTCGCGAGATAGAGATATTTCCGCAAGGCGGAGTCTCCTCTTTTCGAAAGAACAATTCGTCCTTTTCGCTTTCCTGACGTACTTTCAGCCAAATTTAGGCCCGCCTTTCGTAATACCTGACGTCCATGCGCATACTGTCTTAAATCTCCTGTGCCAGCTAGTATGGCCGCGGTGAAGATCTTCCCGAGACCTTTTATGGTGCGAAGCTGCTGTGCCATAGGAATCTCAGAAAGCAGAGCTTCGATGTCCTCTTCAATCTGTTCAAGCATGGTGGTAACTCGTTCATATTCTTCAATGAGCCGTATTAAATCTGCCTTCGATTCTTCTACAGCGGTTCGATCTCCGATACTGCGTTTAGCATGTGCTATGAGCTGCGCAGCCTTCTCAATCCCCGTAGAACCCCCAGCGCGCTGCATATGGGTTCTCCAAGCTTTGATTACATCCGGTACTGCATACGTCTCCAAATCCTGTGGGCAAGGGAATGTCTTGAGGGTCGCCAATGACCGCTTACAGGTCCAGTCTTTGAATACCGATGGATATTCAGGAAAACGGATGTCGAGCCAACGCACAATGCGGTTCTGCAGTCGAACACTGTTCGCGACCCAGAATTCTCGGTCACTCATTATGGTCCGTAAGCGTTGAAACACAAGCGATTGTCGCGTGTACTCATAGTAGAAGCCCCGACTTACTGAATCTGCGATGACAAGTGCATCTTTGGGGTCGTTCTTTGATGGACTGTTATCTCGATTTTCTTTATTTCGCTTCGTCGTAGCAGGGTTAACMATGACCACATGTAATCCCTTATCTGATAACCAGTTAGCTAGGTTAAACCAGTAATGACCGGTTGGTTCCATGCCGATGATGAGCCTCTTTAATCGATGTTTCTGTTGTAGTTCGGTTATCCAGCGGCTTAATTTTTCAAAACCTTCGATAGAATTCGAAAACGAGAGATGCCGTTTTGAAATGACGATTCCTCGGAAATTTGTGGACTGTGCCACGTGAGTTTCTTTGGCCATGTCAATTCCTATGACAAGATGCGAGGTGG
>NZ_JBFTPA010000066.1:0-1619 GCF_056398245.1 Paenibacillus sp. 01T47
TTTAATTCGGGTCTTTCAACCAAAATTCCGTCTATTAGTACATTCTTACCATGGTCAGAAAATAGTTTAGCAGTATGATACATCATAATAATTGCATCACTTAAATATTTCCAATAATCTTCACGGAGATAGTTATCGCCTATTGTATTCTCAAAAAGGTCATTTGCAACAACATAAAAAAATTCATCTGATTTTAACTGTATAGCATCTACTATAGATGTTTTCCCAGCACTAGTTACACCATTTAGAAATACGATTTTCCCTTTTTTCATCTTAATATGCCTCTCTTATTCATGATCTTCAAAAAAGAATACTATAGTGACGGTGATTTCCTGATCTAATTTTCAGTATAACATTTGCACCAAAACGTGGTGATATAAAGAACTGTTATAATCAATCCTGCCCTTTCGTATTATGGTTCAAATAGATGGATCCTTATCATAGCCTTTAGCAGATAGGTCAATTTATGAGCAATAAAAAAAGCCACCTGGAAAGGTGGCTTGCACTCAAACAGAGTGCAAAAGTATAGATAGGAGTGGAGAGTCCTGTCCTAAACCTGTAGCATTTAGAGTAACGTACTTTCATACCGTGCCTGATGCCAATCGTGCCGCTTTCAACAGCATTCAAAACCACTATTTCTTCATAATAGGAATGCTGCCCGTTAGTTTAATAAAAAGAGCAGGCTATCGTAACGCCTGCTCCAAGGTGTGTTATTCAACTAACGTACCCCGTTACCTCAAAAGATCTTGATAATTTGGGGGGAAATCATTCTTATCTGGTCCTCTAACATGTTCAAAATTTTTAAGCTCAACTCCAGCTGGCGAGATTCGATATATAAAAACATCTTCACCGACAGGGATATGAGGTCCAACTGTTGGACGTACATCAAGAGTAATCAAAAAATCAAAACCACGGAAGCCATTAACCCTTTTTATATCCTTCACATCAACAAAATAAGGATAAATATCGGGTGAACCTGGTACAGAAAATACATCCGAATACGCCTCAGCAAGTTTCTCTCTCATATGAGGAAGCAAAAGCAATATGAGCATATCTTGAAGTTGCAATTCTTTTGAGTCCTTAAGTGGCTTCTCATCAACTGCATTACAAAATTGCGTTCCAACCAATGAGAATAGGATTACAAAGCATATTATTACCCTCAAGAACCTCGACCCTTCCTTTACCTTAATCCACCAAACATAGATTAATTTGTCCAGAAAAGAGAGGTGTATTCATTAACCTAAACTGCCCGTTAGCTTAATGAATCGTCTTCCTCGAACCCCCTTCAATTTCTCTTAAATTATTCTTAATCGCTATATACCTTTGCGATCCTAATAATAATTCACTATATAAATACATGTATTGTAGGTGATACCTCATATCAAATTTATTTTTGTGATATTTCAATAAATAATCTACATAGTCCGTAAAGAAGAATAAAACATCCTTTGACCGTTTATTGAACTTAAAGGTATTCAAATAATTTGATATTTCATTTAGTTTCTTTTGAGTATAGACTAAAATACTTTGAATATCTTCTTCTGGTAGCGATTCATAAGCTTCTGTTCTTGCTTGCCAATGATCTTCAAAGACTTCTTTATTTTCATGCAAAATGACAT
>NZ_JBFTPA010000067.1:0-1356 GCF_056398245.1 Paenibacillus sp. 01T47
GAGTTGAGTCCATATAATTGTGTAAAATGAAGAACTTCATAAAAAGTAAGCCATGAAGTAAATACTCATCTAGAAGAAGTTGCCTAGACCATTCCAGAGGGGAGTATTTATTCATGGCTCAATATCAGGTTACACTAGATCACCAATTATTAAACCAGTTGTTTATCGGAGAATCTCGGGACGCAGGTGTAGCCGCTTTGCTCGAGACTGTTTTGAATCAAGTATTGAAGGCACAAGCGACAGAACAATTAGCAGCTGAAGATTATGAGCGTACACCTGCCAGACAAGGACAACGAAATGGCAGCTATTTGAGAAGCTTGACGACACGTGTGGGTAGTATCACCCTACAGGTGCCAAGGTTTCGGGATGGCAAGTTTTCGACAGAGCTTTTCAAACGCTATCAACGTAGTGAACAAGCGCTTGTCCTCACACTGATGGAACTTGTTGTACAGGGTGTCTCCACTCGTAAAGTAGCACGTGTGACGGAAGAACTCTGTGGAAGGGAGTTTTCCAAGTCGACGGTCAGTGAACTGTGCAAGCAACTCGATCCCATTGTTCATGGATGGAACAATCGCTCTTTGCACGAGGTTGCTTATCCTTTTGTTACGGTAGATGCCATGTATGTGAAAGTGCGTGAAGACGGCCGGATACGTTCTAGAGGCGTCTTCATTGGGTATGGCGTTAACACAGATGGCAATCGGGAGATTCTTGGGCTTGCAGTAGGCGATACAGAATCCGAAGCAAGCTGGAGCGAGTTCTTTAACCAATTAAAAGAGCGCGGTCTGCATGGTGTGGACTGTATTACCAGCGATACTCATGGCGGTTTAGTAAAATCGATCCGTCAACATTTTCAAGGCGTAACGTGGCAACGATGCCAGACACATTTTATGCGAAACATACTTGATGCTTCACCAAAGTCACTTCAGGCGAGCATCAAAGGGATGGTTCGCTCTATCTTTGAAGCACCGAACGTAGACGTCGCCAGGAAATGTCTAAAAGAAACGATAGAGGCTTTTCAGGACAAAGCACCAAAGGCTATGGATACACTCGAGAATGGCTTTGACGATGCAACCGCTATCCTTGTCTATCCAGAGGAGTACCGCGTTCGTCTACGCACTTCAAATGGCATTGAACGTGTGAACGGTGAGATTCGTCGGCGTGAACGCGTCATTCGTATTTTTCCAAACCGTGAAGCCGTCGTACGCATGATCGGCGCCGTGCTCATGGAGATTGAAGCACATTGGGAGTCAAGTCGTAAATTCATGGAGATGACTGCTTACCATGAATGGAGAAAAAACTGTTAGTCTAATCTCAGACAACGTAGATGGGATTTTACACATAAATATGGACTTGACC
>NZ_JBFTPA010000068.1:0-1208 GCF_056398245.1 Paenibacillus sp. 01T47
ATACGCTTGTGATTGTAATAATCGATATATTTTGATAGCTCATGCTTAAAATGTTCAATACTTTCAAATTCATTTAAATAAAGAAATTCAGATTTCATTGTGCCAAAAAAGCTCTCGATGACGGCGTTATCGTAGCAGTTGCCTTTGCGGGACATGCTTTGCTTGATACCACGTTCTCCAAGAGCATGCCGATACGGTTTCATTTGATAATGCCAGCCTTRGTCAGAATGAATCAGGAGTTTATCTTCATTTTTTAATCGCTTAAATGCTTGATCTAACATCGTGGACACAAGGGAATAGACCGGTCTTGAACCGATCGTATACGTAATAATTTCCCCGTTAAATAGATCGAGCATGGGRGATAAATATAGTTTTTCTCCAAATAGCTTAAACTCTGTTATATCCGTGACCCACTTTTCATTCGGTTTTTCAGAGTGAAAGTCACGTTCTAAAATGTTAGGTGCAATCTTACCAATCATGCCTTTATACGAACGATATTTTTTCATACGTACAAGACTCTTTAATCCCAATACATCCATCAAACGTTGMACTTTCTTATGATTCACTMGATGTTCGCGATTCACTAACTCATCTCGAATTCGACGGTAGCCGTAGCGTCCCTGGTGCTCCTTGTAAATGGCTTGAATCAAGTCTTTTAACTYGGCATCTTTGTCTGGCTTACCGAACGTTTTTACCACGTAATAATAGGTGCTACGAGGGATACCTGCTAGCTGTAGGAGTGCTTTCACCGAGAAATCATTCCTTAGTTCATAGACTACTTGCGCTTTGTCTTGTTTGGTGATTTTTCCTTGTTTTGAACTAAGGCATTCAACTTTTTTAAATAAGCATTCTCCATACGCAAACGGTCTACCTCAGCTTTTAAAGCCTCTACAGACCCTTCTACTAACRTTTGATTCTTCWGTTCTTTTGAATCCTTATTCATGGAAGGACGCCCCTTTTTCTTTGATTGTAGGGCGTCTATTCCATGTGATTCTAAGCTTCTTTGCCAGCTTAAAATGGTACTATGGCTCGAAATATTAWATACCGCAGCCGTTTCTCTAACAGACGTCCCATGTTCGTTCATATGATTAAGTACGTCTAGTTTATCCTGCGTGGAATATGATGTATAGCCTTTATTAAAAGCTTTTTCACCATGATACTCATATTGCCTAACCCAATTTATGAATATAGATTGATGAATACGATAT
>NZ_JBFTPA010000069.1:0-1187 GCF_056398245.1 Paenibacillus sp. 01T47
TGAAGTGCACCCCTTAGAATAGACATTGGAAAAACCCCTAGGTTATTCCGATGAAATTCTAGGGGGTGTATTTTTGTGGCGGTTAAAGGGCAAAAGTTTAAGCATTATGAAGATACAACGAAAGTGGAGGCAATCCGCTTACATGTTGAAGAGGGATGGTCGTATCAAAAGATAGCGGATCACCTAAATATTAATGACAAGAATCGTGTGAAGATTTGGATGAGGAAATATAGACAGCTCGGTGAATATGGACTACTGGATCAGCGAGGACGTCGTGAGGAATACATCGATCAGGATAGATACGTTCAAAAGCTTAAACGAGATAATCAGATGCTAAAAAAGTGTTTGGAAATCTGGATGCGGGAGGTACAAAAACGAAATATMGTGTCATTGAAGCAGCAGCAGAATCCTACCCTCTTACTGAACTCTGCAAATTGTTTGGCGTCTCCAGAAGCGGATACTACGCCTACTTGAAGCGCAAAGTTATAGATCGCGATGRAGATCTCAAGGCATTAATTAAACGAGTGTATACGAAGTASAATGGCGTATATGGATATCGRCAGATTCAAATGCATTTRCTTCAGGACCATGAAAAACGTGTGAATCACAAGAAAGTTCTTAGGCTTATGCAAGAGATGGGGATTCGCTCTAAGATGCGTCAGAAGCGACGTCAGAGCTATAAAACCACAGTAGGAGCACGCGTTGCGGAAAACCTGCTTCAGCGGGAGTTTAAAGCGGATAAGYCTAAACAAAAGTGGGTAACGGATGTCACTCAATACCGCGTAGTCGATACATGGATATATTTATCTGCCATTAAGGATTTGTATAACGGAGAACTCATTGCTTCTCATATGAGCCTTCGTAATGATAACCAACTCGTTCTTCAAACCTTTGAGAAAGCGTTTAAAAAGGAAACAGACGTGACTGGATTGATCGTTCACAGCGATCAAGGATTCCAGTACACGTCCTACGATTACCAAGACATGCTGCTGAAGGTTGGCGCCCGAATCAGCATGTCCCGCCGAGGCAATTGTTATGACAATGCCTCTATGGAGAGCTTTTTTTCGCATTTAAAAGCGGAAGCACTCTATCCTTATCATATCCGAAGTTTAGAAGAGGCACAAAGGAGAATTGAAGAATATTTGCATTTCTATAATAACGAGCGACCGCAGAGAAAACTAAAAAAA
>NZ_JBFTPA010000070.1:0-1102 GCF_056398245.1 Paenibacillus sp. 01T47
GGTGACTTCCACTGTGAAATATGCTACACTCCGTTCAGCAATATATACATTTGTTGGGGCGGTGAGTAGATGTACTATCGTAAAGCAAATATGAATGATATTCATCAATTGGTTCATCTAAGAAAAAAGCAATTAGTTGATGAAGGGATCGAACCGAATCAAGATATTGATAGCGAACTCAATTCTTTTTTTCACAATAAGATGAGTGATGGTTCGTTAATCGAATGGATCGTTGAAGACAATGAAGAAACTATTGCTACGGGTGCAATTATCTTCTATGATTTCCCGCCTTCATTCACAAGTAAGAGTGGTAAAATGGGCTATATCACGAATATGTATACGAAAGAAAATTACCGTGGACAAGGGATAGCTACGACTTTGTTAAATAAATTAGTTGATGAAGCTAGAATCGCAGGTGTATCAAAAATTTGGCTCGGGGCTTCAACATTAGGTAGTCCGGTATATAAAAAGTTTGGTTTTATTGAAGCAGATTATTGGATGGAATTAAATCTTTAGGCAATTACAAATACTCTAATGCCGCGAAAATCGTGGCTTTTTTATTTTGTGGGATAAGGTTCCTCTCAAAAACAAATGATAAGAACTTTATCCCATTCCAGATTTTGACAAGAACTTGAACTCATTCCCGATAGATTGCAGGGAGAAGGTGAAGAAGATAAACATAAAAGTTGTAAACTGAACTCACTAATTAAGCTAACGGGCAGGAGAGTTCAGCCAATAGTTTGAGAAATTTTTAAGTACCCTGTGAAATGGAAATCGTACACATAATAACAGCAATTCCCTGGAGTTTAAGCTTCAGGACAGAAATTGCAGCGGTTGACCGTGCAAAATGGTTATGACTAGGCATGCGTATAGTCAAGTGGTTATTCATCTACATAGTATAAGATACACTTTCATGTAATATCATGAATATCTTCCGTTAGGAGTGATGTTATGGTTCAAATGCGAAATATAGGACCCATGAGACAACCGCCGCAGTCACCTCCTCCCGCATTCATCCCGCCGAAACCCGCTGTTTCTTATATCGTCGACTGCGTTTACCAGTACACTTATATTTGGCTTAGGTCTGGCGAGAACTTCTGGT